>DASZTO010000085.1:0-15108 GCA_035548175.1 Phycisphaerae bacterium | reverse complement strand
CTAAGTAGGTTGCCAAAAGTTCTTGCGCACCTGCGGCAACCAGAAGCCCTGAGAGAGGATACCTGCAGTGCGCAGGGCGTGCATGGGTGAAAGGTGATGGACGAATTGCTCCAAATACCTCGCTTCTTCGTCCACGTTTCGATATTGCCGGTTGGCGGCGATCCGGCCCTTCGCCGGACGCCAGAGGTGGTCCATGGGGTTGAGTTCCGGCGACTGTTTGGGCAGGTACAGGCAGTGGATATCCAGCCGCTCTTCCAATCGCTGTGTTCCGGCGGCCGTGTGGCAGCCCGCTTCATCCAGGATCAGCCAGACTGGCCGACGGTAGCGCTTGTGAAGCAGCCGCAGGAACGACTGGAACTCTCCCTGCCGCATGCTTCTCCCTTTCATCAGCACCCGATGACCGGTACGCGGGTTGATCGTGCCAAAAAGCACCCGGCGGTCATTGGCCCCCGAGATTCGCACCTGCGGCTGCGATCCACGCCAGGCCCACTTGGCCCGCAAGGGCGGGAACAGCCGCAGGATGGTTTCATCTTCAAAAAGGATCACGGCATGATGATCCAGCCTCTTTACGCGGCGAACCAGCGCCCCTTTTTTTGCGGCCGGTGCGGATCGGCCGGATGGTACACGTATCGCGGCCTTTTCCAGACCAGCCCCAGGGCCTTCATGCGCCGCCGCAGCGTGCGCGAAGTGACAGGCAATCCGCATTGGCGGCAAAGGTGTCCGGCCAGCAGCGGGACCGTCCACTCGGTGGCCATGTATCCCAGGGCCAGGGGATCGTGGCCATATTCCCGCTTCAGACGCGATGCCGTGAGTGCAGGCGTTGCCCTGGGCCGGCCCTTCCTGGGGCGATCGGCCAGATCAGAAGGCCGGCGGCGTTTGGCATACCTGCCCAGGAGCAGCGAGACCGTGCGTCGGGCCTGCCCGGTCAGCCGCGCGACCTTGCCGGGCCGGTGGCCCTGCGCCACCAGCAAGACCGTCATCAATCGTCTGCAATACCGCCCCTGCTTCGCGTCTTTGATCGCCCGACGCAGGCGGCGGACATCGTGTCCGTCGAACTTCCACATGGCCATGCTCCTGCTTAGGCCTGTGGAAACTGTAGGACGCGACTTGCGCAAAAACTTTTGGCTACCTACTTAGCCCCGCCGTACACCATGCCTCCCAACTCAACTCCCCCCAATTGCACCAGTTGAACTAATTTTTCCATCACCCCGCTGACCCCCTCACCCGCCATCCACCACCTCCAGCTTCCCCGTCTCCGGGTGAATCACCAGCCCGAACACCTTCAATCCCGCCGGCAACAGCGGATGGTGCCGGATCATCTTCACCGACGCCTCCACCCCCGCCGCCGGCGACGCAAACCCCGACAGCCATCCTTCCAGGTCGATCCCCGCGTGCGCCAACGTGTCCAGCGTCTTCTTCGACACCCCCGCCGCCTGCGCCTTCTCCAGAATCTCGGCATGCCCCAGCCCCGTCATCCCGCAGTCATGATGCCCCACAATATAAATCTCCTCCGCCCCCAGCGAATAAATCGCCACCAGGATCGACCGCATCACGCTCCCGAACGGCGCCGCCACTATCGCCCCCGCGATCTTGATGATCTTCGCATCCCCGTTCCGTAAGTTCATCGCCTTGGGCAGCAGCTCCGTCAGCCGCGTGTCCATGCACGTCACGATCACCATCCGCTTGTCCGGATAGCGATCCGTCAAAAACGCCTCATATCCCTTCGACCCCACGAACTGCTCGTTAAACGCCAGAATCTCACTCAGTCTGCTCATGTCATCATCCTCTAAAAATCAACCACGCCGCGCCATCACTTCCCCACCAGCGGACTCGGAAACGGCTTCGGCGGCTCCTGCGTCGGCAGATACCGCAGCCACGTCGAACACACCAGCAGCCCCGCCGCCAGCAACAGCAGCACCGCGATAAATGTCTTCCGCTTCGCCCGTATCCCCGCAAACGTCTTCGTTCGACCCGCCAGCGCCGACGCCAGAAAGAATATCCCGAACGCCGCGATCATCTTGAAACCGAATATCATGTGATACAGCCGCTTGTCCGATTCCCCGAAATCCCGCCACCGGCTCGTGATCAATACCCCGTTCACCCGCACCGGCACCAGAAACGTGTACAGCCCCGATATCAAAAACAGCGTGATCAGCAGGTACACCATGTGCCGCCAACGCCCATTCACCGCCTCGCTCAGCTTCCGGTGCGACTCCTCATCCAGCACCCGCCGCGCCGCCGGCATAAACGCAAACCACACGAAAAACGGACCCCCGATCATCAATATCGCCGACGCAATATGAACGTATCGCATCACATACGGAAGTATCAGCTCTGCCGGCATCAATCGCTCCACATCTCAAGCCTGCTCACGCCCCCGCGCCTCACTCCACAAATTCCACCGGCGGGCACCGCGGTATCATCCCCACTCCAGCACCCTCATCCAGCAGCCGGTTCACCGCCGCGCGCCCCCTCTCCCCATAATCCAGCGTCCAGTGATTCACATACATCCCCACAAATCGATCCGCCAGCGGCACGTCCATGTCCCGCGCATACTTTAACGCATGCTTCACCGCCTCCTCCCGATGCGCCAGCGAAAACTCAATCGACTTCTTCAACAACCGCGTCACACCCCGCACGTGCTCCTCCCCCAGATCCCGCCGAATCACATTCCCACCCAACGGCAGCGGCATCCCCGTCCGCTCCATCCACCACTTCCCCAGATCCAGCGAGCACACCAGCCCATGATTCTGATACGTCAACTGCCCCTCATGAATGATCAGCCCCGCGTCCGCATGCCCCGCCTCCACATACTCCAGAATCTGATCGAACGGCTTCACCACGTTCCGAAATCCCTTCCCCAACGCAATCGACGCCGTCAAAAACGCCGTCGTCATCGTACCCGGTATCGCGATCCGCTTCGTCTTCAGCTCCTCGATCGTCATCGCCTTCTTCGACACGATCATCGGCCCGTAATTCTCCCCCATCGAGCACCCGCACCCCATCAGCGCATAATGCTTCGCCACGTACGGATACGCATGCAGCGATATCGCCGTCACCTCCAGCCCGCTCCCATCTCCCCCATGCTTCATCGCCCGCTCGTTGAGCGTCTGGATGTCCTGCAGAATATGCTCGAATGCATACGCCCCCGAATCCATCGCCCCCGTCGCCAGCCCGTAAAACATGAACGCATCATCCGGGTCCGGCGAATGCCCCAGCCGTATCTTCATCTTCTCTGCCATGCTCGCTTCTTTCCGCAACTTCCGAAAGACCCGCGAGTATAGCCGCCCCGCTCCCCTCTTAGTAGTCCGACCTCAGTAATCACGCCGGCAAAACAGCCACGCCGCCACCCCCAGAACCACCGCCTCAAACCCCACCGACGTCCCCACCACCCACCACACCGACCGCTCCCGCATCGCATCGATCCACACCTGCCCCCGCCGCTCCGCACGCCGCCGCTCAAACTCATCCTGCTGCGACGCCTGCCCCGCATCCGCCTGCGTCGCCGCCCGCAAATCCTTGTCCGTGAACAGCTCCCGGTCCAGCAGGTTCGTCGTCTCCCGCGTCTTCGGTATCAGCGTCTTCACTCCCACCACCACCCGCTCCACCATCTCCACCGTTGGCGATACCACCGCCTCGTCCCGCATGCTCACCGCCTCCGCACGCTGATCCTCCAGCGTCTCCCCGCTCCCCGACCCTCGCGTCCCCACCCCCGGCGGCGGCGAACCAATCTGCACCCGATCCCGGTACATCTCCTCCCCCATCCGCTCCGTCGCCGGCTGGGTCGCCGCCCCGGGATTCGCCGCTATCTCCTTGTCGATCCGCGCCAGCTCGTCCTCCATGTCCGCCTGCGTCGCATGCTGCGAGTTGATGTACGACGCCATCACCACGTCCACACGGTCCACCGCCCAGAACCCCAGCCACGCCAGCAGCGTCAACAACAGCGCCGCCACCGTCGACCGCGTCAGCACCCCCAGCAGCACGCACACCCCATACAAATACGAAAAGAACACCAGGATGATCGGGATCGACCAGAATATCCCCGGCTGCCACACCCCCGCCCGCACCCCCAGAATCACAAAACTCGCCACCGCGAAAAACGTCACCTGCAGCAGCACGAACAGCAGCCCCGCCACATACTTCGTCAAAAACAGCCGCAACCGCGTGATCGGCTTCGCCAGAAACAAATCGATCGACCCCGCCGACAGAAAATCCGGAAATATCCCCGCCGTCGATATCAACGCCAGCAGCACCGCCACCCACGTGAACCAGAACCCCACCACCAGATAACTGAATATCGCCTTATACATGAACAACGCGCTGGGCACCTTCCCGAACGGCGCATACCACAGCACCGTCATCTGATTCCCCGACACCCCCAGCGTCGCAAATCCCGCCAGCACCACCCCCGTCAGGATCAGCACGATCCAGAACATCTTCTTCGCATTCAACTCCCGGTACGCATCCACCAGGAGCGCCCACGTCTGCACCATCATGGCCGAAATCCTCCCACCGGCGGCGCCTTCACCACCCCGCCCATCGCCGCCCCCGCATTGTGCCCCCCCGCCACCCCACCCACCGCCTCGATGAACAAATCCTCCAGCGACGGCCGCATCTGCACCCACCTCCTGATCGCCAGCCCCTCCCCACGCACCGCATCGATCACCCCCTGCGCCGCACCCACGTCCACCGTCCCCACCCGCGCCACCGATCCCTGTATCTCCACCCACTCCCCCGTCCCCAGCGCGCCTCGCAAAATCCCCTCCGCCGTCGGAGGGGCCGGCCACGTCCCCTTCAACCGCTCCCCAAGCGCCCGCTTCAATCCCTGCTCCGCCCGATCCGCCGCCACCTCCAGCTCAAAATACTGCCGCCCCACCGTCAGCTCGTTCAACGTCCCCTGCTTCACCACCCGCCCCGCCACCAGGATCGCCACCCGGTCCGACACCACCTCCAGCTCCGACAGCAAATGCGAATTGATAAAAACCGTCCGCCCCTCCTTCTTCATCCGCACCAGCACATCCCGTATCTCCCGCCGCCCCACCGGATCCACCCCATCCGTCGGCTCATCCAATATCACCAGCTGCGGATCGTTCACCAGCGCCGCCGCCACTCCCACCCGCTGCATCATCCCCTTCGAATAATCCCCCACCCGCCTATCCGCCCACGCCGTCATCCCCACCGTCTCCAGCAATTCCTTCGCCCGCTCCTTCCGCGTCTCCTTCCCCACACCCGATAGCGCCGCGAAAAACTCCAGCGTCTGCCGGCCCGTCAGATACCGCGGAAACCTATGATGCTCCGGCAAATACCCCACCCGCTCCAACGACCCCTTCGATCCCACAGGCTTCTCCAGCACCTGCCCCACAGCGCTCGTCGGCTTCACCACCGACATCATGATCTTCACCAGCGTGCTCTTCCCCGCCCCATTCGGCCCCAACAGCCCGAATATCTCCCCACGCCTCACCTGCATCTGCACCCCCTCCAACGCGCGCACACGCCCCCGATACGTCTTGCTCACCTGCTCCAAGTCAATCGCCAGCGACCCGTCCGCCATGCCTTCCCTTCTAACCCTGCCACGGGCGTCCCGCCCGTGTTCGTCCCACCACGAGCCTCACCCATTCCAACTAATCCATTCGTCTCCAACGCGTAATCCCCGCACGTTAAGTCCCACACCCCCAAACATCAACAAAATTCTCCAGCACCCCTTCCTGCCCCCTCCCTACTACGGCACCTCCAGCCGCACGCAATCATACATCACATTCTTCAACTCCCCCGACCCCGTGTGCAGCGTCAGCGTGATCTCATTCCGCCCCGCCTTCAACAAGCCCCCATCAAAACGCACATCCTCCTCCCGATACTGCCCATGGATCCCTTCCCGAATCATCGCATTATCATGCGGCAACTCCGGCGTCTGCCCCACCCGCTTCCCGTTCACCCCCACGATCACCGACGAATTGTTCGCCGCCGCGATCGCCAGCCGCAACGTCGCCTCCCCCGGCTTCAAATCCCCGGCCCCCGCATCAAACTCAATCCTCCACGTCGGACCCACCCACTTCCCATCCCGCATCACGTTCGGCTGCGCATAATTCCAATCCTTCCGCGCATCGCTCTTCCCAATCGTAAACGTCACATCCTCCGGAAACTCCTCCGCATATTTCTGCGGCAACCCCCACTGCCGATACGCGTCCCCGTGCCGAAACTCCTCCGCGCTCCGGTCCGGAACCCCGATCTGCCACAACTGCCTCCCATGCCGCACAGGCTTCCACTCCAGCGTCCCCAGCCCATCGCTCCCCCCGGCCTTCACCTCCACCCCATCCCGTCGAAATTCATCCATCACCCCGTCCGTAAACGCATACAGCGTGTACGTCCCCGGCCGCACGTTGGGAATCGTGAACCGCCCCTCGCCATCCGCATGCACCCAAAACTGATACCCATCCGACTGCTGCTGCCAATCCGGCGCCGCCGCCGCCAGCCCCACCCACGCCCCCGCCGCCGACGCCTTCCCATCCTGCGCATCCTCCACACGCAACTGCCCACCCACGCTCCCCCGCTCCGCCTTCAGTGGATACAACGCATTTTTCATCCACCCATACGGCCACTCCCCGCGCAACTCCGCCGCCTTCCCCTTCGCATCCCTCCACAACCCCGCCTGCGTCGGCGCCGAATTCACATAAAACATCCACGGCCCATACAGCTTCTCCCACGCCTTCCCCTTCTCCAATGCCACCGGCGCCGCCCCATAATGACAACATGTCAATATCTTCAGCAAAATCTGGCTGAAGTGCGCCGTGTTGTGCTGCTTCGTCGGACCCCCATTCTGATCCTCCGTGCTCCCATCCACGATCCAGCACCCCAGGTGCGATTTGCTCCCCATCCACCCATGCACGTAATGATCCCCCGCGTCTACAAAATCCAGATACTTGTCGAATATCTGCCCCTTGAACGGCCCCTCCGTCACCAACTGCGATTCCTTCGGCCCCAGATGCTTCACCGGCGTCCCCGGCGGCGGACACGCAAAAATCCGTTGATCGTCCACCGCAATCCTGTCGAACAGCTCCGCCCGCGGCCGCAGCACCATGCGCGATTGCGCCAGCGTCCCGCTCCCATAATCCGCCGGATGCGAAAACTCCGCAAACGCATAAAATCCCGAATCCCCACGCCTCAACACATAATGCAAATCCACATCAAATTCCGGCGACTTCCCTCCCTGCACATAATGAAATTTCACCTCCGCCAGCTCCCCGCCCGTCTCCTCCGGCGACCTCACCACCGAAAAATCCCCCGGCACACGCCGCGCTTTCCCCTGGTCGTCATCCGCATCCGTCTCCACCCAATCCACATACCCCGCCGACCCCAGCAGCGACTTCCCCCCATACGCCACATCCTCTATATTCCCCGTCCCCTTCTCCAACCGCACCGTCACCACCCCATTCCCCATCACCACCGCCGGCCCCGCCGAACTCATCGTCACATCCCCCGCCGCCCCCAGCGCCGCCCGCCCCCACGCCATCGCCGCCGCCATCCCCGCCAATACCAAAATCCGCCGCACAACAAAATCTCCTCAAACCGACCACGCCCCCACGCCCACCCCACCCCCAAGTTACACCCCAACCCCTCTCATCTTTCCCCCTTCCCCCCGCCGCCCCCCGTCTTTCGTCCTCCGTCTTCACCCCCCCAATCCCCATTCCCGAATAAACGGATTATTCACCCGCTCATGCCCGATCGTCGTCGCCGGCCCATGCCCCGGCAACACCCGCGTCGCATCCGGAAGCAGCATCACCCGGTGCAGCGACTTCTTCAGCACCGCCGCATCCCCATCCTCCAGGTCATAACGCCCCACCGCGCCAGCCATCAGCAAATCCCCCGCAAACAGCACCCCATGCTCGTTCGAATACAACACCACATGCCCCTCGTCATGCCCAGGCGTATGCATCGCCGCCAGCGTGATATGCCCCACGTGAATCTTCTGCCCGTCCTCGATATACCCATCCGCATTCCGCGGCGGAATCTGGTAGGGCAACTCAAACAGCAGGCTGCCCGGCCGCTGCAATTTCGGCTCGTCCAGCTTGTGGATCAGCACCTTCGCCTTCGGAAACGCCTCCGTCACCACCCGGTGATCCGAAATGTGGTCCCAATGCCCATGCGTCAGCAAGAGACACTGCACGTCGTATCGCTGTTCCTTGGCAATCCCCAGCAGCGACGCCGTCGTGTTCTGCGGCGCATCAATAATCGCCGCAGTCTTGGTCGCCTCATCGACAACCATATACGCATTCGTTTCCGCCATCCCGCCGGTATTGCTGTAGATTTTCATGCGCGCCCTCTAAAGCCGTTCATGTGTTCATTCATAAACGTCCCTACGGTTCGCGATGTCAACGACAATGACGCGCTCAGCGGAATCGTCGATGCGATACACCACGCGGTGGTCCCCCACTCGATAGCGCAGATAGCCGGAAAATTGCCCCTTGAGCGCCTTGATGTTGTTATGTCGCCGTGGCTCATTCATCAGTTGCCCAAAACAACGATCAAGTTTTTTCTGCAAGGCGGCGTCGGCGGCTTCAAACGCTTCGCGCGCACTTTCCGTCAACACGACATCAAACATCGTCAGTATTTCCGCCGCAGATGCCGCACGGAAACCACTGCCCCCCTCGCCACTTCATCCTCCGCGGCGCGGATGCGCCTCTGCATCGCCACCGCCACAGGATCGATGCTGTCTTCCAGATACGACACGAAATCGGCCGCGCTGCGCAACCGCTCCTCACTCAGATGATCAATCTGCTTCTTCACCAGCCTTCGAAGCTCGCTCACCGTCATCACCTAGCTCCTCTGAAACGCCCGGATTATACCCTCAGGAACCCCGCTTCCCCCGCATCGCATGCACCTTCATCGGCAGCCCGAACAACTTGATGAACCCGATCGCGTCCTTCCCATCATACTCCGCCCCCATCGTGAAGCTCGCCAGGTCATGCTGATACAGCGAGTTCGCCGACTCCGTCCCCGCCACCGTCGCACTCCCCTTGAACAGCTTCACCTTCACCGTCCCGTTCGTGTTCTCCTGCACCTTATTAACAAACACATCCAGCGCCTCGCGCAGCGGATGGAACCACTGCCCGTAATACACCAGGTCCGCATACTTCAGCGCCACCTGCTGCTTGAAGTGCAGCGTGTCCCGCTCAATCGTCAAATGCTCCAACGCCGTCAACGCCGTGTACAAAATCGTCCCCCCCGGCGTCTCATACGCCCCCCGGCTCTTCATCCCCACCAACCGATTCTCCACCAAATCCGTCTGCCCCACCCCATGCTTCCCCCCAATCTCATTCAACGCCGCAATCAAATCATGCCCCTTCATCTTCTTCCCATTCACCGCCACCGGCACCCCCGCCTCAAACTTGATCTCCACATACTCCGCACGATTCGGCGCCTTCCCCACCGGCACGCTCATCACCCACAAATCATCCTTCGGCTCATTCCGCGGATCCTCCAGATCCGCCCCCTCATGCGAAATGTGCCACAAGTTCCGATCCCGCGAGTAAATCTTCTTCTTCGTCTGCGCAATCGGAACCCCCTTCTCCTTCGCATACTCAATCGCCGCCTCCCGGCTCCTCAACTTGAACCGGTCATCCTTCCACGGCGCAATGATCTTCAAGTCCGGCCCAAGCGCCATGTACGTCAACTCAAACCGCACCTGGTCGTTCCCTTTCCCCGTCGCCCCATGCGCCACCGCATCCGCCCCCTCCGCATGCGCCACGTCCACCTGGTACTTCGCAATCAGCGGCCGCGCAATCGACGTCCCCAGCAGGTACTTGCTCTCATACACCGCCCCGCTCTTCAGCATCGGAAAACAATACTGCTCCGCAAACTCCTGCCGCAGATCCTTCACAATGCACTTGTCCGCCCCCGATTCCAACGCCTTCTTCTTGATCCCCTCCAACTCATCCCCCTGCCCCAGTTCCGCCGCGAACGCAATCACCTTGCACCCCGGATAATTCTCCTTCAACCACGGCAAAATCACCGACGTGTCCAACCCCCCCGAATACGCCAGCACAATCTTCTTCACCGAGCCCGCAACACCCGTCTGCGCCATGACTGTCTCCACCGTGAAAAGCAAAGCGACTCATCATGCGGAAGCGCACCCCATTTGGCAATCCGCCACCCCGTCTTTCAGTCGAGCACCGCCTGGCCACTTTGTCACAATCCCCCTCCGCTCATCCGCTTTCCTGCCCCCAAATCCATTCGGCACCCGTTACGCTCTATCTTCCCCGGCCGACATCGCATGACGCCCGCCGGCCCATAATAAGGAGAACCACCATGGCCACCGTCGAAAATAACCCCGTCCAGGCCGCCCCCGCCAGTGCTCACGTCACCAACGTCTCCGACACCCTCCGAAAGCTCGACTCCAGCCCCTCCAACCCCCACGCGCCAGACCCAAAAAAGAACAAGCAGGTCCCCGTCGATCTCGTCGAAGAGGAACTCATGGAATCCTTCCCCGCCAGCGATCCCCCCGCTCACAACGTCAACCGCGGCAACCGCCCCGAACCCCGTCGCCCCGGACAACAACCCTGACACCTGCCTCTTCGCCTCCATTCCCTACGCCTCCACACCCGCTCCCATAACATCCCCCTCCCGCCGCCGCCCTCGCCGCGCGCTCCCCTCCCTTTCATTTTCCGCCAAAGCCGCCCCCCTTTTTCACCCGAAGATGGCTGGACATCCCAGAGGGAGCGCACGATGTCCACCTTCACCGCCACTCGCCCAGCCGATCCCACGGATGCCGCCTCCGCTGATCTCGTCCGTTCAGGCTCTACCACCAAACGCAAAGTCGCCGCTCAGGCCGGCTTCTTCCCCCTCCCCCTCGCCGCCACCCCCCTCGGCGCCCTCCAGGATATCGCCGTCTACCTCCGAACACTCGCCAAAAACGACGCACCCAACCCCTTCACACTCTACTCCTCCGACAAAACCCGCTTCCAGGAATCCCACCGCGAACGCCTCCAACGCATGGGCGTCCGCTACATCTACCTCCCCATGGTCAACCACGCCCAGTTCCGAAAACAACTCGAAGCCCACCTCGATAGCGTCGTCGACGATCCCAAAATCGCCATCAGCACCAAAGCCGAAATGGTCTACGAAACCAGCGTCGAAATCATCGACGAGCTCCTCTCCGACGGCGACATCGAAACCAAAATGCCACGCCTCAAAACCGTCGCCAAGGCCGTCACCACCCTCGCCGTCGGCGATGGTGCCGCCTTCCCTCACCTCTTCGCCGCCTCTCAGCACGATTTCTACACCGCCACCCACATGGTCAACGTCGGCACCTGGATGGTCGCCCTCGCCTACGCACTCGGTGAACGCGACCCCCAGCAGCTCTCCACCGTCTGCCTCGCCGGAATGGTCCACGACGTCGGCAAAATCTTCGTCGCTGAAGAAATCCTCAACAAACGCGAACGCCTCAACGACGACGACTGGCTCGCCCTCAAATCCCACCCCGCCCGCGGCGCTGACCACCTCCGCTCCGTCAAAGACCTCCCCGACGTCGCACTCCGCGTCACACTCGAACACCACGAACGCCTCAACGGCACCGGCTACCCCATGGGCATCGAAGGCGACAAAATGCACCCCATGAGCAAGCTCTGTGCGGTCGTCGATTCCTTCGACGCCATGACCGCCCTCCGACCCTTCAAAACCTCCACCTGCTCCTTCCCTGACGCCATCCGCATCCTCCGCTCCGAAGCCGGCTCCAAATACGACCCCGACATGGTCGAAGCCTGGGCCAACCTCATGCGACAGGTCGATCCCGCCTGCACCGATGCACCCCCTGAAGCCCCCTCCGACCGCTTCGGACGCCGCGCCCACCAACGCTTCTCCGTCGAATGCCCCGCCAAACTCCACCTCCTCTCTCACGCCTCCGACAAATGGATCCAAGGCCCCGCCATCAACGCCAACCTCCACAATATCTCCGCCGGCGGTCTCGGACTCCTCTCCCCCGCAGACCTCCCCCTCGCCTCCTACGTCCGCGTCCACCTCCTCGGACAGGGAACGCTCCGCAACAAAACCCTCGACGCGCAAATCGTCCGCTCTCGCCAATACAAAGACGGCTTCAAAGAACTCGGCCTCCGAAAAGTCTCCCTCGACGACGAACTCGCCGCCGCCAACGCCGCCGCCAAAGCCACCCCCGCCCAGCCCTGAACGCCGCCGGATTTGCATAGACACCTCCTACCACTGCGCTCGCCAACAGCGCCAAAGCGCCCCCAAGCGCCCCTGACGCCTGAACGCGCCACCCTCACCCGCTATTCCAAAAAACTGCGTCGATTTCGTGCCTTTCGTGTCTTTCGTGGCCATTTACGTCTCCGCCGAAATTGACCGCCCTCACCCCTTTCCGTATTCTGGTGGGTCTTTGACTTCCCCAACGGAAAGGATACCCCATGGCGGACGCCGCCCCCTCCCAGACCCCCTCCAAGTCCCCCTCCCCGCTCCACGTCTTCTACGAAAATGAAGCACCCATCGACGGCCTCAAAGGCAAAACCGTCGCCGTCCTCGGCTACGGCTCCCAGGGACACGCCCATGCCCAGAACCTCCGCGAGTCCGGCGTCAAAGTCATCGTCGCCAACCGCCGCGATTCCGCCAACGGTAAACTCGCCATCTCCCACGGCTTCGATCCCCTCTCCATCCCCGACGCCGTCAAACAGGCCGACCTCATCATCGTCACCCTCCCCGACGAGCTCCAACCCGAAATCTTCGAACGCGACATCAAACCCCATCTCACCACAGGTAAAACCTTCGGCGCCACCCACGGCCTCAACGTCCACTTCAAACTCATCGACCTCCCCAAAGATGTCGATGTCGTCATGATCGCCCCCAAAGGCCCCGGTCACCTCGTCCGCTCCGAATTCGTCAAGGGTGGGGGGGTCCCCTGCCTCGTCGCCGTCCACCAGGACGCCTCCGGCAACGCCCTCAAAACCGCTCTCGCCTGGGGCAACGGCGTCGGCGGCGCTCGCGCCGGCATCATCCAGACCACCTTCAAGGATGAATGCGAAACCGATCTCTTCGGCGAACAGGCCGTCCTCTGCGGAGGACTCTCCGCCCTCATCAAGGCCGGCTTCGAAACCCTCACCGAGGCCGGTTATCCCCCCGAAATGGCCTACTTCGAATGCGTCCACGAAGTCAAGCTCATCGTCGACCTCATCTACCAGGGCGGCCTTAACTACATGCGCTACTCCATCTCCAACACCGCCGAATACGGCGACCTCACCCGCGGACCTCGCGTCATCACCCCCCAAACCAAAGCCGAAATGAAAAAAATCCTCTCCGAAATCACCTCCGGTGCCTTCGCCAAAGAATGGATCGCCGAACACAAAGCCGGAAAACCCCTCTTCAACAAACTCTACAACGCCGACAAAGACCACCCCGTCGAAGTCACCGGCCGAAAACTCCGCGCCATGATGAAATGGATCAACGCCAAGGAAGTCTCGTAAGACACTTCCCCGTGTAGCGCCGGCCCACCGGGCCGCACGCCCCCCACGAAATTCTCTCCCAAACCGGCCGCTCCTCCGCGGTCGGTTCTTTTTTTGCCTCTCGCGCCTCCCTCTCTCGCTAGGAGCGATCTCTGCCCGAAATATGAACTACACCCCCTTCCGGAGGGTGTAGTTCACGATCTGGGTAAACTTCCGAGACGCGACCGTGAGGGAGCGTGTGGGGGGGGGGGGGGAGCGGTGAATTCCGCTAGGAGCGATCTCTACCCGAAATATGAACTACACCCCCTTCCGGACGCCTCGCGGGCGGTCGCGAGGCGCCTGCGCCGACCTGCGCCGACTCAGCAAGTCTCTGCACGCCCGCCGACGCGCATCACCCCGCCCCCATCCACCCCCGCATCATTCCCAAAATCTCCCTCCCCGACAACTCCGTCATCACCCGAAACCACCGCACCTCCCCACCTCGCATCCGCACCGCCAATCCCGACTCATTCCTCCACCGCTCCCGCCACGAAAGCTCGTAAAACGGCCGATACGAAAAACCCTCCACCTCCTCCCGCCCCACATAAAAATTCCCCCCATCCGCCCCCAAAAACTCCTCCGAAGGCATCGCCATGCCACCATACTTCCCCATCGCCCGCCTCCACTTCGGCTCCTCACTGCCCCACCTGCGCGTATCCACAACCCCAGGCACCCGCGCAAAACACAACCCCCCTGGCGCCAGAAACATCGCATATTCCCGCGGCCACACCCTCCTCATTTCCACAACCCGCAACACCGCCCCCTGCGGTTCCATCTCCGCCGCTCTCCCCCGCTTCGCTCGCCCCTCCCCCCACACCACAGGCGTAAACATCACCGCCACCGCCCCCGCAATCCCCCACACCCATCCCACAAATTCCCCCACCGACATCCCCTCCAGCTTCCACCCATGCATCGCAATCCCACCCGCCAGCACCGTCATCCCCATCGCCGCCGCCATCACCCCCACCACCAGCCGCATCCCCGCCGGCCGCATCGCCATCCCCAATTCCACACGCTCCGCAATCACCTCATGACACCGCGCGCACCGCCCCGTCCGTCCCACGCGCACGGTCCCCTCCAGCCGCGCCCCGCACACCGGACACCGCGCCACCTTCCAATTCGCCCAAACCATCGCCGCCATAACCACCCCAGATCCCACAAAAAACGCCCCCACCACCCCCTCCACTACCCACCCCGGCACACCGCCCACGTCCCCATACGCCGCCAACTCCACAAACACCATCAGCATCCGCCCCATCACCACCAACCCCGCCGCCACCAACAACCCCCCGCACCACCCCATCGCCCGCCGCACGCGCGCAAAGTCCCCTCGCAACCGCTCCGCCGAAATCAATCTTCCATCCTCCATCACCCGCACCTCCTCCAATCACGCGCCACCCATCCGCATTCCCCGCAACCGTTTCCTCATCATCACATGCGACATCCAACAAAATGCACCCGCCCCCGCCCCGGAGCCCAGGGGCTGCGCTCCTCACCCTTACCCACATCGGGTAAGGGTGTTTTGGTTTTCTCGTGCTGTGGCCATGAGTTCTGCCCCGGTGACGAATTGTGCGATGTCGTGCCAGCCGGTCCAGATCGCCTTCCAGCCCGGACGCCCATCGCCTTTTCT
>DASZTO010000084.1:0-63760 GCA_035548175.1 Phycisphaerae bacterium | reverse complement strand
AAAACTCAGAACTCAGAACTCAGAACTCAGGACTCAGGACTCAGAACTCCATCCTCACCACAACGCCACAAACACCACCACCAACCCCACCACCATCACCAACCCCCCCGCCGCCAGCGCCGCGTGGCTCCCCGAACCGCCCCCCACCAGCGCCGTCAGCATCCCCGCCATCGCCGCAATGCCCCCCACCGCCGCCACCACCCGCAGCTTATGCCGCTGCCGCTCCCGCTCCTGGAACCGCTTGTACGCCGGACTGTCCGGCCGCCACTGCGACAACGCCGCGAATGGCAGCGGATCGTTCTTCCGCGCAATCCCCTCGTTCCGCTTCGGCAACACCACCGTCTCCGCCGACGATACATCCCCCTCCCCCGCCAGCCGCTCATAACACGACCCGCACAGCGTCCGCTCGTTCAGCATGTACGGAGAATCCATCCGCCCGATCGCCACCCCACACTCCGCGCATTTCTCCCCCCCCGTTCCCCCGATCGGCGGACTTTCACTCATGAGGATTTTCCTCCACCCATGACGCTACTCTCCCTCACAACCCATATCAACCCCCAACCCCCCGCCGCGCCCTTTTGCACCCCGCTTTGCCCCGCCACCGGCCGCATGCTACACTACCCCCCTTCCGCCGCCTCGGCGGAAGCGCCCCCGCGAGATACCGGCAGAGTGACCAGGCGTTGGTCGCGGGGAGTTGCATCGGCCATACCGCCCACCCGGGACATGGCTCTAACGCCTGGCGGTCTGGCCGCATTCATTTTTGCCGCCGCCGATCAGGAACCCTTCACTCATGGAGTCCCGCATGTCGGAACAATCCACCCAGGAATCCACCCAGCAACCCGGACAGGAATCGCCTGCCCAGGAAGTCGAAAACCAGGAAGAGCAGGACAGCCTGCCCCCCGCCGCTGTCACCATCGAAGACGCCGGCGCCGCCCGCAAGCGCATCAAGATCGAAATCCCCGAAGCGCGCATCAAAGGCAAACTGGAAAACGCGTTTGGCGAATTGCAGAAGGATGCCGTCCTCCCCGGCTTCCGTCGCGGCCGCGCCCCCAAGCGCCTGCTCGAAAAACGCTTCGGCGGAGACATGCGCAACACCGTCAAGCAGCAGCTCGTCGCCGAAGCCTATGAACAGGCGATCGAAAAGAACGAGCTCGACGCCATCGGCGATCCGGAAGTGGACCTCTCCAAGGTCGAGCTGCCCGACTCCGGCCCGATGACCGTGAACGTGGAAGTGGAAGTCACGCCGGAGTTCGCGCTGCCGGCGATCGAAAAGATCGCCGTCAAGAAGCCGAAGCTCGAAGCGAACGAAACCCGCCAAAACCTGGCGCTGGAAAACCTGCGCAAATACTTCGGCCACTGGCATGATTCCACCGAGCCGATCACCGAGAACGACACCGTCGCCACGGATGTGAAAGTGACGGCGACCGAAGACAACGCGCTGCTCGCGGAGCAGCCCAACGTGAGCCTCGCCGTGAAGCCCGGCTCGATTGCCGGCGTGCGCTTCGAAGACCTGGGCGAAAAGCTCAAGGGCAAAAGTATCGGCGACACCGTGACGCTTGAGGGCAACCTGCCTCAGGAACACCCCGACGAGAAGTATCGCGGCAAGCCGATCAAGGTGGAGCTGGCGATCAAGGGCGTGAAGCACCAGCACTTGCCCGAAGTGAACGAAGAGTTCGCCAAGATGCTGGGCTTCGAGACCGTTGATGAACTGAAGAACGATTTGAAGGAACGCCTGGTCACGCAGCTTGAGCAGGAGACGAAAGGCGCGATGTCGCAGCAGGTGTACCGTTACCTGCTGTCGAATACGAACCTGGACTTGCCGGCGAAATTGTCGCAGCGGCAGATGGGCAACGTGCTGCGTCGGCGGGCGACCGAGTTGATGCAGAAGGGCGTTCCCGAGAGCGAGATCGTGCAGCAGATCGACCAGCTCCGCATCGCATCGGCGCAGCAGGCGGCGGTGGATCTGCGTCTGTACTTCATCCTTTCGAAGCTGGCCGATCAATTCGGGATCGAGGTTTCGAACGAGGAAGTCAATGCGCGGATCGCGGCGATGGCGATGCAGTATGGGCGGCGTCCGGAGCGGTTGCGGCACCAGTTGCAGCAGTCGGGCCAGATGGAGCAGCTGCACCTGCAGATTCGCGATGGCAAGGTGGTCGACAAACTGCTGGAGACGGCGGAGATCACGGACATTGACGAGCAGGCGCTGGCGGATGAGTTCAAGAATCTGCCGCCGCTGACGAATGTCGGTCCGAACGTCACGGGCGTTTCGCATTCGGCGCCGACGCCGGGCCAAGAGAAGCCGGCGTAAAAAACGCCGCGGTTTTTGGTATGATGAAAGGCCTGGACTGCACGGTTCCAGGCCTTTCTTGATTATGGGACGCATTGATGAACGTCACGGTTAATCCGACCCCCGGCGCTCCGATGTCGCCCGATCTCGCGCATCGAGACGCCATGCGGCGCTTCGGGGAATCGCATCACGCAAAGCTGGAGAAATCGCGGCGGCGGAACGGTTATTTTCATCGCTACCTGGCGCGCATCATCAAGCATCACGTGCCGGCGGGATCGCGGGTGCTGGATGTGGGCTGCGCGTCGGGCGACATGCTGGCGGCGATCGATGCGGCGCCGGGTAGCGTGGGGATTGACATCAACCCGGCATCGATCGCGGCGGCGCGCGAGAAATATCGGGAGCTGATTTTTCGGGAGATGGCGGCGGAGGATGTGGGGACCTTAACGCACACGCCGGAGGGGGCGAACGGGTTTGACGTCATTATCTTGTCCGGCGTGCTGCACCAGCTTTATGACCTGCACACGGCCCTGGAGTCGTTGCGGCCGGTGTGTCATGATCGCACGCGGATTCTGATCGTGACGTTCAGCCGGCTGTGGCATCCGGTGGTGCGGGCGGGGGAGATGGCGCGATGGAAGACGCGGATTCCCGACGAATCGTGGTTGCCGCCGTATGAGGTGGCGGGGCTTTTGAAGCAGTGCGATTTCGACATTATTTCGCAGCAGCCGGCGATCTTGTTTCCGCTGCCGATTCCGCTGGTGAGCAACCTGGCGAACCGGTGGCTGGCGCCGTTGCCGGGATTTCGGTTGTTTGATCTGTGCACGCTGACGGTGGCGCGGATGCTGCCGCGGACGAATCGGCTGGAGCTGCCGGAGCGGGTGTCGGTGGTGGTGCCGGCGCGGAACGAGGCGGGGAACATCAAGCCGCTGCTGGATCGCTTGCCGGCGCTGGGGAAGGAGACGGAAGTGGTTTTCGTCGAGGGCAATTCGACGGACGAGACGTGGGCGGCAATTCAGAAGACGGTGGCCGATTATCAGGCGGGCGGCGGGCCGTTTCTGCTGAAGGCGTTTCAGCAGACCGGGAAGGGCAAGGGAGATGCGGTGCGGCTGGGGTTTTCGCAGGCGACGGGGGAGGTGCTGATGATTCTGGATGCGGATTTGTCGGTGCCGCCGGAGGAGTTGCCGCGGTTCGTGCAATTGCTGGCGCGGAGTCAGTGCGAGTTTGCCAACGGATCGCGGCTGGTGTATCCGATGGATCGGCATGCCATGCAGTTTTTGAACATGATCGCCAACAAGCTGTTCGGGTGGATGTTCACGTTTCTGCTGTCGCAGCGGTTGCGGGATACGCTGTGCGGGACGAAGGTGCTGCGGCGTGCGGATTACGAAAAGATCGTGGCGAACCGGGCGTATTTCGGGGATTTCGATCCGTTCGGGGATTTCGATTTGCTGTTCGGGGCGGCGCGGTTGAATCTGAAAATCGCGGATGTGCCGGTGCATTACAAGCAGCGGGTATATGGGAGCACGAACATTTCACGATTCCGGCATGGGCTGCTTTTGCTGCGGATGTGCGGATTCGCGGCGCGAAAGATTCGGTTTATTTGATCGGCCAAGAGCGGCCCTACGCGCGGGACGCCCGTGCCACGGTCAGTGCGCGAAGTGGCGTTGGCCGGTGGTAACCAGCGCGATGTTGTGGCGGTTGCAGAGGTCGATGGTGTCTTGATCTTTCTTTGAGCCGCCGGGGTGGATGATGGCGGTGATGCCAGCGGTGATGAGGAGTTCGGGGGCGTCTGGGAAGGGAAAGAAGGCGTCGGAGCCGGCGGCGCTGCCGGGGAGAGTGGCGGCGTGGCCGTTTTTTTGAGCGAGTTCGATGGCGATTTTGGCGGACATGGGGCGGGACATCTGGCCGGCGCCGGCGGCGAGGAGTTGGCCGTCTTTGGCGATGGCGATGGCGTTGGATTTAACGTGCTTGGTGACGAGCCAGACGAAGGCGAGGTCGGTCCATTCGGATGCGGTGGGTTGGCGGTTGCTGGTGACAGTGCAGGCGGCGCGGTCGAAGCCGGCGAGGTCGCGCTGCTGGACGAGGATGCCGCCGGTGACGCTGCGATAGTGGAGTTGCTGAATGTCGCGTGGGGCGTCGAGGTTGCCGGTGGCGAGGATGCGGCAGTCTTTCCAGCGGTCTTTGAGCATTTCGAGGGCGGGGGCGGCATAGCCGGGGGCGATGATGACTTCGAGGAAACGTTTGCCGGAGACGATTTCCTCGGCGGTGCGTTCATCGACGTCGCGGTTCAAGGCGACGATTCCGCCGAAGGCGGCGATGGGATCGCCGGCGTAGGCTTTATCGAAGGCTTCAGCCAGGGTTTCGCCGATGGCGCAACCGCAGGGGTTGGTGTGTTTGATGACGGCGGCGGCGGGTTGAGGGAATTCGCGGACGAGCTCGATGGCGGCGTCGGCGTCGAGGATGTTGATGTAGGAAAGGGCTTTGCCATGGAACTGCCTGGCGGTGGCGATGCCGGGTTCTTTGTTGCCGGCGATGGAATAGAAGGCGCCGAGTTGGTGGGGGTTTTCACCGTAGCGGAGGTTTTCGACTTTTTGGAGGCGAGGGGTGAGGGCGGGGAGAAGGCCCGCGCGTTCGTTTGGCTTCTCGGTTTCCGTAATCGGCTGCGGCCCCCCCCCCAGATCATGGGCGGGACGCCCATGCCACGAGAAGTAGCGGTGGGCGAGGTAGGGATAGATGGCGGCGTCGTATTGGGCGGTCCTGGTGTAGGCCCACATGGCGAGGTCGAGGCGAAATTTGTAGGGGGTTTGACCTTCGCCGGCGGCGGTTTTGTTGTTCCGCATGTGCTTGAGGACTTTTTCGTACTGGATGGGGTCGGTGACCACGACGATGGAGCGGTGGTTTTTGGAGGCGGAACGGATCATCGCGGGGCCGCCGATGTCGATGTTTTCGATGGCCTGTTCGAAGGAGCATTCGGGTCGTGCGATGGTGGCTTCGAAGGGGTAGAGGTTGACGCAGACGAGGTCGATGGGCTGGATGTCGTGCTGCTGCATGGCGGCGAGGTGGTCGGGGTTGTCGCGCAGGGCGAGGAAGCCGCCGTGGATTTTGGGATGGAGGGTTTTGACGCGGCCGTCCATCATTTCGGGAAAGCCGGTAACATCAGAAATGTCGGCGACTTTGAGGCCGGCGTCACGAAGGGCTTTGGCGGTGCCGCCGGTGGAGACGAGTTCGACATTGAATTCGGTCTGGAGGGCGCGGGCGAAATCGGCGATGCCGGTTTTGTCGGAGACGGAGAGGAGAGCGCGTTTGACGGGGACGAGGTCGGGGGTGGCGGATTGGGTGGGGGCGTGCATGGCGGGGCTCCGTTCTGGGGATGAGAAACGGAGCAGTTTACACGCGCGAGCAGGGTGTGGGGAGAGAAAGGGCGAAGGAGGGCGTGGGAATTTTGAGGGGGCGTTTCGTGCGCCGTGATGCGCCCGGTTGTAGAGACGTTGGCGTGCCGAGCATGGTCAGGGGCCCTTCCCTGACCATGGCCCACAGTTCTTGCGCTAAGCGTGGCGGCGTTTCAGGAGGAGCAGCGCGGGGAGGGTGAGGGCGGCGAGGGTGGCGGGTTCGGGGGTGGGCGTGACGTTGATGGTGACGCTGGTGCCGGCGACCTGCGCGTCGAGGGGCGTGAGATCGGAGAAGAGGGTGGTGTCGGTGGTGGCGGCGGGGTCGGCGATGGAGAAGATGACGGGGCCGGAGGCGGTGGGGCCGGCGGAGAAGGTGAAGGCGCCGAGGAGGATCTGGCGGATGCCATTGGTGGGCGGGGCGTTGGTGCCGTCGGCGCGGGAGAAGTCGTCGGAGAGTTCGAGGGTGACGTCGGTGGAGGGAAGGGTGGTGATGCCGGCGGGGGGATCGAAGGCGGTGGGATCGGCGCTGAGGTTGGCGGCGACGTTGGAGATGGTGACGAGGGGATTGCTGCTCTGGGAGACTTCGACGCCGGCGGTGGCGAGGCCGTCGTGGGAGGCGAGCAGGGAATCGCTGTCATCGGGGGCGGCGATTTCCTGAAGATAGACGGGGACGGAGACGGTGTCGCCGGCGTTGACGGTGTAGCTGGCTTGCGGGACGAAATAGGAGAAGACGGGCGCGGCGAGGGCGGGCGCGGCGGGGGCGCCCAGAAGTGCGGCGAGGGCGGTTGTGGCGGCGAGGGCGGTTGTGCGACGCATGGAAACTCCCCTTGCAGAGAAACAGATCAAATGTGGTGGCCGTAGCGTTGGCGGAAGGCGGTGGTGTCGGTGGAATCGATGGTGCCGTTGCCGTCGTAATCGAGGGCGGCGACGTAATTGGCGCTGCCGACGGAGGAGCCATTGGCGGCCCGCATGGCGGCGTAATCGGAGGCGTCGACGGCGCCGTTGCCATCGAGATCGCCGAAGATGCGGAAGAAGCTGAGGGTGGAATCGGAGAGCGTGCCGCCGGCGGTGTGGACCTTGTCGCCGTGCATGGTGAGGGTGTAGGAGCCGTCGGCGAGGGAGCCGGCGACGATGTCGGAACCGGTGAAGGTGAGGACGACCTGGGTGCCGCCGTTCTGCAGGGTGGCGATGACGTTTTCCTGGGTTCCATCGGAACGGGTGAGGGTGAATGCGCCGGCATCCAGCGTGACCGGCGAGCTGAAGATGTAGGTGATCGAAGTGACCATCGAGCGTTGCGCGGCGCCGTTGTTGATGAGGGTCGTGATCTGCTCGGCGGCGGGCGGCGGGGTGGAGACGACCACGTCCTCCGTGGCGACGCCGGTCAGGCCGAAGTTGTCGGTGACGCGGACGGTGATCGTGTAGGTGCCGGGGGCGGCATACTGGTGGGAGAGATCGAAGGTGTTGTCGGCGTTCAGCGCGAGCGTGTGCACGCCGGTGCCGTCGCCGTAATCGACGGTCGCGGTCCAGGTCTTCGAGGGGGCGTCGGTGAAGGAGCCGGATTCGCCATAGGGCGCGGAGGTGGTGGCGGCCTGCTTGCCGGGGAGGGAGACGCGCGGCGGAGAATCGACGATGGTGACGGTGGTGAGGTAGTCGGTGTAGAGGCCGTCCTTGTCGGCGACGCGGGCGCGGACGGTGAGGGTGCCGGGGGCGACGAGGAAGTTGGCGGGGATGAGGGCGGTGGCGGAGGGGGAGTTGGCGATTTGGAAGGCGCCGGTGTTGCCGAAGTCGAAGCTGAAGGTGAAGCCGGCGGTGGTGTCGGCGTTGGAGGGGTCATAGATGTTGAAGAGGGTCACAGCGCCGGGCCCGCCGAGGGGGACGGGGCCGGAGTTGGAAACGGTGGCGATGGGAGCGGTATCAAGCACGGAGACGTTGAAGGAGGCGGGGGTGACGCCGCCGGCGTTATCGCTGACGGTGACGGTGACGGTGTAGCTGCCGTTGTCGTCGTAGCGGTGAGCGAGGGAGAAGGTGTTGTCGGGATTGAGGGCGAGGACCTGGTCGCCGGAGCCGTCGCCGAAGTTGACGGTGGCGGAGAAGGTCTGGCCGGCGTCGGGATCGGTGAAAGAGCCGAAGCGGTTGAGGGTGTCGCCTTCGTGGAGGGTGGTGTCGTCGCCGACGGTGACGGAGGGCGGGGTGTCGGGAGTGCCGAGGGTGATGGCGAAGTCGGCTGCGGCGGGGGGCGGCTCGATGGTTCCGGCGTTGGTGACGGCGACGGAGTAGAACTGGTAGGTGTGGTTGGCCTGGCCATGGAAGAGTGCGGAGGTGTCGGTGGTGTCGGATTCGAGGACGGTGTAAGCGCCGGCGTTGTCGGAGACGTAGATGTTGTAGCCGGCGATGCCGGAGTCGTTGGGGGCGTCAGTTCCGGACCAGGCGAGATCGATGTCGTCGGTGTTGCCGACGCGATTTGCGGAGGTGATGGAGCTGGAAGCGCCGGCGGCTTCGAGGGTGTTGGTGAAGACGTTTGTGTCGATGGGGGGTTGCGTGTCAAAGATGACGCGGGCCTGGGCGGCGACGGATTCGCCCTGGGTGGCGTTGGCGGGGGCATCGACGGTGTAGGTGGCGAAGCCGTCGCCGATGCCGGCGCCGTCGTCGGCGGGGAGGAAGCCCTTGGCGGGGTCGGTGGGGGTCGTGCCGGTGGCGGGGTCGACGGTCTGGAAAATCCAGTTGACGGTGCCGGCCTGGACGTCGACGAAGGCGGTGACATCGACATCGAAGCCGTCGGCGGCGAGGAGGTCAACGCGTGTGTGGTAGTAGGAGCTGTTGGCGGGCGGGGTGAATTGCAGGCCGCCCCAGCCGAAGGTTCCGAGGCGCACGGTGCGGGGGTCGAGGGCGGGATGGATGGCGGCGGAGACGGTGACGGTCTGGGCGGGGGCGGAGCCGGGCTGGTTCTGGAAATCGACGCGGTAGTTGAGGGGCTGCTGGGTGGAGACTTCATTGCCGGCGCCGAAGCCGCCGGGGCCGGCGATCTGGTTGGGATCGTGGGGGAAGATCCAGGGGAAGACGATGGGAAGGATAATGGGGAGGATGGGTGGGATGATGGGCGGCGGGGGAGGATTGGGATTGCAGGTGTTCTGGCTGTCGCTTTCGCAGCGGAGGTATGCCTGGAGTGCGTTCTGGGCCTTGTCGGAAAGCTTCTGATACTCCTTCATCTGTTTCTGGAGGTTTTTGTAGAAGGTGTCGGTGATCTTCATTTCGGACTTACTGCGTTCGAACCAGTCGTGGTTGTAGAAGGGGGCGAGGGAGGCGAGGAGGCTGGCGCCCGCGCCCAGGCCCAGCGCCGGGGCGTAGCGTGCCATGTTGGTGATGATGACGGCGAAATCAACGGCGGCGCCGCTGGCCTGGACGGCGTTGGTGTTGAAATCGCCGGTCTGTTTGGCGGAAGCCATGGCGCTGTAGTAGGCGCTGATGTCGCCGACGATACCGGTGATGGCGGGGAGGTCGTTCTTGAAGGTAGCGGCGAACCAGGCGAAGGCGCCGGTGGAAGCGGCGGGGGCGGCGACGACCGCGCTGCCGAGAGCGACTTCGGCGGCGCCGATGGCGGCGAGAATGACCCCGGCGATCGAGCCGGCGAGGGAAGCAGTTTCAAGGGTAATCGTGGTGAGGGTGCTGACGGTCTGTCCGACGACGCGTTCGGCGGCGGGGATGAGGATGTTGTTGAGGTAATCGTCGCGCTGCTTGCGTGCCTGGACGGCCTTCTGGTAGGCGGCCATGCACTCGGGGCAGCTTGGCGGATCAATGGGCGCGCTGTTACGGGAGAGGGCGAGGATTTGCTTGGCCAGCTCGAGGGCTGTTTGCACGAAGGCTTGCTGATCGGCGGGGAGTGGAATCTGGCTGACGGTTTGTTGTGCCGAATTGATGGCGTCGATGAGCTGGGAAATGATGCCCTGGATGCCGGACTGATTGGTGGAGCCCGTGGCGGGCGCGGCGACCGGCCCGGTGACGGTGGCCGCGGCGCCGGGGGTGATGGAGGCGGGCTGGACGGACCCGGCGTTGGTCTGGCTGATGGCGGCGGCGGAGAGGGCGAGGGTGCCGACATCGACAGCGCCGGCGAGCGTGGGGAGATCGATGGCGCGGGGGGCGTGGCCGTCAATGGAAGCGGTGAGGGTGAGGCCCGCGCCGGCGGCTTCGAGGATGGTGAAGGAGCCGGATGCGTTGGTGGTGGCGGTGGCGAGGGTGTGGCCGGCGGCGTCGGTGATGGTGACGCGTGCGCCGGCGAGAGGGTTGCCATGGTCGTCGGTGAGGTGTCCGGTGAGGGTGGCGGCGGAGGGGGCGACCGCGACATCCTGCGTAGCGGTGTTGCCGGCGGTCAGGACGATGTGGGTGAGGACTGCGGTCTGGAAGCCGTTGACGATGGCGACAAGATCGTAGGCGCCTGGGTGGACGCCGATGAAGGTGAAAGCGCCGTCGGGCCCGGCGGAGGTGACGTAAGTAAGGCCGCCGCCGGATTGGACAAGCGTCAGGAAATTCTGGCCGAGGATGTCGCCGTTGGAAAGGTGACCCGTGAGCGCGGCCTGAGCGTTGAGGTCCAGCGGCAAAGAGGTCTGGGCGGCGGACAGGACGATGGAGGCGGCAGCGCCGGCATCGGCGGATTCGGCGGTAAGGAAGTAGCTGCCATCAAGAAGGTTGTTGAAGGTGATCAGGCCGTTGGCATCGGCGATGGCGGAGGCAAAGGGGGTGGCATCGCCGGAGACGAAGAGGTTGACCTGCGCCCCGGGAGCGAAGGCGCCGTTTTCGGTGAGGTTGAGGGTGAGCGTGTCGCCGCCGCTGGTGAAGTCTTCGGTGAGTGCCTGTCCGGAGTTGATGGTGAGGTTTGTGAGGGGGGCGTAATCGCCATTGGTGGAGGCGGCGCGAAGGTCGTAGGTGCCGCCGGAGAGGAGGAGGAAACCGTAATGGCCGGTGTCGTCGGCGAAGCTGGTGGCGACGACCTGGCCGTTCTGGACAAGCTGGACGATGCCGCCATCGACTGTGGAGCCGTCGGCGTTGGCGAGGGTACCGGAGATGGAGGTATCGAGGGTCTGGGTGAGGGCGAGGTTGGCGGTGACGACAGTGCCGTCGGTGCGGATGATGGTGGCGGAAGCGGAGCCGAGGCTGAGGTCGGCGAGCGAGACTTTGTAGGTGCCGAAGTCCAGGCCGGAGAAGGAATAGGAGCCGTCGGAACCGGTGACGGCGTACTGGGAATTGCCGGCGGAATCGTGGAGATAAACAGCGACGCCGGCGACGGGGATTCCATTGCTGGAGACGAGGCCGGAGAGGGTTCCGCCGGCATCGATGGTGAGGTCCTGGGCGGCGGATTGGCCGGGGGCGAGGGTGAGGAAAGCGGAGACGTCGAGGCCGCGGCCGGATTCGGTGGAAAGGGTGTAATCGCCGGGGGCAAGGTTGGCGAAGGAGAAGGAGCCATCGGCGGCGGCGTTGGTGGCGGCGACGGTCTGACCGTTGATGGAGGCGATGATGAGGACGCGCGTGGGGTCGAAATCGGGGAGGGAGGAGGAGAGCGTGCCGGTGATGACGGCCGGGAGGAGGAGTGAGAGATCGCCGGTGTCGGTGTCGCCGGAGACGGGGAATTGATCGAGGGTGGTGGGGAGATAACCATCGGCGGAGAGGGTGATGGCGTAGTTGCCGTCGGCGAGGCCGGCGAGGGAGAAGGCGCCGTTGAGGGTGGTGGTGGAGAAGACCTGTCCGGCGAGATCGCCGTCGAGTGCGGTGGCGGTGACGGAGACGGGGCCGGCGGGGCCGCCATCCTGGAGCGAGACGGCGCCGGTGAGGGTGTCGCCGGCGGAGAGGGCGACGTTCTGCTGGAGGTCCTGGGCGGAGATGAGGAGGTTGGAGGTTTGCGATCGGGCGAAGCCGTCGGCGTAGACGGTGAGGGTGTAGGTTCCGGGGGCGATGCCGGCGATCTGGTAATTGCCATTGGCGTCGGTATAGGCGGAATATTCGAGGCCGTCGTCGGCGTCGAGGAGTTCGAGGGTGGCGTTGGCGACGGCAGCGCTGTTGCCGGTGACGGCGCCCGTGAGCGCCGCGCCGCGCGACACTTCAACGGTGGCGCCGGAGGCGTGCGCGCCGTCGGCGACGGCGACGTTGTCGAGTTCGCCGATGAGGCCGTCAACGGCGAGGGTGTAGGCGCCGGGGGTGAGGCCGTCGAAGAAGAACGCGCCGTTTTGCTGGGTGAAGGTGGAGAAGCTGTCGCCGGTGGTGAGGTTGTCGGCGTAGATGGTGTGATCGGCGATGTCGATGGCGGGATCGGAGGCGTGCAGCGTGCCGGCGAGGGAGGTCGTGAGCGCGGCGCGGACTTCGTGCGCCATGAAGTTGACGAGGTCCTGGGCGTCCCAGTTGCGGCCGAGGTCGGCGGGGAGGAGGGAGGCGGCGGCGGCGAGGGCCTGATCGTAGCTGCCGCCGGTGCTGCCGAGCATCTGGTGGAGGCCGGTGAGAATTTGAGAGTAGAGGGGGTCGCCGGTGATGTCGGAGAGGAGGTAGTGGGTGACATGGTCCCAGTCGAGGGGCTGGGTGTTGGATTGATCGATGGAGGCGACATTGAACTGGGCATTGGTGCCGCCGACGCCGCCGGTGACGTAGACCTGAGCGGTGACGGTTTCGCCGGGGCGGATGATGCCCGCGGGGCCGTCGGGGCTGATGGCGAGGAGGAGTTTTTCGACGTCGGTCTGCGGTCCGCCGAGGAGCACGGAGAAGGGCGTGCCGGTGGCGCTGTCGATGACGAGCAGGGGTGCGGCGATGTCGGCGTCGCCGGTGTTGCGGACGGAGATGGTGAAGCTGGTGTCGCGGCCGGCGAGCGCGAGGGCGGGCGCCTGGAGGGAGACTTCGACGTGTCCGCCGATGCCGGGCGAAACGGTGATCGGGGTGGCGAGGTCGGTGTGGGAGGTGTCGGGCTGAAGGGCGCGGAGGGTGTAATTGCCGGCGGTCTGGCCGGTGAGGTTGAAGGTGGCGTAGGCGGTGGAAGCGTCGGCGACGGTGACGGCGGTGGCATTGAGGACGGTGTTCCCGGGGCCGAGGAGCTCGAAGGTGGTGTCGCGGGAGAATTGGGAGCCGGTGATCTTCAGGGTGGAGGGGCCGGCATTGCTGAAGGTGGAGCGTTCGACGCCGGTGATGGCGAAGGGAACGACGGCGGCGGTGAGGGTGTAGGCGATGGAGCCGGAGGCGGCGGCGTCGCCATAAACGAGGAAGTAGTAATCGCCGGCCTGTGTGGCGGGGATGGTGAGGGTCTGGCTGGCGGCGAGGAGCGGGACGCCGCGGAAGTCGAAGTCGCTGCGGTTGGGGACGATTCCGAATTTGCCGACGAGGTCGAGGGAGTCGGCGGCGGGACCGGTGAGCGTGAGCTTGAGCGTCTGGCCGGCGGCGACGGAGACCTTGTAGTACTGCGCGCCGCCGACGGTGACGGCGCCGTCGGCGGGGGTGTCGAGGGCGAGGGCCGGGGCGTCGATGAAGGTGGGCGTGGTGGCGGCGGCGGTGTTGTCGGCGGGGACGAAGTCGGGAACGATGTTGCGGACATCGGCACGGACGATGACGTAGTAATTGCCCGGGCCCAGGGCGGGGACGGCGGCGGTGAGGGAGGCGGTGTAGGAACTGTTGGCGTCCAGTCCGCCGGTGTGGTGCACGGTTCCGAGGAGGGCGGCTTCGGGGGTCCACTGGCTGGTGGTGGAGAGATAGACGGCGTCGTCCCAGTCGGCGGCGGTCGAGTTGGCGGTGTCGTTGGAGACGGTGTACGTGACGGTCATGGGCTGGCCGGGGGTGGCGGTGGCGGGCGCGGAGATGTCGGTGGGCGGATTGGCGAAGAAGAGATTGACGGCGGGCTGGAGGGAAATGGCGATGGGTTGGCCGGTGGAGACGTTGCTGCCGGGGCCGCGTTCATAGAGGGCGCCGGTGACGTTGCTGACGACGAAGAGGTAATAGTCGCCGGTGATGCCCGCGGGAAGTTGAACGTTGGCGGAAACGGGCGTGGAGTCGCCCGGGTTGAGGGTGGTGTTGACGAGGGTGAAGCCCAGGGGCTTGTCGATGCCCGGATCGAAGACGTTGTCGGCGGAGAGGTAGACGACATCGACCCAGCCGTTGACCGGGGGAACGGCGGCGGCGGGGCCATTGTTGGTGTCGGTCCAGGAGAGCGAGAGGGTGGAGCCCACGGAGGCGGCAGACGGCGAGGAGGTGACGGTGGTGACCAGATCGGGAGCGGGAGAGAGGGCGACGTTGAAGGGAGTGCTCGCGGTGAGATTGTTGTCTTCGTTGGATTCGAGGACAAGGTTGATGCCCAGGACGGCATTGGAGGCGCCGGGGCGGTCGGTGATCACGAGGATGTAGTAAGTGCCGGCGGCGAGCGTTGCGGGAAGCGCGAGGGTGGTGGAGGCCTGGTAGGAAGCGCCGGCGGCCAGGGCGCCGGTGTGGGTGACCGTGCCGAGCCCCACGGCCCCGGTGAGGGTAGGCGTGGTGGAGAGGTAGACGTCATCATTCCAGACGGCGGAATTGGTGGCGTCGGCGCCGTTGTTCTGGACGGTCCAGGAGACGGTGAGGTTCTGGCCGGTGGCGATGGACCCGCCGTTTGCGGCGGCAACGGAGACGGTGCTGACCTGGAGGTCGGCGAGTTGCTGAACGATGTTGACGGCGACGGCGGCGGAGGTGTTGTTGTTTTCGTTGGCGCCTTCGTAGACGGTTCCGTTGGGGAGCGGCGGCGAGAAAATGTCGGGAGCGGGCTGCGCGGCATCGGTGACGACGAACAAGTTGTAGGGGCCGGAGAGATTGGCGGGGAATACGAAGTTCTGCGAGACGGTGTAGCTGTCGCCGGCATTGAGCAGACCGTGATGGGCGACGGCGCCCAGAAGCATGGCGGTGTCGGGATTCAGCGTGCCGTCGGTCGTGAGGTAGACCTTGTCGATCCAATCGGAGACGGCGGTGTCGCCGGTCCCCTGATTGGTGACGGTCCATGTCACGGGGAGGGGATGGTTGGTCTGCACGGTGGGCGGAGCGCTGGCGGAGACGACGAGGTCGGCGGGAAGGGAGACGACATTGGTCGGAGTGGGGGCGGCGGCGGCATTGTTGGCATTGTCGAGTTCGAAGACCAGGTCGGTGTTGTCGGAGACGACGATGACGTAGTAGGAGCCGCTGACGCCGTCGGGGATGGTCAGGGCGGTGTTGACGGTATAGCTGGCGCCGGTGCCGAGGGCTCCGACATGGTTGATGTCGGCGACTTTGATGGCGGTGTTGGAATCGAAGGCGGCGGTGGGCGAGAGATAGACCGTGTCGGTCCAGATGCCATTGGGGGTAGCCGTGGCGCCGGCGTTCGTGACGGTCCAGGAGACGGTGATGGGGTGGCTGGCCTGTGCGTTGAGCGGGGCGGAGACGTTGCTGGCGACGAGGTCGGGCGGCGGCGTGAGGTGGACGGTGACCGGGCCGGAGCTGATGTTGTTGTCGGTGAAGCCATCCTCGAAGACATTGGCGGCGGCGTCGGTCTGGACGAGGATGGAGTAGTCGCCGCTGATGCCGACGGGGAGCGCGACCTGCTGGTTCTGGGTGTAGGAAGCGCCGGAGGCGAGGGCGCCTTCGTGGAAGAAGTTGCCGAGGTAGATGGAATTGGCGTCGATCTGGCCGTCGGCGGAAAGGTAGACGTAGTCCTGCCATTCGGTGGCGACGGTGGGTCCGGCGCCGATGTTGGCGACAGTCCAGGAGACATTGGTGGGCTGTCCGGAGAAGGCGTCGGGCGTGGTGACGACGGAGGTGACGTCGAGATCGGGGGGCGGGCGAAGGGTGACGTTGATAGGGTCGCCGGGGGTCATGTTGTTGTCGCGGGAGACTTCGGAGAGGGTGGGCGGGGGGAAATGGCCGCCGATGCCGTTGGGGAAGACGTAGAGGTACCAGGTACCCTGGGCGTCGATGGGGAGCTGGACGGTGAGGGTCTGGGTGTAGCTGTCGCCGGGATTGAGGGCGGTCTGGCTGTCGATTTCAAAGGGGCGGACGGGCTGGTTGTTGATGATCTGGTCTCCCAGTGCGCCGTCGGGGTAGGTGAGGTTGGGGTCCTGTGAGAGGATGACGTAATCGCGCCAGAGACTTGCGGAGGTAGGGGCGCCGCCCTGGTTGGCGACGGTGAAGGAGACCTGGAATTGATCGCCGCCGACGACATTCTGGGGCGCGGAGACGTTGGTGACGACGAGGTCGGGAAGGGGTGCGGGCTCGACGTCGGCGGGGGCGGCGGAGGTGGCGGTATTGTCGGAGAGGCCGCCGGGCTCCTCGACGAGATCGCCGTAGACATTAGCGGTGACCGTCGCGTAAACGGGACCGGTGTAATTGGGGGGGAGGCGGAGGAGCTGGGATCGGGTGACGGAGTCACCGGCGGCGATGGTGCCGTTGAAGGAGAATTCCTGCTGGGTGAGATAGCCGGTGCCATCGGGATTGGTAAACAGCGCGACGTTGTCGGTCCAGGGACCGGTGGCGTCGGCGGGTCCGGTGTTGTTGAGGGTCCACTGGACGGAGATGAGGCCGCCGGGGACGGCAGTGGACTGGAGGGTGACGTTGCTGACGGTGAGGTTGGGTTCGTCGGGGCGAGTGGCGTCGATGGTGGCGGAGGCGACGTTGTTGCCTTCGTCGGTTTCTACAATCTGATTGTAGTTGTCGGCGACGACGAAGACGTAATAGTCGCCGGTGTCCCAGCCGTTGACGTTGGGGAGGGTGATGTCTGTGGAGTGGGTGTAGGAATCGCCGGAGGCGAGGGGTGCGTCGGCGGCGACTTGGCCGACGCGGACGGCGGTGTAGTCGAGGGTGGGGTTTTGTGAGACGTAGATATCGTCAAACCAGGGACTGACGGCATCGGAACTGCCGATGTTCTGAGTGGTCCAGGTGACGGTGACGGGCTGGCCGAGGGCGGGGTTGTCGCCGGTAACGGAGAGGCCGCTGACGGTGAGATCCGCGCCGCCGACGTGGAAGGACTGGACGACCATATTGTTGGTGGGGTCGCTGTCGGGGAAATTGGGGACGGCCTGGACGATGAGGTAGTAGTCGCCGTCGGCGATTCCGGAATAGAGGGTCGCCTGCGCGTTGGCGGTATAGGTGGTGCCGACGGGGAGGGGCAGGTCTGGTCCGCCGACATTGAAAGGATCGTCGACGAAGCCGAGGTACTGGACGATGTTCTGGCCCTGGGGATCGGTGGCGAGATAGATTTCGTCGGTGGATTGCTGGTCGAGGGGAGCGGTTCCGCCGATGGTGACGGTGTACTGGAGGTTGAAGGAAGAGCCGGTGACGGCCTGGGAGGGGGCGACGAGGTCGGAAAGGCCGACATCGCGCGCGGTGATGGTGATGGGGCTGGCGGCTTCATTGTTGGTTTCGTCGCTTTCGGGGATCTGGTTACCGTTGTCGACGTTGACGACGAGGTAATAGGTTTGGTTGGGATCGAAGTTGGGGGGAAGATTGAAGTTGAAGTTGCTGGTGTAGGAGACGGATTTGCCGGCGGCGAGGCCGTTGGCGATGTTGCCGGTGAGATAGATGGCGGTATTGGGATCGTAGTAATCGACGGGGGAGAGGAAGGCTTCGACATAGACGCTGCGCGTGGTGTCCGCGGTGCCGAGGTTGGTGACGGTGTAGGAGATGGAGCCGGTATCGCCGGCGACGATGGTGGTGGGGGCGGAATCGATGGACACGGTGAGATCGACCTGCGGCGCGGTGATGGTGACGGGGTTGGCGGCGGAGACGTTGTTGGCGAGATTGTTTTCCGGCAGTTCGTCGTAAAGGTCCGAATCGATATAAACATAATAATTGCCCGGCGCGAGGCCGGGGAGGGTGAAGGTTTCGTTGCGCGTGTAGCTGGCGCCCGGGGCCAGGGGCGAACCGGCGATGGAGCCCAGCGGGATGGCGCTGTTGAGGTCCGGCGTCGGGCTCGTGGAGAGGTATACGTTGTCGTACCAGGTTCCCACGGCCTCGCCCGTGCCCTGATTGGTGATGGTCCAGGAAACGTTGATCGGCCCGCCGGCCGCCGCGGTGGTATCGGCGGAGGAGTCCGTCACCGCGATGTCCGGCACCTCGAGGTGAATCGGAATGCTGATGACGTTGTTGGAAAAATCGCTGTCCGCCTGGCTGTTGACGGGGGTCTGAATGATCCCGGCGTCCATCACCACCACGAGGTAGTAATCGCCTGGGGCGGGAATGGAAGGCAGCGTGCCGGTGATCGTGTCGGTGCGGGAAGCGCCGCCGGCGAGGGTCTGCCGGAAGGTCGCGCCGTTGATGGTGCCGACCAGAGACCCGGGAGTGAAGCCGGGTGTCGTGGAGAGGAAGAGCTGATCGTAGTATTGATTGGAGCCGGTGGCGTCGGTGCCATTGTTGGTGACGGTGTAGGAGATGGAGACGGGATCGCCGGCCGACGTGGGAGCGGGGGTATTGATGACCGGATTGCTGATGGCGAGATCGATGTTGGGGGCGCTGAGCTGAATGGCGCTGGAGGCGGTGTTGTTGGTGGTGTCGGCTTCGGGCTGTCCCTGGAAGGCATTGGTGACGACGACGATGTACCATTGGCCGGCGGGATAGTTGGGAATGGTGACGGTGGTGGATTGGTTGACGCTGGCGTGGGCGGCGAGGCTGTTGACGTTGATGAAGCCGAGGAAGTCGTTATTGTCGCCACTCATATCGGGCGTGTCGGAGATGTAGACATAGTCGCTATAGCGGCTGGAGGTGGGGATGTCGGAGAGGTTGGTGTCGGTCCAGGAGACGTTGATGGTCTGGCCATTGCCGGCGACTGCGCTGGGGGGCGCTGAGAGATTGCTGATGGCCAGATCGGGAGCGGTCAGGGAGATCGGTGCGGAGGCGGTGTTGTCGGTGTAATCGGTTTCGAACTGCTGCTGGTTGGGGTTGGCGACGACGATGACGTATTGGTCGCCGGTGGGGAAGGAGGGGAGGGTGGTGGTGAAAGAGCGGAGCGAGGATTCGCCTGGGCCGAGGGTGGTGGGACTATTGAGGCCGCCGATGGAGACATCGGAGGCGTCGAGGGTCTGATCGGAGGAAAGATAGACGACATCCTGCCAGAGGGCGGCAGCGGTGTCGGCGCCGGTGTTGGTGTCGGTCCATTGGAGAGTGATCTGGGAGCCTTCGGTGAGGGTGCCTGAGGGGACGACGACGTTGCTGACCTGGAGGTTGATGTCAGGTTGGGTGACGGTGACGGGGATGGCGAGGATGTTGTTGGCGGGGTCGGATTCGGTGATGCCGTAGAAATTGAAGTCGTTGGCGCGGAAGATGAGGTATTGGTCGCCGAAGCGGGCGGGGAGGACGATGGTTCGGGTTTCGGTGTAGGAGGCGCCGGGGGCGAGATCGGCATGGGCGGATTCATCGAAGGAGTCGATGCGCTGGTCGGATTGGGTCTGGTCGTTCGGAACGATGTGGGAGGAGGAGCCGACGGGGGAGGAGGCGGGGTGCAGTCCGCCGGCGACGACGGCCATGCCGTTGACGATCGAGGTGTGAGCGACGACGGGGGCACCAGCGGCGACAGGGAGGCTGCTGGCCCCGCCGCCGGGGGGCGTGTAGAAGGTGGAATCCAGCTGGTTGTCGTCGGAGATGAAGACGCTGTCGTACCAACTGCCTGAAACGGGGGCGTCGCCGACGTTTTTGACGGTCCAGGTGACGGTGACGGGTGTGCCGGCCTTGGCGGGGCTGAGGATGGAGGCAGAGACGAGCTGGAGGTCGCCGGCGAGGAGGAGGCGGGGTTCGAGGTTGTCGATGAGGAAAGGGGTGGCGGTTTTGAAGGCGGTGGGGATGCGTTCCCATCGGGCGCGCGGAGCGTTCCGGCGGTCGAAGCGGTTGGATTGGAAGAGGGCGGCGAGGAGGGAGCGGAAACGGCGACGGAGGGTCGGCGTGCGGGGCATGGTGGTATCCTTCCCACAGGAGAAGCGGAGGCGGTGCGGGGTGCGACTCCGCGAGGAGCGAGGCGCAGGGCATGCCCGGTGCGGGACGGGGGCACGCAACTGCTGGTGGGGACGAACGATAGCAACGATCCGTGCAACCGGTTCCCCACGCGCAGGCGGTGACGGGCCTGTGGAACGGGCACAGCGGAGATGTCCCCACCAATCGAAATACTTAAATACTGCTCAGAAGCAGTGTACATCGGATTCGCGTCGCGCCAAGATTTTTTGCGCAAGGATCGCGCGAAATATCGAAGGGAGGGATGGTACCGCGAGGATGGGGGGGCGGGAGCAGGGGCGGGCTCAGCCATGGGATTTGGGGAATCCGGGAGTCCTGGCGGACTTGCGGATACGGCGCTGAGACGTTTGGACGGGCGGGGCGGGCACTGATATAACACGGTTTCCGCCAGGTTCGAGCGAGTGGAGGCTCAGCATGTCGAAAGCGAATGTGGATCCCGCGGATTTGCGGCGGTTTGCGATGGATTTGAAGCGGTTTACGGATGAAATCCAATCGCTGATGGGACAGATGCATGCGCGCATGAACGCGCTGGAGGGGTCGTGGCGGGACCAGGAGCAGAAGAAGTTTTCGGAAGCGTTTTTGCAGACGGCCAAGTCGCTGGGGGCGTTTGTGGAGGCGGCGGGGGAACATGCGGGGTTTTTGAACAAGAAAGCGGCGGCGATCGAGCAGTATCTGCGGCAACGATGAGCCGGGTTGGGCGCGGGGGCGAGGGCCGGCGGCGGGGGGCGTTGGATTGCGAGGATTCATGGCCGGGCAGGTAAATGTTGAAGATTTCGAGGTATTCCGCCAGTTTCGGGCGGCGTTGCTGAAGTTCGCGCAGGTGGTGGACAAGGCGCTGGCGCATGCGGACGGGGAGATCGGGCGGATGCGTTCGTGGCTGGAGACGGAGCAGGGGACGTTCTGGCAGGGGCAGTTGCGCAAGCGACGGGAGATGGTGACCCAGGCGCGCGACGCGGTGCGGCAGAAGAAGCTGTATCTGGATTCGACGGGGCGGCGGCCCAGCGCGGTGGAGGAGGAGAAGGTGCTGGCGAAGTGTTTACGGGCGGTGGAGGAGGCGGAGTTCAAGATTGAAGCGGTTAAGAAGGCGCTGCCACGGCTGGAGAAGGAGGCGGGGATTTACCGGGGCGGTGTGTCGCGGTTGATGGGGGACATGACGGTGGAGATTCCCCGGGCGGTGACGCTGCTGGATCGGCTTGCGGGGAGCCTGGAAGCGTACGTGCAGATTGCGGCGCCGAGCACCGGCGGCGTGGGCGGCGGGGATATGATCACTGGCGGCGAGGCGATGTCGCGCGGGGGGGAGGCGGTCGACTCGGCGGCGGTTGAGGAACCGGAAAAAGGAAAGGAAGAAACAGCGGAAGAGGGGGCGGCGAAGGAGGGGGCGGGGGCAGCCGAGGAGGAGCATGATGTCACTGGTTGAGAGCAAGGCGGCATTGTCACAGGCGGCCAAGGAGCTGACGGCGCGGTGGCGGGACGTGCAGAATGTGTGGTCGGACGCACAAAGTCAGGAATTTGAGAAGGTGTACCTGCTACAGTTAGAGCAGGACGTACGCAGCGCGGTTCAGGCGCTGGATCACATGGACCAGGTGCTTAACCGTATCGAGAATGATTGCGAGTAGAGACTGCATGAGCGTGATTACCTCCGCCGCCGGTTCCACCCCTCCGCATCCCCCGACCGCTGCTTCCTCGGCGTCGCGGGGTGGGGGCCCAGCGGCCGGGGCTGCGCCCCAGCGGGACGTGCAGCGGCACAGCCTGGAGCAGGTGGTGCGGCTGTCGATCGAATGCGCGGCGGAGGAGCAGCGGGTCGAGACGCAGCACCGGGAAGCGCTGGACCGGGAGAACGGCGCGTATCGGAAGCGGGTCAAGGAGAATGAGGAGCGGCACGAGCGGCGGCTGGCGGAGCTGGCGCGCGACGCGGACGCGCGCGAGCAGGCGCTTCTGGACCGTTATGCCGGGGAGAAGGCGGCGATTGAAAGCGAGAGCCAGGGGACGCAGCAGCGGATCGCCAGGGAGCGCGAGACGCTGGAGGTGGGGTTGAAGCGGAAGCTCAAGCAGGCGACCTGGCAGGCGGAGAGCGGGCTGGTGTCGGTGCAGATGCAGCTGGACACGGAAGAGCGGCAGACGGAGAAGGAGCTGGAAGAGCGGATGGGGGAACTCAAGGCGCTCGAGGATGCGGCGCGGACGGCGGTGGCGCCCTATCCGCTGGAGCATTCGCCGGTGGGCGGCCCGATGGAGGAGGCGTTGAAGCAGCGGCTGGAGAAGGAACCGCGGGCGGTGCTGGGAGAGGAGCGGACGAAGTGCGAAGGGTTTTTGAAGGAGTTGCAGGGGTTGGGGCATACGCGGGTGATGGCGGGGATTTTGCCGGTGGTGGCGATCGTGGCGCTGGGGGGAATCGGCGGAGGGATCGGGTGGGTGGCGGTGGCGGACTTTCAGACGAAGATGATCGCGGCGGGCGGCGCGGGCGTGGGGGCGATGATCGTGGGGGCGATCATTTTCATGATTTTGCGAAGCCAGGAGTGGAAACGGGTGGCGGCGCGGGCGGGGGAACTGTATGAGCAGATCACGCTGTCGCTGGTGGTGGCCCGGCATGCGGTGAAGGCGGAGGGGATCCGGGCGGCCGATTTGCGCGAGCAGCAGGTGGAGGAGGCGCGGGTCAAGAGCGAGAAGGAGCTGGCGGCGGCGCGCGAGAAGGCGCGGAGCGTGCAGCGGGAATCGACCGAGCAGCATACGGCGGCGGTGGCGGGGGAAACGAAGCGGCATGAGGAGCGGCTGGCGGCGAATGAGGCGGAGAAGGCGCGGGGGTTGGAAGAATTGCAGCGCTATCGGGCGGAGACGGAGGGACAGATTGAGCGGGAGGAGACGGCGGCGCGGGAGGACACCGAACAGAATCATGCGGCGACGCTGGCGCAGATGGAAGCGGCCTACCAGCGCGACAGCCAGGCGCTCGAGGCTCGCTGGGGCGAGGGTCTGCGGGCGGTGCGGGAACTGCTGGCGGCGGGAAGCGGAATCGATCCGCGCCTGGTGGATTGGAACAGCCCGGCGTGGGAGGAATGGAAAGCGCCCAAGGAGTCGAACGGGCAGGTGCGCTTTGGCGAGATGAAGGTGGATCTCGCGCAGCTCGCTGCCCAGATACCGGTGCGGCTGAAGCTGCCGGATACGTTTATCGTGCCGGCGATGCTGACGCTTCCGGACCGCGGATCGCTGCTGGTGGAGACGGACCATGCGGGACGTGCGGCGGCTATCGACGTCGCGCAGATGGTCATGGCGCGGCTGCTCACTCAAATGCCGGCGGGACGGGTGAAGTTCACGATTTTCGATCCGGTGGGCTTGGGGCAGAGCTTCGCGGGATTCATGCACCTGGCGGATCATGACGAATCGTTGGTGGGGTCGCGCATCTGGACCGAGACGGAACATATCGAGCAGCGTCTGGCGGATTTGACCGAGCACATGGAGACGGTGATCCAGAAGTATCTGCGCAACGAATATGCGACGATTGATGAATACAACGCGCAGGCGGGGGAACTGGCGGAACCGATTCGCTATCTGGTGATCGCCGATTTTCCGACGGGATTCGAGGCGGAGGCATTGCGCCGGCTGTCCAGCATTGCGACGACCGGACCCAAATGCGGGGTGTACACGATCATTCTGCGGGATACGCGGCAGGCGCTCCCGCCGGGATCGCGGATGGAGGAGATCGTTTCGCGGAGCGTGCACCTGGTGCACAAGAACGGGACGTTCACGTGGGACGATGCGGTGTTCAAGCGGTTTCCGCTGAAGATGGATACCCCGCCGGATGAGAAGACGCTGACGGGGTTGATGGACAAGGTGGGGAAGGCGGCGAAGGAAGCGAAGCGCGTGGAGGTGCCGTTCCAGAGCATCGCGCCGGCGGAGGATCAGTTCTGGTCGATGAGTTCGAAGAATGAATTGCGCGTGCCGATCGGGAAATCGGGGGCGACGCGATTGCAGGCGATGCGATTGGGGGTGGGCGTGGCGCAGCACACGCTGGTGGCGGGCAAAACCGGATCGGGCAAAAGTAATTTGATGCACACGATCGTGACGAACCTGGCGATGTGGTATGGACCGGACGAGATCGAGTTTTATCTCGTGGATTTCAAGAAGGGCGTGGAATTCAAGGCGTATGCGAGCAGTGAGTTGCCTCACGCGCGGGCGATCGCGGTGGAAAGCGACCGGGAATTCGGATTGAGCGTGCTGCACCGGGTGGATGCGGAACTGACGCGGCGCGGGGCGATGTTCCGCGACGCGGGAGTGCAGGAGATCACAGCGTATCGGGATCGCACGGGGCAGAAGTTGCCGCGAACGGTGCTGCTGATCGACGAATTCCAGGAATTCTTCTCGGAGGATGACAAGCTTTCGCAGGAGGCGTCGGTGCTGCTGGATCGGCTGGTGCGGCAAGGGCGTGCGTTCGGCGTGCACGTCGTGCTGGGGTCGCAGACGATCGGAGGGAGTTCGGGATTGGCGCGCAGCACGCTGGGGCAGATTGCGGTGCGCGTGGCGCTGCAATGCACGGAAGCGGATTCGCAGATGATCCTGGGCGATAACAATGGAGCGGCTCGGTTGCTGACGCGGCCGGGCGAGGCGGTATACAACGATGCGGGGGGATTGGTGGAAGCGAACAGCCCGTTCCAGATTGCATTTCTGCCGGACGAACAGCGCGAGAAATACCTGGAGCACGTGCACGAACTGACGCAAACGAAGGGGCTGCATCCGCCGGCGCCGATCGTTTTCGAAGGGAATTCGGCGGCGCTGATCCGCAAGAACGAGCGGTTGATGAAGCTGCTGGAGCGGACGGACTATCCGGCGGCGGCGTCGGCAGTGCAGGCGTTCGTCGGTGAGCCGGTGGCGATCAAGGAGCCCAGCGCGATTCCATTCCGGCGACAGAGCGGGGCGAACGTGCTGATGGTGGGGCAGCAGGAGGAATCGGCGGTAGGGATTTTCGGGGCAATGGCGGCTTCAATCGCAGCGCAGCAGAAACCGGGAGAGGCCATTTTTTACCTGCTGGATGGGACGCCCACGGATTCGCGATATTACGGCGTGCTGGAGCGGGTGATGGGCGCGCTGCCGCAGAAGTCGAACGTGGTGCAGTGGCGGAATGTGCCCGAAGCGATCAACGAGCTGGCGACGATGCTGAAGGAGCGGCAGGGACACGATAATGCGGGGCCGAGCGTGTATTTGCTGCTGTTTGGATTGCAGCGATACCGGCTCTTGCGGCGGCAGGAGGACGATTTCAGCTTCAGCAAGAGCGATGAACCGGAGGCACCGAAGGCGGACAAGCAATTCGCGGAGCTTTTGTCAGAAGGACCGGCGGTGGGGCTGCACACGGTGATCTGGGCGGATACGCCGATCACGGTGGAGCGGACGCTGGAGCGGGCCTCGATGCGGCAGTTCGATCACCGCGTGCTGTTCCAGATGAGCGCGTCGGATTCGAGCAACCTCATTGATTCACCGCTGGCAAATCGGCTCGGGGCGCACCGGGCCCTGTTGTACAGCGAGGAGCAGGGAACGTTCGAAAAGTTCCGGCCGTATGAGGTGCCCGACGATGCATGGCTGGAATTTGTGGCCAGGCACTTGAAGCAGCGGCCGGTGTGAGGCCTGGGGCAGTGCGGGGGGCTCAGTAAAAGACGTTCGCGGGGCCGCCGCTGGTGCCGCTTTTCTTCTCGCCGTTCCAGATCACCGAGGCGTTGTCGAGCACGAGAGGGTCGCCGGTTTTGGCGTCGATCTTCACGTGATCAAAGACGATGTCCTTGGCATCCTGCACGAGGAATCCGCGGTTCGACTGGATGGTGACATTGGTGAAGGTAATGTCGTGCGGCATCTGCTCGGGCAGGCCGAGAATCCGGCCGGCGAGGGGGGAATTGGTGATGGTGATGTTGGCGAAATGGATGTCGTGAAAGTTGGGGATGTTGGTGGTTTGACCGGGGGCCGCGTTGCGCGGGCCGACGTCGGTCGGTGTGTTGGCGTTGCCGTTGTAGAGCATGTTGAGGTCGACAGGGCGGCGGACGTTTTTCATGGTGATGTCGGTGTAGGTGATGTCGTGGACGTCGCCGCCGTTGCCGCGATAGGACTTGATGCGCAGGCCGTTGTCGGTGCCGTCGAAGGAGCAGTTGCGGACGAGCACGTTGCTCAGGCCATTGCGCGTGCCGCTGCCGATGGAGATTCCGTGTCCGTGGAGGCAGGTGAGTTTTTCGATCAGGACATCATGGGAACCGCTTTGCAGAGCGCAGTCGTCGTCGCCGGTGTTGATGGTGCAGTTGCGGATGAGGATGCGCTGGCCGCCGGGATCCATGGCATCGGTATTGGGGGCATCGCTGGGAGCGAGGATGTGGAGGTTTTCGATGGTGATGTCTTCGCCGCGCGGGACAAGGTGGAACATGGGGGAGTTGGTGAGGGTGATGCCGTCGACGTGAAGCCGCGTAACGCCGCGGAGTGAAACCAGGATGGGACGCGCGACGATGGCGCGGCCGGGCGGATATTTGCGGGCGGCCTTGTCGGACCAGGTCCAGAAATTGGCGCCCGAACCGTCGATGGTGCCCGAGCCGGTGATGGCAATATCGGTCGCATTGGCGGGAGAGGAGATGAGCGGCTGGACGCCGGCGCCGACGCGATTGCCCGTGGCGGTGGCGGGATCGGGAATGCCGTACTCGGCGAAGTTGTCGGGGGCTTTGATGGTGGCGCCGGCATCGAGGTGAAGATCCATGTGGCTGGTCAGCGTGAAGGGAAGCGTCTTGTAAGTGCCGGCGGGAACGATCAGGTGGCCGCCGCCGGCTTTTTCAATGGCGGCGACGGCTTTTTTGAAGGCGTCGGTGTCCATCGCTTTGTAATCGCCGACCGCGCCGTAATCCTTCAGATTGAATCGGGCGTCGGGGATCACGGGAAGAGCGGGTTTCAGATCGGCGAGGTCCGTGTTCGTGGGCGGCGTGTCGGCAGCGCGGGCGGCGGCGGCGAAAACGAGGGCGATCGATGCGAGGGCAGCGGGAATGTTCATAGGACCTCCGGAAGACATGCGGCCGGCCAAGAAAGGGTGATGCGGAAGTGGCGACAGACAGCCTGCACCGTGATAGCGGCATTCTGAAAAACATTCAAACGCGCTCTCCGGAACGGCCTATGATTTATTCGCCCGCAGGCGGTGATCGCGGCGAAGTGAGGAGACGGTCATGGTCACGATGAAGGCGGCGGTGCTGAAGAAGCAGGCGCCGGTCGATACGTCGCCGTTGCGGCTGGAGGCGGCGCCGATGCCGGCGATGGGCCCGGAGGATGTGCTGATTCGCGTGCATGCGTGCGGGGTGTGCCGGACGGATTTGCATGTGGTCGAGGGCGATCTGGCGCCGCGGAAGATGCCGATCATTCCGGGGCACCAGGTAGTCGGCGTGGTCGAAGAGATAGGATCGAATGTGCGCTCGGTGGAGCGCGGAGCCCGGGTAGGGGCGGCGTGGCTGCGGAGCACGTGCGGGCGGTGCCGCTTTTGTATGAGCGGGCGGGAGAACCTGTGCGAGCAGGCGGAGTTCAACGGATGGACTGCGGATGGGGGATTTGCGCAGTTCATGGCCGCGCCGGCGAGGTTTGTCTACACGCTCCCGAGTGGGTTTTCGGATACGCAGGCGGCGCCGCTGCTATGCGCGGGCATCATCGGCTACCGCGCCATGAAACTCACCGGGCTTGACCAACGCCGAGACGGGTGGAAAGAGGCAAAGCTCGGTATTTACGGATTCGGTGCGGCGGGACACGTGGTGATTCAACTGGCGCGCGGCCGCGGGGCGCAAGTGTACGTCTGCACGCGCGACCACGAACGGCATCAGTCCCTGGCGCGGGAGTTGGGGGCGGCATGGACGGGCAATGCCACGGAGCCGCCGCCGGAGAAATTGGATGCGGCGATCATTTTCGCGCCGGCGGGCGAGATCGTCCCGGCGGCGCTGGCGGCCTTGGATAAGGGCGGCGTGCTGGTGCTCGGGGGCATTTACATGAGCGATATACCGCAGATGGCATATCGGCTGCTCTATGGTGAGCGCGTCATCCGAACGGTGGCCAACAACACGCGCGAAGATGGGCAGGAGTTTCTGAACGAAGCGGCTGCGTTGCCAGTCCAGACCCACGTGCAGGTCTTTGCGTTTGACCAAGTGAACGAAGCGTTGCAGTCGCTCAAGAACGATGCGATTCGCGGGGCGGCAGTGATCAAAATCGATTAGGTCGCGACGGCAGACACAACTGCCCGGCCACCAAAATGCGCGAAACCGAGGGTCAGGGAAGGAAGCGGAGAGATAGGGATTCGAACCCTAGTCGCACTTGCGCACGAACCGGTTTTCGAAACCGGCGCCTTCAGCCACTCAGCCATCTCTCCGGAGGTGCCTCGCGCCGGCAAGACCGGTGCGGGACAAGGTCATTTTGCACAAGCGAGCCGCGTGGGTCAAGCCACGCACGACGGCCATTCAACTCGAAGCGGAAGTGTAATGGCGCAGGGCGAATCGCCAGAAAAGGCGAGAGCCCAGAAGAAGGAGGGCGGCGATGGCGGCTTCGAGCGCGATGAAGCGGGGGCCGCGGTCGCCACGGATAACTTCGGCGGGAACGGTGGTCAGGAAAGCGACCGGCAGGATGAAGGTGAAAAAAAAACGCAGGGCCGTGGGGAAGGCGGAAGCGGGAAATTTTCCAGCCTCAATGAAAGATCGCAGCACTTCGGTCGCGTTCCATACTTTGGTGAACCAGACCGTGGTGGTGCCGACGGCAAACCACAGGGCGTAAAGAATCGCAACAGCGAAGAAGACCGGCAACATTCCCAGCAGATAGGCGTACCAGGGAAGGGGATGTTCCAGGTGCGTGCCGGCGTACAGCAGCAGCGCGACGGCAAATGCGATGTTGGGAAAACCCCAGGGGGTGAGGTTGCGCGTGGAGAGTTGGAATTGGGAATCGACAGGCTTGAGGAGGATGAAATCGAGCGTGCCGCGCTGCACGTGCTGGACAATGCGGGAGAGGTTGGGGGAGAGAGCGGAGGTGGTGATGCCGTCCATCAGGGTAAAGAGGGCGACGACGATGTAGGTTTGATTCAAGGTCCAGCCGGTGAATTGATAACCTTTGTCGTAAAGCACATCGATGGTGAAGAGAGTGCCGGCGAGCTGGCCAAGCGCGTAAAGGGTGGAGGTGATGAAATTGGCGCGGTACTCCATTTCGGCCGACAGGGAGGCGGTCCAGAAGCGGGTGAGGATGCGGGTAATGCGGGCGATGGATCAGGCTCCCTGGCCGGAGTAGTGGCGAAGTCCGCGGCGCCAGAGCACAGCGCCGATCAGGCCGAAGACGACAAACCAGACGGTCATGAGCGCGAAACCCTGCACGATCCGCGGATCGGTGGCGGAAACGCGCCCCATCATGATCTCGGCGGGAAAGCTGATGAAGTAGGGAAAAGGCGTGAGGCGTAGCGCGGCGGCGAGGCGCGGCGAAAGATCATCCAGCGGCACGGCCAGGCCGGAGAGAAAGATATAAGGGAGAAACGTGAGCTGATCGAGGGCGCTGGCGCGTTCGAACCAGAAGGTCAGCATGGTGATGCAATACTGCATCGCGAATCGCAGGGTGAACGCGGCGTAAATGGCGACGATGCCCAGGATGATGGCGGACGGCGCGGGGACCCAGCGGGCGTCGGGATAGATGATGAAGAAAATCACGGAGACGAGGGCGAAGAACGGAAATCGCGCCAGCTGCTCGCCGAAATGCGCGGTCACGTAATGCCATAGCGGGTTCATCGGCCTGAGCAACAGGTAGGAAAGCCGGCCCTCAACCACGTGCCATTCGAATTCGTAGATCATCCAGACGGCGGTGAACTGGCGAATCACGAAAACGCAGAAGAAGTAACGGGCGTAATCGTGCGCAGACATGGCGAAGCGCCCCGCGGAGGCGGGGTTGGCGGCGGCGCGCACCCAGACGCCCATCATGATGAACGGCAGCATGTGGGCGATGACCCACAGGTAAATTTCCGCGCGGTAAGCAAGCATGAGCGCATGCTGCGACGCGGTGAGGGAGCGGAGCTTGCGCCACATGCGGGGCCTACCTGGTGGACATGAGGTAGTTGAAGTCGAGGCCGACGGGCTGCTTCGTGGAGTCGAGATTTTGCGGGGGAATGTCGGTCAAATCCTGGGCGAGAGGCAGGCCGCTCTGCTGGATGCCATGGGCGATGATCTTGGCGAGCTCGTAAGCGCCGTAGGAATTGAAATGGGTGTTGTCCTGGAGTTCGTCCTTGTGGCTGGGGAAGGTGCCGCCGGGATAGAAGAGGAAGGCGGACTTTGATTTCTCGGGTCCAAGGGCTTCGTAGAACCTGCCCGCTTCGGCATTGAGATCGATGAGGGGCACTTTGTCAGCGGCGGCCAGTTCGCGGATGGCCCGGGGATAATCGCCGAGCGTGTTCTGCACGTGGCCATCGGCGGTGAAATTGCGCCGCGGCATCGGGGTGACGAGGATCGGGATGGCGCCGCGCTTGCGGGCTTCGTCGATGTAGATCTGCAGCGTTTGCTTGAATGTCGTCTCGGGATCGGTGTGGCGCGCTGCATCCGGCTTCTGGTCGTTGTGGCCGAACTGAATCAGCAGGTAATCACCCTGCTTGATCGTATCGAGGATGTCGGCAAGTCGTTTTTCGTCGATGAAGGATTTGCTGGAGCGCCCGGAAGAGGCGCGGTCGGCGACGGCGACCGTCCCCGGTTTGAACATCAATGGGAGCATGTCGCCCCAGCTTGACCAGGGCGGATCATCCCAATCGCACGCGGTGGAATCGCCGGCGATATACACCGTGGCGGCGGACTCGTTGGGCTTCACATCGTACTTCATGATCGAGGGATTCTTGCCCACGATCTCCACGGTGAGGCGCCCGTCGGTGTCGATGGGAATCAGCAGCTTGTTTGTGTGCACGTTGACCGTGAAGTTGACGACCGCCGATTGACGCGGGTTCGTGTGGATGTTCGTGGCCACCCCGCGATGGGCCTCGGCTTTGACGGAGACATCCGTTTCCCTGGAAGGATTGCCGAGCATGAGCGAAACATCGTAATTGCCGTCGGGAAGTTTGACGTCGAAGCGGAGGTAATCGGGGGCCTCGGCGCCGGTGGCCTCGCCGCGCACGGCGGAGGAATCGACAAAGCCGTAGCCGTCGTCGTCCTTGTAGGCGGCGGGCGGGCGAATGATGGGCTGATCGTTGCCGGGGCTGCCCTGGAACGTGAAATGCTGGGCGCGCGTGCCGGCGGCGTAGGGAACGCCTTCGGCAAAGGCCGGAACGGCAAACGCGGCGGCGAGGATCATGGCGGCAGGTAAACGCATCTTCACGGCGTTCCTTTCGTAAGACTGTTACAGCAACGTCCAACGACCCGCGTTACTTCACCACACCCTGCGCGAACAGCTCGCCGATTATTTTTTCGATCGGCGGATCGGTGATGGTCAGATCGGCGATCGGCAGGGCGCCCAAAAGGCGCTCGACCGTGTCGGTAAGCGCTTCGCGCCGGATGATCAGGCTCGCGGAGCGACCCTCGTTGGACTCCACGTCGCCAAATGCCGCCAGCATCCGGCTTTCGACGGGCTCCGTGAAATCCAGCTTCACCTCTCGATAGGGTGCGAAGCGATCGATGATCCCCGATAGCGGGCCATCATAAAACAGGCGGCCCTGGTGGATCAGCAGGACGCGCCGGCAGAGCGCGGTGATGTCCGCCATGTAGTGCGAGGTCAGCAGGATGGTGGCGTTGTATCGGCGGTTGTAATCACGCAGAAAGCTGCGCACGGCGACCTGCGCATTGACGTCGAGGCCGAGCGTGGGTTCATCGAGAAAGAGCACCTCCGGGCGATGCAGGAGCGACGCCATGAGTTCACATTTCATGCGCTCGCCCAGGGAAAGTTTGCGCACGGGCTGGCTGAGTTCCCGCGTCAGGTTGAGCATGCCCGCGAGTTCTTCCACGCGACGTTTGAATTCGGCCTCGGGGATATCGTAGATGGCGCCGTTGATGGCGAAGCTTTCGTTGGCGGGCAGGTCCCACAGAAGTTGCTGCTTGTTGCCCATGACCATCGTGATGCGGCGCAGAAAAGCCTTTTGCCGCCGGAAGGGGACATGATCCGCGACGCTGACGGTTCCCGAAGAGGGATGAATCAGGCCGGTAAGCATCTTAAGCGTGGTCGTTTTTCCAGCGCCGTTGGGACCCAGGAAACCCACCACTTCCCCGGGTTCGATCGTAAAAGACAGCGGCTTGACGGCCTCGACCGTGCGATACTTCCGGCGAAAAAAGTGGCGCAGCGCGTTGCGAAACCCCGGCTCGCTGGCGGAGACGCGGAAGGACTTGGCGAGATCGGCGGCCTGAACGATCGGCATGCGGGGAATCCAGGCACGCGCCGGGAGCGGCGCAGTCGGAACACAAAGACAAAACACACCGTTACGCGATTTAGTTGCCCGGCTCCGAGATTTGTTCGCCGTGGGTGCCGGGCGCGGCCCGTTCATACACGACGAATTCCATATCCTTGACCAGCTCGTGGCTGACCAGGGACCACTCCGTCTGGTCCCAGATGGGGAAGTACGTGTCGCCCTGAAAAGGAAAATCACGCTGCACATAAGTGACGTACAGCCGCTGCGCCTTCTTCAACGATTCGGCGTAAATCTCCGTGCCGCCGGCGATGAAGCACTCGGTTTCGCCGGCGTTGCGTGCGGCCGCCACGGCGTCATCCAGCGAGTGAAACCACTCGATGCCTTCTGTCGGCGGCGGGTTGGGGTTGCGGCTGATGACGAGGTTCCGGCGACCCGGCAGCGCGCGGCCGATCGAGCTGAAGGTCTTGCGGCCCATCACGATCGCATGTCCCATCGTGAGCCTGCGAAAGCGACGCAGGTCCTCGGGCAAATACCACGGCAGTCGCCCCGCGGCGCCGATGAGACGGTCTGGCGTCATCGCCACAATGATCGAAATCAGCATCGTTTCTTACACCGCCACCTTGAACACAATCGGCGGGTGGGGGTCGTACCCCTCCAGCCGGAAGTCTTCAAAGGATAACTGGGAGAAGGGCTTTTGTGCGATCGCGAGCCGCGGCAGCGGCCGGGGCGTGCGGGTGAGTTGCTCGCGCAGGCCGGCGACGTGGTCGTAAGCCGCCATGGCGGAACCGGGATCGGCGCAATAGATGTGGGCGTCGATGATGGTGTGGGCGAAGTAGCCGAGTTCAAGGCCGACTTCCTGAGCGATCATCTGCGTGAGCGTGGCGTAACAAGCGAGATTGAAGGGGATGCCCAGCGCGATGTCCCCGGAACGCTGCGTCAGGTGGCAGTTGAGCCGCCGCGGGTTACCAGTTTCATCCGGGCTCACGTTGAAGGCGAACGTGTAATGGCAGGGCGGCAACTTCGAGCGCTCCGCGTTGCCGGGCTCCCACGCGGTGACGATGAGACGGCGCGAGAACGGATTCCTGCGGATTTCGTCGATCACGTATTGAATCTGATCGATCTCCTCGACCGGCGCCGCGGTCTCGCCTGTCTCGCGCACCGCGGCGTGGCTTTTCTGGACCGCATGAGGGAAGCGCCGCCAGTACCGGCCGTAGGCGGTTTCCAGATCGCCTCTTTCATCGGCCCACGCGTCCCAGATTTTCGTGACTTTCCGCAGATTGCGAATGTGATCCTCGCCGCTGAGATACCAGAGCAGCTCGTGCAGGCAGGCATTGAAATTCACTTTCTTGGTCGTCAGCAATGGAAAGCCCGCGGCGAGATCGACCCGGTAAAACGCGCCGAAGTAAGAGAGCGTGTCCACGCCGGTGCGCGAGGGCTTGCGAATGCCTTTCTCCAGCACGAGGCGGACCAGATCCAGATATTCCTTCATCGCGAACTCCACTGCGAGGTCGGCGGATTTTAACGAAGTTCGGCGGCGGCGTCTCGGCCACGCACGCACGCGAATCGCCCGATTCCAGGGACTCATTCAGGAACTCAGCAGCTCCGCCAGCGGCACGCGCAAGGCCGGCGCTTCTGCCGACCCGGCGCCAGCCTCTTCGAAGACGACCTCCCGCTCGCCGCTCCGTTTGCGCAGTTCCGCGGCCAGTGCGGTGAGCTCCGACTGACCCTGGGTGTCGTCGGGGATCAGCATCGCCGTGAGGGCCGCCTCCCCAGCGGCGCCGGCGGCCAGGAGCGTGCGGGCGCCGACCATCGCCGTGCTGCGGGCTGACGCATCGGCCGCGCGCGCCCCCGCCGCAAGACGCTCGGCAAACGCCTTCGCCCGGCCGCTTTGTGCGAAAAGCCGCGCGGCATCGGCGCGCGGCGAATAGTCCGCATCCGGCCGCACCCGCGCCAGCCAATCGGTGGGCGGGCCGTACTGTTCCAGGAACTCGCGGCCACTGATCGATTCCGGCATCAGCCGCTCGAAGTAGCGGTGAAAATGCTCGTCCGACGCATTGGCCAGGTAGCCGCCGGCGGGACCCTTTCGAATGCCCAGGTCCTTGATGGCGCGCGCGAGCAGCGCCTGCACGATGACGGCGGCCGTGCGCTCCCGCTGACAGCTCGATCCGTGCGCCCCTCCTCCGTCATCACGGCCCTGCAGGCGAATTCCGGCGATCCGCCATCCATCGGGCATCCGAATCTGCGCCGCCACCTCGTGCGGCTGGCAGCGGATGGCGATGACGCTGCGCTCGGGGCACAGCGTCGAGGCCATCGGCGCCCACACCCCGCACGGATCGCCGGCGATCGTGTGGCGGATTTTTTGCGCGAGAAGCGCCGTCTCGGCCGGTTCGATCAGCAGGTGGTAGGCCGCCGTCAGCGCCGAGAGCGTGGCGCACGCCACTGCCGTGCCGTCAACCTCCGGCGAAGCCAGGCATGCGATGTTTGCTCCATTCGTGCGGCGGGTCATGTTCTTGTGACGCGCCAATACCGGAAACGCCCCCGCGATATCCGCAGCCCAGTGACGGCCATCGGCAAAAAGCCCTTGCAGCGTTTCCAGCGGCAGCAACGCCGCCGTGCCGTAGAAGTCGTCGAGCGAAAGACTCACCGTCTCCGGCTCGCCGGCGCCATACCTGCGAATCACCAGCCGCCGATCATCGCGCCGCTGCACCGCGACCGTGGCGGCCAGCGCGCCGCCGAGCGTGCTCGCCACCACCGTGCCGCCGATCCCTTCCGTCGACGCGCCCAGTATCTCCACCGCGCTGGGCGCCTGTGCGAGATACACATCCTTGTGGCCGCCCCCGTGCGCGCCATCGGTGCCGAACAGCGACGCCTCGCCGTCGCCATTCCTCGATGCTGACAACACCTGCCGTTTGAACTCTTCGAGGAGCCGCCCCCTCCCGAACTTCGCAACCGCCGCATGACCACCGCTGGGCACGGAAACCTCCCGCTCGCGCTTCGCCGCCGGCGACAAGCGTCGGCGGGCGCAGTGTATCCGAAAAGTCCCGGCCCGGTGAACGCCCGCCACTCCCGGTCAGCCCTGGGGCTTATCCACGCCGGGCGCCTGGGTTTGTGTTTGCTCGGCGGTCGGAGCATGCACCGGCGTGTGGCCGTGATAGAAATACACATGACCGTTTACCGCCAGGGCGATGCCGTTATCAGCCAGCATCCACGCCTGCACCTGCGGACCCTCGATGTCGCTGGCGCTCGCCGAGCGGTGAAGCTGCTTGTCCAGATGCCGCTTGCCCCCCTTGCGGTTGATCAGCACCAGGTGGACGGCGTGCTGTGCGGTCTTCATGGGGCCCTCCGCCATCACCACCACATACGGATCCGACATCTGCATGCTTTCCAGCGGCGGCGTCGTTTGTGACGGGAAGTCGGCCTCCCAGGCAAGCTGCCCGTCGTCGGCCGAGCGCGGGTAAGTAAAATAGGCCGAAACCCCCTGTGTCGATTCATAAATGATCATATCGCCGTCCACCAGCGAGCGCAGGAAGGGATACTGCCCGTTCGAGGTCTGGCCCGCGGGAATGTTCAGACGGACCTCCGTCCCGGGCTGCGGCCAGCGCGCTTCGCCGCCCTCCGGTGACAGGCACATCACTTCGTTGTACGAATTGACGAAAATCAACCCGTCGAGCGTGACTTGCGTGGCGGCGGGGTAGCGGGACTGCACGTCGGAGCGGCGCCACGCCGGCTTGTCGGAATCGCTCATCAGGTCATACGCCGAGACCGCCTGATCGGATACCACGAACAGCATGCCGTCGCCCGAGAGGCCGCGCCAATAAACGCGTTCTTCGGCCGGAAGCGTGAGTTGCCTCCGAAGCTTTCCACTGTCGCCGTCGATCACCAGGAAAGACGCGCCGGGCTTGTCGTTGCGTTCCAGCTGGAGCGTCACCAGGTCGTCGTTTCCGGAAAGCGCCACCGGATTGCAGTTCTCGGGCACCGGCGGAGCGACCTCGCCGCCGGACTGGTCGTTCCACAGCGTCTTTCCGGTCTTGAGGCTGTACGCATGGACTTTTCCGCCCGAGACCACCACGAGTTTGTCGCCGATCATCTTGAGCGTCGAGAAGGCCGGCGCGCTGAGCTGCTGGAGCGCCGCCCGGCGGGCGGTTTCCGCGTCGCCGGTGAGATCCACCGACGGCGCCATCACCCCGTCCTCCTGCACCACGCCGCCGTTGACGATCACGATCCGGCCATTGATCACCACCTGCTGGGCGCCCGGCGGAATGTTCGGCTGCGAGTTGCGGGCCATCGAGTCCCGGACGCTGAAGTTGAACTTGATCTGCCACGCCTCTTTCATCGTGCCAAGGTCGATCCCCGTCACCGCCCGGTTCTGCGCGAACACCGCCACGTCCCCATAGCAGCCCACCAGCGCGGCAGTCGGACCGGTGCCGGCCAACCGCACGGGATCGCCTTTTTCCATGGGCGTTCCGTTGGACGTATCAAACGCCCGGATCGTCTGACCGCTGGCCACGAAGAGCATGTTCGGCCGCGAATACATCGGAGAGCTCTCGATCGGCGTCAGCAGCGTTCCCCGGGCGAACGTGCCGTCCGTGTCGATCGGCTTGCCGCTGGCGTCTTTGACCGGCGTGGAGGTCGACGCTTCGTCCATGTCCGGCGGTCCCACCGGACGCCCGTCGGCATCATTCGTCGGCGGCGGCAGCAGCGGCAGGCGGCCTTCGGCTTCCGCCGGACGCGCGGACCTCACTTGCGCCAGCAACGCCTCAAACGTCATCTTGCCCCCGTCAGCTCCACCACCACCCCCGGCGGTCCACGTGTATTTCTTGAACTGACGCAGCCCCCGCTCGGCCCAGCCGTCGGCGGTGGCGAACCGCTTGAGCGCCAGATTCGCCATCGTCAGCTCCGCCGTGATGTGCGCCTTCTCGTCCCCGCTCACCCGCGGGTATAGCCACGAAAGCGCCTTGCGCTGGCCTTCAAAATCCCCCTTCGCAGCCATCGCCGATGCGCTGCGCTGCGCGGCCGTCGCCGCCGCGGCGCTGTTGGGATACTGATCCACCACGCGCTGCAGGGCCAACGCGTCGCTCCCCGCCTGCGCAAGTTCCGCCGCCGCCTGCTGCTCAAATGGCTTGTAGATCGCGTCGCCGTTCTTGTCGATCAGCGAGCGAAAACGCGCTTCGGCCGTCACGCCCGCCCGGGCCATCGCATCGCCCTGATGAAATGACGCTTCCCTCAGGCCGCTGTCCGTGAGCACGTCGTTGAACAGCATCGCCGCTTCGCTGGCCTTGTTCTCCTTCAGCGACAGATCCGAAAGGTCCAGCCGCCATTCCGCCTGCTGCTCCGGACCGCGGGCCGTCGCCTTGCACTGCTCGAAGTAAAAACGCGAGCGCGACTGCAGCTCGCTTTCGCTCTTGCCCAGAAGCTGCTCCGCAAAATTCAAATTCGTGCGATACAGCCGGTCCAGCATCTCCATCGCCGACGAATTGCCGCCGCCACCCGACGCGCCCGCCGCCGCGTTGGCCAGGTCCACCGCCTTGCGCATGTTCTGCTCCGCCAGATCCAAATGCGACGTCCGGAAGCTGATTTCCGCCAGCGCCAGATAAGGCTCGGGCGCATTCGGGTTGCCGGCGATCGCCTTCAGCCGGTTGTCACGCGCCGTCTCCCACCGCGAATATCCCGCGATCTCCTGGTCGTTGATCACCACCACCTGCTCCGACGTCACCAGCAAGTTGCCCCCTTTCCCCGGCACGTCCTTGTCGTTCTTCGGCCACGGCCAGAAATCCATCTTCTTCCCGGCGTTCACGTCCACCGTGAACAGCCCCTTTTCAAACGGCACGTAGAGGATGTTCTGCGTCAAAAACGGCCGGCCGCTGGGTTTGCCCGCTTCCGCCACCGACGGATACGTGACCGTCCAGACCGCCTGCGGGTCCTTCTCCACGTTGTCCAGGTCGATCGCCGAGACATTCTGCCCGGTGAGTATCAGCTTGTTGCCGGAGATGCCCGCCACTATGTCCGCCGCTCCCACGTGCAGCTGCGCACGCGTCGCTTTCGTCAAAAGCTGCCCCGTCCAGCGATCGTACACCCGCAGCCACCCCGACCCCGGCCCCGACACCGCCGCCGAGCCCGTGGATTCATACGAGATCAGCTCGTTGCCGTACACCATCGGCGGATTGAATTTCCACGCCGCCGACCCCTGCTGCTGCACGTAATACTCATTGGGATTTCTCTGCCCCTTGGCGCTGTCGGTCACCTGCAGCCACAAAATGCGCCCGATGTTCGCATCCACCGCGCAGTCCGCGCCCTGCCCCGTCGAGATGTACACCACATCATCCACCAGCGTCGGAATCGGTATGGCCGTCAACGCGCTGTAACCGTAATACATCGCCCCGGTGGACACGCTGCACAGATAACAGGTCCACGATACCGCCCCCGTCTCCCGGTCCAGCCGCACGAGATAATAAGGCACGAACGACGGATCGCCCGATTTCGTCGCCATCACGAACACGCCCTGCCGCGTCACCATCGGCGAGCCCACGAAGGTCAGTTGCGTGCGCTGCTGCTGATCCCCCAGCCGCAGCACCCGCCCGGGTTGCGCCGCGACCGGCGCCGCGGGCGCATCGGTCTCCGGCGTAATCGTCTGGGCGACCGTGCTCCATCGCTCCTTGCCGCTCTGCCGCGACAAATCCACCACCCGCGTCGGCCCCGTCATCGAGTAGGGATACTCCATCATCATCGGCTGCCCCGGCACCGGATTCGCCGGCAGCACCGCGTACACATCGTCGCCATACACCGTGACGCTGTCATGCGCCGCCGGCCGCGCCGCCGCGTTGTTGCTCTGCAGTATCTGCTGCTGCTGGCTGCTCAAACGCGCGATCACCTGCTGCGGATAGGCCCACAGCAGCGTGCCCGCGCTCGCCGACAGTCCCACCACCCTTTCGCCCGTATGGATGAATATCGTGCCATTCGCCAGCGTCGGAAAGCTGCTCAACGCCGGACCCAGCGACGCCTGCTGTACCGCCGGACCATTGATCACCCGCAACCCCACCGGCGCCCGAAGCCCCGGCTGGTTCCGATCTCCCTGGATCGTCGGATCATCCAGCGAAACGCCCCACAGCCGCGCGCCCGCCGTCGCATCCACCGCCGGAGTCAGCGACCGCGACGGACCCCCTTCAAACGCCGGCCACTCATCCGGAACCGCCTGCGGCGCTTCGAACGGCGGCGTCTTGAGCAGATCCGCAAGCTTCGTCGCGTAATTCACGTCCGTCTCGCCGCCGACTGCCCCGGTGGCATCCGCGAAATTTTTCGTAAGCCGTTCGCTGAGCGGTTTCGCAGCCGCGTCATTCCGCCCCAGATGCTCCGCCACCGCCGCCCGGAACAGCAGCTCCGCCTGATGATTCCCCGCCGCCGGATGATCCAGCAGTTGCTGCCAGATCCGCGACGCCGCCGCGAATTCGCCCCGCTCGAAGCACCAGTCCCCCGCCTTCATCAGCCCCGCAAACGCCGCGTTCGACGGAAAATACCGGTCGCACACCCGCACCAGCGTCGGCAAATCGCCGTCCGATACCGCCACATCGATCGCCTTGCCCGCTTCCTCCCCGTAAAGCTGGTCATACATGCCGCTGCGCACCGACGGCAAACCGAGCAATTTCCCCCGCACATAATCCGTGATCGACACATACGAATCGTTGTTGAGATAAACCAGCTTCTGCCCGTATTTGTTGATTATGCCCTGGAACGTCTGGATCGCCAGTTGCGACTGACCCTGGCTCGCGTAACGCTGCGCCTTGCGCAGGTCTTCCACCGAGGCGAACGAATCGTCCACGTAAATCTGCCCGCCCGAATCCGCGGCGCGGTCCATCATGCCCCCCGTATCCGCTGCTTGTGGCCGCTTCGGTGCCACCGTGGCCTCCCCCGCCGGGGTGTCGTCGGCCGGAACCGTCGCCGCGGGCTGGCGACCACGCGCCGGACGCGTCTGCGCAAAATCACTCCGCGAAATCCATAGCCCCACCACCGCTCCCGCGATCGCCGCGCTCAGCGCCACACGTCTCAACTGCCGCCCGTATCCCATGTTGCCGCTCGCTCGCTGCACGATCCACCTCCAGCAGTCCCCTCGCCTCGTTTATCGTTGCCACATCGCTCTGATTGTAACCGCCCGACGCCCCCGGTGAAGCGACCCGAACATCGGAATCAACAACGCCCATTCACGCACACGCGGGCGACCAGGCCGCGCCGCACATCCCATGTCCTTCTTCATGCCGTATCCCTGCTTCCCCGTCCCGATCACAGATATTTTCCCCACAGCAGTTCCAGCCGCTTTTTCGTCTCCGCGGGGATTCTCCCCCGATCCGTCCAGATCGCCAGCTCGAGCGCCCGATGCGCCGGCCAGACCTCCGACCGCCGCGCCCACACCCGCGGCGCCGCCGCACGCATCAACGCCAGCGCATTCTCCGTCGCCGCCGCCATGTGCCCCATGATCTCACGCAGCAATTCCTGCTTGCCCGTCCCCGCATCGTGCGCTTTCCAGCAGTCGTAATCCGTCGCCAGCGCCACCAGCGCGTAACTTATTTCCGCTTCCCGCGCCAGCTTCGCCTCCGGCAACCCCGTCATCCCGATGACATCCCCGCCCATCGCCCGATGCATCCGGCTTTCCGCACGCGTGGAAAACGCCGGCCCTTCCATGCACACGTACGTCCCGCCCCGATGCACGCGCGCTCCCCCAAACGCCATGCCCTCCGCCGCCGCAACCAGAATCCCGCGCATTTCTTCGCAAAAAGGATCGGCGCACTCCACGTGCACCGCGCCGCCACCCGCCTCATCAAAAAAGCTGCCCACCCGCCGCCGCGTGCGATCTATAGCCTGGTCGCACACCACCAGATCGCGCGGCGCAATCTCCTCGCGCAGGCTCCCCACCGCGCCCGATGCAATCACCCACCGGCACCCCAGCGACTTGAGAGCCCAGATGTTGGCGCGATACGGAACCGCCGATGGCGGAATCGTGTGCCCCACCCCGTGCCGCGCCACAAACGCGATCGGCACTCCCTCCCAGGCGCTCAGCACGATCGGCGCCGAAGGTGCTCCCATCGGCGTCTCCACCGCCACCCGCTCCCCGCCGCCCGCCGCCAGGGCCTCGCCCAGCCCAGAGCCCCCAATAATCCCGATCCGTTCCATCATGTCTGTGCATTTCCCAATCTACTTGCCATTGTCATGCGGAATTGGCAGAAGATTCCGCAGCGCCCCTGTGATCGTGCTGAACGGCACCGGCGTAACCTTGGGATTGTCCACCGTGCCCGTGACCGAAAGTTGCAGCAGTTCCCGCCGCGTCGTCTTCAGAATGGTCGACAGGATCGGTATGTTCCAGTCGTTGGGCGATTCGGTCACGAAGTTCAGATCCAGTTGTCCCGCTCCCATGCCATTGCTCGCCTCGGGATGCAGCGTCAGCGTGCCGTTGCCCGCAAGGTCAACTCCTTTGCTCTCCAGGATGATCCGTTCAAACGTGACCCGGTTGTCGCGCAGGTAATAGGTCATCGACGCACCGTCAAAGCTGTGGGCCACCGGCAGGCGCAGCGTCGCCACCTGCAGCAGGCCCATCGCCAGCGGCACGTTGTAAAGCACGCCATCTTTCACCACCAGATCCCCCCGGCCGGTGCGCTCGCCCCGCTGCCCGAACGTCTGCTGCACCGCGAGCGTCGCCGTGACTTGCCCGTTGCCCAGCTTCGCCCGGTCTTCCGCCGTCGCATTCGCCGGCAACAGCAGCCGGTTCAGCTCCGCATCGGAGAGCACCATATTCGCCTCATAGCGGCCGCTGGCGTCGAAAACCCCCAGCACGTCGCCGTGCAGTTTTCCGCCCGCCACGGTGCCGTTGATGTCATCCAGCCGCAGTTGCTTCTGCCGCGGATCGACTCCCACCTTGCACTCCAGCGTGTCGATTACCTTCCCGGTGACTTTCAGATTCGAAAGCGATAACGCGCCGTTCATCGCCAGCCCCTGATCCCCGAACGTGCCCTTCAACGCCAGTTTGCCCGCATCCAGGCCCAGCGGAATGCCCCCCTGCATATCCAGATGCATCGCCCCCAGCGCGCCCGTGAACGACCACGGCTGGCCCGTCGCCGTCCGATCGAGCGACGCCACCTCCGCGCTCAATTTCCCAGTGATCTTGTAAGCGTCCAGAATGTCGCGCACGCCCTGCGGCAGCAGCGTCGGCCACCGACCCGGAAGCCCGTCCGATTGAGCGCTCCCCGCGACGTGACAGGCCCCCGTAGCCACATCGTACGTCCCTTCCCACAGCGCCCGCAGCCCGCCCGAGCGCCCGCCCATGCCCCGCATCTCCACTTTCCCCGGAGAAATCGCCACGTTGCCCACGATGTCCTGCACATCCTCGGGCCACGCCGAATTGCGGATCGCCACCCCTTTGGCCGCGATCTTCGCCGCGTAATCCTGAATCGCCGGCGGACCCCCATCCGCGCCGATCACCACCTTCGCCGAAGCGTCCAGATCGACTTTCCCGGCCGGCTGATAGCGTTTCCACATTTGCCGCGCCGCCTCCGGAACCATCGCCGGCAGGTTCTCCGGCAGCACAAAATCCCGCTGCTGCGCCGCCAGCTGCAGATCCGCCGTGCCACGGTCCAGATCGAGCCGCCCGCTGGCGCTCAGATCGATCCCCAGCACCCTGCCCCCCGCCTTCCGCAGATCGATCCCCCCGGGTTGCAGCATCGCCTCACCCGACAGCCCCCCGATCGCAATCTGCCCGTCAGCCGACCTGTAAGAGCCGTCGGCCACCGAAAGCGCGCCGGTGACCTCCGCACGCGCCGGCTGGGTGCTCGCCGTCCCCGCCCCGCCCACCCGCCGGTACGTTCCGTTGAACGCCATTTGCCCCGTCACCGCGGCCCCGTGAAGTTTGTCCGTATATTCCTCAGGCATCGCGTGCAGCAGGTTGCTGTCGATCGGCACCGAGGCCGCCACCGACAGCTCCGGCCGCAGATTGCTCACGTCCCCGCCCGGATGGCGCACCACCCCGTCGATCGTCACCGTGCCGTGAGGATCCAGCGCGTCATGCAGCACCATGTGCTTGATCTGCGTCGAGTCCGCATTGAACACCAGCGTCCCGTTCGCCCCCGTGAAACGGTACGGCATCGCGCGCATGTAGCCGCTGCCGCTGGTCACGTCCACTTCCAGGCTGATCTTCGGCGGCGCGGGATCGGCGCTCGCATGCGTCACCCGGCACTCGAGCGCACCGCGCCCATGCACGTCGAACTGGTCCCACACCGCCTGGTATTTTTCCGGCAAACACGCCGCCATCCGCTCGTCGAACGTCGCGTCCGGACAGCGCACCGTGAAATCGATCGCCGGATTCTTCTCATACGTCGCCGCGCTGCCGTCGATGACCACCTGGTCCTCTCCCGCCAATGCTGTGACATGCTCGAATCGCACCAGCTTTTCGTCGAAGCGGATTTCCCCGTTCATGTGATGCAGCGGGTACGGAAAATACGCGAACCTCAGACGCGCATCGTGGCATTCGACCCGCCCGTCCAGCGTGATCGGACCCCCCGATTCCTTCCGCGCCGCCGTGATGCTCACATCCATCGGACCCCCCGGTTCCACGCGCTGCAGCGCATCCTGGATCGGCTCAAACGCCATCAGCACCGCCGGGTAAGGCGCTCCGCCGCGACCCAGATCCAACGCCGGCATCCGCACCGTCACGCCAAATGGGCATTTCGCAAGGTCCGGTTGGCTCGGTTGGCTCGCCGCGCCCGATTCCCCGTCCACATCGCCGTCGATCACAAAATCCTGCCCCGCCACCCTCCCGCGCAGCCCCGTCAGCGCCACCCGCTGCTGCGTCACCGCCAGCATCACACGCCCCGTGATGTCCTGCACCGCAACCGGAATCCGCGTCCCCGCAGCCAGCCCCGTCGGCGGCGTCACCGGTTGCACCAGCGATACCCCCGCCAGATCCACCGTCACCACCAGCCCCGCCGTCTCATCAAACGACACCTGCAACCGGCCCAGCCGCCCCTTGAGCTGGTGCGACTCCCAGAATTCCCGCGCCTCCCGCGGCAGCGAACGTTTCAGGCTCTCGCTCAGGTCCAGAGCCGTGGCCGTTTCGGCCACAATTTCATGCGTCCGCGTGTCCCAACTGCCCGTGACCAACGCGCCTCCCGCCGACCCGCCGCCCGCCACCCCGCTCCCGCCCCCGGCGCGCTGCTGAACCTCAAACGCATACAGCGCCGCCGGCCGGCCCTCGATCGCCCCGCCACCGCCCGCGGGCGTCAGTTGCCCGTCCACTATCGTCGAGCCCGTCTCATACAACGTTTTCGCTCCGCCCTTGACCGACCCCCCGCGTAGCTCCGCCCATTCCACCCGCGCATCCCGCAGCAAAATCACCGGCAACGCTACCGGACGCTTCTCCGCCTCCGGCTTCTCCGGCTTGTTCTTCGCACCCCGCAGATCCTCATAATTCCAGCGGCCCGTCTCCTGGTCTTCCACCAGATACAACGTCGGGCCCACCGCCGTCAGTTGCGTCGCCCGAAGACGCCCTTCCAGCAGGCTCGCCCAATCGAACCGCGCTTCAATCTGGTCCGCCGCGAACACCGGCATGCTCGCCCCGTGGCCCCCGGCGCCGCTGTCATCCGTCCGCAGGGAAACCCCCTGAAGCACCAGCGTGCCCGACCAGCTCAGGTGGCCGCTGGCCACCGTCACCTTCCCCCCCAGCACGTTGCTCAACAACGCTTCGGAAAGGCGGCTGATGCGATCCGGATTCGTGATATACCACACCCCCCCAATCAATCCCGCCAACCCCACCAGCGCCCCCGCGCTCGCTATCCGCCGCGCTGGACTCACAAACATCCCCAGCGGCGCGGGACTCCCCCGCCCGATCCGCCGCCCACGCCACCATCTCGCCGGATTACCCCGGGCATAAATTCCCATGATCCACTTCCCTGCGCCTCGCCGCCGTCCCTGGTTAGACCCCCTCGTCCGGCTCTGGTTTGCCCGCTCGACGCACCAGCCGCGCGAGCCCCGTCGCCGCCAGCACGCACACCACCGGCATCAGCGGCACCCGATAACGCACCGATCCCAGAAAAAGCGCATGCACCGCCGTGAAATACACGATCGGGCACAGCAGCAACCCCTTCATCCTACCCGCCAGGCCTCCCCAAAAAATACCCCCCGCCGCCAAAATAAACAGCGGCGCCTGCCAGCCGATAAGCACCGCCTGCAACACCGGATTCCTCATCTCCGACGCGTTCATCCACGGGCTCCACGTCCGCCCCGCCTTCACCACCGCCAGCCGCAAAATGCGCACAGGATCGCTCCGCACGTAGCCCCACGCCTCCCGGCCCCACACCTCATCCCGGGGCCACTCCATCCCCGCCCCCTCCATCTCCGGCGGCGTCGCGATCTTATCCTGCTTCGGCCCCCCATCCGCTCCCGGATACACCGCCTCATACAACGAAATCCCCTCCAGCGACGTCAATCGCCCCGCCCCTTTGCCCGTGTGCATCATCCACGGTACCAGCGTCCCAAACATCACCACCACCGCCAGCAGCGCCCCGCCCAGCGCCCAGCCACTGAACCGCCTGTACCCCCAAATCCACACCCCCACCACGACCAGCGCATACAACACCGACGCCCGCAGATACACCCCTGCCCCCCACACCAACCCCAGGACAATCCACCACCCCAATTCCCGGACCTCGCCCCTCTCCCGTTCCAGCAATCGCGCACCTATCCACATCCCCCCCATCAAGCACAACGTAAACGGCATCTCCGACAAAATCGCCGCGCTGAACCCCACCGTCAGCGGATCCATCGCCACCAATCCCGCCGCAATCAGCCCCGCCATCACTCCCGCCCTCCGCCCGATCAGCCACGTCAGCCAGATGATCCCTCCGCTCAAGATCGCCTGTACGCACGCCACCGCCTTCACCGATTCCCCGAACACCGCAAACACGCCCGCTAGAAACACCGGATACCCCGGCATGCGCGATGCCGTCATCCACCCATCGCGCGTTTGCACCCCATACGAAAGCCCATGCACGATCCGCCGCGCCAGCTCCACGTAATCCCGCGAATCATCAAACATGTACGGATGCACGAGTCCCAGCCCCACCCGTATCGCCACCCCGAAGACAATGATCCCCGCCAGCGCCCAGCGCCAACCGCTGCTTCCCGCGCGCCTTTCCACATTGCCCGATGCATCACTCGCCATGATCCTTCTTTCGTCTTTCCCTCCGCGACACCACCACTTGCTCCCGCGCGATGGCAATCGTAACGCCCCCTCCCACCTCAATACGCTGCCCGCCAGCTTGCCCGCGCACCGCCCGCACCCCCTCCATCACCCGCTCATAACCGGCGATCTCGCGGCTCCCCCCGACCCGCTCCACCGCCCGCCGCAACATCTCCGCGCAAATGACCGCCGGCACGCGCTCCAGCCCTTCCCGATCCAGCTCCACGCGCCGCCGCCCCTCGCGCACCACGCAAATCCTCCACGCCACCTGCCTCGCCCTTTCAACCAGCCCCCACGTCTCGCGCGACACCGCCGCCAGCCGCCCCAACGCCTCCACGCACCCCGGCGCCACCCCCTCCATCGCCGGCAACACCTCCGCACGCACCCGATTCCGCACATAGCGCCCCGTCGCATTGCTCTCATCCTCTCGCCACCCCTGCCTGATCTCCCGCAGATACGCCCGCAATTCCCCTCGCCGCACCCCCAGCAGCGGCCGATAAATCGGCAGCTCCCCCACCGCCGTCACCGGCGCCATCGCCCCAAGCCCCTCCACCCCGCACCCGCGCAGCATCCGCATCACCACCGTCTCCGCCTGGTCGTCCGCATGATGCGCCATCACCACCCCCGCACACCGCGCCGCTTTCATCATCGCCGCCAGCGCCCGCAGTCGCCCCTCCCGCGCCGCCGCCTCGCTCGCTCCCTTTCCCAGCCGCAATTTCCTTTCCACGAATCGCAGCCCCAACTCCCCCGCCAGCCGCCGCACAAACCGCGCATCCGCCGCCCCCGCTCGCCCCCGAATCCCGTGCGACACATGCCCCACCACCAGCCGCCAATTCCAATATTTCCCCCCATTCACCCCATGCATCAGCCGCAGCAGCGCCACCGAATCCGCACCCCCGCTCACCGCCACCAGCAGACCGCACCCCCGCGGCAGCGCATCACCCTCCCCAGACCGATGCCACCCCTGATCCACCCGCTGCACCAACCCGCGCGGCCCCATAGATTCACTCAGCACCCAGTCCTCAGCACTCAGTCCTTCTTCCACGCCTTATCCAGCGTCGCCCCGATATCCGCCGGGCTCTCGCACACCGCGATCCCCGCCTCGCGCATCGCCTTCATCTTCGCCGGCGCTGTGTCGTCCTCCCCACTGATCAGCGCCCCCGCGTGTCCCATCCGCTTGCCCGCAGGAGCCGTCGCCCCCGCGATGAACCCCACCACCGGCTTCTTCACAAACTGCTTGATGAACCGCGCCCCTTCCACCTCGCTCGTGCCGCCAATCTCCCCGATCATCACGATCGCATCCGTCTCCGGATCGTCATTGAACAGCTTCAGCACGTCGATGAAATCCAGCCCCTTCACCGGATCGCCCCCGATCCCCACGCACGTGCTCTGCGCCCACCCACGCTGCGTCGTCTGATACACCGCCTCATACGTCAGCGTCCCCGACCGGCTCACGATCCCCACCGCGTGCTTCCCCTTCTGCCGCGGCGTGTGAATATACCCCGGCATGATCCCAATCTTGCACCCCTCCCCTTTCTCCCCCGGCGTGATCACACCCGGACAATTCGGCCCCACCAGAATCACCTCCGGATACCCCTTCAAAAACTGCTTCACCTTCACCATGTCGTTCACCGGAATCCCCTCCGTGATCGCCACGATCAGCTTGATCCCCGCATCCGCCGCCTCCATGATCGCATCCCCCGCAAACGGCGGCGGCACGAACACCATGCTCGCGTCCGCACCCGTCCCCTTCACCGCTTCGCTCACCGTATCGAACACCGGCAGCCCATTGGCATCCTTCGTACCCCCCTTCCCCGGACTCGTCCCCCCCACCATCTTCGTCCCATACTCCAGACACCCCTTCGTATGAAACGCCCCCCCACCCGCCCCCGTAATCCCCTGCGTAATCACTTTCGTATTTTTGTCGACCAGTATGGACATGGGCGCTCCAAGAGTTAAGAGACAACGCGCAGAAGATCGCTCATCAGCCGCAGCAACTTGTTCATCTGCGGACTGCGCGCCTCGAATTGGCGGAAATCAAATTCAGCGGGCGCGACGACTGAACCCTGCGCCGTCGACTGCCAGGGATACTCGGGATTCGGCCCGCGCAGCCCCGCGTAACTCGGCGCCAGCCGTTGCACCTGCTCCGCCAATGGCAGCAACGACTCCACGTATTCCACAAATGCCCGGCCGCTGGAAAAATTCAGCAACCGGCGAACGTCAGGCCGCCCCTTCATCACTTGCAGGCAGCGCACGAACGCCGCATGCGTCAGCAGCGGCGGTTGCGACGACGATTCGGCCGTCAAAAAGCCCTTCGCCAGCTTTTCACTCGCCATTTGCAGGTAGTGTAGCTGGTGACAGTATTCCACACGCTGCCTGTTGAGCACACCCCGCGCGTAAAAATCGCTCCGCGCCTGCAGAAGGAAGGCCGATCGCCAACTCATCCTTCGCTCTCCAGCTCGCGCGCGTCTTCCCAACTACCCCATCCCTCGGGCAGCTCCGCACGCCGGTCTTCCTCCGGGCTGATCAATGCCACTCCGGATGGTGACGGCAGATCATCCTGCGGCGACGGTCGAAAAAAGAACGGATGAACCAGCCCGTCCCCGCTCGGCGGCATGGTCGTGTCCACCTCCACCAACCGCACCTCGTGCTCGTCCGGAAACCAATACACCTTCGTAATCGCCGGCTCCGCCTGCCGGTTCTCCTTCGCCAAAAGCCGCGCCTGGCGCTCAATCTCCGCCAGTCCCACATGATTGCCATTCGTCTGAGTCATCACACATTCTCCGCGGTCGTTGGGCATCACCCCTGCCCCGCCATTCTACCCAATCGCCGCCACCACCTTCTTCGCCGCATCGTTCAAATCATTCGCCGTCTGCAACGTCGGCAAATCCTTCTTCGCACCATCCAGCAGCACCTTCGCCTCCGCCACATTCGTCCCCTCCAGCCTCACCACCAGCGGCACCTTGAACCCAATCTCCTTCCCCGCATCAATCAGCGCCGCCGCGATCAAATCACACTTCGCGATCCCCCCGAAAATGTTCACCAGAATCCCCCTCACCTTCGGATCCGACAGAATGATCCGAAACGCCTCCTTCGCGCCCTCCGCCGTCACCCCGCCGCCCACATCCAGAAAGTTCGCCGGGCTCCCGCCGAACAGCTTGATCACATCCATCGTCGCCATCGCCAGCCCCGCCCCGTTCACCAGGCAACCGATCGACCCGTCCAGCTTGATGTAATTCAAGCTCGCCTTCTGCGCCCGCAGCTCCAGCGGATCCGTCTCCGCATCATCCTTCATCTCCACCAGGTCCTGATGCCGGAACAGCGCGTTGTCGTCAAATTGCACCTTCGCGTCAATCGCCATCACTTCGCCGGTCTTGGTCACCACCAGCGGGTTGATCTCCACCAGCGAGCAGTCATACGCAAAATAAAACTTGCTCAGGTTCACCATCAGCTTCGCCACCTGCGACGCCTGCTTCCCCGAAAAACCAATCTTCTTCGCCACCTTCAGCCCCGCGAACGGCAGCAACCCCAGATGCGGATGCAGCGGCTCCTTGATCAACGCCCCCGGATTCTTCTTCGCCACCTCCTCGATTTCCATCCCCCCCTCCGCCGACGCAATCAAAATCGGCGTCCCCCGGTTCCGATCCAGCGTCACCGACACGTAATACTCTTTCTCGATGTCCACCGCTCCCGCGATCAGCAGCTTGTTCACCTCGATCCCCTCAGGCCCCGTCTGCACCGACACCATCCGGTGCGTCAGCATGAACTTCGCCTTCTCCGCCGCCTCCTCCGCGCTCTTCACCAGCGCCACGAACCCCGCCTTCCCGCGCCCGCCCGCAAATACCTGCGCCTTCACCACTTGCACCGGCGCACCGTTCATCTTGAACGCCGCCGCCGCAGCATCCGGCGTGTCCACCACCGTCGCCGGCGGCACCGGCACCCCTGCCTTGCCCAACAGTTCCCGCGCCTGATACTCGTGAATCTTCATCGTGCGATCGCTTCCACAAATAGGTGTCTCACCCGCCAAACATACGCAAATCCCGCCAAATTGCAAAAAGCCCCCGCCTCCCTTTTCCCCCACTCCCGCTTAAGTCCCCAACTCCGATAACCGATGCCTTCCAAGTCCCATCTGTCCCGGCGGGATCATCGCCTTGAGGTCCGGTCATGCTGGCCGTCTACCGCTTGCTCGCTCTCCAACCACTCGCTCTGCCCCGGCTTAGCGCCGGACAACCCCCCTCACGCGCACAACGCATCGCACTCCTCCTCGCCCTCCTGGCCATCCTCAACTTCGTCGACCTCTATTGCACCCTCTTCGCCTACCACCTCGGGATGCTCCAGGAACTCAACCCCGTCGCCGCCGCTTTCCTCACCGTCGGCCTTAAACCCTCCTTCATCTGCTACAAGCTCGTCATGCTTATCGCCGGCTCCACCATGCTCTGGAAACTTCGTTCCAGCGGCTGGACCCTTCCCGCCTGCTGGATCCTCGTCGCCGCTTACGCCTGGCTTGCCCTCGTCTGGTATCGCTGGATTCACGAGGTCACCCCCTTCCTCGAAGCCGCCTCGCAATATCGACGCTAACCCCCCCTCACGCCTTGCCGCGCGTGCGCGGACCGTGTGATGTGAACCCCAGCAGCGGCGTGAACCGGAAAAACACCCAGAACAGCGCCGGCGCCGCCACCGCCGAATACACCGCATCCCCAGTCAGCGTCCAGAAATGCGTCCAGACGCTGTGACCCTCCAGCGGTGCCTGCACCAGCACCCGCATGATCACCGACAAAACCGCGAACAGCAGCAGCGCCAGCAGCGTCACCAATCCCTGCGACACCACATGCTCGCGAAATATCGACAACCGGATTTTCAGCACCAGTATGCTCACCAGCGCCAGCGGCACCAGATTCGTCCCCAGCAGATCGTTGGGATAATTCCCCAGGTCATACACCGCCCCGCACGCCAATGCCGCCAGCGGAGCCCCCGCATCGCCCGCGAACAACGCGTAAAAAACCGCCAGTATCGGCAGGTACTCAATCGCCGGCCACGCGGGACCGCCGCCCCCGCCGCCGGATACCCCATGCGGAATCGCCCCCAACTGCGCCATTTGCAGCGCCGCCATCAGGTACAAAAGAATAAAAAACGTGATCCACCGCATCCGCCGCGGACGCCTCGCTTTCCTGGGCCCGGTTTACCCGATCGTAAACGAAACCGCCGCCTCACGCACCGGATGCCGCCGCACGCGGCTCGGAACGCGCCTCCGCCAGCGTCGGCGCCGGCCTTTCCGACTGCCAGTCAATGTGCACACGCCACCGTTGATCATCGGTCGCAGGGTAGTCCGTCCGGTAATGAACCCCACGCGATTCCGTCCGCAATGCCGCCGATCGCGTCACCAGCGTCGCCACCTCCAGCATGTTCTGCAGTTCCCACCCCGCCGGGTTGTCAAAAGTCTTGTCCAGCACGTACCGCGACCAGAAATCAATGATCTCCCCAGCCTCCTCCAGGTGCGTCCCGTTCCGCTCAATGCCCACGTTCCGCCACATCAGCGACCGCAAACTGCTCCGCACGTCCGACATATCCAGTTCCGTCCGCGACGACGATTCGATCTCCACTGTCAGCCGCGGCGGAATCAAATCCTCCGCCTCCTCCGCGATCAGCTTCCCCGCATGCTCCCCCGCCCGCTTCCCGAACACCAGCGCCTCAATGAGCGAATTCGACGCCAGCCGGTTCGCCCCATGCAGCCCCGTGTTCGACACCTCCCCCACCGCGTACAAATTCTCCACGCTCGTCACCCCGTCCAGGTCCGTCACCACCCCCCCAATCATGTAATGAGCGCTCGGATGAACCGGGATCGGCTTCACCGCCGGGTTGATCGAGAACGACATGCACATCTCGTAAATCCCCGGAAACCGTGCCTTGAACGCCTCCTCGCTCATGTGCCGGGCGTCCAGAAATACGTGCGTAAACTGCGTCTTGCCCATCTGCGCCAGCATCGCCCGCGACACCACGTCCCGCGGCGCTAACTCCGCCATCGGGTGATAGTCCGGCATGAACCGATAGCCGTTCTTATCAATCAACTTCGCCCCCTCCCCGCGCACCGCCTCCGTCACCAGCGCCCGCGTCGCCCCGGCAATGTAAATCGTCGTCGGGTGAAACTGCACCATCTCCATATCCCGCATCACCGCCCCCGCCCGATACGCCATCGCATGCCCGTCCGCCGTCGCCACCGGCGGATTCGTCGTCTCCCGATACAGCACCCCCGCCCCGCCCGACGCCAGCAGCGTCTTGCGCGCCAGCACCACAAACAGCCCCCGATCCTTCTGCCACACCACCGCCCCGGCGCACCCCCCGCCCACCGTCAGCAGGTCCAGCACAAACGCGTGCTCCATCACGTCAATATCCGCATGGCCGCGCACCTTCCGCGTCAGCGAATTCGCCAGTTCCCGCCCGGTCGCATCCCCCAGCGCGTGAATAATTCGTGCGTACGAATGCCCGCCCTCCCGCCCGATCGCCAGCGCCCCATCTATCTCCCGGTCAAAATTCGCTCCCCACTGCACCAGCTCCTCGATCCGCGCCGGTGCGTCCCGCACCACCGTCTCGATCGCCGACCGATTACCCAGACCGCAGCCCACCGTCACCGTATCCTGGATGTGCGATTCGAATGAATCCTCCGGCGTCGTCACACTGGCGATGCCCCCCTGCGCATAGTACGTGTTCGACTCCTTCAACTCCGCCTTGGTCAGCAGCAGCACGTCCCCATACTGCGCCGCCTCCAGCCCCGCGCGCAATCCCGCCACACCGCCGCCGATCACCAGCGCATCGGTCAGCACATGCGGCAACCGATGGGCTTTGAACGGAACCAGATAGCGTCGAAACATACAACCAGGGGCTTAGAGGTCACGGAGTCGGCATCGTCGACGGTTGCGGCGCCGCCTTCAGCGCCTCGGGTGAATCCGGATACTTATCTTGAATCTCCTTGAGCAACCGGTCCGCTTCCGCCACGTGCCCCAACTGCCGCTGCAATTCCGCCGCCGACGCCAGCGCGCCCGCCGCTTCCTTGCTCCCCCCATAATGGATCGGCACCCGCAGGTAATTCGCCACCGCCAGCTCCGGCTCCTTCGCCCCCGCATACGCCCGCGCCTTGGCCAAAAACAGCGTGACCGCGCCTTCCGCGTCGGCGCCCTCCAGAAGCTTGTTCGCCTCGCCGATCGCCGTCTCGTAATGCCCGGTCTTGATCGCGTCTTCGATCGGGGCCATCTCCACCACCGTGATTTGACCGTTCGACCCCGCCGCCACGGGGGCCGCCGCCCCGCCGCCATCTTCCGCGGGCGCGCCTGACAACACCCGCGCCAGCCGCGCCGCCGTCTGCGTCTCGCCCGCACGCGTATACAGCTCCACCTGCCACGTCTGCAGACGCTTCCGCACCTCCGTCCAGTTCAATTCCCCCGCCGCACCGCCCACCGGCCCCGCCTGCGGCAACGCCGCCACCTTCTTCCCGATCAGGTCCGCCGATTCCTTCAGCATGCTCGATCCCTTCGCCGGCACGTGCGTCGGCCGCAGCTTCCAGATCGCCTCCGTCGGGCATGTCGCATACAGATTCAGAAACAGACCCACCGCATCCGTCCACCGGCCGTCCGCATCCGTCGGCCCTATCGACCGCCACCACGCCATCGGTCGCAACGTCGCCGCATTCATTTCCTGGCTCAGCGCCTCCCGATACAGCGCCGCCGCCTTCTTGGCGTCGCTGTCCCGCGCCTCCTCCGCACCGTTAAAGTCCGGAGCCTTATCAATCAGAATCTTCGACACCGTCCCCAAATCCACCGTCACATCCTTCCCCTGCTGCGTCCGAAATGCGAACTTGTCACCCCGAAGCCCCAGCACCAGCGTCCAATCGTACGTAAACCCGTCCGCTACCACCGTATCCGCACGCGCAGCAACACCCAACCCCAGCACCAGCACGGCGCCTGCCACCGCCATCTTCCGATACCGCACAAACGCCATCGACCTTTTCCATTGCCCTGTTGCAGGTCCTAAGCCTACCATGGCTTCCCGCCCCGGCCAACTTCTGACGCCGGACATCGCCCTTCCAGCACCTTCTCCTTCGGAGCTCTCCATGAATGCCCCCGCCCGCACACCCACCCTTCTCGTCGCTGCCGCCCTCGCGCTCCTGACCCTCCCCGCGATCGCCCAGATACCTGCCGCCCCCCCCGCCACGGCCCCCGCCGACGACGCCCTCTACGAGGACCCCACCGCCACCTCCTCCGCCAACGTCACCCAGATTTATCCCAACTCCAACAAGGAAAACACCATCTACACCAACGTGCGCCGCATCCGCGTAAAAGGAGATATCCTCATCATCGATTGGGCAGGAACCGCTGTCACCCTGCTGCCGCGCCAGTTTGTCGGCGCCATCACCATCAACCGCCGCGCCGCGACGCCTCCTGGCGCTGCAACCTTGCCCGCCGAACACGCACACATCACCCCCGAGCCTTCCTCCGACCTGAACGCCCGCGGCACCCCGGAGCGCTAACCCGGCGCACGTTCCCCGCGTTGTTCACGGCAATGGAGTGAAATCGGCGAATCTGCACGGCGAATCTGCATGCGGAATATCCGCGCCAATCGAGGCGCAGACCCCCGCCCCTCCCTCCCCTCCAATGTTCAGCAGCCATCTGCGTGCAGGCCCTCCCCGTTCCCGGTCTACTGCGTCGCCACCGGCGCGCCCACCCGTTTGACGTTCGTCGCCTTCAATCCCTTCGGACCCGGCTCGCAATCGAATTCGACCGGCTCGCCTTCCTTCAATGTCCGAAATCCCTCCGCGACGATCGCCGTGTGATGCACGAAGATGTCCTGGCCGTCCTGGCCGCTGATGAACCCGAATCCCTTCTGGTCATTGAACCACTTCACCTTCCCCGTTGCACGTCCCACGACTGCACTCCCATACCGACCGCACGTAAACACATAAAGAACCCTCGATATCGGCGGCGGACGTTTCCGCTATCGGGGGGCCACTCCCACAGACGCCCCATCCACTTCCAAGTTGCAAACCGAATTCTGATCGACCAGACAGGCTGAATGTACATTCCTCGATGTTCCACACTATGCCTGCCGCCCGCACGCTTGTCAACGTGCATTTCCCACATGCTTTACAATTCAACCCCAACTGGCGAAAGCGCGAAAAGCATCAATTGGAATCCGATATAAATACCCATGCTCATTCAACACTCATGAACTGCCGCAGCGCTTCCCCACCTTCCCAGCTTGCCACGCCAATCACCACCGCCGCCAAATCGTCGTGACACAGCCGGCCACAAAACGCTATGATGAAATCACGTGGGGCACACGGACCCACCACCGACCCACCCAAGACCGGCGCTCCGCCTGTCCCCCTCGACCGGCACGCGCGCGTGGAGAGGCTTTGACGACTCCCGTAACAACTTCCCCCCCGGCCCAATCGCCCACGCCCGAACCGCTGCCCGCATCCCCCGGGCCGCTCCCCGAACTCGGCGTCGCGGACATCACCGCGCCCCTCACCCAGCTCTCCTCCGACGCCCCCGCCAGGGCGCGCATCCTGGTCGCCGGTGCGTCCGCCGACGCCGTCCGATTGGCCATCCCCGGAATGGCCGTGGAAGAATGCCCCACCCTGATTGATGCGGTCCTGTCCGCCGCCGATCCCCGCATGCTCTCCGTGCAGGTCGTCGCCGCCGCCGTCTCCCAGGAAATCGAACAACTCGAATCGGCGACCCGCGCCCTGCGAAAAGTCTACCCCGCCGCGCGCATCTATCTCTTGTGCGAACCCGCCGATGAAGTCCGCTGCCGCAAGGCCCGCGCCTGGGGGGCCACCGATTACCTCATCCTTCCCCTTGATGCGCCCGATGCCGACATGCTCGCATCTCTCGCCCAGCCCTCGCCGCCCGCGACAACCCGAGCCCCAGCCGCGAGTCGGCCTTTGACCCCGCGCCGCCCCCGCGAAGCCTCCCCGCACCATGCCGCAGACGCCGACGCCCCCCAACTGCCCGATTTCGCCGCCCTCCTTCTAAACCTTGCCGCCGGACACCTCGATGTCCCCGCCCAGGCCCTCGACCTCCTCCAGCATCATTTCCCCGGCGCCGGCTCCCTCCGCTTCGTTCCCGCCGATCCCGGCCAAACCGATATCTCCCCCGCCGATGCGCCGCATCAGCTGCGCGCACCCGTCCCCTCCCCCGACTCCCCAGCCATCTTCGGCACCCTCATCCTTGAACCCGACGACCCTTCAAACACTGGCCGGCGGCAGGCGCTCGAAGAGGCCGCCGATTTTCTCAGCTCCGTGCACGCCGTCGCACGCCGTTTCGAGCAGCTCCGAACGCTCGCGATCACCGACGAACTTTCCGGCGCCTACAACCGCCGCTATTTCTCCCGCTTCGTCTCCAACCTCCTCGATCGCGCCCGCGATCAGCGTTTCCGCGTAACCCTCCTCCTCTTCGACATCGACGATTTCAAGCACTACAACGACCGCTTCGGTCATGCGGCCGGCGATGCGATCATCCGGGAATTGATCAAGCTGCTGCGCGCCTGCACCCGCCCGCACGACCTCGTGGCACGCGTGGGCGGCGATGAGTTCGCCGTCGTCTTCTGGGACAACGAAGCTCCCCGCCAGCCCAATTCCGAGCACCCCCGCGACGCCGTCGCCGCCGCCGACCGCTTTCGCAAGGCCATCCACAACCACCAGTGGCCCGCCGCCTGCCACATCCAGGGGCAGGTCTCCATCTCCGGCGGCCTCGCCAGCTTCCCCTGGGACGCCGACACCCTCCCCGAACTCCTCGCCAAAGCCGACGAAGCCCTCCTTCGAGCCAAGGCCGCCGGCAAAAATGCCATCCTCCTCCACGGCGCTTCCTGCACAGACCGCGGCGCACCCGATGCCTGAGCCCACTCACCCTGCCCCGCATCACCGCGCGGGCCGCGTCGCCGCCTGCGCCTCCTCCAGCCGCGACTGAAGCTCCGCCTGCCGCGCCTTGAGCCCCGGCACGTCCGGATCGTTCTCGATGCCCTCGCGCTTCGAAAGCTCAAACGCAACATCCGCCAACTGCACCTGCAACTGCGCAATCGTTACCGACACCTGCGACTGCGCCCATCCGCTCTCCAGCGCCGTCATGTTGCCCGTCCCCGTCTCCAGCGCCTTGCCGTACGCCACCCCCGCTTCGCCCGACACCCGCTCCGCCTTCAGCAATGCCAGTTGCAGCCCGATGCCCTTCACCCAGTCCGTCCGCGGGTCATCCGGATCCAGACGCTTCTGCTCCAACGTCCATCGATCCAGCGGCTGCTTGATCTCCGCCAGCAGCGCCGCGCCTCGGGCGCTGATCTCCTGCCCCCGCAGCTTCGGCTTTTCCCCCCGCGGATCCGGTTTGCCCTCCATGCCGTGAAGCACGTATGCCGCTTCCTCCGCCGTCGCCAGTGCCGCCCCTCGCTCTTTCATCAGCTCCCCATGCTCCTTCCACAACTTCGCCTGCTGCCGAAGATCCGCGATCTCCTCATCCTTCGGATCGAACTGCGCATGATCCGCCGCCCACGACGACCACGCCGCATCCAGCGCCGCGTACCCCTTTTCCACTTCCGCCGCTTTCACCGATACCTTCGCCAGCACATCCGATCCCGGCGCCTCCTCCGGCGCAACCTTCTTGAGCTCCTGCACGAGATCCCACAATACCTTCTTGTCCGAATCGATCTGCCGCGCGATCGGCAGCTGCTCCAGCATGTATTTCCGGAACGCCTCATCATGCCACACCGCCGCCGCTCGCCGCAGATACTGCTCCTCCGTCACCTTCTCGATCCGCAGCGTCACCGGCATCGTGCCGTTCGAGTCAAATACCGCCTCCGGCAGCACCGCCGTGTTCCGCCAGTAATCCATCATCGGATAACACCAGTCGTCATACGCCAGCGGCCCATCGATGAACGACTGCGACACATGCTGCAACCCCTGAAATTGCAGCGCCACCTGCGGATCGTCCCGCAGGATTTTCCCCGCATCCGTCAATGCCTCGCCCGTCACCGCGTCCTTGCTCGGCGCCGTCGCGGGACGCTCATGCTCCGGATCCCCCTTGAACATCCATCCGTATGGCCCGATCGACACATTCCATTTGTAAAACGTCAGCAGCTCGTCCAGCGAAAACGTCTCCACCACGTGGTTGTGCTCCACCGTCACCAGCATCAACGCCTTGTCACCCCGGATGCGCGGAAAATCCCGCACGCTCGATACCCACGCGTCCGCGTCGTGAAAACCCGCATCCCGCATCCCCTTGATCAGCATGTCCTGCGTCGCCGTTACAGACACGATCGTTTCGTGCAGAAAATCCGACGGCCGGCCGCACAGCGCCACCTCCACCGCACCGCGCATCTGCTGGTTCCAAAACGCCGCGGGAATCGTCACCGTCCCCTGCTGCTTGTCCACCACCGGCGGAGTCATCACGATTTTATCTTCCGCCGCCAGCGGCACCCGCGTCTGTGTCGCCTGGCCCCACGCCCCTGCGCTCGCCGCCAGCGCCATCATCACCCCGCCCACCCCCGCACGAATCGCCCGCATCGCCGCCTCCGTCTGTTGCCAAACACGGTCCATCGATTATAACTGCGCCGCGGACCTCACGCGCGAAATCCCCCTTTTCCCCCGAGGTTTTCCATGCAATACGCTGTCATCATGGCCGGCGGCGCAGGCACTCGCCTCTGGCCCATGTCCCGCTCCGGTACCCCCAAGCAACTCCTCCGCTTCATCCCCGGAAACCCCGGCCAACCACCCCGCTCCCTCCTCCAGATCGCCGCCGCTCGCCTCCGAAACCTCGTCGATCCCGCTCACATCTTTATCTGCACAGGCGCCGCCTATGCCGACCAGGTCCTCGCCGACCTCCCCCTCCTCGCACCCCGCCAACTCCTCGGCGAACCCATCGGACGCGACACCGCCAACGCCGTCGGCTTCTCCGCCGCCATCCTCCACAAACGAGACCCCCACGCCGCCTTCGCAGTCCTCACCGCTGACCACATCATCGAACCCCTCGACATCTTCCAGAACGCCCTCAAAAAAGGCTTCGACGCCGTCGACAAACACCCCGAACTCCTCGTCACCTTCGGCATCACCCCCACCTACCCCGCCACCGGCTTCGGCTACCTCCAGCGCGGCGCCGAACTCCCCCACTCCCCCGGCGTCTTCAATGTCCTCGCTTTCAAGGAAAAACCCCCCGAGGACCTCGCCCGCCAATACCTCGCCTCCGGCAATTACGCCTGGAACTCCGGCATGTTCGTCTGGAAAGCCTCAACCATGCTCGACCAGCTCCGCCAGCACCTCCCCGCCGCCTACGACGGACTCATGAAAATCGCCGACGCCTGGGACACCCCCCGCCAAACCGCCGTCCTCAACGCCGTCTACCCCACCCTCCCCAAAATCTCCATCGATATCGCCGTCATGGAAAAAGCCCCACACGTCGCCACCATCGCCATGCCCATCCGCTGGCTCGACGTCGGTAGCTGGCCCGCCTTCGCCGAAACCCTCCCCGCCGACCCCCACAACAACCGCGCCAACACCCTCACCACCCACCTCCACTCCCAAGACACGATCGCCATCAGCGAAGACCCCAACCACCTCATCGCCACCATCAACTGCCAGGGTCTCCTCATCGTCCACACCCCGCGCGCCACCCTCGTCTGCCCCGCCAAAGACGCCGAAAAAATCAAACAGCTCGTCCCCCACGTGGAAAAGGCCCACGGCGAGGATTTCGTGTGACCGCCATGCCCCAGCCGCCTCATCGTCCACCCGCAATCCCCTATCGCACCGCCGATCCCGCCGATGAGCCGCCGGTGCTCAGTTCCATCGCCCTCTACATCGCCCTATTTTTCGCTGTCGGCTTCGGTTTGGTCGGCTTGTTGCTCCTGTTCGAAGCCCTCATCTGGCTGTCCCGCAAATTCTGACCGGATCCCCCATGGACCAACAAATCCCCGATCGCTACGCCCACAACCCCATGCTTGCCGTCGTTGAGAATTTCATCCTCGACGCCCTCGGCCTGCTGCCCCCCGACAAGGCCGCCCTCCTCAACGACATCGTCTGCCGAACCTTCGGCGGAAACGATTGGCGCGCCGCCATCCGCCGCCAGTTCGACCTCCCCGACGATACCGACGACACCCTGCGGCGCCTCTGGAAACAACGCACCGAGCAGGCCGACGCCGAACAGACCGAGCTCACCCCCGAAACCTTCGCCCGCCAATTGGCCGATCAACTCTTCGACGATGGCGCATCCCCAGGAGCCTGACATGCGCGCCATCGCCATCGACTACGGCGCACGACGCACCGGCATCGCCATCGGCGACTCCGAAACCCGCATCGCATTGCCCTTCGAAATGTTCCAAGGCCTCCCCGACGACCAGCTCGCCCACGCCATCGCCGCACTCGTCGCTCGTGAAAAAATCGACACCGTCCTCGTCGGCATGCCACTCCATGCCGACGGCTCCATCTCCGCCCAGTCCAAACTCACCCAACGCTTCCTCCTCACCCTGCGCCACACCCTCGACCCCGCCATCCCCATCCACCGCGCCAGCGAATACCTCTCCACACACGGCGCAGAAGGTAAACTCGCCGGCCACTTCACCCGCCACCAGAAACGCCAACGCGTCGACGCACTCGCCGCCGCCAACATCCTCCAGGATTTCCTCGATGCCCTCCCCCGCGATTCGCTATAATGCCCCCATGACCATCGCCGAATCACAACTTCCGCAGGTCACGCCACAACAGCAGCCCACCCCCTACCGCTTTACGCGCGAAGAATACTACCGCATGGGCGACCTTGGCATCTTCCACGACAAACGTGTCGAGCTCATTGAGGGAGAAATCATCTACATGCCCCCAATGAAAGACCTTCATGCCGTCGCCATCGGACTTGTCGGACCAATCCTCGCCAACGCCTTCCCTGACTTCTGGGTCCGCAATCAGCTTCCCCTCGCCGTCGCCAAAAAATCGGACCCCGTCCCCGATTTTTCAGTGACCCCCGGCAATCCCCGCGATTACCTCGGCAAACCCCATCCCCACACCGCCCTCCTCGTGATCGAAATTGCCGATTCCACCCTCGCTTTTGATCGAAACACCAAGGCCTCCCTCTACGCCCGCGCCGCCGTCCTCGATTATTGGATCCTCAACCTGCGCGATCGCTCCCTCGAAGTTTACCGAGATCCCGTCACCGATCCCGACGCCCCCCTCGGCCACCGCTACCAGTCCCTCGCCACCCTCCATCCCCCCGCCATCATCTCCCCCCTCGCCGCCCCCGCTGCCCAAATCCCCGTCGCCGACCTCCTCCCCTGAATCCCTGCCTCGACTCACTCCCCACGATACACGCACCGGCTCGTGCACGTCTCATGCACCGTCACCGCATAAAGCAGCGGCACCTCCCCCTTCAACCGCTCCCATATCCACCGCGCAATGTTCTCGCTCGTCGAATTCTCCAGCCCCGCCACCTCATTCAAATACCGATGATCCAGCGCCTCCTCCAACGGCCGAAACTTCTCCTTCAACTCCCCAAAATCCATCAGCCATCCAGTCCCCTCCTCCACCGCCCCACGCACCGTCACCTCCACCCGAAACGAATGCCCATGCAGCCGCCCACACTTGTGCCCCGCCGGCACCCGCGGCAAAAAATGCGCCGCCTCAAACCGAAACTCCTTCGTCAACTCCACCACAAACCGTCCATCGTTCGCCATCCCCCCAGTCTCCCCCCTCCTCCCACGCCTTGCAAGCTACTCTTGCCATGGGCGGCCCCGCCCATCGCCGCCCGCAGGCCGCTCCGTCCGGCCATAATAAACATCCTCAGCCCGACGAGTGCCCCCGCCAAACCCGACCGCCCTGGCGAGCCCCCCCCACGCACCGCCCAGTGTTGACCCATGTTCGTAGCGGCACTACCATCACCGCCGCCTTCCGATTACCGGAGACGACCAGGCTCAACCGCGCCTGCCTGTGTGCGCTCCCACTCCTGTTGCTCGCCTGCAATCGCCACGCCCCGCCAACGCCCGTCGCCGCCTCCGCTCCCGCCCCTCAAATCGACGAGCTTGGCCCCGTCGCACCCTCCCTCGCCCAGGTCTTCACCGACGGCCATTGGGGATTCGGTGCCCAGGGCGCCTTCGGCAACGCGTCCCTCACGCCCATCACCGTCAAAGGTGCCACCTATCTCAACGGCATTGGCACCGTGCCCCCAACCAATGGCAGCGCCCACGTCGTCTACCACCTCAATCGCCGCTACGCACGCTTCACCGCACAGGTCGCCCTCAACGATACCTCCAACAACGCCGCCACGCCTGTCACCTTCCGCATCGTCGCCGATGGCACGGAACTCTGGCGATCCCCTCCCATCTCCAGCCACGCCGACCCCGCCCCCTTCGACGTCGGCATCACCAACGTAGACCGCCTCGAACTCTTCGTCGACTGCCCCGGCTCCAACAACCAGGTCCCCTCCGTCTGGCTCAACCCCTGCCTGAAACCCTGAGACCAAAAAGAGTCCAAAAAAGCGGTCAGGAAACACCAAAGGGGTCAGGAGAAGCAAAAAAGGGGTCAGGAGTCATTTCACACCCCACACCGAGAAACAACAAAGGGGTCAGGAGTCATTTCATACCCCCACACCGCTGCAGACGAAAAAAGGGGTCAGGAGTCATTTCACAGGACGAAAAAAGGGGTCAGGAGTCATTTCACAGACTCGCCGCCGGGACGGACCAGCCGGGGCCGGCCGCGGGGGCGAAGGGTGTGTTGGAGATGATGGGAGATGGCGGCGCTTTGTTGCCAGGCAGGATCGCCGAAGGGGGTATCGCGCTTGAGGCTTTGCAGAAGTGGGGCAATGGCGTCGGCAGGAGGCGCGGCGTTGACGTAATCGAGCCAGCGTTCCGGGGAGGAGGAGGTGCCGCGCGGCCAGGCTGCGAGGATGGCTTTTTGCTGTGGGGTGCCGTGTAGGCGGCGATGGAGTGCCGACCATTGCCAGTGCTGGGCAAGTTTGGCGAGTTTCGCGCGGACGGGATTTCGCTCGACGTATTTGCAGAGAATGCGGGTGTGGCCGTCGGATTGGACGGGGAAGGATTTGAAGCGGCCTTGGTAGAGGTGGCCGGCGCCGAAGGAGTGGTAGTGGGCGTGCCAGCGCTGGGTGTGGGTGAGTTGGAGCCACCGCATGAAGTCGGAAATGGACGATTCCTGGCCCGGGGCGGGCCAGAGGACGAGGTGGAAGTGCGTAGGCATGAGAACATAGGTGAGCAGGCGCACGGGAGTGCGTGCGACGGCCTGTTCGAGGACGGTCTCGAACGCGGCGTAATCGCCGGGCTTGCGGAAGAGGCGCTGGCGAGCGGCGGCGCGATTGAGGACGTGGTAGACGACGTTGGCTTCAAAATGGCGAGCTTTGCGTGGCATGGACGCAAGGGTAACCCGTCTAATGGCGCAGGTCAAGAAAAGACTCCTGACCCCTTTCTTGTCCAGGGAGTCCTACAAAAGGGGTCAGGAATGCTCTGTCTCAACCCTCATAGATTCGCCAAAATCATGACATTGTGAGTGATGGCTCGCAGCAGCATATCTTTCTTTCGTCCGACGGGCGTCCGTGCACGGCACGCCGAGCCAAGATTTCGTTTGATCATGCTGTTGACCG
>DASZTO010000083.1:0-11194 GCA_035548175.1 Phycisphaerae bacterium | reverse complement strand
GTAAGTGATCCCGAGGTGCCCGCTGGTGAAGGCCCCCAGGATGGTGAGGAACTCGCTGACGAACCCGTTGAGCCCGGGCAGCCCGATGGCGGCCATGACGAAGAAGACCGTGAAGAACGCCAGCCGCGGCATCGCCCGCGCCAGGCCGGAGAGCTCGCGGATATCGCGCGTGTGATAGCGGTGATAGATCATGCCGATCATGAGAAAGAGCGCGCCGCTGATGATGCCGTGGTTGATCATATAGAGGACGGATCCGCCCATGCCGGTGGCGTTGAGGGCAAGCATCCCCAGGACGCAGCCGCCGAGGTGGGAGACGGAGGAATAGGCGATGACTTTTTTGATGTCGGTCTGGACCCAGGCGACCAGGGCGGTATAGATGATGCCGATGAGGCAGGAGATGGCGATGGCCAGGAGGACGAGGGGGAAGAGGATTTGGCCGTCGGCGGTGATGAGGCCGATGGGCAGCGCGATGCGGAGGAGGCCGTACGTGCCGAGCTTAAGGACCAGCGCGGCAAGATCGACGGAGCCGGCGGTGGGCGCTTCGGTGTGAGCGAGGGGCAGCCAGGTGTGCAGGGGAAACAGCGGGGTTTTCACGCCAAAGGCGGCGAGCAGGGAGAGGAGAATCCAGAAGCGTTCGGTGTTCGTGGCGGAATGCTGGGCCCATTCGACGACGGCGGGGATATAGAAGGTGCCGGCGCGATCGCCGACGTACAGGATGCCCACCAGCATGAAGATGGAGCCGAAGAAGGTATAGAGGAACAGCTTACCAGCGGCGCGTTTGCGTTCCTTGCCGCCCCACATGCCGACGATGAAAAACAGCGGCACCAGGGAGGCTTCGAAGAAGACGTAGAAGCCCAGCAGGTCGGTGGCCATGAACGTGCCGGCCATGGTGACCAGGAGGAAATTCATCCAGGCGTAATGCTGGCGCGAGCGCACGTGAATGGAGCGCAGCGAGGCGGTGACCGCCAGCGGGTGGAGCGACGCCGTCAGCAGGACGAGCATCAGCGAAATCTGATCAACGCCGAATGTGAACTGAATATTGAGGCCCGGCACGCGCGGGCACTGAACGACATATTGCATGCCGCCGAGATGCCAGTTGTACTGGGCGGCCATGGAAATGGCGGTGAACAGCGTGCTGGCGGAGACCGCGAGACCCCAGGTTTTTCCGCGCATGCGGCGCGGCAACATCGTTCCGGCGATCACCCCCAGCATGGGAAGCGCCAGCAGCGCAATGGGCAGATACTCACGGGGAAGAAACGCAGCGCCGGTGCTGAGAATCACCAGCAGAATCAGAAGCGTTACCGGCACACCACGGATATGGGTCATGGCGAATTACACAGCTACAAAACGCGTGGTCCCGGCTCCCACCGCCGCGGCGGCGGCGGGAGCGGCTTGAGGGCCGCATGGTAAGGCAGGGTGTGGGGTTTGTCGATGGACGCGGGTCGCGGGTCCAACTTTCGCGTTGTGCCGCATCGATCCGTGCCTCCCTGGGCATGAAACGTCCGGTCGGAGTGATCCTTGTCCAAAACGCCGTCGAATTTATGGCGTGCCCGACCGCGCCGCCCCGGATTGCTGGATCAATTTCGCCACCAGGGCCGTCCAGCCGGTCTGATGCATCGCGCCCAGGCCCGTCCCGTTGTCGCCGTGAAAGTATTCGTTGAACGTGATCAGGTCGCGCCACTGCGGATCGAACTGGAACTTCTGCTGACTTCCAAACACCGGACGCTGCCCCTGCTCATTGCGCGCGAAGAGCGCGATCAGCCGGCGCGACAGCTCCGATCCCACATCCCACAAGGTCATCTCATTCCCGGAACGTGTCGGACATTCGATAGTAAACTGCGATCCGTAATAATGATCGAATTTCTGCAACGCCTCGATAATGAGATAATTCAGCGGAAACCACACCGGCCCGCGCCAGTTGGAATTCCCGCCGAAAAGCCCCGTTGTCGATTCCGCCGGCTCATAGTCGACCGAATATCGGATGCCGTCCAGCTCCATCCTCGTGGGATGCTCCAGATGATACCGCGACACGCTCCGCAAACCGTAAGGCGAGAGAAATTCGGATTCATCCAGCATCCGCGTCAAAATCGCCCGCAGCCGATCGGCGTTGACAATGGAGAACAAGCGCCGGTTCATCTGCCCCACCGTGCTCACCGACGCCACCGTCGCGCACATGTCCGGACGATTCTCCATGAACCACTCCAGCCGGCGCGCAAAATCCGGCAGCCGGTGCAGGATGTCCTCATCCATCGTTTCCACCGCCAGCAGCGGGATCAGCCCCACCATCGACCGCACCTTCAAAAACAGCGACTCCCCATCCGATTTATGCAGCACGTCATAGTAAAAACCGTCATCATCGTCCCACAGGTCGTTGCCATCGTCGCCCCCCGTCGCCGGCCGATCGTTCATGGCGTGGGCGATATAAAAAAAGTGCTCGAGAAACTTCGTGGCCACATCCTCATACGCCTTATCTTCGCTCGCCAGCTCCAGCGCGATCGCCAGCATGTTCAGGCAGAACATCGCCATCCATGCCGTCCCATCTGATTGATCCAGATACGCCCCCGTCGGCAGCCGCGAACTGCGATCGAACAGCCCGATGTTGTCCAGCCCCAGGAAGCCGCCTTGAAAGATATTCCGCCCTTCGCGATCCTTGCGGTTCACCCACCACGTAAAATTGATCATCAGCTTCTGAAATACCCGCTCCAGAAACAGCCGATCGCCCTTGCCCGTCGCCTTGCGCTCGATGCGAAACACGCGCAGCGCCGCCCACGCATGCACCGGCGGATTCACGTCCCCGAACGCCCATTCATACGCCGGAAGCTGCCCGTTGGGGTGCATGAACCACTCGCGCAACAGCAAAATAAGCTGCCGCTTCGCGAAATCCGGATCGATCATCGACAGCGGTATTGTATGAAACGCCAGGTCCCACGCCGCATACCACGGATACTCCCACGAGTCCGGCATCGACATCACGCTGTCGTTGGCCACATGTATCCAGTCATGATTGCGGCCCTGCCAGCGTTCCAACGGCGGCGGCGGACAGCACGGATCGCCCCGCAGCCACGTCCGCACGTCATAGTTGTAAAACTGCTTGCTCCACAGCAACCCGGCAAACGCCTGACGCTGAACCTTCCGCAGATCCGCCGACAAATTCTTCGGCACAAGCGCCTCGTAAAACGCATCGCATTCCCGCCGCCGCGTCTCCATCAACTCGCCAAACGCCGCCCCCAGGTCCCCATCCCCGGACCCCTTGCTCAAACGAAGACACACACAGCACGACTCGCCCGGCGAAACCTCCAGCTCATACTTCAGCCCCGCCTTCGTCCCCGTATTGGCGGGATTCACCGCCTCCTGGTCATCATTGATCACGTACCGATGAAACGCATCCTTGACATACGGCGTGCGATTCGCCGCATTAAACAGCCGCTGATAGTTCGTCTCGTTCTCGGTAAACAGCGGCTGCACGTCATAGCCGCCGCCAAACCGCAGCCGGTATTCCCCCATCTCCGGATGTGTCGCAACGATCGTGTTGCGCCCGGCCAGCCCCATTGCGGGCCTCAACGCGCCGGGTTCCCAGCTCCACGTGTTGCGGAACCACAAGGTCGGCAACAACGTGATCGGCGCCCCCTCCGGACCCCGGTTGGTGATCGTGATGCGAATCAAAATATCTTCGACATCGCCCTTTGCATACTCCACCTCCACATCAAAATAGCGGTCATTATCGAATACGCCGGTATCGATCAGCTCGAATTCCGGTTGAAGACGCCCGCGCGCCTCATTTTCCCGCAAAAGCCAATCGTACGGAAAAGCCGCCTGTGGATACTTGTACAGCGCCTTCATATAAGAGTGTGTTGGGGAGGAGTCGATAAAGTAATAGTATTCCTTTACATCCTCGCCATGGTTCCCCTCGGGACCGGAGAGACCGAACGCCCGCTCCTTGAGGATAGAGTCCTTCCCATTCCACAACGCTATCGCAAAGCACAAGTACTGCCGCCGATCTGAAATCCCCAGCAGGCCATCCTCGTTCCACCGATAGGCCCGCGAACGGGCGTGATCGTGCGGGAAGAACGTCCATGCCGATCCATCGGGCGAGTAATCCTCACGCACCGTTCCCCACGAACGCTCCGACAGGTAAGGACCCCAGATCTTCCAATCGGCATCCGCGCGAGACTGGTTCAATCGCAACTGTTCGGCCGTCATCGAAGCTCCGGCAAGAAGGATGTCCACAGGCGGCACGCGCCAACATTGACGAGCGCCGCGCCCGCCTGTCGCGCCGCTCCTCCCAGGAATCTCAGTACAGCGTCACCTGCTGCGTCAACCCGCCATCCACGTAATACGTGCTGCCAGTTACATACTCCGACTCCGCGCTCGCCAGGAACACCGCCACCGCCGCCACTTCGTCCGGCCGACCGAACCGTCCCCAGGGAATTTCCGAAAGCGCATTCTTCATCGACGCCGGATCGTTCAGCACCGTCTGATTGATCGGCGTCGCGATCGCCCCCGGCGCAATGTTGTTGCAGTTGATCTTGTAAGGCGCCAGTTCCATCGCGATGTTCCGCATCATCATCCGCATCCCGCCCTTGCTGGCGCAGTATGCCGTGTACCCCGGAAACGGGATGTCCTCATGCACCGACGAAATAAAGATCAGCTTCCCGCCCAGTTCATCTCCCTTGCGCTGCGCCACCATCTGCTTGGCCGCCGTCTGCGCCACCACATAGGCCCCGAAAAGATTCACGCTCATCACCCTGTTCCACTGGTCGTCGGTCGCCTCCAGGAACGGCTTGTTGATTTCGATGCCCGCGTTGTTCACGCAGATATCCAGCCGCCCAAACTTTGCAACCACCGCCTTGATCATCCCCTCCACCTGGTCGCGCTTTGATACATCCGCCGGCACCGCCAGCGAATCCGTCGGAAACGCCTTCACCTCCGCCTCCGCATCCGCATCACGCGTTCCGCCCGGCAGATAATTCACCGCCACGTGCGCCCCCTCGGCCGCGAAACGCTCCGCAATCCCCCGCCCAATCCCGCTGTTCGCCCCGGTAATCAGCGCCACCTTGTCTTTCAATCGCATAGCATCCCTTTCACGAAATTACGGAAGACCCCGGATAAACAGGAAAATCCACACTCCCACGAACATCAGCGGAAGACCCAGCGGCGCCGACAGCCCCAGCGCACGCGTCTCCAGCACGCCCTGTATCGGCGGATATTCCGCCGCCCGCTCCGCCGGCAAATGCCGCGCAAAAAATCGCCGCAGCCGCACCTGCGCCAGCACCCCCGCCACCACCGACAGATATACCAGCATGCAGGACGCCACCCCTACCAGCGGCACAATGTGATGCAAAAGTTTCTGCTGCTCTGCGAACGTCGCCGATGCCGCCACGCTGGGCGCGTTCAGCGTGATTGCATACGCCGAGAATAAAAACGCCTGCGCCGCCACGCACCACGAAAGCCGCTGCGTGATCAACCCGTCTTCAAACTCAATCTGCGAGCGCAGCGTATGATAAATCTCGGCATCGGTGGGAGAATTGGCAGGACCGGCGTCGGGCATGATCAGTGAGCCTCTCGCTCATGCTTCGGGTTTTCCGCACAACTGCCGACAGCCTACTCGCGCACGACTCTCCTGTCACCAACTTTGCCTCCGCATAACCCCGCACAGGCGGCCGTTGTTCTTCCATGAATACCTCCAAATCTTCTTCCCGCCGGTCGTTTCTCAAGCATTCCGCACTTGCCTCCGCGGCCGTGTTGCTGCCCGCCTGCGCCCAAACTTCCCGCGATTCCACCACCGGAGGCCCCGCCGTCGCCATCGTGTGGAATCCCGCGGATACCGTCGCCGCCTCGCCTGCCGCCCAATGGGCCATGCAATACCTCGCCCAGGCGCTCCAGGACCGAGGCATCTCCGCCGCCATCACGCACGAAGCTCCAAAGGCCACGCGCCTCACCATCCGCGCCGGCGGTCCAACCAACGTTCCAGAACGCTTCGATGGGCAGGGCCCTGGCGACCATATCCCCTCCGGCGCCGAATCCCTGGCCCTCGTCGCCGCCCCGGGAACCATTTACGCCGCCGGCTTCGATCCCCGCGGCCTCACCTACGCCCTCACCGAACTCGCCGACCGCGTCCACCTCGCCGCCGATCCCCTCGCCGACCTCCAAAAACCCCAGCGACTCCACGAACAACCCGCCAACTCCGTCCGCTCCGTCATGCGCCTCTTCGCCTCCGACGTCGAAGACACGGCTTGGTTCCACGACCGCGACTTCTGGTCCCGCTACCTCGACCTCCTCGCCGTCTCACGCTTCAACCGCTTCAACCTCGCCCTTGGCCTCGGCTACGACAACAACCACGGCCTCAAAGACACCTACTTCTTCTTCGCCTACCCCTACCTCGTCTCCCCCCAAGGCTACGACGTCCGCGCCACCGGCGTCTCCGATGATGAACGCGAAAAAAACCTCGCCTCCCTCCGCTTCATCTCCGACCAAACCGCTCGCCGCGGCCTCCACTTCCAGCTCGGCATCTGGACCCACGCCTACACCGCCATCGCCTCGCCCAACCCCAACCACACCATCACCGGCCTCACAGACCAAACTCACCCCCCCTACTGCCGCGATGCTCTCCATCTCCTCCTCGAACGATGCCCCAGCATCTCCGGCGTCACCTTCCGCGTCCACGGCGAATCCGGCATCCCCGAAGGCTCCTACGACCTCTGGAAAACCGTCTTCGACGGCCTGCTCAAACACGGCGACCGCCGCATCCGGCTCGACATGCACGCCAAAGGCATGGACCAGCCCATGATCGACACCGCCCTCTCCACCAAGCTCCCCGTCACCCTCTCGCCAAAATTCTGGGCCGAGCACCTCGGGCTCCCCTACCACCAGGCCGCCATCCGCGAACAGGAAATGCCCAAGGGGGGCCGTTCCGCCACCGGCCAATTCGCCCTCTCCAACGGCTCGCGCTCCTTCCTTCGCTACGGCTACGGCGACCTTCTCAAAAAAGACCGCCCCTACAAAATCACCCACCGCATCTGGCCCGGCTCCAACCGCTTCCTCCTCACCGCCGATCCCCTCTTCGCCGCCGCCTACGGCAAATGCCTCTCCTTCGCCGGCACCGACGGCTTCGAAATCTTCGACCCCCTCAGCTTCAAAGGCCGCCAGGGCTCCGGCAAACCTGGCCATCGCACCGCCTACACCGATGACTCCCACCTCGAACCCACCTATGACCACGAAAAATTCCTCCTCACCTATCGCACCTGGGGACGCCTCGGCTACAACCCCGACAGCCCCGCCGACGTCTGCGAGCGCGGCTACCGCGCCGAATTCGGCGCATCCAACCACCCCGCCGCAAAAGCCCTCGCCAGCGCCTCGCGCATCCTCCCGCTCACCGTCACCGCCCACCTCCCCTCCGCCGCCAACCTCAGCTACTGGCCCGAAATCTACACCAACATGTCTCTCGTCGATCCCTCCCACCCCGGCTCCTACACCGACACCCCCGCCCCGCGCACCTTCCTCCACGTCAGCCCCCTCGACCCCCAACTCTTCTCCAGCATCAGCGAACACATCGACGCCCTCCTCGCCGGCAAACCCCTCGCCAAAATCTCCCCCGCCGAAGTCGCCGACCAGCTCGAGTCCTGGGCCAACGATACTCAGGCCGCTCTCGCCAAAACCACCGCCACCACTGCCGCAGCCAAACGCGCCATGATCGACGCGGGCATCCTCGCCCTCACCGGCCAATTCTTCGCCCACAAACTCCGCGCCGCCCTCCTGCTCGCCTACTTCGCCAAAGCCGCCGACGAACAAGCCCACGCCCGCGCCCTCGACGAATACAAGCACGCCCGAGACGCCTGGGCTGCCATCATCCCCCTCGCCGGCAACACTTACGTCCCCGACATCTCCTTCGGTCCCACCCCGCATCTCCGCGGCCACTGGTCCGACCGCCTGCCCGCCATCGATGCCGACATCGCCGCTGTCCAGAAATTCACTTCCCCCACCGTCGAACAAACCGTCTCCCCGCCCCCACTCGATTTCGTCCTCACCCCACGCGGTCCCCTCGCCTCCTCCGCCCCATTGCTCGCCCACACCCCGCCGCAAAACTTCACCCCCGGCCAGGACCTCCCCCTCGCCATCACCCCCGCCGGCCCTCTCGCCACCCTCACCCTCTTCTACCGCCACGTGAACCAGGCCGAGCGCTGGCAATCGCTCGAATTAGCCCCGGATGCCGCCGCCGCCACCATCCCCGCCGCCTACACCCAATCGCCATACCCGCTCCAATACTACTTCCAGGCTACGCCCAAGCCCTCGAACGGCGACATGATGACCATCCTCCGCAGCCGCTTCCCCCTCATCTTCCCCGGCTTCGCCAAAGATTTCCTCGGCCAACCCTACTTCCTCCTCCTGCCCGCTTGACAACTTCACCATCGCCGTGACATCCCCACGCCCTCGCGGATACACTCATGCCATCCCATCATTACGGAGGCTATGGCGTGAGCACCCTGTCGCAGGCGGAAGGAGAAGCCACCGCCGATCCCGGCGCCACGGGCGAGGCCGTCCCCCTCGTCGCCCGCGTCACCTGCCCCCATTGCTGGTTCGAATTCCCTCCCGAACAAATCCTCTGGGTCGCCCAGCACGAAGACCTCATGGGCGATTCCATCCTGAAAGAAGAACCTCTCCGCTTTCTGCCCACCCATTTCAACATCGAAGGCCAGGCCATCGACGCCCGCGGCATGACCTGCCACCACCTCGCCTGCCCCAACTGCCACCTCATCATCCCGCGCGTCCTTGTCGAAAACGAAGTCACCTTCATCAGCCTGATCGGCAGCGCCGGCTCGGGTAAAAGCAACTTCCTCGCCGCCATGACCTGGGAACTCCGCCGCCGCCTCGCCCGCGACTTCGCCGTGATTTTCGCCGACGGAGACAAGGAAGCGAACTGGCTCCTCAACCGCAACGAGGAAACCCTCTTCCTCCCCGAAGACCCCGACACCCCCATCGTCCTCGAAAAAACCCACACCCAGGGCGACCATTACCGCAGCATCCCTCTCCGCGGCCAGGATACCCAACTCCCCAAGCCCTTCCTCTTCACCCTCCACCCCGGTCCCGGCCACCCGCGCGTTTCCCAGCGTGCCAAAGTCGGCCGCATCGTCTGCCTCTACGACAACGCCGGCGAACACTTCGGCGTCGGCCAGGACACCGCCTCCAGTCCCGTCACCCGCCACCTCACCCGCTCCAAAGTTCTCATGTTCCTGATGGACCCCACGCAGGACCCGCGCTTTCGCGCCAAGCTCAAAGGCATCTCGCAGGACCCCCAGGTCGTCGATCCCCTGCAAACCGTCCGCCAGGAAACCATCCTCGGCGAAGCCGCCATCCGCTACCGCCGCCACCTCGGCCTCTCCGCCTACAAAAAAACCGACCGCCCCCTCCTCGTCCTCGTCGCCAAAAGCGATATCTGGGCCAGCCTCCTCGAAGCCGAACTCGACGCCGGTCCCGACGCCCTCAAAGAACCGATTATCAAGGGTGCCACCGCCGAAGGCCTCGCCGCGATCGATCTCGACCGCGTCAACCGCGTCAGCCGCGCCCTGCGCGCCCTGCTGCTCGATCTCTCCCCCGAAGTCGTCACCGCCGCCGAGGATTTTTCCCAGGAAGTTCTCTACATGCCCGTGAGCGCCCTGGGCCACTCCCCCGAAAAATACGCCGACCGCGCCGGCCTGCTCATCAAGCCCAAAGACGTCCACCCCCGCTGGGTCACCATCCCGCTCCTCTACAGCTACGCCAAATGGTCCAAAGGCCTCATCGCCGCCTCCCGCACCAAAGAAAAACCAGCCCCCTAATCCAACCCAGCTTCCCCAATCTCCCCGTCTCCCCGTCTCCCCGTCTTCTTGTCTCCTTGTCTTCCCCATCGGACCCCCATGGCCTTCGAGCTCTACTACACCTCCGCCCCCGAAGGCCTCAAACGCGGCGCCTCCGGCTTTTGCACCGTCGCCGCCACCGACGGCATCCCGCGCGTCCTCGGCGAACGCCTCGAATCCCTCTCCGCCTATCGCCACCATTTCGCCGCCGGCACCGGTGAAAACCCCATCAGCTTCGCCCACTCCCTCGTCAACGTCTCCGGCACCGCCTATCACGTCCTCTCGCGCATCTGCGACGCCGGCGTCGATCACACCCAACGCACCAACGCCTTCGCTCACCACCTGGTCGTCGGCGCCCGCGAAATGGCCGGCGCCGGCGGCGGCCCCGCATGGCTCCTCCGACAAACCGGCGTCATGACCGAACAATGGGACGGCCACGTCGGCACGCTCCCCCCGCGCACCCTCCCCATGGGCGGCGGGGGCACCGGCGGAGCCGGCGGAGTCTGCCGCCTCTGGAAAGAAGCCACCGGCGACCCCGGCTGGGCCGGCCGCCTCGCCGACTCCTTCGTCGCCACCACCGCCGGAACCCCCGTCTGCATCCTCTTCCCCCCCGGCCAGGACATGCTCCCCCTCCTCGCCGAAGCCATCGCCCTCCTCCCGCCTGAACTGCGCTGGTCTGTCACCTTCAACACCTATTTCACCACCATGCCCACCAGCGCCACCTGTCTCTGGCGCTGCTGCCTTGCCGGAACACCCGCCGCCCAAAGCGGCACCCGCTACGCCGCCGGCGGCCTCATCCTCGATCTCACCGCCGCAAATCTCGGCCCCGCCCCCACCAGCCCCTACGTCGAATACGCCCGCACCGGCCGCGGCCGACCCATCGCAGCCAACACCCCCACCGCCAAGCGCGCCGTCGGCGTCACCACCACCCGCCCCGCCGCAGCCCCCGGCGGAACCTACGAACTCGCCGAACGCCCCGAAGACGCCGACGCGCTTGCCGAAGACCCAGCCGAACCCGCCACCCCTCTGCCCCCCTCCGACCGCCGCCGCCGCAAGCCCGTCCAGGTGGACGTCCTCGAAGAAATCACCGGACGCGCCACCGCCTCCGCCCACGCCCGCCGGCGCCGCCAGGTCCTCTGGCTGTTCGCCGGCGCCCTGATCGCCATCGCCGCCGGCATGACCATCGTCTGGCTCACCGCCCGGAACCTCGCCCCGCCCCCCATGGACAATGCCGACGACCAAGCAGCCGCGACGCGCGCCACCCACCAGCCCACCGTCAATTTGCCCCCTGTCCCCTCGCCCATCGGAACCCCCGACACGCAGGCCGGCATCTCCCCCCCCATCGCCGCGCAGGTCGTCACACC
>DASZTO010000082.1:0-64761 GCA_035548175.1 Phycisphaerae bacterium | reverse complement strand
GCCACCACCGCCGCCGCTGCCAACGCACACACCCAACGCCGATCCCACATGGCACACACCTCCCATGCTCGGGCCACCTGTCCACCACCCTCACCCCCCATCCTCATGTTCCTATAACCCTCCCTCCTATCTACCCCCAATTTTCGCCTTTGCAAAGGTTTTTTTAAAAGAATTCCGCCCGCCCCAAATCCCTCAATCCGTCTTCCGAAAATAAAACACCCCCCGCTCCCGATCCACCCACACCCGCACCCCACTCGCATCGCCCCCGCCCACCACGTCCTTCGCCTTCCCCAGATCAAACCACCCGAAATCCTTCAACACCCCCTCCCTGATGGGCCGCCCATCCAACTCCACCAGCCCCCCATCCTCCGGCTGCAACGCCACCCCAGGCACAACCGCCGCCGCATACCTCAAACACACATCCACCGGCGCCTCAAACCGCACATACTCCACAGCTTGAATCCACTGCCGCCACCCCGCCACCCCAATGTCATGCGCCCCCGCCGGCAACGTCACCCCCGTATACGCCGCCGCCTCCCCCGCCGTCGCCCCTTCCCCTGCGCTCCAAGTCGCTTCCGCCTGCCTTGGGGGGGGGCAGCCGCGTTGGCAAAGAGGCTCCAACACCCTCTTTGCCAAATCCGACTGGACCACTTCACATCCAGTCCTCCTCCGTCACGACTTGACGATTTGACGACTTAAAGACTCCACTCCCTCCGCACTCTACCCCATCCCCCGCTCCCGTGCCCGCCGCCAAAACCTCCGCCGCACCGGCTCCTCCGGCAGCAGTTCGTCATACGCCACCGCCCACCCGAACACCGGCGCCAGCGCCAGCGTCGCCGCCTTCTGCGACACCCCCAACATCCCCGCCCCCACCTCCTTCAACCCCCTCTCCGCGCCCTCCGCGCCCTCCGTCCTCCGCGTCAAAAAAACCGCTCCCCACCCCCACCCTCCTCCCCCCTCTCCCCCCCCGGCAAAAACCCCCACCAAAATCCAAACTTCCCGGGAACCTTTCCCCTCCCCCATCCGTTCTCTCCACGCGATACCCTTTTCAGCGCTCAGCCTCGGCCGACCCCGTCGCACCGGGAGAAGATCATGTACCCCACCCCCCGACGCATCGCCCAAACACGTCACCTAACGTGATATCGTCACGCCACATCGCTTCGAGCGACACCCGGTAGTCCCGCTCCAGCAACCGTGCCAACATCTCCAACTCCATCTTGTCCGCCACCGGCCACGTCGGCGGATTGATTGCTCGATAAACATCAATGATCCGATCTCCCGGCCCAAACGCCAGGTAATGCTTCCGCCGTAGCCCGAAACGGGTGCAGTTCTCGATCCGGGTAAAACCTGCAAGACGCGACCGTGAGGCGTTGGGGGGGGGAGGGGGGAATGCCGCCATGGTGGAGTGTTGCCCGGAATATGAACTACACCCAAAGCAGATCGTGGATGCCAAAACGCGGAGGCTCTGGCCATTGCCGGAAGCACTCGCACACCTCTCGCCACTTCGTATCGTTCATCGACGAAGCGAGACCCCGAGCCCGGGCGATCTTCCATACGCGGTCAGCGTCTTCACTTCGCATACTATGATTCCCTTGCGCCGCTACCCAAAGACCCTCTCCTTCCCCCGCCACACGCCCACCGATTATCCCGCGCACGCTTCCCTTGACCAGCAAATTCCGCCCCCTCCCCGAACCCCAGCCCCCGGTCCCCCTCTCCGCTTCCCGCGTCGCCATCCCCTCAAACGTCCGCCATGCGCTATCCTCCCTTCCATAGCGGACAACATCCAGCCCCTCGCCACGCTGATTCCTGTCCGCCTGCCAAATCTCCCGCTCCCCACCTCCTTCAAGCCCCTCTCCGCGCCCTCCGCGCCCTCCGTCCTCCGCGTCAAAAAAACCGCTCCCCCACCCCCTCCTCCCCCCTCTCCCCCCCCGCAAAAACCCCCCCCAAAATCCAAACTTCCCGGGAACCTTTCCCCACCCCCATCCGTTCTCTCCATGCGATACCACTCTTAGCGGCCGGCTTGGCCGCCAGATCCGTGCCGCACAGGGGAGAAGACCATGAACACCACCCCCAACCGTTCCAAACCCGTCCCACCCCCTCCCTGTTCTCACACCCGCGCCCCGTCCGCCCCCCCAAAAAACCGTCCTCCTGCTATCCCGCCCTTTCTTCGCGCCCAAACAACATTCCCAAATCTCCGCTTTCCTGTTTTTCGTGACTTTCGTGGCCAATTTACGTCGTCGTCCATCGCGGTGGGGGGGGATCGTCATCATCCCTCCCGGCCCTCCGCATTCCCCGCACCGTGTGTCGAATTCCCCCAAAAACCTCATACACAAGCACAAAAACCTCAATCCGCAAAAAACACAACGGCAAAAACTCAACCTTTTTTGCAAAACACCCCCGATACATCGAGCAAAACCCCACCTCCTCTCCCCCCACTTCCCCTCTCCCTGCACCAAGTTTCAAAAACAATTGAACTTTCGCTACAATACCCCCTCACCCCACACGAGGCCCCCATGACCACCCTCCTCCACCCGCCCGCACCCCCCGCTCCGCATTCACCACTCACCCCCCAGCACTTCGCAGACCCCGCCCTCCGCCCCATCGCCGACAAACTCCTTGCCGGGTCCGAACTGGACTTCGCCGACGGAATGGCCCTCTGGAACACCCGCGACATCTTCTCCCTCGGCCAACTCGCCCACCACCTCCGCACCCAACTCCACGGCAACCTCGCCTACTACAACATCAACCGCCACATCAACTACTCCAATATCTGCGCCCTCTCCTGCAAGTTCTGCGAATTCCAACGCAAACGCGGCGAAGCCGGCGCTTACGAATTCTCCCACGACGACATCTTCCGCATGGCCGGCGAAGCCGCCGCCGCCGGCGCCACCGAAATCCACATCGTCGGCGGGCTCCACCCCTGGCTCCCCTTCGACTGGTACCTCGACATGCTCCGCGGCCTGCGCACGCGCTATCCGCGCCTCCACCTCAAAGCCTTCACCGCCATCGAAATCAACCACCTCACCAAAATCGCCAAACTCTCCACCCGCGAAGTCCTCATCGCCCTCAAGGAAGCCGGCCTCGGCTCCCTCCCCGGGGGCGGCGCCGAAGTCTTCGACGACCGCGTCCACGATGAAGTCTTCAAAGGAAAACTCCGTGCCGATGGCTGGCTCGACGTCCATCGCACCGCCCATCAGCTCGGCATCCGCACCAACGCCACCATCCTCTATGGCCACGTCGAAACCCGCGAAGAACGCACACGCCACCTCCTCGCCCTCCGACAACTCCAATCCGAAGCCCCCGAAGGCAGCGGCTTCCAAACCATCATCCCCCTGAGCTTCATCCCCGACGGCAGCGAGCTCGGCCACCTCCCCGGCAACACCGGCCTCGAAGACCTCAAAATGCTCGCCATCTCCCGCCTCATGCTCCCCAACTTCGCCCACGTCAAAGCCTTCTGGATCATGCAATCCATGAAGCTCTCCCAGATCAGCCTTAACTGGGGCGTCGACGACCTCGACGGCACCGTCGTCTGGTACGACATCACCAAACGCGAAGCCGCCCGAGGCGACCGCAAAACCCACCAGGAACAAACCGTCGACACCATCCGCCGCCTCATCCACGAAGCCGGCTTCACCCCCATCGAACGCGACACCCTCTACCGCCAGGTCCTCCGCCCCGCAGGCAGCGCCCCCACTGAATGGCAGCTCGCCTAGGATTTCATCTTTCGTCTTTCGTCTTTTTCCGGGAACTTCCCGCCCCTCCCCCCCGTTTTCAAAAGGATCCCCCACCCCGGAGACCCGACCATGCCTCAGCCCTGCCCCTATTGCAACGCCTCCGATGCCTCCCGCGTCCGCTTCACCCCCTGGGGCGGCGTCATCGGACCACGCATCCTCTCGCTCGTCAAATGCACCGACTGCGGCAAACATTTCAACGGCCGCTCCGGCACGCGCGTCGAAAAGGCCATCCGCCTCTACACCACCGTCTCCCTCGCCCTCCTCGCCCTCCTCGTCGCCCTCATCATTCGCACCTATGCCGGCGATCACTCCACGCACGCCCCCAGCCATCAGAACGTCGCCCAGCTCACAGCCCCCGCCCTACGCGCCGCCCTTCACGCGCGTTACGCCTAACCCCCGCAGCGCCACCACGCTGCCCAGCCCCACCCCAACCGCCTCCAGAATCGCCGTCGCCGAGAGAAGCTCAAAGCCCCCGCCTTCCGGCCCCGTCGCCGCAACCGCGAAAAACACCGCCGCCGTCCCCACCGCCGCCACCGCCATCAGCACCGCCGCCAGCAGCCCCGCCTGCCGCGGCTGCCACCGCGCCGGCACGCACCGCCGCAGCGCACAGGTCCCCACGCCCGCCAGCCACACCAGCGGAAACGCCGGATACACCATCGTCCGCATCCCCATGAGCGCATACTCCGAAACCGCCTGGCTGGTGGCAAAGCTGTAAAACCCGGCCGCCCCGAGAAGGAGAACTCCGATGCCCAGCATGAGCAGACTGCCCGCGATCAACCCGCCGCCGATTCCCCCTCCCTCGCCCGGCGCACGCTTCCACGCCCCGCGCGGAAAGCCCAGCAGATACAGCCCGAGCCCCGCCGCCATCAGCAACGATCCAAAAATGCCGGCCTTGGAAGGTGAGATGATCAGCAGCAGCGCCCCGATGTTCAGCAGGATCATCGCGGTCACCCACGCGCGCGGCCGGCCGCCGTATTGTCCCGCCTCGTTTTGGCCGGCGATGCCCAGCGTCCGGGCCCATGAGAGGGTTACCCAGAGGGTGACATTGGGCACAAGACCGGCGGCCGGGAGCATGAACAGGAGCAGGCGCACGGAGGGATTGGCGGCCAGATCGACATTGGCGAAGCGGAACCGCAGCAGGACTTCGGCGGCCGCCCAGACCAGGACCCATTGCACCGTGAGCAGTCGCCAGAGATCGAGCAGATCGAGGCCGCCGCGATTGGCCGCAGCGCCGACGGATGGCTGGGCGCGGGCGGGGTCGAGGCGTTTGGCGGCGTTGCTGAGTTCGCGCAGAACGATGACGGCGGCGCAGAGGGCGATGGCGACGATGCCGGAGCGCAGCAAGCCGTCGGTGATGGCCATGTCGGCGCCGCTTTGCTGCATCAGCAGTCCGAGCGCGTCGAAAAGGATGCCCGCGGCACACAGCGGGGTGGCGGCGGCGGCCCAGCGGCGGGTGGCGGAGGCAAGCAGCAGCAGGGCGAGCGGCCCGGCGAAGATGTCGAGCTGGCGCCATTGGATCAGGGCGCCCAGGTTATTGGCCAGCGAGGGTTTGGCGAGAATGCCCAGGGCGAGGATCAGCCGCCAGAGAGCGGCCATCAGCAGCAGGACGATCAGGATGACGATGGGAGATCGCGCGATAGGTTCGGCAGCGCGCGGGGCGGCGCCGGAGGGTCCGGGGCGCGGGCCGGCGGTGGCGGAATATTCCAGGGTTGCGGGTTTGGCGACGGTGGGTTTCATGGAGGCATGATAGGTGATCGTGAGTCGCATCGCGACCGGATCGCGGCGGGGCGCGCTTGCGGGTAGAGTGGCTTGGAAGGAGGAACCGAAGATGCCGAGCCGTCATGATGGTCGCAGTGCTTCGCACCTGCGAGAGGTTACGATTCGTCGCCGGTTTACGCGTCATGCGGGGGGGAGCGTGCTGATGTCGTTTGGGGAGACGCGGGTGTTGTGCACGGCGATGCTGGAGAAGGATTTGCCGCCGTGGCTGCGGGTGAAGGGGCCTGGGGCGGGCGGGTGGTTGACGGCGGAGTATGGGATGCTGCCCTCGTCGACGACGACGCGGAAGCGGCGTGACTCGGGCAAGCCGGACGGTCGGTCGGTGGAGATTCAGCGGCTGATCGGCCGGGCGCTGAGGTCGTGCATCGATCTGGCGCAGCTTGACGGGCTGACGCTGTTTGTGGACTGCGACGTGTTGCAGGCGGACGGGGGGACGCGCACGGCGGCGATCACGGGGGCGTGGGTGGCGGTGTGGGATGCGGTGGCGGCGGCGAAGAAGGCGGGATCGCTTGCGAGGACCGCCGAACCGATTCGCAACCAGGTGGCGGCGGTGAGCGTGGGGATGGTGGAGGGCGTGCCGGTGCTGGATCTGGATTATGCGGAGGATGTCGAAGCGCATGTGGACATGAACGTAGCGATGCTGGCGGATGAGACGTTCGTGGAGGTGCAGGGGACTGGGGAGCATGCGACGTTTTCGATGAAGGAACTGGACAGCATGCTCAAACTCGCCGCCGGCGGCATCAGGGAGTTGCACGCCGCGCAGCGCAAGGCGCTGAACCTTCGCGCAAAATTCCCGACGAAGGGGTTAGCGGGATAGGTGGGTTCACTGGTGATCGCCGACTGGTGCCGTGATACGCTGGCCGGGAGCGGCGGGGGTGACGCGCTCGATGGAAGCCAGGTTTCCGCTGGTCATCGTTGCACCGCCGATCACGAGGATGTCGTGGTTGAAGGGTGCGATGCGGTGGACGAGGCGCGGGGTGGCGTGGCCGACTTGCACCCACGTGTCGCCTTCGAGGCGGTTGAGGGAGCCGTCGCCAAGGCTGACGTAGAGCTGGCCGTCGAGGGCGCAGGCGGCGGGGCCGAAGGCGGCGAAGCCTTTGGCGGGCAGTGCGGGGCCGGCAGTCCATTGGTCGGTGTGGGGATCGAAGATGTCGACGCGGTTGACGACTTGTTCGTTCTCGTCGAAGCCGCCGATGACATAGAGTTTGTTCTGGTAAGCGGCGGCGATGAGGGCGCGGCGGTGGAAGGGTTGCGGATGGGATTGCCAGGCGGCGTGCGGGTTAGAGAGGTCGAGGGTGAGGAGGGAATCCTGCCAGTTTTGCTGGTCGCCGACGAGGTTCCAGCCGCCGACGACGATGAGCGTGTGGTTGATGGCGACGACATCGTGGGAGGAGCGTGGCGCGGGCAGCGGCGGGAGGGGGGACCATTGCCTGGTTGCCGGATCGAAGAAGGCACACGTGTCGAGCGAGCGGGTGTTCTCTGGCTCGCCGGGTTTGTTGGTGGGTTCCATGCCGCCGATGCGGTAGATTTTTCCGCCGGAGGCGGCGAGGTTCATGCCCTGCATGGGCGGGCCGGCGGGGAGGGTTTCCCAAATTCGGTCGTGGGGGTTTTCCGTGAGCTTGAGACGATGGAATTGGCCGGAGACGGCTTGGGTGGAGTAGGTGTGAGTAGGCGCGATGTGGCCGCCGTAGAGGTAGAGATAGCCGTCGCTGGCAACTGCGCCAAAGCTGGAGGCGGCCTGGGGCATGGTGGCGAAGAGATCAGCGGGCGCTGTGGTGGCTTGTTGGACTGGCGGCTGTGGGGCATTTTTCGAGGTGAAGACGAGCGTTGCGTATTCGCGGACCTCTTCAAACTTTTTCCCGTCGCGTTCGCCGCTGGCCTTTACGAAATGGCGTGCCCAAGCGCCGTATTGGCCTGGTTGCATCAGCGCGTCGGTGGTTCCATCGGTGTGGGTTGTCAGGACTTTGCTCGATCCATCCGGCAACAGGACAGTCACGTCGGCGTCGGCGAGGGGCTGACCGTTCGCCACGAATTTGAGCGTGAACGCACGGGCGTTTCCGACGGGAATCAGTTCCACGGGGGCATCGCCTCCCACAATGGCTTTGGCGTCGAAAGGATCGCCGAGGATGGTCTTGGGGAAATAGATCAGATCGTAGGGATGATCGGCGTCGCGCTGGGTGACGCCCAGGTTGTCCTGGCCGTGGACGAGGCGTATGCCGTTGGCGCCGGGCAGCCTGGTGATCATGAAGTGCGCGCCATTCTGCAACGTGAGCGCGTGTTCCTGGCCGGCAGCATCGCGCAGGGAGAGTTTTGCGGAAGCGACGTAGGTGGTGGGGATGCTTTGATCGGGTGTGAGCGTTTCGCTCAGGAAGACCCTGGCGGTGTTGCCGGCAGCGTCCGGTGTGACGAACACAAAGTGCGCTCGCGCTGTTGCGCTGGTCGCCAGCACGAGGGCCATGGTTCCCATCATGATTCGCTTCATGGGATATCCTTTCATGAAAGTTGCCCCACCCCATTGGAAAAAAAATCAATGCACGAAATCCTGGTCGGGGGCGGTTGCGTCGGGCCACCAGAGGCGCATGTCGTCAAGGTCTGCGGGCTTCATGGCTTCGGCGTGGCCGTCGAAGAAGGCGACGACGATGCGGCCGGTGGATCGGCTGTAAGGCATGCCGATGTCGGCGGACTGATTCACGACCTGGATGCGTCCGGCTGCGGCGCGCCATTGACGGCCAGCGGCGACGGGGGGCGTGGCGCGGAAGAGGCCCCGGTCTCCGCCGGTGATTCCCGCGGCGATGTTGCGTTCGGCGGTTTCGACAAACACGAGGGTTTGCGCGGGGCGCTGGACCTGGGTGGCGCGGAAGAGGGCGGGGCCGGCCATGTTCAGGTGGTAATTGGGGGCGGTCCCGGTGAAACCTTTTTCGCTGAAATCTCCGCCGAGGAAGGTGGAATTGAGGCCGAAGCTGGGGAAGAGGGAGAGCTGATAAGCCTTGGCGGAGGCTTGAGCGACGGTGTCGCCTTGCAGGGGCGGCGTGCTGGGCATGAAGCTGTCCTGATACATAATTTTCCAGACGTTATTTTCATAGGGAGCCATGCGCGCGGGATAGCGGAGGATGGAGAGCGAGCCGGCGAAGGAACCTGGACCGGGGATGGTTTGGCCGGTGGGGAGGGTGACGGAGAGGAGTTGGCCGTTGAGATAGGCGGGGGGATATCCCAGGAGGAGGGCGCCATCGTTTTCGGTGTGGTAGAGGGTGTATCCTTGGATCAGTTCGCGGATGGCGCTAGCGGTCGCGGCTTGTCTGGCCTGTCGTTTGGCGAGTGAAAGCGCGGGCATCATGATCGCGATCAGCACGCTGATCACGGCCACGACTACGAGCATTTCAATGAGCGTGAAGGCGCGCGTGGGCCTTCGCATCAGGGATTGCATGAGGGCCTCCCGGCAAGACCGGCGGAGACCGCACAGTCTCCGCCGGGAGTGTTGTTGTTCAGACATGCTTGCGCCGGCGGAGCAGCAGCAACGTTCCGGCGCTGCAGAGGGCGGCGAGCGTGGCGGGCTCGGGGACGGGAGTGATCGCGAAGGGGGCTGCGCCGCCCGGGCCGGCGGAGGCGAGGATCGAATCGACGCGCACGCCCTGGAGGCTGGAGTCGTCGATCATGTCGAGGGTGGCGTTGAAATCAGCGGTGAAGTTGGGGAGCCAGTATTCGTCGATAGTGGCCTGGACATCGACGGGGCCGAAGGAGCTGGGGAAGTTCTCGGCGTAACCGTAGATGGTGGAGCGCACGTGCTGCGCGCCGGGGATGGCGGCGCCGGCGGAGTCGGTGATGCTTTCGTCGAGGACAGTTCCTGAATGTCCCTCGCCATCATCGGAGTTGATGGTGGCGAAGGTCTGGACGATGACGTAAGTGCCGGCGTCGGCAGGGGGAGCAAGGGTGGCGTTATGGATGGCGGCGGTAACGGTGTAGGGGCCGCTGAAGGAATAGAATCCGCCGCTGCCGGCGACGAAGCCGGGGGTGGCGGCGGTGAGTGCGGGTTGGGGGAGGCCGGCGCCGGCATCGTTGAAAGCGACGTTGGGGGCGCCGGCGATGTCATCGGCCTGGCCATCGGCGGCCCATTCCTGGTAGGTCGAGCCGGGGGCGCCGACGGACCAGCCGGCTGGGGACGTGAAGGTGAAGAGGGGGGTGGCGGCGGCATAGCGCTGGGTAGCGAAGGCACCGGCCAAGACAGCGGCAGGAAGGATCCAACAGATTTTCATAGAAGGCCTCCAATGCGAATGACTTACGGACGGGTGCGGACACGTGCCGAACCCGTGAGGCAGTCGCACTGGCGGCTTGCAAGCGATCGATCTGGTGGGGAAGATGATCGAGCGGCGGCCCATGCGGCTGTCGTGCCGGGCGACCAGAGAACTGTGCAAGGCAATCTGGTCGCCCACTTTTGGCGATAAAATGAGACTGAGTCTCAGTTGTGACAATGAATACAGCAGTTAATGGGAGGCGTCAAGTCCATGGGGGCGGGGCACGGACGTAATTTTGCTTGGATGCCGATGCCGACATGTGGGGCGGGCGGCTTGCATGACCGGGAAGGGGGCATTACCAGTGAGGGGGTGTACACAGGAGGTTGAGCATGGCGGAATTGAAAGTAGGCAAGGGGCTGCCGGGGACGTTCAAGGCGTTTGTTGGGAAGTATCCGGCGTTGGGGCGGGCGCATGAGGAGGTGGCGCGGGCGGTGGAGGCGGCGGGGCCATTGGGGAAGAAGGAATTGGCGCTGGTGAAGATTGGGATTGCGCTGGGGGCGGGGCTGGAGTCGGCGGTGAAGAGTCATGTGCGGCGGGCGCGGCAGGCGGGGGCGACGGCGGAGGAGGTGGAGCAGGCGATTTTGCTGGGGATGAATACGGTGGGATTTCCGCGGACGGTGGCGGCGTGGAGCTGGGCGCAGGAGCAATTTACGCGGGATGCGGGTGAGGCGAAGGCGGCGCCGGAAAGTTGATGCGGTTGGTTACGGAGCGATCTGGCCGGCGGTGCGAATCCAGGCGATCAGGTCGGATAATGTTTCGATGTGGGGATTGTGCGCGAGGGGATTGGTTGCGTCGGTTTCCAGCAGCACTAACCCTACGTGCGCGACGTCGTCGGTCAGGTCGAATGCGCCGGCGATGCAGTGGGTGAGGGAAAAGGCGTGGAGCCAGGCGGCGGCGCGGTGGAGGGCGCGGGCGGGGGAGGAGTGGTCGGGGGCGGCGAGGACCATGCTGGGGCCGCGGAGGCCGAAGCGGAGGGCGGCTTCGGCGGCGAGGGTGCTGGGGAGAGTGCGGGAGAAGGCGGCAGGGCTGGCGAAGCGGGGGTCGTCGCGTCGGGAGCGGTCGAAGTCGCGATCGGTGTGGAGGCATCCGTGGGTGGTAGCGAGGATGAGGCCGAGGCGTTCGCGCGCAGGTTCGGAAAGTGTGGAGACGAGGAGGGCGACGGCGTGGAGGAGGGCGGCGGCGAGGGGGTCGGGGTGGGGGAGGCGTTGGGTGGGGGCGATGTTGCCGCGGACGATGACGGTGTCGTTTTGGACGGCGGCAGCGGCAGTGACGGCGATGGCGGTCGATGGGTTCATGCGTCGATCCTGGAGTGGATACTGGAGTCGATTCTGGAGAGGAGGAGGGCGGCGTTCATGCCGCCGAAGCCGCTGGCGGTTTTGAGGAGGTGGCGGATGGGACGGTGTAGGGGCGTTGAGAGATTGCTGGCGGTGGGGAGGGCGGGATATTCGGGGTCCTGGAGGCCGACGATGGGAGGGAGTGTGTTGTGTGCGATCATGTGGGTGGCGAGGAGGGCTTCGATGAGGCCTGAGGCGCCGAGGGTATGTCCGATGAGGCCTTTGACGGCGGTGACGGGGGGCGGTGGGAGCGGTGGCGGGAAGAGGGCGTTGATGGCGGCGGCTTCCATGGCGTCGTTGTAGCGGGTGCCGGTGCCGTGGAGGAGGAGGGCGTCAATGTCAGTGGGTGTGAGGGCGGGGAGGCGGAGTGCGGCGTGGATAGCGCGGAGGAGGCCGCGGGCTTGGCGGTCGGGGGCGGTCATGTGGGAGGCGTCGTTGCTGATGCCGAAGCCGGTGATTTCGCAGAGGGAATTTTGATTGAGAGGCGCGACGATGCAGGCGGCGGCGGCGGCGCCGAGGATGAGTCCGTCGCGGTGGCGGTCGAAGGGGCGGCAGGCGCCGGAGGGGGAGAGGGCCTTGAGGGCGTGGAAACCGTCGCGGGTGAAGGCGTCGTGGACATCGGCGGCGGCGACGAGGACGCGGGAGAGCTGTCCCTGCTGGACGGCGATGGCGGCGTCGATGAGTGCGACGAGGCCGGAGGAGCAGGCGGTGGAGACGACCCATGCGGGTGTGTCGTGGAGATTGCAGGCGTCGAGGAGTTCGGCGAGGGAACTGCCGAGGGTGGGGGGGGCGTCCGGGGCGGGAGTGGCGGCATCGGCGGCGCGCATCCAGGCGACCTGTCGGGCGATGTCGCCTTTGGTGGTGGCGAGGATGAGGGCGTCGACGGCGGGATCGAGGGATTGGGCGGCGACAGGCCAGAGAAGTTTTTGCCAGGAGAGAGGGGAGGCGGGAGGGGGCGGCGGGGGTGCGGCAGCGCGCCAGCGGAGGAAGATGTCGTCGAGGGGGCCGAGGCCGTCGACGAATCCGGCGGGAGATTCGAGGCCGATGCGCGGGGCTGGCATGGTTTCTTCTTTGCGGGGCAGGCGGATAAGGTGGCGGGCTTGGCGTGGAGCCAAACGCGGATGCGGCGGTTTGCAAGGGAGCCACCGGCTTCAGTAGGATTGGAAGCGAAATCGATGCCCGAGACAACTGCCATTTTGCCATTGCTTTTAGCCGGGGTGAGCGCCGGAGCGGTATCCGCGGCGGCGGTGGCGGCGTATTCGGTGTTTTCGCCGCGGTGCCAGTTCTGGGCGCCGGTGATTCGGGGGATACCGCAGCGGGACGGGGTGGCGTTAACGTTTGACGACGGGCCGGACGCGGAGGTGACGCCGCGGATTCTGGATATTCTTGCAGCGCACAATGCGCCGGCGACATTTTTCGTGATCGGGCAGCATGCACGGGCGCACCCGGAGGTGGTGCGGCGGATCGCGGCGGCGGGGCATGTGGTGGGGAACCATTCGCTGGATCACGAGCATTTCGGGGTGAACCGGAACCGGGCGTATTGGCGGGAGCAGGTAAACGAGACGCAGAAGATCGTGGGGGACATCACGGGGCATCCGCCGCTGCTGTTTCGGCCCCCGATGGGGTTCAAGACGCGGAGCCTCGCGGCGGCGGTGAAGGAGGCGGGGTTGCCGATCGTGGGGTGGAGCGTGCGGGGGTATGACACGCGGGGGGTGTCCGCGGAGAAGCTGGCGTCGCGGCTGGTGCGGCGGTCGGCGGGGCACGACATTGTGCTGATGCATGATGGGAGGGATCCGCATCGGAAGAAAGGGGTGGGGCAAGGGCAGACTGCGGAGGCGTTGCCTGGGGTGCTGGCGGGGCTGGCGGAGAAGAAGCTGCATGTGTTGCCGCTGGTGGAGGCTCTGCTGCACAAGGAGCTTGCGGGCAAAGAACTTGCGGATGCCATACAATCGGGTCGGTCGTGAGCGGCCTGGGGGTGTCGGGAGGTGGTGGTAAAATCGGCGGCACGAGGCGCATGCGCAGGTCAGGTGAGAGCAAGAGTGGTCACCGGGGCTTGAGGCCCGGGCCGCGCGACGTGGTGCGGACGATTTACATTCACGGGACGCTGTTGCTGGCGTTGTTTGGCTTCATGGCGATTGCGGGGCCGGTGCTGCTGGCGGCGGGGCTGACGTTCGATCGTCGTCGGCGTTTGGCGCGGCGGTGGGTGCGGGCGGTGTTTCCGCGGATGATCGAGCATTATTGCCGGGTGTCGGGGAATCCGCTGGAGCGGCGGCTTGGGGGGATTGATTTCGCGGCGTTGGGTCCGTGCATTCTTGTGGCGAATCACTGTTCGTGCATGGATGTGCTGCTGCTGATGATGCTGCCGCTGCCGGCGGGAGCGGGGCGGGTGTGGGCGAAGGACTGGCCGTTCAAGGTGCCGCTGCTGGGTGCGTTGATGAGGTTGTCGGGGCATTTGTTTGTGAACGACTTCAACATTTTGCCGGATGCGCGGGATTGCCTGGCGGATGGTTCGTCGCTGCTGGTGTTTCCGGAATCGTCGCGGACGCGGACGGGGCGTGTGGGGCGGTTTCGGGAGGGGGCGTTTCTGCTGGCGGCGCGGACGGGGCGGCCGGTGGTTCCGGTGGCGATCCGGGGTACGTTTGCGTGCATGCCGGCGGGCCAGGGGTGGGTATTTCGTCCGCGGCTGTCGATCGAGGCGCTGGGGGTGCTGCGGGCGGCGCCAGGGGATGTGAAGGCGCATGCGACGATGCGGCGGCAGGCGCAGGGGATGATCGCGCGGGCGGTGGAAGAAACGACGGAGGCGGGGAGTCGGGCGCCGGCGCATGCGGCGGCGTGACGGGGAACGAAGTGCGATGAATTTGCGATTGTGTGATCAGGGATGCCTATGACCGCCACCGAAGAAGCGTTGATCCAGGTTTTGTCGAAGGGGCTGAAGTTGCAGCGGACGGGGCCGATGACGCCGGAGACGGCGATCACGCGGAACGTGCCTGCGGGGACGGATACGCTGGGGCTGGATTCGGTGGATATATTGGAGATAGCGGTGCTGCTGGACAAGCATTTTTCGGTGTCGCTGGAGGAGGAGGATGCGCAGGTGCATGAGGCGTTGAGGAATATCGGGACGCTGGCGGCGTACATTGAGCGGAAGCGGGGCGGGTGAAAGTGGAGCGCAGGAAGGAGACGGGCGTGACTGGAGGAATGCCGCCGGAGCCTCGCTGGTATTTGCCGGGGATCGGGGAGCGGGTGCGGCTGATGGGGTGGCGGGTGATTTATTTTGTGGCATTGATTCCGCTGCTGGCGCTGATGGTGGTGGTGCCGATATTGATGCTGGCGTGGTGGAAGCTGACAGTGATTGCGGTGGCGTTGCCGGTGACGGCGGGGACGGCGGCGGCGCGGCGTGCGTTGCAGCGGCGGAAGGAGCCGTTTTGCATTCACTGCGGGTACAACCTGACGGGGATGCCGAACGGTCATCGGTGCCCGGAATGCGGGGAGACGATCGATCATTGGGAGATCGAGGAGTACCGGCGTGATCCGCATTGGTTCATCAAGCGGTGGCGTGCGCGGCAGAAGCTGCCGGCGGCGGACGGGGCGTTTGCGGCGGGGCCGAAGCAGCGGGAGCGGAGCGCTGACGGGACGTAAGGGGGATGGGGTTACTGGATTTGTTCGATGACGACGGCGGTGCCGTAGCAGAGGACTTCGGTGGCGCCGGAGGTTTTGCCGCTGATTTCGGAAGCGTCGTAGCAGAGGCCGACGATGGCGTTGGCGCCGACGGCGCGGGCGTGGTCGACGAGGAGGTCATAGGCCTGCTGGCGGGCTTGCTCGCACATCTGGGAGTAGGCCCCGATCTGTCCACCGACGATGGATTTGAGGCCGCCGAGGATGCCCTGGGAGATGGTGGGTGCGCGGACGATGAGGCCGCGGACGACGCCGAGGTATTTGACGATGCGGTAGCCTTCGATGGTGAAGGTGGTGGTGACGGGCATGGACATGGGACCTTCCTCCAATGCATGTGCGGGTTCGGGAGCCGTGATGCGGGCTGGAAGCCCGCGTTACGTGTGGTAATCGGCGTTGATGGTGATGTAGTCGCGGGAGAGGTCGCAGGTGTAGGTGCGGTGGGAGGCGTTGCCGGGGGTGCCGAGGTGGACGGTGATGGCGACGTCTTTGTCGTGCATGATTTTTTCGACGGCGGCGAGGTCGGCGTTGGTGGGTTGGCCGTTTTTGAAGACGGTGATGGGGCCGACTTTGCAGGAGGCCTTGTCGGGGTTCATGGCGGCGCCGGAGTAGCCGGCGGCGGAGACGAAGCGGCCCCAGTTGGGATCGCCGCCGTGGATGGCGGTTTTGCACAAGGGGGAATTGGCGATGGCTTCGGCGGCGCGTTTGGCGTCGGCGGGGGACTTGGCGCCGGTGACGGTGACGGTGACGAGTTTGGTGGCGCCTTCGCCATCGCGCGCGATCTGCTGGGCGAGGGAATCGCAGACGGCGAGGAGGGCCTTGGAGAACTTGGCGAGGTCGGAGCCGGCGGTGATTTTGCGGCTGCCGGAGAGGCCGGTGGCGAGGAGGACGAAGGTGTCAGAGGTGGAGGTGTGCTGGTCGACGGTGACGCAGTTGAAGGTTTGATCGGCGATGGGGGCGATGAGTTTGCGGAGGGCGGCGGGGGGGATGGGGGCGTCGGTGGCGACATAGGCGAGCATGGTGGCCATATTGGGGGCGATCATGCCGGAGCCTTTGCAGTGGCCGGCGATGGTGACGCGTTTGCCGCCAAGGGAGAGGGTGGCGTGGGCGGATTTGGGGACGAGGTCGGTGGTGAGGATACCGAGGGCGAAGGCTTCGCCGGCTTGCTGTGTGTTGGCGAGTTGTGAGAAGGCCTGAGGGATGCCGTCGCGGATTTTGTCCATGGGGAGGAAGCGTCCGATGACGCCGGTGGAGAAGGGGAGTACTTCGGAGAGGAGGACCTCGTGGCCGGAGAGTTGGGCGAGGCCATCGGCGGTGAGGGCGCACATTTCGAGGGCGTCGTCGATGCCGCGCTGGCCGGTGCAGACGTTGGCGCAGCCGGAGTTGGTGATGCAGGCGCGGAGGATGCCGTGCTGGATGTGGCGGCGGCCGACGATGACAGGGGCGCCGACGACCTTGTTGGTGGTGAAAACGGCGGCGGCGGCGGCGGGGACGTCGGAGACGAGGAGCGCGAGGTCGGGCTTGCCGGATTGTTTGATGCCGCAGTGGAGGGCGGCGGTGCGGATGCCTTTGACGGCGGTGATGGTGGTGTTGGGCATGAGGGCTCCCGAATGAAGGAGGGGGAGTATAGCAGTGGGGGGAGTAATTGGTAATTAGTAATTGGTAATTGGCGCGATGGCAATAAATGAGCGGGGAGGCGCGTTGCACTTGGCGAAACGGAGGTTGTTATGAAGAAGATGCGTGTTGTGGGCGTGGCGTCTGGTGCGATTGTTGCGATGGCGCTGTCGGCGGCGGTGGCGCGGGCGGCGGATCCGGTTGTGGATAAGCCGGCGGGCAATACGCCGGTGACGGTGACGCAGGATGCGCAGACATTCACGCTGGACAATGGGATCGTGAAGGTGGTGGTGAGCAAGAAGACGGGGGGGACGCTGCAATTGTTCTATAAGGGGCAGGACCTGTGCGGGCATGACCAGGGGACGGTGGGCGGGTGGGAGACCGAGCCTTCGCAGGCGGAAAGGGTGGGGGGGCTGACGGATTCGATCACGATCGATCCGAGCAAGAACAACGGGGACCGGGCGGAGGTGTCGATCAAAGGGATCACCGGCGGAAAGATCGGATTGACGCCGGGCTCGCCGGGGGGCGCGGGCGGCGGGACGATGAACATGGATGAGGAGGTGCGGTGGTGTTTGGCGCGTGGGGAGAGCGGGGCGCATGTGTATGCGATTTTTTCGCATCCGAAGGAATATGGCCGGCTGAACGTGCCGGAGGATCGGTTCATCATGCGTGTGAACCAGGACTTCAACTGGATCAGCGTGGATAAGGACCGGAACCTGCTGGAGTGTGCGCCGAAGGATTGGGGGACGGGGGTGGTGGTGCACGCGAAAGAGCAGCGGATCATGGACCAGGGGAATTACAAGAATTCGGTGGAGCACAAGTACAGCTACACGGGGGTGCAGTTTGATACGCCGGCGTATGGGTGGTCGAGCACGAAGGATCACGTGGGGGTGTGGTTCATCAATCCGACGATCGAGTATTTGAGCGGCGGGGCGAGCAAGTGCGAGCTGGACGTGCATCTGGGCGACAATGACGATCCGGATCCGATTCTGCTGGATTACTGGCGCGGGACGCACTACGGTGGGGGGGCGTCGGCGAGCATCAACGAAGGGGAGGAGTGGACGAAGGTGGTGGGGCCGATCTTTATTTACGTGAACTCGCTGTCGCAGCCGCAGCCGACGACACCGGAGGAATTGGCGACATTGCAGGCGACGCAGGGGAATCCGACGGTGCCGGCGTCGTGGACGGCGAACCAGACGGCGTTGTTTGACGATGCGCTGGCGCAGGCGAAGAAGGAGCGCGCGGCGTGGCCGTATGACTGGGTGAACGGGGTGGATTATCCGCACAAGGACCAGCGTGGGACGGTGACGGGGCAGTTGGTGCTGGATGATGCGCAGGCGAAGACGACGAAGCTGCCGGGGTTGACGGTGGGGCTGGCGTATCCGGATGAAGCGGCGCCGGCGGGCGGTGCGGGCGGCGGAGGCGGGCGGTTCGGCGGCCGCGGCGCGACGGGTCCGGAGATTCTGCCGGATGGGACGATGCTGACGGCGGCGCCGGCGGGGCCGGGCGGTCGGGGCGGTCCTGGCGGAGCGGCGGCGGGGCCAGGCGGGCGCGGGGGACGGTTTGGCGGTCGCGGCGGATTTGGGGGGGGGTTCGGGGGATTTGGAGCGCGCGATTACAAGCATGATGCGAAGCATTATCAGTTCTGGGTGACCGGGACGGATGATGGGAAGTTCACGATTGCCGATGTGCGGCCCGGGAAATACACGCTGCATGCGTGGGCGGACGGGGTGCTGGGGGATTTTGCCAAGGCGGACATCACGGTGGAGCCGGGCAAGAGCATTGATCTGGGGCAGTTGAAGTGGGAGCCGCTGCGGTATGGGAAGCAGGTGTGGGAGATCGGGTATCCCAACAAGACGTCGCGGGAGTTCTTCAAGGGGGATGGGGCGGATTATTGGCTGTGGGGCTGGCCGGTGCGGTATGGGGCGTTGTTCAACAAAGGGGATGTGAACTTCACGATTGGGCAGGATGATGCGGCGAAGGATTGGTTCTTCGAGGAGGTGCCGCGGCAACTGGCGGAGCAATCGGTGTGGGCGAATCCAAATGCCAAGGACGTGGCGAACCAGCGCTTCGGGTGGGTGAAGACCTTCAGCCTGGAGGAGTATCCGCAGAACGAGAGCAAGGGGACTCCGTGGAATCTGTTCGGCCGGGGCGGACCGGTGACGTGGACGATCAATTTCAACATGGATCATGCACCGAAGGGGCAGGCGACGCTGCGTGTGGCGTTGGCGGGATCGGACGGCGGCGGCGGATTGACGGTGGGCGTCAACGGAAAGGATGTGGGGACGATCCGGACTGCGTCGACGAATGCGTTGCGGTACAACACGGATCACGGGCTGTGGTATCAATACGCGCAGGCGTTCGATGCGTCGCAGTTGAAGCAGGGCGAGAACCACATGACGCTGACGGTGCCGGGCGGAGACCTGGACAGCGGCGTGGTGTGGGATTACCTGCGATTGGAGTTGAACGAGGATGCGGCGCCGGATGCGGCGCAGGCGCCGTTGCGGTGAGGCGACGACGGTAAATGGCCACGAAAGGCGCGAAAGGCACGAAGGGACGACCGGAATTGTCCACAAATGCGCACGCATTCGCACGAATGGGTTGTGCTTGGTGGTGAGGGAGGGTCGGGTGTGCAGGTGCTGGATGTGATTTGAGTGGGTTGTTTTGGTGCGCAAAAAAAAAGCCCGCGCTGTGTGAGCAGCGCGGGCTTTTTGTTGATCAGGGGGGTGGTTATTTCAAAATCTAGGTTTTCGTGCCTTTCGTGTTTTTCGTGGCCATTTACGGTTTTTACAGGGCGACGGTGACGGTTTTGATTTCGGTGTAGTTGCGGAGGGCGTATTCGCCGAGTTCGCGGCCGATGCCGGACATTTTGAAGCCGCCGAAGGGGGCGGCGGCGTCGAAGACGTCGTAGCAGTTGATCCAGACGGTGCCGGCCTTGAGTTCGGCGGCGAGGCGGTGGGCTTTTTTGATGTCGCGCGTCCAGACGGCGGCGGCGAGGCCGTACATATTTTTGTTGCCGCGCTCGATGACTTCCTCGACATCCTTGAAGGAGATGACGGAGAGGACGGGGCCGAAGATTTCTTCCTGGGCGATTTTGTGGGAGTCCTGGACGTCGGTGAAGATGGTGGGCTCGATGAAGTAGCCCTTGTCGCCGACGCGGTTGCCGCCGTGGAGGAGCTTGGCGCCCTGCTCTTTGCCGGACTCGATGTAGGACATGACGCGGTCGAACTGTTCCTGGGAGACCTGCGGGCCCTGGGTGGTGTCGGGGCTGAAGGGATCGCCGACGCGTTGTTTCCTGGTGCGTGCGTGGAGCTTTTCGACGAACTGGTCGTGGATTTTCTGTTCGACGAAGAGACGGGAGCCGGCGCAGCAGCACTGGCCCTGGTTGAAGAAGAGTGCGAAGAAGGCGCCTTCGACGGCGGCATCGAGGTCGGAATCGGCGAAGACGATGTTGGGGGATTTGCCGCCGAGCTCGAGGGTGACGCGTTTGAGGTTGGATTTAGCGGCGGCCTGCATGATGAGCTTGCCGACCTCGGTGGAGCCGGTGAAGGCGACCTTGTCGACATCGTAATGTTCGGCGATGGCGGCGCCGGCGGTTTCGCCGTAGCCGGGGATGATGTTGAGGACGCCTTCGGGCAGGCCGGCTTCCATGGCGAGCTCGCCGACGCGCAGGGCGGTGAGCGGGGTTTGCTCGGCGGGCTTGAGGACGATGGAGCAGCCGGTGGCGAGAGCGGGGCCGAGCTTCCAGGCCTGCATGAGGATGGGGAAGTTCCAGGGGATGATCTGGCCGACGACGCCGACGGGCTCGTGGCGGGTGTAGCAGAAGAAGTTGCCGTTGATGGGGATGGTTTTGCCCTCGATCTTGTCGGCCCAGCCGGCGTAGTAGCGGTAGCAGTCGATGGCGAGTGGGAGGTCTGCGGCGCGGGCGTCGTTGAGGGGTTTTCCGTTGTCGAGGGATTCGAGCTTGGCGAGTTCTTCGAGATTTTTTTCGACGAGGTCGGCGAGGCGGAAGAGGATTTTGCCGCGCTCACGGGCGTTCATTTTTTTCCAGGGGCCTTTGTCGAAGGCGTGGCGGGCGGCGGCGACGGCCTTATCGACGTCGGCCTTGTCGCCTTCGGCAACTTTGGCGATGACGTCGCCGGTGGCGGGGTTGAGGGTTTCGAAGGTTTTGCCGGAGGTGGCGTTTTGCCAGACGCCGTTGATGAGCATTTTGGTTTGGCGGATGTCGACGGGGGGCTTGGAAGCCTGGGACTGCGCGGGCGCAGAAGACAGGGTGGTCATGGGAACCTCCTTGAGATGTGACCGACGGGACGTGCGGTGTTGCACCGTGATTTTTGCACGATAACGCTGCGCCCGGTGGGAACGCAACGGATAAATTGTCCACAAATGCACACGAATGGACACAAATTTGTGGGGATGTGGAGTGGCGATGGACGGATCAGCGGTGGGTGGTGACGCCGACCTGCTGGCACATGGAGAGCAGGGGGCAGGTGGAGCATTTGGGGGCGGCGGCGGTGCAGAGGTGCTTGCCGAAGGGGACGAGGAGGCGGTTGAGTTCGATCCAGAATTCCTGGGGGAGTGTCTGCATGAGGGCGAGCATGGTCTTTTCGGGGGTGGCGGCGTGGATGTAGCCCCAGCGGTTGGTGACGCGGTGGACGTGGATGTCGACGGAGATGTGGGGCTGATTTTCGGCGACGCCGAGGGCGAGGGCGGCGCATTTGGGGCCGACGCCGGGGAGGGCGAGGAGGGTGTCGCGGTCTGAGGGGAGGCGGCCTTGGAAATCACGAACGGTTTTGCGGGCGATGTCGTGGATGGTTTTGGCTTTGGGGTAGTGGAAGGTGGCGGGGTGGATGAGCTGGTCGATTTCGGTGACGGTGAGGTCGGCGAGGGGTTCCGGCGTTGCGGCTTTTTCGAAGAGGCGGATGGCGGTGGGGAGGGAGACTTCATCGCGCGTGCGGATCGAGATGATGCAGGCGATAAGCTGCTGAAAGAGGGTGGAATAGCCTTTGTCGCGCAGCTCGAACATGGCGGCGGCGGGGAAGGATTGGACGGCTTTTCGCAGGAGGAGGATGGCTTCGTGGATGTCGAAGGGGGCGCTTTGCGGGAGCGTGCGTGCGGGCATGCGGGCGGTGGAGGGTGGCGGGCATCATGCACCTCGGTTCGGCGCTGCATGCGCTTGGGCGATTGTAGGCGCGCCGGCGACGGCGGACTTCAACACGGAGACACGATGGAGTGAAGGTCCACGAAGGCGGTGGGAATTGATGCAAATCCCTGGGGGATCGCGAGAGGGCTGAGGATTTTCCAGGGACCTGACGTTGGTTGAGCCGGGGTAGTTTTCTCGAAAAAGGGGGGAGGTTTTGCTTTTCTCGGCGGGGGGGAATGCCTATGCTTAGCTCCTTGTAATTGCATGACTTTGTGGTGGGGCGGGTCGTCTTGTGACGATGTGAAAAGGGGCGGGATTCGCAGAGGCGTACCACTCTGAACGAGGACACTGTATGGCGCCAGTGGGTGTTGTTTCGAACGTGGTGGGCGGGGGCGATCTGGCGACGGTGTTGCAGCAGGCAGTGCAGGCGCTGGGGAAGGTGATCGAGGCGAAGCCGGCGACGGATCGGATTCTCGCGGAGATGGTTCGGCTGAGCGGAGCGGCGTTGCAGGCGGGCGGAGCGGGGGTGTGGGTGACGGAGAATCCGGACAAGCCGGAGTTGATTCTGGAGCATCAGTTGGGGGGCGGGGGGGGGCTGCAGTTGATGGCGGAGGGGGAGGTGATCGCGGGGGTGGTGACGGGGGTTCGGCGGTGCGCGCGGGAGGGAAAGCCGCTGATCGTGCCGGCGTTTTATGTGGAATCGGAGGGCGTGGATTCGCCGATGAATCCGTCGCCGATGGAGCTGCTGTTTGTACCGATGCGGCTGCACGGGAAGGCGGCGATGGTGCTGATGATGGCGGTGCCGCCGCCGCCGGTGAGTGATGGCACGCTGCACCGGACGTTTTTGAATTTTCTGGCGCGGATGGTGGGGGCGGTGGAGCAGACGCTGACGGAGCGGCATCTGAGTTTGATGGAGAAGGACCGGGGGACGAGCAACAAGCTGGTGCGATTCACGGATGAGATTCACAAGCACCTGTTCCTGGGGCAGGTGACGGTGGACATTGCGAATCTGTCGCGCGACGTGCTGGAGGCGGAGCGGGTGACGGTGGAGGCGTATCCACGTGTGCGGAAGCGCGTGACGGCGGTTTCCAATGTGGATGAGCCCAACAAGCGGGCGAACCTGTTCCAGGTGCAGCGGCTGGTTTTCGATTACGTGCGCGACCGCCACGTGCCGGTGGCGCTGGACCGGGGGGCGGTGAAGCAGCTGGTGAGCGATCCGGATTTACAGGATGCGGCGTCGGCGTATTTTGCGGCGAGCACGTTTGAGGCGTTTCTGGCGGCGCCGATCAAGGGCGACGCGCCGACGGACCCGGTGCTGGGGGTGATTTTCGTCGAGTATTCGACGAGCGAGGCGGCGCAGGAGCATCAGGCGCTGCTGGCGGAGGTGGCGCGGCTGAGCGTGGCGAGCGTGGGCAACGCGATCGAGGTGGAATCGGTTCCGCTGATGAAGACGTTCCATGCGGTGCGCGATCTGTGGCGCAAGCCGGCGAGCCCGAAGCGGACGGTGGGGCTGATCGTGGGCGGGGCGATTGCGATTGCGATCGCGATCATCGGGGTGATCCCGATGGATTTTTCGATCAAGGCGGATTGCCAGGTGCGTCCGACGGCCCAGTTGCCGATCGTGGCGCCGCTGGAGGGGCGGATCGTGGACATTCCGGTGCGCGCGGGGGAGCACGTGTATCCCAAGAGCATGCAGGCGGAGAAGGGCGACCTGGTCAAGCCGCTGGCGGTGTTCGATGACACGGAGCTGCTGACGGAGCACGCGAAGGTGGTGTCGGACTATCGGCAGAAGCAGAGCGATTTGCAGGTGGCGGAGCAGAAGGGCGACGCGGCGAAGGTGCAGTCGCTGCACCAGGACATGGACCAGATCGCCAGCGAGGCCAAGCAACTGGAGCACGAGATCGACCTGTGCACGGTGTACAGCCCGATCGACGGGCAGGTGCTGACGGAGAACGTGGAGCAGAAGCAGTGGAGCACGCCCAAGAAGGGCGAGCCGCTGATGGAAGTGGCGAGCTTTTCGGACTGGGAACTGGTGGTGGACGTGCCGGAGAGCGAGGTGGCGACGGTGCAGGGAGCGCTGGAGAAGGCGTCGCGGCTGGCGGCGGCGGAGAACAAGCCGGACCAGGGGATCGAGGTGGAGTACATTTTGTATCCGTGGCCGGACGAACGATATGAGGTGCATGCGATCGGGACGGCGACTCTGTTGCCGGCGTCGACGCAGGACAAGAATGCGAACGTATTCCGGCTGCAGGTGAAGCTGAAGAAGGACAATCTGCCGCCGGGGATCGCGATGAGCGGAGTGACGGGGCGTGCGAAGATTCACGTGGGGCACAAGCCGCTGGCGACGCAGTGGACGCGCGGGGCGATGCGGTTGTTGAAGATGACGTTGTTTTTTTGAGAAGTCAGTAGTCAGAAGTCAGAAGTCAGTAGTCAGTAGTCAGTAGTCAGTAGTCAGTAGTCAGTAGTCAGTAGTCAGTAGTCAGTAGTCAGTAGTCAGAAGGATTGGGATGCGCGAAGAGCGGCGGGATTATCGGGTGGCGGTGGGTGCGGAGCCGGCGGATCGGCCGATCTCGCCGCTGCGCGCGGACATGGTGATCAGCCCGCAGCTTTTTTACGGGCAGTTGTGCTTCGTGATGAAAGACCCGGTGACGCTGCGGTATTTTCGTTTGCAGCCGGTGGAACATTTCCTGCTCACACAATTCAACGGGGAGAGGACAGCGCGGGATTTGCTGGGGCTGATCCAGCAGCAGTTTCCCGAGAGCAGCCTGACGGTGCAGGACGTGCTGCGGTTCGTGGGGATGCTGCATGAATCGCATCTGCTGGTGGGCGAGGGATTGGGGCATGCGGAGTGGCTGACCAAGCGGCGCTCGGCGGCGCGGCGGCAGCGGTGGATGGAGCTGGCCCAGAATTTTCTGTTTTTCAAGGTTCCGATTTTTCATCCCGATCGGCTGCTGACATTTCTCGACGATACGATCGGCAACGTGATCTTCAACCCGATCACCGGGATCGCGGCGATCGGGCTGGTGCTGGTGGCGCTGTGGAACGTGCTGATGAGCACCGACCGCCTGGCGAACCTGCCGTACAACCTGCTTTCGTGGCAGAACCTGCTGGTGCTCTATGGCGTGTTCATCTGCACGAAGGTGTTTCACGAGTTCGGGCACGGGCTGACGGCGAAGCATTTCGGAGGCGAAGTATCGAGCATGGGCGTGATGCTGTTCGTGATCACGCCGAGCTTTTATTGCGACACCAGCGACGCCTGGATGATTTCCTCGCGCAGCGCGCGGCTGTGGATCAATGCGGGCGGCGTGGTGGTGGAATTGGTGATCGCGGCGCTGGCGACGTTCGTGTGGCTGTATACGCCATCCGACGGCGTGATCAACCAGATCGCGCTCAACACGATGATTTCGTGCAGCGTGGCCACGCTGTTTTTCAACGCCAATCCGCTGCTGCGTTACGACGGCTATTACTTCCTCGCCGACCTGCTGGAAATCCCCAACCTGATGACCAAGGGGCGGCAGCTCATCGGGTATTACCTGCAGAAGTGGGTGCTGAAACTCAAGCCGCAGGCGCCGCCGGACCAGGGGCGTGCGGGCTGGCTGGTGAGCTTCGCGGTGGCCAGCACGGTGTACAAGTGGATGGTGATCTTCGGGGTGATCACGCTGCTGTATTACTTTTTCGGGCAGTTCGGGCTGGCGCCGTTCGGGATATTGCTGGCGGTGGTGTACGTCGTGATGACGGTGCTATGGCCGATGCTCAAATCGATGGCGTTCGTGTGGAAGCAGCGCTGGGACATCGGCAAGCGGCTGGCGTACATGGGGGCGGTGGCCGGGGCGGCGGCGATCATTCTGCTGGGGGTGGCGTTCATGCCCTGGAGCCGGTCGATTCGCGAGCCGCTGGTGGTGTTGAGCGTGAGCGACGAGCCGGTATTCGTGCGGACGCCGGGGTACGTGGAATCGGTGTCGAAGGATACGGGGGAGCGCGTGAGCAAGGGGGAGGTGATCGTGAAGTTGACGGATCCGACGCTGACGACGGAACTGGAGCAGGTGCAAAGCCAGCGCGCGGCGGCGGCGCTGCAATCGAGCGAGGCGTTGGCGCATAACCAGCCGGCGCTGAGCGCGGCGGCGGACGATGCGATCGCGGCGTATGACAAGCGGATTGCGTTCATCCAGCAGGAGATCGCGAACCTGACGCTGCGAGCGCCGGTGGATGGGGTGATCATCCGGGACACATCGCTCAAGAGCGTGGTGGGGAATTTCGTGGCGTCGAACGTGGCGTTGTGCCGGGTGATTCGGACGGACAAGCTGCAGGCGCGGCTGAGTTTGCCGCAGCAGCAGGCGGCGGTGGTGAAGCCGGGGATGCCGGTGAAGATTCGGCTGTGGTCGGCCCCTGCGAATCCGATTGAGTCGACGGTGAGCCGGGTGAGCTCGGAGATTTCGGACCAGTTGCTGCATCCGGCGCTCAGCAGCACGGTGCGCGGGGATGTGGACGTGAAGGCGGACGCGAAGGGACAGGTGCGGTCGACGAATCGGCGGAGCACGGTGTTCGTGAATTTGCCGCCGGATGCGGGCTATCTGGCGGACGGGATGACGGGTCGGGCGGAGATCGTGGTGGATCGCCGGACAAACGTGGCGGAGCGGGTGTGGCGGGCGATATTGGATTCGACGACGCCGGATTTGCGGCTGTGAGATCATTGCCGATTTCCCATTGCCTATTGCCGATTGATGGGCGAGATGTTTTCCCAATTGGCAACGGGCAATCGGCAATTGGCAATTCTTACTTGTCTGACTGGGCGAGGGATTGGAGGTTTTGGGGGGCCATGCGGCGGCCGGCCCAGGTGTTGCCGCCGCGGTAGTGGTCGAGGACGGAGGCGAGGAAGATCAGGGCGTAGAACGCGAATCCCGGGGCCAGCGCGAAGGCGGTGAGCGGGCGCAGGGAGAGGAACCAGGCCGAGCGGATGCCGACGGCAAGCTGGGCGGCGAAAGCGGTGAGCGTCACCGCGAGCAGGGCGGCGGTCATCGGCGTGGGGTGGAAAATGCAGGCGATGGCGGCGGCGAGGGCGTAGGCGGGGACCAGGGCGCCGATGAAAAGCAGGAAAAACGTGATCGGGAGAATCGCCAGCGGGCGGTAGTTGGCGCCGGCGTAGGCGTTTTTCTTCAGACCGTTGTAGGTGTCCGCCCAGCCTTCATACATGCGGGCGGAGAAGAGCGTATGGGTGGCGGCGGTGAAGACGCGCTTGCCGGCGGCCTTGGCGCGCTGGCCGAAGGCGATGTCCTCGATGACCTGCCCGCGCACGCCGCCGTGGCCCCGGAGGTGGCGGTAGAGTTCGCCCCGGATCAGAAAGAAGCCGCCGGCAATGAGGGCTCGGGGATCGCCCGGATCGTTGGCGGCGGCGAGCGGGAGCTTGATGCAGATGAGGGTCATGGCGGGGAGAAGCCCGAGCAGTTCGCCGAGGGTTTCGAATTTGAGCGCGGGCAGGAAGCTGACCAGATCGGCGCGGCGGTGATGCTGCAGGCGGACCGCCTGGGTGAGGCAATCGGGGTGATACTCGAGATCGGAATCGGTGAAGAGAATCCACTCGGCGGATTGCGTGAGCGCTTCGGCCTGCGCGACGGCCCAGGTTTTACCGATCCACCCGGGCGGTGGGGGGGTGCTGTTGTGAATGACGGTGAAATGCGGGAAGCGGGCGGCGAGTTGTTGGCAGACGGCGCGGGTGTTGTCGGTGGATTGATCGTCGATGAAGACGACGCGGAAACGCGGGTAGTGCATGGCGCAGAGCGAGCCGATGGTTTTTTCGAGCAGGTGGCCCTCGTTGCGGCCGGGGGCGATGACGAGGACTTCCGGCCAGACGTCGGGATCGCCGGGATAGACGGCGGGGGCGTCATCGTGAGGGAAGCCATTGTTGGTGACGGCGGGGGAATCGCCGGCGTTGTAAAGGAAGCGGATGGCGCGCCACTGGGAGGGCAGGGCGAGGGCGTAGAGCCAGAAGGCGCACACGAGCGAGGCGCCGACGAGACAGCAGATCAGAAGCGGACTCACGGATCACTTCGCGACGGACTTGGGCATCGTGAACTGGTACGTGCCGGCGGCGAGGGGAACGGTCAGTGAGCCGTCTTTTTCCACGATCTTGCCGGTGGGATCGCCGCTGGATTTGAGGTCTTTGGCGGCGAGGGGCAGCGTCATGAGGGCGCTGGAATTCGGCGGCACGGTGACATCGTAAATCAGATTGTCGCCGTCGATTTTCCAGTTGGAGACGATCTTGCCGTAGGGCGAATCGATGGACCCCTTGACGTAGGACATGGAGGAGGAGAATTCGGGCTGGAGGAGGAACTGTTTGTAGCCGGGGTGGGATTCATCGAGGGTGATGCCTTCCATGCCTTCATACATCCAGCGTCCGACGCCGCCGAAGGAGTAATGGTTGAAGGAGTTCATGGAGGAGGCCTGGAAGCCGCCGGTGTCGGTCCAGCCATCCCAGCGTTCCCACATGGTGGTGGCGCCGTTTTTGACTTCGTAGAGCCAGCTCGGATAGGTGTCGGTGAGGAGGAGTTTGTAGGCTTCGTCGGAGCGGTCGTGCTGTCCGAGAACGAGGTTGATGAAGCCGACGCCGACGAAGCCGGTGGAGAGGTGCTGGCGCTGGTCGATGTCGTCGGTGAGGTGTTTCATGAGGGCGGGGCGCATGGCGTCGGGGACGAGGTTGAATTCGAGGGCGAGGCAGTAGGTGGTTTGCGAGCCGGCGGGCATGGAGCCGTCGGGCTGGACGAAGTTTTTGGTGAAAGTGTCGCAGATGCGGTGGTAAAGGTCATCGTATTTTTGGGCGTCGTCGGGCTTACCGAGGATGGCGGCGGACTGGGAGACGATCCAGGCGCAGCGTGCGAAGTAGGCGGTATCGACGATGGTGGTGACGCTGGGTCCGCCAAAACCGCGACCGCCGCCGAAACCTCCGCGGCCGAAGCCGCGTCCCGCGCCGCGAGCCGGTGGAGTTCCGGCGGCGGGGGCGGCGGCGAAGTAGGTGCCGTCGGAGAGCGGGAGCGCTGCGCCCTGCCGACCCCCGCGACCGGGACCGCCTCCCCGTTGTCCCATGGGAGCGAGGTGGTCACCGACGCCGCCGGTGGGCATGAGGTTGGTGTAGGTGCGTTCCTCGTAGTCCACGTAGCGCTGCATGTTGGGATAGTTGATGGAGAGGAAGGCGGGATCGCCGTAGGTGGTGTACATGGTCCAGGGGATGACGACGCCGGCGTCGGCCCAGACGGGATAGGACTGATTCTCGCGGGCGCGCGGGTTGACGTTGTTGAAGGAGCCGTTGGCGTTCTGGCCGTCATCGACATCCTGCATCCACTTCATGAAGAAGCCCGAGACATCGGCATGGCGCGCGGCGGTGGGGGCGAAGACCTGGGCGTCGCCCATCCAGCCCATGCGTTCGTCGCGCTGCGGGCAATCGGTGGGGATCGAGATGTAGTTGCTGCGCATGCCCCAGACGGTGTTTTCGTAGAGGCGGTTCACCTCGGGGTTCGAGCATTCGAAGGTGCCGGTGGTGGGGCAATCGGAGGAGATGACGACGGCCTTGATGTCGTCCGGGTTGAGATCGCCGGGATAGCCGGTGATCTGGGCGTAGCGGAACCCGTGGAAAGTGAACTGCGGCTCCAGGGTTTCCGAGCCGCCGCCCTTGAGGATGAATTTATCGATGGAGATGGCCTGGCGGAGATTTTCGTTGTAGATGGTGCCGTCGGGTTGCAGCATTTCGCCGTGAGAGACGGTGATTTCCGTGCCGGGCTTTCCGTTGGCGGTGATGCGGACGTGGCCGACCATATTCTGTCCGAAATCGACGACGAAGGTGTCGCCGAAGCGGGCGATCTTGGCGGGCTTGAGCTCGGTGAAGACGGTGACGGGCGGGCCGACCGAGGGGCTGAGAGGCACGTTGATGTTGCTGTCGACGACGGCGGGTTTCCACTGGGAATCGTCGAAAGCGGGCGCGGTGCATTCGAGGCCGGGCTTGCGATCGTCGATGATTTCTCCGAGCTGCTGGTCGCTGCCGACGATCTGACCGTCGCCGAATTTCCAGGAAGCGTCGGTGGCGATGGTATCGGTCGAGCCGTCGGTGTAGGTGATTTCGAGCTGGGCATTGAACAGCGGGCGGCGGCTGATCTGGGAATACTGCGCCAGACCCGCCCAGCCGACGCGTCCGGCGAACCAGCCATCGGCAAGAACGACGCCCACGGCGTTCTGGCCCTGGGTGAGCAGGTTGGTGACATCCTGCTCGCGCACCATGGTGCGCTTGGAGTATTCGGTCCAGCCGGGATCGAGCAGATGGTCGTTGATGCGCTTGCCGTTGATGGCGGGTTCGCAGGTGCCCAGGGCGGTGTAGTAGAGGCGGGCCTTGGCGATGGGCTTGGTGACGCTGAAGGCGCGGCGCATGTATCGGCCAGGCCCAAGGGTGCTATCGGCGGACGGGGCGACCTTGCTGGCGTCGTACGGGCCCAGGTCGGAGGCCGGCTTCCAGGAGGCATCGTCGTAGTCCGGGGCGTACCAGTCGCCTTCGGGGGCGACGCCGGCTTTCCAATCGCCATCGGTAACCACTTCGATGTGCTGGCCATCGGCGAGTTCGATGTTGAGATGCGCGGCGATGGCGTTGCGCTTGTCCTGGGGCGTGGGCCGGCGCACGGCGAGGGAGAAGAGACCGATGGTGTTCTTGCCGGGCTTGAGATCGGTGATGAAGTCGGCGTGGAAGGGAGCGGTGTGGCTGGAGGGCCCTTGCTTGATGGCGTTGCCGTTGACGAAGAGGTTGATGAGGCCGTCGGCGTTGGCGTCGCAGGTGGCGGAGAGGATTTTGGCGCCCTCGGGGATGTCGATGATTTTGCGGATGCCGGTGGATTGATTCGCCGCGGCGCCGCCGGAGATCCAGTCGGTTTTGGCCAGCGGCTCGGCCATCATGTCGACGCGCGGCAGTTCGGCCGTGATCCACTGGCCTTTCCACTCCTTGGCGGGGTCGAGAATGCCCAGCTCGAAGGAGGCGGGGGTGGACCAGTCGGTGGGCGTGCCGGTTTCATCCCAGATGCGGACTTTCCACTGGACATCGGCGCGGGAATCGAGCGGTTTGCCGCCCCAGGGGATGAGGACGGACTGGTCGGAGGCGACCTTGCCGGAGGACCAGAGCGGGGCGGGCAGGACGGTGACCGGGCCGTACGTTTTTGGCGAGGCGATGATTTCATAGGCGGTCTGCTTGGCGCCCGCATGGTCGGAGATGATTTTCCACGAGAAGCGCGGGGACGTGACGCCGATGCCCACGGGATGCGCGGCGTGTTCCACCTGGAGGTCCGTCACGGAGACCGGGCCGGCGGCAAACGCGGGCGCGGCGGAGAGGACGGCGGCGGCGAGCAGCACGGGAATGTGGCGCATAAGAACCTCAAGGGCAGACATGTGAGAAGGTCGTATGACAGGCAAACGAAGCGGGGGCCGGATTATTGTTGGGAAGTTTTCACCCACAGCTCGCGGGCATGCGGCGGCGGGCGTCAGCGGGCCTTGCGCTCGAGGGCCGCAAGTTCCTCCGGGCTGGCTTTGCCGTCGACGAAGCGGCGGACTTCCTCGTTGGAGGAGTGGCGAAAATCGTCCGGCGTTCCCTCGGCGATCACTTTGCCCTCGGAGAGCATCACCAGCCGATCTCCGACCTTGAACGCGGAAGCCATGTCATGGGTCACCACCACGGAGGTGACGTGAAGCTCCTCGTTGAGCTTGAGGATGAGTTCGTTGATGATGTCCGCGCGGATGGGGTCCAGCCCGGTGGTGGGCTCATCATAAAGCACGACGTCCGGATCGAGTGCGATGGCGCGTGCGAGGGCGACGCGCTTTTTCATGCCTCCCGAGAGCTCCCCGGGCATCTTTCCCTGCGTGCCGTCGAGTCCCACCATGGCGAGCTTCTGTGCGACCCGGTCGCGGATGTCGCGCTCCGGATAATTGCGGTGCTCGCGCATGGGGAAGGCGACGTTTTCGAAGACGCTCATGGAGTCAAAAAGAGCGCCCATCTGGAACAGGAAGCCGAAGTGCTCGCGGATCGGTTCGAGCTGGCGCTCGGGCAGCGTGTCGATGCGGGTATCGCGGAAATAGACCTCGCCGCGGTCGGGTTTCAGGAGCCCCACAAGATGCTTGAGCAGGACCGATTTTCCCGTGCCGGAAGGACCGAGTATGACGATGGATTCGCGTTCCCGGATATCGAGGTTCAGGCCATTGAGCACGACGAGGGAGCCGAAGGATTTGTGCACATCGACGAGGCGCAGTTGGGTGGGGTGGGGCGTGGAACTCCCGGCAGCGGGCGGCTTGGGCGTGGGTTGCTGGGGGGCGGCGGGGGAGGTCATCCGAGGATGCTCCCGGTATTGGGCCAGAACATGGTGTAGATGGAATTCATGGCCATGGCGATGAAGAAGTTCATGACCAGGATGGTGATGAAGGAGGTGACAAAGGCCTCGGTGCACGCCCGGCCGACGCCCTGCGCGCCCGATCCACAGTGGAAGCCCTTGTAACAGCCGATGGAGGCGATGGCCGCGCCAAAGAAGAGGGCTTTGATGAAACCGGTGTTGATGGTGTAAATCTCGAGGGAGTCCTTGGAGTTCTGCCAATAGGAGGCGGCGTCCACGCCGAGCATCTGCACGGCCATGAACCATCCGCCGAACATGCCCAGCAGATCGGAGAAGATCGTGAGGATCGGCATCATGATGAGGCAGGCGCCGAAGCGCGGTACGGCGAGCGCCCGCACGGGATCGGTGGCCATGGCGCGGAGGGCGTCGATCTGCTCGGTGACCTTCATGGTGCCCAGTTCGGCGGTCAGTGCGCCGCCCACGCGGCCGGCCAGCATCACGCCGGTGAGCACCGGGCCAATCTGTTTCACGACCGAAATGTTGATGACCGACCCGATGCGCGACTCCAGGCCGATGGCCCGGAACTGGGGATCGGCTTCAATGGCCAGCACGGCCCCGATGAAGGCGCCGGTGATCATCACGACCGGAATCGACAGAGTGCCCACCTCATACATCTGACTGAGGAGCTGGCGGCGGGCGAATCGTCCGGGTCCCCGGAAGACCCAGGCGAAGATCGAGCCGGTGAAGCGCCCGTAGTCGCCCAGGGCGTCCACCCAGTCCAATGCGCGTTTCCCGACCTGTTCAACAGCGGTCACAGCCACCTCCCAGCAGGGCCTGCAAGCAGCCTTGCTTGTAGAGAACGGGGTGCGGACTGTCAAGGAGCGGCTTTGGGCATAGGAAAAGCGGACAAGGCGATTCGCGACACGGAAAGTGACGGCACCCGCACACAGCGATATTGTGCAGGGGCTGCTACTGCGGGGCGACGGTGATGATTTCCGGCGGGGCATAGGGAGGCTGGGAGAGCAGGTAGCGCTGGCGGGCGTCGAAGCGCAGCTCGTACCACGCACGCAGGTCCGCAGCGGCGGGGCCCTGGTCGGCGAACCATTGCGACAGCGCGGGGCCTGCCAGGGCGTCCGGCGCGCGCGGCGGAGGGCCGGCGGCATCCACCAGGTGGCCGGCGACGATCCACCATGCGGGCGTCGTGTCGTTGGGGTGCTGCATGTCCGGCGCGGCGCGGAAGCCCGGGGCGCTTTGGCTCCAGCGGCTCATCGTCGCCACGCCCTGGCGGGGCGGGATCCGGACCGCCAGCAGCGCGGCGCGCGATCCGGCGGGCGTGGGCGCCTGCGTGTCGGTGGGCAGATCGATATCCAGCGTGCAGGACTCGGCGAAATAATCCTCCGCCGCCGGCCAGACCGGCGTGAGAATCTGGCCGGGCTCGGCGCGCTGGTGGAGGTCGTTGGAGAAGAAGGCGGCGGTGGCGGCGAGGGATTCGTCGACGCGCAGACCGCCGCCGCCATCGATCCAGTGAGCGCGGCGGACCTGGGGAGCGGCATCGGTTTGCAGCAGTCGCAGGGCGCCCGCAAGCAGGCCGAGCATCGCCACGGCGGTGACCGCCAGCATGAGCGCTCCGCGCCGGAAAAGGCCGCGAGCCAGCAACAGCAACACGAGCGCGGCCAGCGGCACGAGGATGATGACCCGGCGCGTGCGCACGCCCGCGGTGGGGGGGGCGAGCAGTCCGGGAACATGATCGAGTCCGGGATCAATCGGGGCGAGGCGCGGAGCGAGCGCGGCGGCCAGGGAGTGCGGATCTCCGGCGGGAAATCGCCAGAGCAGGTCCGCCACCGGATTGCCGTCGGCCCCAAGCATGCGCGTCCAGGCCATGTGCCGCAGCGAGCCCAGACCCACTTCTTCGTCCTCGGGGGCGATCAGCCGTGGGCCCGCGCCCGCGAGGGCGGCGGCGCGTTCCTCGGGGAAATTCTCCGTCATCCGGCGGGGAAGAAAGACCGCATCGACACCGGCGAAAAGCAGCGGCGAGGCGCTGAGATACTCTTCATCGCTCAGGTGAATCAGCTCCAGCCGTGTGCCCGGCGGCGCGATCGGGCCCCGAAGCGTCTCGACATCCCGGGGCACGGCGACGCGGAAGGCCGGCGCTGTGCCCGCCGGGGGCAGGGGAACGGCGATGGTCACCGGCGCGCGTCCCGCGATCGTCAGTCGCAGAGGCCAGCGATCGGAGAGCGCGCCGGTGGCGACGGCCGGCAGGGGCAGGAGGAGCGCGTCGCCGGCATGAGCCGCCGGAGCGAGGCGCGTGACGGCCAATCCGCCGCGCGCGTCCTGGAGGGTGATCGAAGCGCCGGCCGGGGGCGGCCCGTCGGGAAGCTGGTCGAGCGTGATGCGCAGAAGTTCCCAGGTGTTATCGCGCAGGGAGTCGGCGTGGGCGAGTTGGAGCGGGTCCGCGCGCAGGGCGGAAGCCAGGAGGAAGAGCGCTCCACAGGCCCAGGCCACGATGCGCACGAAAGCGATCCTCCGGCAAATCGGTGCGGGTCACCGGACGCGCTGCGTCAATTCTGGTGGACGGCGGCCTGCGCGGCGCGGCGGCGGCGCACGAGCCACAGCGCCAGGCCTCCGATGGCCAGCACCGCGACAATCGGGATCACGATATGCCGCACATGGTCGATGCTGTGGAAAATCGACTCGATCTTCCCCGCGAAACGGAACCCCACGAAGATGAACAGCGGCACGGATATGGCCGCCGCCATCCCGTCAATCGCCAGGAATCGCAGATAGCTCATGCGCGACATCCCGGCGAATGCGAAGACGATCGAGCGCGCGCCGGGGAAAAATCGCCCCGCGAACACCGTCCAGTTCCCGTGCCGCGCAAAATGACGCTCCACCTTTTCCCGCCGCTTCGAGTGCAGCACCTTCTGCAGGTGGCGGGCCACGAAGCTGGTCCCGGTAACGCCCCGCCGGCCGATCGAAAAAACCACCGAGTCGCCCGCCAGAACGCCGATCATCCCCGCGAGCATCATCAGAAAGATATGCGGCGTGCGGGCGGTGATGTCCAGCGGCGGGATGGATTCATCGGAGTTATCCATGTCGGACCCCGAGTTGTCCTGCTCGCTCTCACCGGGATTGGCGGGAATCACCGAGGTGATCGGGGAATAGTGCTTGTTGCACAAGTAGCCTGAAAAGATCAGCGGCACATCCTCGGGGATCGGCAATCCCAGGCCCGCGAGCACCAGCACGATGATCAGAGCCACGTACGTGAAGTGAGTGAGAAAGAGTCTGACCCAGAGCATGGAAAGCCAAGGACCTCACGAGGCGGAGCAGTCGGCGTCTCGGCGCCGCATGGGTCATTATTGCGGACCGCGGCGGGAATGCCACCCGGGAGCCGCCGCGGTAGTCGAAAAGCGGGAATTCATCCCCGCGCGGTCGATGCCGCCAGTCAGTGCGTTCTGTTGGCCAGGTCGTGGGCGAGCTGAGAGAGCAGCGCTGCGTGCGGGCCGAGCTGCGCGGAGAGCGTGTCGGCGATGCGGACCTGCTCATCAAGGTACTCGCGCGCCTTCTCCAGGCCGACCAGCGACGGATAGGTGAGTTTGCCGATGGCGGCGTCCTTGCCGGTCCTTTTGCCCATCTGCTCGGCCGTGGCGACGACGTCCAGGATGTCATCGACAATCTGGAATGCCAGACCGATCGCCCGTCCATAGGTGTCGATCGCCGCAAGCGTGGCTTCGTTCGCGCTGGCCGCCAGCGCCCCCATGCGGCAGGCGCAGCGGATCAGAGCGCCGGTCTTCATGCGGTGAATCTGCTGGAGCTTCGAGAGCGAGGGCGCTTCGGAAAGTTGCCGGGCTTCGGCGGGATGGCAGGTATCCAGCACCTGGCCGCCGATCATGCCTTCGGGGCCGGTGGCGTAGGTAAGCTCCACAATCAGGCGCGCGGCCAGCGCCCCGTTGTTCACCTGGCGGGCGATCACTTCAAAGGCCATCGTGTTGAGCGCATCGCCGGCCAGAATGGCCATGGCGTCGCCATAGACTTTGTGATTCGTCGGACGCCCGCGCCGCAGATCGTCATCGTCCATCGCCGGCAGGTCGTCGTGAATCAGCGAAAAGCAGTGGATCATCTCGACCGCGGCGGCCGGTGGCAGGGCCAGGGTGGGATCCGTTCCGCCCGCCGCCCGATGGCACAGGAGCGTGAGCGCCGGACGAATCCGCTTTCCCGGGCCGAAAAGCGAATAGGCGATCGACTCGGTCAGCTTCGCCGGTGATTCCCCCAGCGACTCCAAATAGCTTTTGAGAAAAGTGTCGGTGCGGGCGGCGGCATCCTTGAGAAACGCGGAAAGATCCTGCGGGCTCGAAGCGGTCGTGGACATGCAAACTCCGTGTGCGAAAGCCCGGGCATTATAAGGAATCACGTTCCTCCCGGCACGCGCCGACCCCGCCGCGCGCTCCGCCGCAACACCCGCTCACCGCCGAAATTGCAATCCCCCGCCCGCACGGGTATACCCCTCTGCATGACTGCCCGAAAAATGGTGAAGATCACCGCCTGGCCCGATCCGCTGGTGCAGGAACGCCTCGAAGATATGAATTTCTTCTTCGATCCCGGCTACAAAACCTGGGTCTGCTTCTGCAACGAACAGGAGATCGCGCCCCTCAACGAATGGCTGAAGCGCCATCACCTGTCGCATGAAATCCTGCCGGCCAAGGGTCGCGGAGAACTCAAAAAGCACCCGCGGTTGTCGACCGAACTCCTGCTCAAAAACGGCGGCGGCCCGACGACCTGCGCGCTCTGCGGCGCCGCCAACACGCCCTGCCGGCAATGGATCGAGGGCGATGACACCGACTCGATCGATTATCCGCAGCCGGCGCGCTTTTACCTGTGCGGCCAGTGCGTGCAATCGCGCATGTTGCCGCATCCGCGGTTGTATTCACCGGCGGAGGATCATTTGTAACGGTGGTGGGAGGGGGCGCGATCAGGGGAGCGGCGGGACGGCGTCGCGATCGGCGGGGGCGGCCAGATCCTCGGAACCGCGGTTGGGTTTCTCGAAGCCGTTCATCGCGGAGGCGGACCCCGGCTTGCTGTCGAGGTTGGCGACGTTGCTCAGATGCGAAAGACCGCTCATCACCGCGTCGCGGAGCGCTTCGGAAGCCGCCACATCGACGGGGGCGGTGACTTTGACCGACGGCAAGCTGCTATCCTGTGCCGCGAGGCTCATCGGAGAGTCATCCACACGGAATCGCGCCGAACTGGCCAGCGGTGCGGAGCGGTTGTCATCAATTTTTACCGAGGCGGTGGACATGTTGCTGGAGCCGTGCGGGGCGGCGATGGCCACGGGCGTTTGCGAGGTCGTACCCGACACGGTATGCCAGGCGTAACCGGTCCATGCGGCGATGAACAGGGCGGCGGCGGCGGCGACCGGCTTCCACCAGCCCGGCGTGCGCCGTGCCGGCGTGCCGACCGTTTCCTTCTCCAGACGATCCGCCAGCTTCTTGTCGAAGTCGTCCCAGTTGATCATCGGGATGCGGCTGCCCCAATCGTCCAGGACATCCTGCACCTCCCGATGCTCCTGATAGAGCTTGCGCGCTTCAGGATCGGTCAGCAGACGCTGTTCGACGGACTTTCGGCCGGCGGCGTCGAGCGAACCGTCGACATGCTGGCTGATCAGGAAGTCGAGATGTTGGTGATCGTGCTGCATGGGTTCCAGGAATATCGGGCGACCGGGACGGGCCGGCCAGTGTTTTTCCAAACGCGGGGACTTACAGATAGTTCCCGAGCGACTTCTTCAATTGCTTCCGGGCGGTAAACACGTGCCACTTCACAGCTTCGACGGAACAGTTCAAGACTTCGGCCACATCTTTCTGGGGCATTTTCTCGATAGCGAACATCACCAGGGCCAGTCGCTGCTTTTCGGGCAAGCCGTTGAGGGCGATCTGGATGGCGTCTCCGAGTTCCGCGGAGGCCGCGGGTTGATCGGGGGCGTCGAGAACGCTTCCGGCGACGCTGGCGCGAAGATCGTCGCCATCCGTCGCATCGCCGAGCGTTTGCTCGAGCGACAGGGCCTGCCTTCGGCCGCGGGACCGGCGGAAGTTCAGGGCGAGGTTGGTGACGATCCGCATCAGCCAGGGGCCGAAGCGTTCGGATTGCTGAAGCTGGTCGAGGCTTTTGAAGGCCTTGACGAGGGCGTCCTGGACCAGCTCGGCGGCATCGTGCGTATTGCCAAGGAGCCGCAGCGCCACCGCGGCGCATTGCCGCTGATAGTGCTGCGCCAGCAGGCCAAACGCGCGGCGATCGCCCGCTTTCGAGGCGATCACCAGCCCCAGTTCATGAGCGGCCTGTTTGGCCTGCTCCTGAAGGCTGTGGGCCTGGGCATCATTTGGCATCCGCTGGCTCATGGGGTTAGACCCGGGTTTCGGAGGATCGTTAGTGGTGACGGCCGCTTTTCCCGCCATGATAGCCTCCCGCAGGTAGGAAATTCGACCGCGGCGAAGGGAACCGGGCGGGGCAGGGCGCCAAGGGGTGCGTTCTCGGGCGTTGGCAGCCTGGCCCGCCATGGTACTTGAGGGCCGCGGAAGACCCAAGGGCTATCTGCCAGATATTCGGCAGGCAGGCCGGTGGGCGCTCAGGGAAGGAAGCGCCAACGGGACCGAAAACACGCAACAGGGTGAAACAGTTTACCAATGCATAGCGTTTGCGGGTTTCGTGATGATGAAAATCATCGCAGGCCCGTGGCGAGCTCCGCCACGAAGGAGCGCACCGCCCCGGATTGGGCGGCGGCCGGGTCGCCGAGGGCGGCGGAAATCCGCCGGATCAGGGCGCTGCCCACAATGGCCCCATCAGCCACGCGCGTGACTTCGCGCACCTGCTCGGGCGTCGAAATGCCAAACCCGACGCAAATGGGAGCGTCGGTGGCCGCGCGAAGGGCGGCGACGTTGGGGGCGATGTCGGCCGGGAGGGCTTTGCGCTCGCCGGTGATGCCGGAGACCGACAGGTAATAGACGAATGCGTCGCAGAGCCGGGCGATTTGCGCGCGGCGCTCTGGCGGCGTGGTGGGGGCGACGAGCAAGGAGGTGCGCAGGTCATTCTCGCGGAGCACCTCGACAATGGCCGGGGCTTCCTCGAGGGGGACATCGGGGAGGATCAGGCCGTCTGCACCGGCGCGGGCGCACTGACGTGCGAAGGCCCGGGTGCCGCGTTTGAAGATGATGGAGAAGGAGACCATGGCCATGACGGGGACGGTGAGGCCGCGGGCACGGGCGGCGGCGAGGGCGTCGAGGGAGTTTTCGACAGTGGCGCCATGGAGCAGGGCATGGGTATAGGAGCCTTGGATGATGGGGCCATCGGCGACGGGATCCGAGAAAGGGATTCCCAATTCCAGCATTCCGGCACCGCCATCTTGTGCGGCGATGAGCAAATCTACCGTGGCGGCGGGAGATGGGAATCCCGCGGTAAGGAACGGGCACAAGAGTTTTAGAGAACGCTGGCGAGCGTGAAGGAAAGTCGCAGAGAGGCGATTCATAAGGATATTCCCACATGGGGATGCGGAAGAGAGAGTCGAGAGAATAACGCGTGATGCGGAAAAAAGGAACGTCGCCGGGTGTCGCAAAGCGAGAGAATGTTTTATGCGAAGTCGCAATTGAAAAGAACGATTTTGCCTCGGCGTCAGGGTGCGAAAAAGTGCTTGGAATTCGGCAAAAACCACAGTTGCGTGGAGCGCAGCGATCTGCGATGCTGAAGACGGATATGAACTGCATTTCTATATGTGCATGTTTTTTCGTAAATGGTAACAAGTCTTGACAGCGGCGTGTGGCCGCCGGTTCAAAAACGTGTGTCTTTTCTGCCCAGTTGACCTGCGCGCTTTCTTTTTGGGAGGTTCTCCATGAAACGTCGTCGTTCCGGTTTTACGCTGATCGAGCTGCTGGTGGTGGTAGCCATCATCGCGCTGCTGATCTCGATCCTGCTGCCCAGCCTGGCGCGGGCTCGGGATCAGGCCAAGAAGACCGCATGCGCCAGCAACATGCATCAGCTTGGCGTGGCGCTGACCACGTACGCGGCGGAGTTTGATAACAATCTGCCGACGGAAACGTCCCGCCATTTCCTGAGCTATGGCTACGGCACTTCTTCGACGGAGCACCTGTATCTGCGTCGTGGTTACACGACGTACACGTTCCCCAACGGCGCGACGCAGGCGGGCCACTGGCGTGAGCTGATGTGCATGGACGACGGGATCATCAAGGATCCGCGGGTGATGTATTGCCCCGGCCAGTCCAACGGCACATGGCAGTACACGAAGGCCCCGACCTCCAGCACCGATCCCTACACGTTCCTCAATTCGCCCTTCAACGACCATGCGGGCTATTCTTACCAGTTGCACCTGGGCAAGAATTCCTCGATGAATCCGCCGTTCAATGGGCCGGGGAACAACGTCGACGGCAGATTTAACGGCGCGGCTTACACGAAGCTGACGCAAATGCCCAAGGACATCTGGCTGATGTCCGACAAGATTTACGACGTCATCTCCATCCCGCACGCAGGCAATTGCGGCTCGAACGGCTTGTACAGCGATGCCCACGTGGAATTCGGCCAGAACGCCAAGATCAAGACGATTGCGGTCTTCCCGAACCCCTACTCGGAAACGCAGACCTACAACATGATTTATCTGTGGGAAAGCTCGGCGGCCGGGCACAAGTAACGCGCGTTCAGGCCGTTGCTGTCAGGCAGGCAATTGCAGGGGCCGGGGTCATGCAAGGCATGACTCCGGCCCTCCTGTTTTATGCTTTGCGACGTGACGTGAAAGGGTTATGCAAAACGCGTCGCATGAGCCTCTTTCGAAAAAAGTTCGAAATAATTTCAAAGAATTTTTGTTTTTTGTGCTTGCAACGAGTTGAGTCGAGGTGGATAGTGACAGCCGTACGAACCTCACACTTCTCGCTCGTACGTGGACACATCTTTCTGCGACACTCCTGATGGGCTTTCAGCCGATTTTCGGCGGCCCTTGTGCGGTTTCCATGATGGTTTCCCGTAACGGAGGTCCTGCATCATGAAGCGTCGTCGAAGTGGTTTCACCCTCATCGAGCTGCTGGTGGTTGTGGCCATCATCGCGCTGCTGATCTCGATCCTGCTGCCCAGCCTGGCGCGGGCGCGGGACCAGGCGAAGAAAACCGCTTGCGCCAGCAACATGCACCAACTGGGCGTGGCGCTGACCACCTATGCAGCGGAGTTTGACGGCAACTTGCCGCCAGAGACGTCCCGTCATTTCCACAATTACGGATACGGGACGGGGGACACCGAGCACCTGTATCTGCGTCGCGGTTACACCACCTTTACCTTCCCCAACGGCGCTACGCAGGCGGGCCACTGGCGGGAGCTGATGTGCATGGATGACGGGATTATCAAGGACCCGCGGGTAATGTTCTGCCCGGGGCAGTCGAACGGATCCTGGCAGTACACCAAGGCCCCGACCTCCAGCACGGATCCCTACACCTTCCTCAATGCGCCCTTCAACGATCACGCGGGGTATTCCTATCAATTGCACCTGGGGACGAACCCCAATTCCCAGCCGCCGTGGAATGGCAGTCCCACGAACGTGGATGGCAGATTCAACGGCGCGGTGTATACCAAGCTGACGATGATGCCCAAGGACCTGTGGCTGATGTCCGACAAAATTTACGATGTGATTTCGATTCCCCACGCGGGGAATTGCGGGTCCAATGGGTTGTATAGCGACGCCCATGTGGAGTTCGGCGAAAACACGAAGATCAAGACGTTGCAGGTATTCCCGAATCCATACCATCCCACGGATACCTACAACATGATTTATTTGTGGGAGAGCTCGGCGGCGAGTCACAAGTAGGCGTCGCGAAGAAGCTGCTTATTAAACGGATTGCGAAGGCACCGGACACCTGGGGATCAGGCGTTTCGGTGCCTTTGTTTTTGCGGTGACTGGGCACAGCCAGGGCTTGGTGGGAACAGTACTTATATATTCACATAAACTTCTGAAAAAATTCTCAAAAAAATCTCACTTTGCACTTGAACTAAGTTGAGCGCAAGCGGATAGTCGAGGTGTACGAACCTCCCACACATCTTTGTTCGTACGTGGACACATCTTTCTGCGACGATTTGAAGGGTCGCCGGCCGCTTCCGGAGGCGACCCGCTCGACATTTCTTTTTTTCGGTCCCCCCTAACGGAGGCTTTGTGCCATGAAACGTCGTCGAAGTGGTTTCACCCTTATCGAACTGCTGGTGGTGGTGGCGATTATCGCGCTGCTGATCTCGATCCTCCTGCCGAGCCTCGCCCGCGCCCGCGACCAGGCCAAGAAGACCGCCTGCGCCAGCAACCTGCACCAGTTGGGCATTGCGCTCACCACGTACACGTCAGAGTTTGACGGCAATTTGCCGACGGAAACCTCCCGTCATTTCAAGAGCTACGGGTATGGGACATCGTCGACGGAGAACCTGTATCTGCGTCGCGGCTATACGACCTTCACATTCCCGAACGGCGCGACGCAGGCGGGCCACTGGCGTGAGCTGATGTGCATGGATGATGGGATCATCAAGGATCCGCGGGTGATGTTCTGTCCGGGGCAGAGCGATGGCTCCTGGCAATACACCAAGGCGCCGACCTCGAGCACCGATCCCTACACGTTCCTGAATTCCCCGTTCAACGATCACTCGGGGTACTCGTACCAGTTGCACCTGGGCAAGAATTCCACCATGAATCCGCCGTTTAATGGGCCGGGGAACAACGTCGACGGCAGATTCAACGGCGCGGCTTACACGAAGTTGATCCAGATGCCCAAGGATATCTGGCTGATGTCAGACAAGATTTACGACGTCATCTCCATTCCCCACGCTGGCAACGCCGGGTCAAACGGTCTGTACAGCGACGCGCACGTGGAGTTCGGCCAGAACGCGAAGATCAAAACGCTGGCGCGCTTCCCCAATCCCTACTCGGAATCTCAGGTGTATAACCTGATTTACCTCTGGGAGACGTCGGCAGCCAGCAGTAAGTGACAGGGGAGACCAGGTGGGGGGGGCGGCGAAAACGCGCAGGCGAAAGGAGGCCGTGCACAGCGGCACGGCCTCCTTTCGATTTTTGCTGCGCCCGAGCGGTAGGAAGGGGGGAAAGGGGCGGTTGTCGCGGCGGCGACAATGCTGAGGTGGGGGCATCTTGCGGAAAATGCTAAAGAATATTTTATTTTCGTTGCAATGGGCGTAAAATTAGCGCATTGTATTGCGGATACGCCAAATCGACTCGAAGGCAGAAGAATTGTCTTCGCCATTGCGAATAATCGCATAAGCTTTCATGGATGCGAGCTTTTGCACCGCGATTTTCTTTCACTGACCTGCCCAATCCCCTTTGGAGGCTACTTTCCATGAAGCGTCGTCGTTCTGGTTTCACCCTTATCGAACTGCTGGTGGTCGTGGCGATCATCGCTCTGCTGATCTCGATCCTGCTGCCCAGCTTGGCGCGGGCGCGGGACCAGGCGAAGAAAACCGCCTGCGCCAGCAACCTCCACCAGTTGGGCATTGCTCTGACCACGTACACCGCGGAGTTTGACGGCAATCTGCCGCCGGAAACCTCGCGCGGGTTCACGAGCTACGGCTTTGGCAGCACGGGGACCGAACACCTGTACCTCCGCCGGGGCTACACCACGTTTACGTTCCCAAATGGCGCTACCCAGGCGGGTCACTGGCGCGAGCTGATGTGCATGGATGATGGGATCATCAAGGATCCACGGGTGATGTATTGCCCCGGCCAGTCCAATGGATCGTGGCAGTACACCAAGGCACCGACCTCGAGCACCGACCCCTACACCTTCCTGAATGCCCCGTTCAACGATCACTCGGGGTATGAGTTCCAGTTGCACCTGGGCAAGAACCCCACCATGAATCCTCCGTTTAACGGGTCGGGGACGAACGTCCACGGCTTCAACGGCGCGGTGTACACGAAGCTGACGATGATGCCTAAGGACCTGTGGCTGATGTCCGATAAGATCTACGATGTCATCTCTATTCCGCACGCTGGCAACGCCGGCTCGAACGGCTTGTACAGCGACGCCCACGTGGAATTCGGTCAGAACGCGAAGATCAAGACCCTGGCTCAATTCCCGAACCCCTATTCGGAATCGCAGGCCTATAACCTGATTTACCTCTGGGAAACCTCAGCGGCAGGCACGAAGTAAGGTCTCCAAAAACAGGCAGTGAGGAAAAGCCGCGCTTGGCGCGGCTTTTCTTTTTTTGCGGCGCGATCACGGCGTGCCGCCTCGTATTGTCGGGAAAAAGTGGCGTCGCGGCGGTGCGGGTGTCGCTTGGAAGGGGCGGGTCTGGACAAACGCTGCTGCACCGAGGGTTACCAGAGCGGAAACCTTGCAGGACTCGTTGCGTGTTACAATGGCTTGAAGCTCTGCTGGAGGAATTCCCATGGGTGTCGGAAGGTGGCTGCTGGCGGCGGTCCTGGCGGTGGCGGTGGGCGGAGCGGCGCAGGCGGCGACGGTGACCCAGAGTGGGCAGGATGTGACGATCCATGCCGGGAAGGTGATTGTCATCGTCAAGAAGGGGCGGCGGGCGCGCAGGCATCGGCACAAGCATCACCCGCGCGTGAAGAAGGCGACGTTGCATACGGTGACGACGGTCAAGCCGGCGGCACCCGTGAAGGCGGCGTCGCCCAGCGCGAAGCTGCTGCGTACGAGGTGAGATTCGGCACGTAGAAGGACAGGTGACGCATGAAGACGCGGTGGGTGCGAGCGGGTCTGGTCTGCGCGGCGCTGGGGGCGGCGGCGGCGGGGGGGAGCGGCGGAAGGGCGGCGTGGGGGGCGAATGGAGCGCGTGCCGGAGGCGGCGGGGCGCGGGCGGTCGCGCGGGGGGAGGCGCGGGGCGGGAAAGCCGGGGCGCCGGCGGAGTCGCAGGAGACGCTTCCGGCGAACGTGCAGGCGCTGGTCGAAAAGCAGGTGCCCGGCGGGACGATCGTGTCGGCCGAGGAGCAGGTGGACGAGGGGCGGCATCTGTATTTCGTGAAGGTGCAGACGGAGGGGGCGGGCGGGAAGATGGTGACGGTGCTGGCGTCCGGCCGGGCGCAGTATCTGGGCATTCTCGACGCGTCCGACGACGACGATCTGAACGATGATGCGACTTATTTGGAAGTGGATACGGCTCCGGCGGCGGTGCGCTCCGCGATCAGCAAGGCCGTGGGCGATGCGAAGGTGAACGCCCTGTCTTTTGAAGTGGACGGCGAACGTTTTTTTTACATTGCGGAGTTCGACAAAGAGGGCAAGACGCATTTCGACACCTTCACGCTGCAGGGGGAGCTGACGGAAGAGGAGACGGACATCGCGGTAACGGATTTGCCGGCGGCGGTGAAGGCGGGTGTGAGCAAAGCGCGGCCGGCGGCGAAAATCGATAGCGCCAGCGAGGTGGTGGCGAAGAAGCAGAAGTCCTATGCGGTGGACGTGACGGACGGCGGCAAGAAGTTCGAGTTGATGGTCAGCGAGGCGGGGGCGGTGGCCAGCAGCGAGTCTCTGGATGATGATCCTGCGCCTGGGAAGAAGGGCGGCTGAGGGGTGGTGGTGGGGGGGGAATTGCAGGGGAGGCGGCGATTTGCCGCGGCGGAAGGCGGAGTTGGCCGGCTGTCAGGCGCGGCTCGGGACGGCCTGGTGGATGGTGGCCAGAAACGTGGCGAGATGACCGTTGACGGCGACGGGCTGTTCCATGACGGCCAGATGTCCGGCGCTGACCACCTGCACGACCATGGCGTGGGGCATGTGGGACTGCATGTTGAGCGCGACGGAGGGCGGGGTGATGGAATCCTCAGCGCCCACCAGCACCATCACGGGGATGGTGAGTTCGGCGAGCAGGTCGGTCTGATCGCGCCGGCGGCTCATGGCGAGCTGTCCGGCGATGACGCCCTCGGGCGACTGGCGATCCATGATGGCGCGAACGCGTGCTTTAACGGCGGGATCGGGCTTTTTGCGCATCAATCTGGCGAGCGAGGCGTCGAAAAATCCCGGCAGACCCTCGCGCTCGATCCGGCTGATGTTATCGAGGCGTCCCTTGCGTGCTTCGGGCGTATCGGGATCGGGGCGGGTGTCGAAGAACATCGCGGCGGAGACGAGGTGCGGGGCATCGCGCAGCAGGGAGAAGAGCACGTAGCCGCCCATCGAGAAGCCGCCGACGATCGCGCGTCCGCCGGCCTGAGTTTCGATGAGGTCGCGGACGACGGCGGCATAGGCTTCAATGGAGGTGCGGTCTCTGGGCAGGGCGGGGGCATTGCCAAAGCCGGGGAGGTCGGGGGTAAAGACCGTGCGGCCGCGGGCGCGGAGGAAGTCGGCCTGGTCAGCCCACATGGAGGCGTCGAGGGGCATGCCGTGAATGAGGACAATGGGGTCCATGGGAAGAATTGTACATGCAAATGCCGCACCCTGCCGCTGGGCTGGGCGAGCGGGGGGGGGGCAGTCAGGGGAGGGGCGTTACCGGGGTGACTGGCGTGGCGGTCGGCGGGGCGGTTAGGATCAGGGGACATGCACAGAGGTTGGAAGGAGGCGTTTTATGCGGATTTGGCAGGGCGCGGCGCTCGGGAGCGTCTTGGCGGCGGCGGTCGTGGCGGCGGGGGCGGCGGGAGGAGCGGCTTCGAGGAGTGCGACGGTGGGCAACACGGCAGATGCGCGTCCGGCGGAGAGCCCGGTGGCGCCGGGCGCGAAAGCGGTCAAACTGGCGGAGGGTTTCGCCTTCACGGAAGGCTCGACGTCGGACAAAAACGGCGACGTGTACTTTATTGATCAGCCGAACAACAGCATTTTGAAGTGGACCTTCGATGGCAAAGAAAGCGGGGGGGATTACAGCGGGGGCAAGCTGTCCACGTTCATGCATCCGAGCAACTATGCCAATGGCATGTCCTTCGATGGGCAGGGCAACCTGATCGCCTGCGCCGACGAGAAAAATGAACTATGGTCGATCGCACCGGACAAAAAAGTGATGGTGCTGGTGAAGGATTACCAGGGGAAACTGCTCAACGGCCCCAACGATGTGTGGATCCGGCCGGATGGCAACATGTACCTGACTGATCCGCTGTACAAGCGGGACTGGTGGAAGGGGCTGCGCGAGCCGACATCGCAGTTGCCGGGGGAGTACGTGTTTTACCTGGACGTGGCGACGAAGAAGCTGACGCCCGTGATTACGGATTTTCGCAAACCCAACGGCATCATCGGCACGCCGGACGGCAAGACGCTTTATGTCTCAGACATTGGCGCGAACAAGACATGGTCCTACAGGATTCAACCGGATGGCACGCTGGCGGACAAGAAACCGTTCTGTGATGCGGGATCGGACGGCATGACGATCGATTCGGACGGCAACGTGTACGTCAGCAACCGCGGCGTGACGATTTTCAGCAAGGAAGGCAAGCGGCTGGATCATATCGATACGGATAGCTGGGTGGGCAACACGTGCTTCGGCGGGAAGGACGGACACACGCTTTTCATGGCCGTGAGCAAGTCGATTTACGCAATCCAGATGCGCACGCACGGGGTGGGGCCGGCCTGATGGAGCGGCAGGCGCAAGGGCTGGGCGGGTTTGACCGAGGTGCGGCGAATCAGGATAATGACGCGTCTTGTGAAGGCGAGGTTTACGTGCGGACAGATGATTCCACAATCCAGGCGTGCGGCGAGCCTGCGGGTCGCGCGGCGTGCGGGATGTGCGAAGGCCTGACGAGGGTGCTCGTCAGGTGTTCTGTCCGCGCTGCGATTGTCCGGCCGGTGGTGTTGCAGGCAAACGGGTAGGGCCGTTGACAGCTTTTGAGATGTGAACGCCCTGCCCTCCGCAGGGCGTTTTTATTGAAGGAAAGTCATGGCAACTCGTCGGGATTCGGATTCTGGCAAGGCGAGCGGCGGGCGGGAGGACGCGGAGAAGCCGCGTATCGACATCTATGACACCACGCTGCGCGATGGCACGCAGGGGGAGGGGGTTTCGCTGTCGGTGCAGGACAAGCTCTTGATCGCGCGGCGGCTGGATGAACTGGGCGTGGATTACGTCGAGGGCGGCTATCCGCTTTCCAATCCCAAGGACGCGACGTTTTTTCAGGAGGCGCGGTCGCTGCGCCTGGAGCACGCCCAGCTTGTGGCTTTCGGCATGACGCGGCGCAAGGGTGTGCATCCCAAAGACGATGTGGGAATGAACGCCCTCAAGGATGCCGGCACACGCTACGTCACCGTCGTGGGCAAGACCTGGGACCTGCATGCGACGGAGGTGCTGGGCGTCTCGCTGGAGGAGAACCTGGCGATGATCGCGGATTCGGTCGCGTGGCTGACCGAGCAGGGGCGAAAGGTGATCTACGATGCCGAGCATTTTTTCGATGGCACGGCGGCGAACCGGGAATATGGCCTTCAGACGATCGAAGCGGCGGCGGCGGCGGGGGCGGTGATCGTGTGCCTGTGCGACACCAACGGCGGTTCGATGCCGGAGCGCGTGGCGGAGTTCGTGCGCGCGGCCAGGGAACGCGTGGGCGAGCGCTGCGCGGTGGGCATCCATCCGCACAACGATTGCGGGGTGGCGGTGGCCAACGCGCTGGCGGCCGTGCAGGCCGGCGCGACGCACGTGCAGGGCACGATGAATGGCATCGGCGAGCGCTGCGGCAACGTGGACATCACCACCGTGATCGCCAATTTGAAATTGAAACTCGGTTACGAATGCCTGCGCCCCGGCGTTGCGGCCCTGGAGCAGCTCACCGACGCTTCGCGCTATGTGTATGAGATCGCAAACCTGAATCTCGTCAACGGGCAGCCGTACGTTGGCCCCAGCGCGTTCGCTCACAAGGGCGGCATGCACGTGCATGCGGTGAACAAGTTGGCGCGCAGCTACGAGCACGTGCCGCCGGAGAGCGTGGGCAACACGCGGCGCATTCTGGTGAGCGAGCTCTCGGGCGTGTCGAACATTGCCGCCAAGGCCGGCAAGAAATTCGGCATTGAATCGGACCGGGCGGCGCAGAAAAAAGTGCTCGATGAGGTGACGCGCCTGGAGGCTGAGGGTTATCAGTTTGAGGCTGCGGAGGCGTCGTTCGAGTTGATTGTGCGCAAGGTGATCGGCAGGCATCGGGCGTTTTTTGAGCTGGATCATTACCGCGTGGCGGTGCATCGCACGGGCGGCGGCAAGGCCGTGACCAAGGCGACGCTGACGTTGAAGGTGGACGGCAAAGAAGTGAACGCCTCGGCGGAGGGCGATGGCCCGGTGAACGCGCTGGACAACGCCCTGCGCGCGGCGCTGCTCAAACACTACCCTTCGCTCGAAACGCTCCGGCTGGTGGATTACAAGGTGCGCGTGGTGAACTCCACCGCGGCGACCGCCGCCCGGGTGCGCGTCATGATCGAGTTCCGCAGCCCCCACGGAGCGGTCGCGGTGGGGGGGGGCAACGGCCCGGAATCGCACGGCCTGCTGGGGACAGTGGGCGTCAGCGAAAACATCATCGACGCAAGCTGGCAGGCGCTCGTCGACGGCGTGGAGTATCATCTGCTGCACGAGGGGGAAATAGGTGGGCGGTAAAATGGCACGGCATTGGAGGATGTCATGACGCGGCGTTTTCGAGCACATTTTGCCAATGGAGTGCTGGTGCCCCATGAAAAACTGGAGCTTCCCGCGGACATGGAATTGACGGTGACGGTGGACAGTCCGGAAGCCCAAAGACCAGCCGTCGCGATGCCACGGTTCGACGATCCGAACGATCCGATGCCCGAGGACGGCGCTGCGCTGATCGATTGGTGGGCCCGCCACAGGCTGCCGGTCGGTCCGGAGATCGGAGACAAGATCGCGCGATCGCCGGAGTATGACCGATTCGGGGAGGGAGAAGATGACGCCTGAACCGCCTTCGGGCGCGCGGTGCTTTGTCGACGCGAACATCCTGGTCTACAACTTTACGCAGAATCCAACGTTCTCTGCGCCAAGTGAAGCTTTTATCAGGCGGATTGAAAACGGCGACGTGACAGGATTCGTAAGCCCCACCGCGTTGTCTGAGACATTGCATCGTGTGATGTTGGCGGAAGTGCACACGCGCTATCAAACGCTGAAGCCACTGGCGTACGTTCAGCGGCGGCCGGAGATTATTCCAACCCTTTCGGGATATCACACCGCTGCGAAAGCGCTCAGGCGATGGCCGTTCACCGTCCTTTCGATGGACGCGAGCGACTTTGAACGGACGACACAGGTGGCATCACGGCATCGACTGCTCACGGATGATGCGTCGCATGTGGCATTGATGCAGCGGGAACAGATTCAGTATCTCATTACCAACGACGACGAATTTGATGCGGTGCCGGGGATTACTCCGTGCAAGCCGCGATAACAATAAGGCAGAGGACCCCGTGAAGATTGATCTCCCCCCGCAGTACGATCCTAAGAGTGTGGAAAAGCCCGTCTATCAGCGGTGGCTGGAGGCGCGGGTCTTTCATGCGGTCGCTCGGGGTGAGGGTGATGCACGCCAGGCGTTTTCGATTGTCATCCCGCCGCCGAATGTCACCGGGGCGCTGCACCTGGGCCATGCGATCAACGGGACGATTCAGGACATCCTCACGCGGTATCACCGGATGAAGGGCGACAACACGCTGTGGATGCCCGGCATCGATCACGCCGGCATCGCCACGCAGGCCGTCGTCGAGAAGACCATCTTCGAAAAGGAAAAAAAATCGCGCCACGATCTCGGGCGCGAAGAGCTCGTGCGCCGCATCTGGGAATGGAAGGAACAGTTCGGCACGCGCATCCTCTCGCAGCTCCAATCCATCGGCGCCTCCTGCGACTGGGACCGTACGCGCTTCACGCTGGATGACATCTGCGCCCGCGCCGTGCGCGAAGCCTTCTTCAAAATGTTCAAAGACGGCCTCATTTTCCGCGGCAAACGCCTCGTCAACTGGGACACGCACCTGCAAACCGCCGTCGCCGACGATGAGATTTATCACGAGACCGTCCAAGGCCAGATGACCTCGATCAAGTATCCCGTCGATGGTTCGCCGGACGAATACCTGATCGTCGCCACCACCCGCCCCGAGACCATGCTCGGCGACACCGCCGTGGCCGTGCATCCCGATGATGAACGCTACAAGCATCTCCACGGCAAGCACGTGATCGTGCCGCTGGTCGGCCGCAGAATTCCCATTATCACCGACGGCCTTCTCGTCGATCCCTCCTTCGGCACCGGCGTCGTGAAGGTCACGCCCGCCCACGATCCCAACGACTACGCCACCGGCGTCCGCCACAGTCTCGAACAGATCAACCTGCTCACCCCCGACGGCAAAGTCAACGAAAAGGGGTCAGGAGTCTTTTTGGGCAAGCAATACTCCTACGCCGGCCTGAAATTCGCCAGCGCCGCGCGCAAAGCTGTCCTCGCCGACCTCGAAGCTCTCGGCCTCATCGCCGACGTGAAACCGCACGAGCACGAAGTCGGCCACAGCGACCGCAGCAAAACGCCCATCGAACCTTATCTGAGCGACCAATGGTTCGTCCGCATGGGCGATTACAGCGATGGAATTACGCTCGCGGACGGCGCGAAAAAATCCGGCCTCGCCCAGGCCGCCATGGACGCCGTCACCGACGGCCGCGTCAAAATCACGCCCGACCGCTACGCCAAAGGCTACCTCGACTGGCTCGGGCAAAAACGCGACTGGTGCATCTCCCGCCAGCTCTGGTGGGGTCACCGCATCCCCGTGTGGATGTTCGTTTGGCGGGGTCCAGTCGCAACTTCTCCGAGCGACTCACAACAAGTAAAGCTCGAACTGCCATACTTGACGGCGGAACAGAATAAACAAGTCGCTGTACAAGTCATCCGACCGGGCGAAAAAGGCGGAGAAATTCTAATCGGCTTTGCTGTACGACCCGGATATCCTGAGATTGAAAAACTGTTAGAACAAAATGGCGGCCAGCAGGACCCCGACGTCCTCGACACCTGGTTCTCCTCCGCACTCTGGCCAATCTCCACCATGGGCTGGCCCGAATCACACGCAACTTCCGAGACGCGACCGTCAGGGAGCGTTGCCGCGAAGTCGAACCCACGCGCCGATGCCGCCAAAACGCTCCCTCACGGTCGCGTCTCGGAGTCCTCTCACTCCGGCGGCATCCCTCCCGAGCCCGGCCTCCTCGAAACCTTCTACCCCACCTCCGTCCTCTCCACCGCGCGCGATATCCTCACCCTCTGGGTCGCCCGCATGGTCATGTTCGGCCTCTACTGCAAAGGCGATGTGCCCTTCCGAGACGTCTACGTCCACGCCGTCATCCAGGACGGCGAAGGCCGCACCATGTCCAAATCCAAAGGCAACGGCGTCGATCCCGTCGATATCATCAACTCCCACGGCGCCGACGCCCTCCGCTTCACCCTCGCCCAGATGGCCACCGAAACCCAGGACATCCGCATGCCCGTGGTCAAAGACGCCAAAACCGGCGCCAACACCTCGCCGAAATTCGACATTGGCCGCAACTTCGCCAACAAGATCTGGAACGCCAGCCGCTTCATCCTCTCGAACATCGACGACCAGATAGCCTTGCGTGGCAACGCAAGGCCCGAACTTGAAAAGACCCTCGCCCTGGAAGACCGCTGGATCCTCTCCCGCCTCGCCGCCACTATCCACACCGTCGCATCCTCCATCAACGCCTTCCATTTCTCCGAAGTCGCCACCGCCCTCTACGCCTTCTTCTGGACCGACCTCTGCGACTGGTACCTCGAAATCGCCAAGGCCCGCATCCGCGCCGGGGATTCCACCGTCCAATCGATTCTCCTGCACTGCCTCGAAACGTCGCTCAAGCTCCTCCATCCCGTGATGCCCTTCATCACGGAGGAACTCTGGAGCAAGCTGCCCAACCGCACCTCGCTGCTGGTCACCGCCCCGTGGCCCGCCGCCGATCCCGCCGCCGCCGATCCCGCCGCCGAAACCCAGATCGCCATCATCCAATCGATCACCAGCCAGATCCGCGACATCCAGAACACCTATTCGGCCGCCAGGGGCAAACCGGTGGTGCTCGCCCCGCGCAACGCCGCCACGCAACAGGCCATCGAGCAATCCCGCCTCGTGATCGAATCCCTCACCGGCTCGCCGATCGCGCAAAATGCGGTCGACGCTCCCAAGCCCCCCGACGCCGCCGCCCGCGTCCTGCCGGATGTCCAGATCTTCATCGGAGGCGTCATCGATAAGGCCGCCGAAACCGCCAAGCTCACCAAGCTCCGCGACCAGCTCCTGAAGCACATCACCGGCAGCCGCAATAAGTTGGGAAATGAGGCTTTTGTCGCCAAAGCCCCCGTCGCGGTCGTTCGCGGCCTGCGCGACCAGCTCGCCAAGCAGGAAGAAGAATTCGCCGCCATCGAAAAAAACCTGGCCGAGCTGCAGTCCTAAGCCCCTCCCCCAGCGTCCGTTCAGCTGGGGATTGACAACTTTCAGCCCAGCGGAAACAATAGCGTTGGCAGGCGGGGCAGGGGAATGGCGTGGTACCTTTCGCGGAGGTCTTATGAAGTTCGCCCTGGGAATGATGGCACTGGCGGCGCTGCTCTTGCCGCTGGCCGGTTGCGAAACCCTCACCATGACGTCCTCGGAGCATATCAATCAATACGCTCACGTGACGGACACCAACCTCAAGGAAATCCCCACCGATATCGATCGCGAGCTGCTTCTCGACCATCCCTCCTGGATGGCCAAGGCGCCCGTCCCCAACGAGTAACGGCGACGCAACGTGCGGAAGATCTGGCATCCGCGGCTCTGGAACATCAGGGCCGCGGATGTTCTTTTTGCCCCGGGGCGGCCGGACGACCGCGCTGCCATTACCGGCGGCACGCGGCACGGCAGGGGGGCAAAGGGTCTTGCCCAACCGGGGTTGGGGCGCGGATAATCGGCATGGACATCTGAAGGGAGCCGCACACGATGAGGCGCACAGTGACCACGGGCGGCGGGGCGGTGATCGCGGCATGCCTGCTGCTCACAGCGGGCGGCTGCGACCTGTTGTCCTGGCCGCAAGCCGCCACCGGTGGGACGGGGCGTTCCGCGGCGGTGGATTTGTACCTCAAGGGCCAGCTCCAGGCGGAGCGCGGCGAGCTCGATCAGGCGGTCGCCACGCTGACCAAGGCCATCGAGAAAAATCCGGACATGAGCCTCGCGCTCGAAGCTCGCGGCGATGTTTACAAGCGCAAGGGCGATTACGAGCAGGCGGCAGGCGATTTCCAGCGCGAGGCCACGCTCGAGCCGCACAATTTCAACGCGCATTATGAGTTGGCGTTGATGTATCAATACCTCAAGCGTTTTGCGGAAGCGGTGCAGGCCTACCAGAAGGCCGTCGAGATCAAACCGCTGGACCGGGACGCCAACATGAATCTCGCGATCGTTTACACGCAGATGGGCCAGCCGTTGCGCGGGATTCCCTACGCCCAGCGCGCCACGGAAGGCGGCGGCGGCGACGCGGAAAGCTATGCCAATCTCGGCGTGATCTACACCAGCGCCGGCTATTCCGATCTGGCCATGAACGCCTTCAAAAAGTCCATCGAGCTCAATAGCCGGCAGCCCGAGGTCTACACCAACCTCGCGCAGCTTTTCATGCAGGCCGGCCTCTACGAACAGGCACGCAGCACCCTCGAGGCGGCGCGCGATCTGGCGCCCTCGCCGATCGTTTCCGAGCGCCTCGGCCTGGCCTACTACAAGCTGAAAGATTACGCCTCCGCTCGCACCGCCTTCGCCGCCGCCCTCCGCCAGGACCCCAATAACGTCGCCGCCCTCAATGGCCTGGGCGTCGTCGCCATGACCGAATCCCTCGCCGCCAATCCCCCCGATCTCGATGCGGCCCGCGAAGCCCTCGGCTATTGGGACAAATCCCTCAAGCTCAAGCCCGATCAGCCCGCCATTCGCCAGCTCGTGAACAAATACACCGGACAGCCGTAAGGAAAAACGACGCGACGCCCGCCCAGGAACACGCGTGGCCCCGTGGCTCCGGCGACTCGGTGCATGGGGGCCCGGGATCGGCGGCGGACACCGGCCTAAAATGAGCGGGAGCTTGCGGAGGCCGACTATGCACGTGGCGATGGCGCAACCCGGATCGGCGGCAATCACGCCGAACGCGGAACCAGCCGGCGCGGCGGCCGCACACGCCAGAAACGTCACCGGCCTCCCCATGGGCTTGCTCACCTCCGTGCTCGTCTTCATCGCTCCGCGATGGGCCGGAAGGCGCTGGCTCGGCCTCAACATCCCCCGTGCGATCATCATCGCCTGTGTGCACCTCCTGTCGGGGGCGATCTGGCTGTGGGCGATGTTGTCCGCGACCTATGCATGGTTCGTCCCGCCCGACGCTGCCAGCCCGCCGCCCCTGCGCGACGAGCTAACCCTCAAGGCCGGCGAAGTGCTGCACGACCTGCATCTTTACTGGGCGGCGCAGATTCTCCCCGATCGCATTTCCGGCGTGCTGGCGGCGGTGCTATTGCTGGCGGTGGCGCTCCTGGTGCTGTTCTTCATGCTCCTGCCGATGGTCGCCCGGCCGGGCGCTAACCGCCCCTGCGTTCGCCATGTCGCCCGCGCCGTGCTGCTGGGCACCGGCGCCATCCACTTCTGGGGCGCGCTCTACACCGCCATGTGCATCTGGTTTTACCTCCACCGCTTTCCCCAGGATGAAACCGCCGTCCTCTCGCCCATCCTCGCGGCCTTTTGCGGCCTCTCGCTCTGGCACCTCGCCGCCCTGGTGCGCGCAGCCGGCGTCGACTACCGCCGCCCGCAGGACCTGCCCCAGCGGCGCGATCCCCTCTGCGATTTCTGCGGCTACAACCTCACCATGGCCCCGCTCGCCGGCCGCTGCCCCGAGTGCGGACGACATGTCAGCGATTCGCTCGGCGAAGGCACCCGTGCGGGTACGCCCTGGGAACGCCGCAAAATTCTCGGCATTCTGCCGGCCATCCGCGATCAACTGAGCATGCTGATTCGTTCCCCGCGCCGGCTCTATTACCAGACGCCGGCGCTCGCCGGGCAGCGCTCCGCCCGCCGCTGGCTGATAGGATCCCTGCTGGCGGTCGGGTTTCTCGCCGCGTGGATCGTGCCCGGCTTTTACCTGGTCGATTCGCTGGTGTTCTCCTGGCGCACCATCTGGGGCGCCGCCGCGATGGGCATGATCTGGGCACTGATGGCCCTGATGATGGTCGGCATCGAAACCTGCGGAGTCGCCGCCTTCTCCCGCATGCGCGGCCACCCGGTGGCGCTGGGCACTTCCGCGAAGGTCACCGCTTTCGCGGCGCCCCTCATGCTGGCATGGGTCGTCCTCGGCGGCCTCCAGTTCCTGGGCGCCGATGCCTTCACGCCCTATGTCGAACATCATTTCACCTCCTTCCGCGTGCAGCAGGGCCTGCTCGCCGGATCGCTCGCCGTCGCCCACATCGGCGGCCTCCTGTGGTTCGAACTGACCGTCTACGGCGGCGTGCGCGCCGTCCAATACGCCAACAAATGAATCGCGGCCGCCCAAATGGGCACGCCCAAAGGGGCCGCTTTCGCCCCCGCCGCCCTATCCGAGGCCACCAGGGCGGTCTATACTTTCCTGCCTCTCTTTCCGCCTATCCCGGGAGCGCTTCTGCATGCAGCCACTCGCTCGTCTCCGCGCCAACATGGAATCGGTATTCTTCGGCAAAAGATCGGCGGTGACGCAGGTGCTCGTGGGGCTCATCGCGCGCGGCCACGTCCTCATCGAGGATGTCCCCGGCGTCGGTAAAACCGTGCTCGCCCGCGCCCTGGCACGCTCCATCAACTGCAATTTCAACCGCATCCAGCTCACCCCCGACATGCTCCCCTCCGACATCCTCGGCGTCTCGGTCTACAACCAGGAATCCAAATCCTTCGACTTCAAGCCCGGACCCATCTTCGCCAACATCATCCTCGCCGACGAAATCAACCGCACCACCCCGCGAACTCAATCCTCCCTCCTCGAAGCCATGAACGATTATTCCGTCACCATCGACGGCAACACCATGTCCCTTCCCGCGCCCTTCATGGTCATCGCCACCCAGAACCCCTTCGAATTCGAAGGCACCTATCTGCTGCCGGAGAACCAGCTCGATCGCTTCCTCCTGCGCGTGTCGCTGGGCTATCCGGAGCGCGACCGCGAGAAGGAAATCCTCAAGCAGCAGCCCGGGCGGTTCAAGCTGGATCATCTCGACGCGGTGCTGTCCATCGATGAGGTCACAGCGCTTCAGGGGCAGGCGGCGCAGGTGAAAATCGATCCCTCGCTGCTGGATTACCTGATGGACCTGGTCGAAGCGACGCGGAAGGATGAACTGCTGCACGTGGGTATTTCCCCTCGTGGATCGCTGGCCCTCATGCAGGCTTCCCAGGCCCTCGCCCTGGTCGAAGGCCGGGATTACGTGACGCCTGACGACATCAAGGCCATGGTCGCCCCCGTGTGCGCGCACCGCGTGATCACCAAGAACCCCATGGCCAACGGCGATCTGGCCACCGCCACCCGCGCGCTCGAACAGGTTCTCCAGCGCGTCGCCGGTCCGGTCTGATTCCTCACGCTCAACAGGTAATCCGCCATGGTGCGATTCGGCCGCAATCAAGTAACCGCCGCGGGCGGCGCCTTCCTCGCCATCACCCTGGTGGTGCTGCTCTCGGCCGTCAATTCCTCCAGCAACATCCTCTTCATCATCCTTGGCGTCCTGGCCGGCATGATCGCGGCGTCCCTGGCGCTCACCTGGCTGGGGCTTCGCGGGCTTGCTGTCACACGCTCCCTGCCCGATCACGTCATCGCCGGAGAACCCGCGGAAATCGAATACCGCATCGCCAACCGCAAACGCCTGTGGCCCACCTTCGCCCTCCACATCACCGAGTCCAGCCTTGATCGCCCCCTTTCGCCCACCGCCTTCTTCGTGCACATCCCCGCTCGCACCGCCACCCAGGCCTTCGCCCGGCTGCTCGCTCCGCGCCGAGGCCTGCTCACGCTCTCCGGCGTTGAGCTGTCCAGCTCCTTTCCGCTGGGACTCCAGGTGCGCTACCGCCACCTCTCCGCGCCGGGTCAAATCGTCGTGTATCCCCGGGTCGGCACCCTCAACCGCAAGGTCGCCGTCGCCTATCGCGAAGCCGTCGAGGCCGGCACCATGACCTCCAATCGGCGCGGCGGCCACGACGAATTCTACGGCCTGCGCGAGTATCGCCCCGGCGACAACTTCCGCGCCATCCACTGGCGCTCCACCGCCCGCACCGGCGAACTGATGGTCCGCGAACTTACCGCCAACGCGCCGCCCCAACTCATCGTCGTGCTCAACGCCCGCACCTGGCGGGAGATCGGCCCGGGGCAGACCGGTCGCGAACAAGTCGAACGGGCCATCGAACTGGCCGCCACCATCGCCTGCGACGGCTTCCTCGAGAATTTCGCCGTCGGGTTGAGCATCGCCGGCCTGGACACCCAGGCGCCCGCTCCTCTGATGGGCCGCGGCGCCCGGGCCGCGCTGCTGCGTCGCCTGGCCGTGTTGGACGTGGGGCGCATCCGGCCCGATCTGCCGCTGCCTTTTCCCAATCGCCTCGCCAGCCGCGCCGAGTGGGTGATCGTCAACCTCCGCCGCGCCGATCCCTACAAGGACCTGCTCGCCGGGTCCGCCGCCTCGCGGGCCACCGTCCTGGCGCTCGACGACCCCGAAGCCGCCGAGTGGATCCATTTTCTTTCCGGCGCCGATGCCGCCCGATTGCTGCGCGAACCCGCATAAACTCCCGGCCCCCAGCGTCCAAACGGAGTGTCGATGAAGTGGTTTTATCCGGAGCGTCACGCCTCCCACGCGCCCGTCTGGTATGTGGCCGATGGCTGCGTCCGCCCCTGCCCGGAGGTTCCCGCGCGGGCCGTCGCCATCGTTCGCACGTTGCTGGAAACACCCGGAATGGACCAGGCGGCGCTTCCCGCCGTTGATCCGTGGCCCGCCCTTCGCGCCATCCACGATGCCGGCTATCTCGATTATCTCCGCACGATTCACGACCTCTGGACGGCTGAGTTCGGCGCGTGCGATGTGCTGCCCGATACGTTCATTCCGCCGGCCATCCGCACGCGCGCCCGCCGCCCGGCGAAACCCTCCGCCCAGGCTGGCTTTTACAGCTTCGACATGGCCGCGCCCATCGGCGCCGACACCTGGCAGGCCGCCCTCGACTCCGCCACCTGCGCCTGCGCCGCCGCCCGCGCCGTCTACGCCGGCCTTTCCCCCGGCACGCTCCAGCAGCGCGCCGCCTATGCCCTCTGCCGTCCGCCCGGCCATCACGCCGGCCCCGACTATTGCGGCGGGTTCTGCTTCCTCAACAACGTCGCCATCGCCGCCGAATCTCTCCGCCTCGCCGGCGCACGGCGCGTCGCCATCCTCGATGTCGACTATCACCACGGCAACGGCACGCAGGACATCTTCTACTCCCGCCCGGACGTGCTCTTCGTTTCCCTCCACGCCGAGCCCGACACCCAGTACCCCTACTTCTGGGGACATGCCGATGAAACCGGCGCAGGTGCGGGCGAAGGCTTCACGGCCAATTTTCCCCTTCCGCGCGGCTGCGACGCCCGGCGCTGGCTTGAGACGCTCCAGCGCGCCCTCGACCGTATTCGCGGCTTCGACCCCCAGGCGCTTCTGATCTCGCTGGGCGTCGACACCGCGGCCTTTGACGGCGTCGGCGATTTTCAGTTGGAACTCGACGACTTTCACACGCTCGGCCGAGCACTTGCCGCCGCCGACCTGCCGACCGTTTTCGTGCAGGAAGGCGGCTACAACGTGCAGAAAATCGGCGCTGCCGTGGCGGCCGTGTTGCAGGGATTTGCATCGCGCTGACCCTTCCCGCACCCGCCGGCTCCTTCTCCGGGCGTCGGGGCGTTACGCGCGCGGCGCCTCCTGCCCCTGCCGCACCGCCGTGCGCACCAGTTGGCGAATCTGCATCTTTCTGTGCGGGGGCAACTTCTGACCCCGCGACACCGCAGCCACGCGGCGACACAAGGCTTTGTCCAATTTCGACATGACGGGCGTTTCCTTTGCGCAACCTCGCCGGGCGTTCATCCTGAACGTAAGCCAAGCACGCTCGGTGCGCGCCTCGACCACCCCCGCCCCCACACCCCTTGCTGGCTGTTAACGCACCGGGAAGACCGGAACCAGGCAGGACGCGGAGCCACACATCCCCGGCCTCGGGTCCGATAAACGCCTTGCGTTTCCTCGGCCACGAACCGGTGTGGTGGGAGACCCCCCTGTTAACGGATGAGCCCCGCTCCCAGTTCCCGCAAAATCCGAATTCCTTCATCCAATTTTGCATCCGAGGTCGCATAGCTGAGCCGGAAGTGCGTGTCCCGCGCGGAAAACACGTTCCCTGGGATAATTAGGACATTTCTCTCAATCGCACGCGCCACGAACTCCGTCGCCGTGATCGCCGGCTTCCCGGTGGCGGATGGAATCTTTGGAAAGACATAAAATGCCCCTCCCGGTGGACTTATATCAAAAACCTCCCCCAACCCCGCCACCACGCGATCGCGCTTGTTCCGGTACGCCTCGATGTAGGCCGTCATGTCCACCCCCCCGTGCCCCTCCGTGTCCCCCGCCACGGTGTCCAGCGCCGCGTACTGCACCATGGAGGGGGCGCAGACAAACGTGTACTGCTGCAGCTTGGTCATCTGCTCGATCACCGACTTGGCTTCGCCGCTGCCCCCCCCAGCCGCCGCATACCCCAGCCGCCACCCGGTCATGCCGTAGGTCTTCGAGTATCCCTTGAGCAGGATGCACTGCTCCGGCAGCAGCCTGGCAATCGAGTGATGCTTCTGGTAACAAAACGCATCGTAAATTTCATCGCTGATCACCAGCAGGTGGTGCTTCCGGGCGATCGCCGCCGCCGCGGCCAGTTCGGCCTCCGAAAGCGCGATTCCCGTCGGATTGTTCGGCGAGCAGATGATCAGCATCTTCGTCCGGGGCGTGATCGCCGCCTCCACCCGCTCCGCATGAAACCGAAAGTCCGGATACGAATCCACCGCCACCGGCACCGCCCCGCACATCCTCGGCAGGTGCTTGTACATCACAAAGTAGGGATCGAGAAACAGCACCTCGTCCCCTGGATTCAGCGTCGCGAACATCGCCAGCATCAGCCCCGCCGACGTTCCCGACAAAATCAGCGCCGCGGGATTCTCCCACCCCGTCTCGCGCGCCACCGTCCCCTTCACGCGCTCGAGCAGTTCCCCAACGCCCTGCGTCGGCGTGTAGCGATTCTTCCCCGCGCGAATCGCTTCGATCGCCCGCTCTTTCAAAGGCTCGGGCACATCAAAATCCGGCTGGCCGATCGACAAATTGATCGGATCCTTCAACTTGGCCGCCAGGTCAAAAACCTTGCGAATGCCCGACGCATCAATCTCGATGGCCCGTTTGGCAATGAACGAATTATTCATGAATGCTGTCTCGCAGTTTTCTTGTGGGAACCTCTGGCGGGGGGGGGGCGAACCTTTGATCCATTGCGCGTCGGATGCGCCCGCGCTGCCGGGGTCGCTTGGATATCGCCATGCGGAAAGTGCAGCACAAGTTCCATGGACCCGCCAAGAGCCTCAACGATTTCGCGGAGCACGCTCAGCCGCATGTCCGGCTGATTTTGCCGAGGTGTCAGATCGTCAATGCCCAGCGCCGCGCCGAGACTGGCGGCCGGCAGATTGGTGGCTTTGCGGATTTCCCCAAGAAGCATCTCGGCTAACTGCTTTCTGCCCGCCGCAGCCGTGGCGCTGGATGCCGCGTCGGTCATCTTTGCCCTCAACAAGGCGAATGGCTTGGTTGTCATGGCAAAAGCCCCTCGTTATCCAACTGCTTCAAATGGTCATCATACAATCTGTCCGCCTCGGGAATCATGCGTTGGTAAAAATGTTTGTCGCCCGTCTTGTCGCCTCCGATCAGCAGGATCGCCATCCTCCTGGGGTCGAACGCGAAAAACGTTCGTAGCGGATGACCACCGGCCTGTGTCCGTAATTCCTTCATGTGGGCATGGCGGGATTGCCGAACCGTGTCCACCAGCGGCCTGCCCAGCTCAGGACCGTGTGATTCCAGTTGGCCCACGCCCCGCGAGATCGCTTCCTGCTCCCTGGACGAAAGCGTCTCCCACCAGGCTTCAAATTCCTCCGTGTACTCAACCTCCCACACGCATCTGCTCCATTCTCCGCAATCGGTCCGTCTCACACGTCGTAATACATGCAGAACTCATACGGATGCGGCCGAATCCGCAGCGGTTCGATCTCCGTCGTCCGCTTGTAGCGCATCCACCCCTCCACCACATCCTTCGTGAACACGTTGCCCGCCAGCAGATACCCATGGTCCTCCGCCAGCGCCGCCAGCGCCTCCTCCAAATTCGCCGGCGCATGCCCGATCTTCGTCAACTCTCCCGCCGGCAGGGTCTCCGGATCGATGTCCATCGGGTCCCCCGGATCGATCCGCTGCTGAATGCCATCCAGCGCCGCCATCGTGAGCGCCGCAAACGCCAGGTATGGATTCGCCGCCGCATCCGGCGTCCGAAATTCCAGCCGCTTCTTCGCGGGCTCATCGGAATAGAGCGGAATCCGCACCGCCGCCGATCGGTTCCGCGACGCGTACACCATGTGCGTCGGCGCCTCATACCCCGGCACAAGCCGCTTGTACGAATTCGTCGTCGGCGCACAGAACGCGCACAGGCTTCGTGCGTGCTTCAAAATCCCTCCGATCGCCCACAACGCCACCTCGGACAGCCCCGCATATTTGTGCCCCGCAAACAGCGGCCGACGGTTCTTGAACAGTGAAAAATGCACGTGCATCCCCGATCCGTTGTCGGTGAACAGCGGCTTGGGCATGAAGGTCGCCGTCTTGCCCCACCGCGCCGCCGTCTGCCGGGCCACATATTTGTAATACATCAGCTTGTCGCTCATGCGCAGCAGACCGTCGTGCCGCATGTCGATCTCGCATTGTCCACCGGTCGCCACCTCGTGATGGTGCCCCTCGACCTCGATCCCGAAACCCTGGAGAATCGCCACCATTTCGCTGCGCAAGTCGCTCAGGGTGTCCACCGGCGGCGCGGGAAAATAGCCCTCGCGCAGGCGAATCTGGTTGCCCTTGTTCTGCTCCCCCGCCTGCCCGCGATTCCACACCCCCTCCACCGAATCCACCTGGTAGTGCGCCCCGTTTACCCGCTGCTCAAAATTCACCGCATCAAAAACGAAAAACTCCGCCTCCGGCCCGAACCGCGCCTCATCCGCCACGCCGCTCTTTTTCAGCCACGCCTCGCACTTGCGCGCCACCGATCGCGGACTGCGCGAATATTCCTTCCGCGTCACCGGATCCCGAATGTCGCACACCATCGCCGCCGTCGGCCGCTCAAAAAACGGATCGATGACCGCCGTCTCCGCCACCGGCACCAGCAGCATGTCGCTTTCGTTGAGCCCCTCCCAGCCGCGCACGCTCGATCCATCAAACCCGATCCCGCGCGCAAACGCCCGCTCCGTCAATTCGCCCACCGGATAGGTGCAATGCTGCGGCAGCCCCGGAAAATCCATGAATCGCAGATCGATGAACTCGATCTTGCGCTGCTTTAAAAACTGCACCACCTGCCGCGGCGTGCGATGAATCATGCGTGACTCCTGCCTCATCGACCGGGCGAGTCACTTTACCCGCCACCCCTCAGGTTGGCGAGGGCGAACGCTCCTCCAGGCCGGGGCACGCCTCCGCGAGATTCCCCTTCACCTCCGGCCCATTCCCCGCCGCCCACGCAATGCCGCCCATGAGCACCTTCTGGAAAATAGCGCTCTCCCACACATCCTGCCGATGCCCCATGGACGTGTAAAAGACCCGTCCCTTCCCATGCTGCCGCGCCCACGTCTCCGGATAGGGCGCCCGTTCGTATTGCCACTCCCGTTTCCCCGCCGCATTCTTCTTCATGCTCCCCGTCTCCTGCACCAGGATGACATGCAGGTCCGGCGCCAGGTTCACCAGCGAATACCACTCCTCGTTCATCTGAAAATTCTTCAGGTCGTTCGCGATGGGCGCGCCGCCATCCACCACGCGAATATCCGCCATCTGCTGCGACCCGTGACTCAAAAACTCCCCTCCAAGCATCGCAATGTACGGGTCCACTTCCTCCCCGCCCGCCGACCGCACCACGCGGTCATGCGCCTTGCTGTGAAACGTATCCGTCGCCGAATGAATCCCCACGAAGCCCTTGCCCTCCGCGATCGCCTCGAGAAACGCCGCCTTCCCCTCCGCCGTCATCGCCGGCGTGGTGTCCGACCCCTTGAACCGCGTGCCCGCCGGCTGCGTCAGATCGCCCGTTGTGTAAAACACGAACACATCCGTCGCGGCGATCCGCTCCGGCGTAAAAATCGTCCCATCCTTGCTGACCTCCACCGCATACCCCGCCTTCTCGCCCCACGCCTTCAGCAGCTTCTCGCCGAAGCCCAGCGTCTCGCCCTTCGCCGGCGTCACCGCGGCATGCGGAAAATCCTGCGACCGCGTGAAAAACAAAATCCGCTTCCCCGCCCCGGCGCTCGCCGGTTCCCCCCGCAGCAACCGCGCCCATGGCGAAGCCGCCACCACCGCCGCCCCGGCAGCCACAGTCCGAAGCATCGTCCGCCGGCTCATGCGTTTCATGCCGCACCTCCATGCACATGTAACGCCGCCGCCCCGCTCCCCATGCACCCCACCGTCGTTCCTTGGGATTCCCCCCATCTGCCGCTGAAGCACGGCAACATTCATGCTCAACGGCCCAGACCCAAATTGAACCCGTTGAACCAATGCCCCAATTGAACCGCCCCCCGGGTGCATGTCCGTACTTGCACCCTAAGCGGCGGCTGAATTCAGCCGGCCGCCGCCGACGGCGTGGCGGTGGGGACGGGGGAGATTCCAGTATTTTTCCGCCCGGCCGTCATCGCAGAGATACGCGGCGCGAATCTGCT
>DASZTO010000081.1:0-54944 GCA_035548175.1 Phycisphaerae bacterium | reverse complement strand
CACCCACCCGCGCGCCCTCCTCCTCATCACCATCGCCACCCTCGCCCTCCTCCTGATTTTCCTGGGCACTGGCCAACCCGTCGACATGATGGAGCTCTTCAACCTTGTCCCCGTCCGCGAAGCCTTCCGCGACCACCACTGGCTCATGCCCACGCTCAACGGCGTCCCACGCCTCGAAAAACCCCCGCTCCCCGTCTGGATCCCCGCCGGCCTCGCCACCCTCCTCCACAACGACTCCCTCTGGATCCTCCGACTCCCCTCCGTCCTCCTCGCGCTCCTCGCCACCTTCGCCGTCTACGCCGCCGGCCTGCTCTTCTTCCACCATCCCGACGAACGCCCCGACCGCTCGCGCCTCCTCGCACTCCTCGCCGCCATCTCCCTGCCGGTCATGCTCGTGTTCAACCGCGAAGCCCGCCTCGCTTCCTACGACATCTACGCCGCCGCCTTCCTCACCGCCGGCGCCTTCTTCCTCGCCCTCCTCGCGGAAACCTCCGCCCCCCCGCAACGCCTCACCTTCCCCAAATACCTCGCCATCACCGCCGCCGCCGGCATCGCCACCGGACTCTCCGTCCTCTCCAAAGGCCCCGTCCCCGCCGCCACCGTCATGCTCCCCCTGGGTGTCTGGCTCCTCCTCTTCCATCGCCGCTGGAACGTCTGGATCGCCGTCGCCGTCGCCGCCCTCATCAGCATCGCCACCTTCCTCCCATGGCTCCTCATCATCGGCCAACGCTACCCCGACGCCTGGCACCGCTGGTACACCGAGTTCATGCAGTTCGGCACCGGCAACGCCGAAAATCCCGCCGCCGCCGGCACCTACCAGCAGCTCCACAAAAACTACTTCTACTACCTCGCCTTCCTCGGCTGGGTCGCTCCCCTCACCCCCACCCTCATCGCCGGCCTCATCCTTCCCTTCCTTCCCTCGCACGCCGATCCACCACCCTCCCCGCGCGAACGCCGCGGCCGCTGGCTTTTCTGGCTGATCCTCGTCCTCGGCTTGCTCCTCATCTCCATCCCCTCCGAAAAGAAACCCCGCTACGCCCTCCAACTCTTCCCCTTCGCCGCGCTGCTCTGCGCCGCCGTCTGGCAGGAATTCGCTCGCCTGCCCGCTGCCCGCCGCATCGAACCCGCCGCAGCCATCATGCCAACGCACGAGACCTTGCCATACGCCGTCCCCCAGCACCGCATCGACCCGGCCGCCGCCATCATGCTCGCCGCCCAGGCCCTCTTCTTCATCATCCCCGGAATTCTCGGCGCCCTCGCGATCACCATCATCACCACCCACCTGCGCCTCCCCCTCCCGCGCGCCGCCGCCATCGTCTACGAAACCCTCCTCCCCATGGCCAGCCCCTGGCTGATCCCCGCCTTCCTCCTCCTCGCCGGCCTCGGCCTCTACCTCTGGCGCGCCCAGTTCCGCTGCCACTGGACCCGCGCCCTCATCGCCCTCACCCTCTCCTGCCTCGCCTTCGGCCTCATCACCCAGACCGCCTATCGCCTCGATCCCTCCACCCACACCAACCCCGCCGCCGAACCCACCGAAACCGCCATGGACCTCGCCATCCCCACCCGCGCCCCCGGAGTGCGCGAAGTCTACACCTTCGCCAGCGGCGACGTCCGCCCCTGGCTCAGCACCCTCTTCTTCGCCAACCACATCCTCCCCGAAGAAACCCCGCAATCCCTCGCCGCCATCGCCAACGCCCATCCCACCCGCCCCATTTACATCATCGCCCTCACCGACGCCGGCCATCCCCCCGGCGCCCAGGCCGACCAATCCCTCTCCCAGTTCGAACACCTCACCGGCCGCCACCGCCAGGAACTCGAACACTGGCCCGACGACGGACGAAGAACCGCCTTCTTCCGCTTCCCACCACCGGCCGCCCAATAAGCGCACGATGCGATTATCCCATCTCCTCCCGGCCCGACCGCCAGCCATGGCCCCCGCCAACGCTCACGTCCGTCGCGACGATCGCCCTCCGATACCGGCGAATTGCCGTGACTTGAGATTGACCTGCCGCAGCAACGCAATGCAACATCAGAGTCCCGCGCCGGCATTCCACGGGTCGCCGCATCAAACGCCCCTCTACGGTATAGTGCTCCTTGGCGTGTCCCCGGGGGCCGCCGCCGATTGCCATCCGTCATGATGCTAACCATGGCATAACCGATGGAACAACCGCTTGATTATGAGGCACGCGTGACAGCCGGCCGAAAGGTCAGGCTGACGCTCTTGCTGCTGGCCTTCGCATGCTTCGTCGCTGCGGGACTCAGCGTTCTGGTCGTCCATCGGGCCACTCGAATTGCCGCCGACGAGCCCATAGCGCCGACCTCCAGCAATTTTTTTCGCCTCGATGTGGCCCTCGCGATGGTCGCAGGCTTTTCGTTGGCCGGTGGGGTGCTGGCGGTGATAGCGGTCGTCATCACCTCCCGACGGCCATCTAAAAATAAAAAGGGGTCAGGAGTCATTTCCAAACGCCGTCGCCGAACGTACTCCATGCCCCAGCCCGCCAATCGAGAAATGACTCCTGACCCCTTTGTTGCAGCGCTGTCCCGTGATCCCTTTGTTTCCTCCGTTAAATTGGATATTCCATATTACTGTAAGTGGATGCGGCGGGAGGATATTGTCAGCACGGCGGCCACTTCCCGCTCCATCCCATCCCGCCTCCGTTCGTGTAAATTTGTGTACATTCGTGGATAACTCCCGTCGTCGTCTTACTTCGTATCGTTGGGGCCTTTCGTGGCCAATTTACGTCGTCGTCGGTGGGGGTGCAGGGGAGTGTAGTTTCCCCCACCTCTACTTGTTACACTGGTCCGAAACCCCTCACGGAGATCCCCCATGAAATCATTCCTCACCGCCACTCTCACCGCCGCCATTCTCAGCCTCTGCGTCCAAGCCCTCCCCGCCCAAACCCCCCCCTCCACCGCCCCCGCCCCGCAATCTGCCGCTCCCGCGCCCGCGCGCCGCGCCAAGGTCGCCGTCATCCATCTGTCCGATACCCTCCTCGAACGCCCCGCCTCCTTCTCACTCTCCCTCGCCAGCCTCACCGGCGCCGATCAATCCCCGCCCCTCTCCTCCCTCATCGTCACCCTCAACAAAGCCGCCAAAGATTCCTCCCTCAACGGCGTCTTCCTCGACCTCTCCGCCTTCTCCCTCACCCTCAACCAGGCCCAGGAAATCGGCGCCTTGCTCACCACCATCCGCCACAATGGCAAACGCGTCGCCGTCTATTCCTCCGATTACGATCTCGACACCTACGTCCTGGCCTCCTATGCCGACACCGTCATCATGCCTGAAAACGGCAGCGTCATCATCCCCGGCGTCGGCCTGCAGATGATCTTCTTCAAAGGCGCGCTCGACAAACTCGATCTCGCCGCAGATTTTGTCCAGGTCGGCAAATTCAAGGGTGCCGAAGAACCCTTCACCCGCACCAGCCCCTCTCCCGAATACAAGGCCCAGATCGACAAACTCGTCGACGGCATGTATTCCGAAGTCCTCTCCATCATCGCCAAAAACCGTCCGAACCTCGATGAAGACCAGGTCAAAAAAGACATCGATGAAAGCTGGTTCACCGGCACCACCGCCAAAGCCGCCGGCCTCGTCGATCAAACCATGCCGCGCGACCACGTCGAAGCCTGGGTCGAATCCCAGTTCCCCGCCGGCGCCACCCTCGTTTCCGATTACGGCCAACCCCCCAAGCAATCGCTCGACCTCAACAATCCCTTCGCCCTCTTCTCCATGCTCGCCTCCCCCGGCCCCTCCAAGCCGCGCGGCCCCGAGATCGCCGTCATCTATGCCGTCGGCGAAATCGCCGAAGATTCCCCCGGCAGCCTCGATTCGTCCGACTCCGTCACCCCCGCCTCCACCCGCGAAGCCATCGACGCCGCCCTCAAGGACGATCAGGTCAAAGCGATCGTTCTGCGCATCGATTCGCCGGGCGGGAGTGCCTCGGCCTCCGATGAAATCTGGGCCGCGCTCAAAGACGCCGACAAGAAAAAACCCGTCACCGTCTCGATGGGCCGCCTCGCCGCCAGCGGCGGTTACTATATCGCCTGCGCGGGACGCCACATCACCGCCGATCCCGCCACCATCACCGGCTCCATCGGCGTCGTCGGCGGCAAAATCGTCATCAAGGACCTCCTCGACAAGGTCGGCATCTCCATCGTCCCCGTCTCGCGCGGCGCCCACGCGGACATGCTCAGCATGCTCCAACCCTTCACCCCCGAAGAACGCGCCTTCGTTCAAAAAACCATGACCGACACCTACGCCGTTTTCACCAGCCGCGTCACCGCCGCGCGCGGCGACAAAATCAAGGACATCACCGCCGTCGCCCAGGGCCGCCTCTTCACCGGCGAACAAGCCATCCAGGCCGGTCTTGTCGATGACGTCGGCACCCTCAACGACACCATCGCCGCCGCCGCCAAAAACGCCCACCTCGGCGCCAACTACCAGATCCTCGTCCTCCCTGAATCCAAGTCCCTCCTCGACATCCTCCGCGAAGGTTTCTCCGCCGACGCCTCCACGCCCCTGGGCCTCAAGTTCGACGCCTTCCAGGCCGCCCTCACCTCCCTGCCCCCGGAACTCCGCGCTCCCACCCAGAACGCACTCCACATGCTCCGCCAGCTTCAGCACGAGCAGGTCCTCCTCGCCATGCCCCCCGGCCTCGTCGAATCCACCCCGGGGAGCAACCGGTGATGTCCCCCGCGCCGTCCGCCGCGCCGCCTGATGCCCCGCCCGCACTCGCCGTCGAAAACCTCGTCGTCTGCTACGGCGCCATCGAAGCCCTCCACGGCGTCACCCTCCACGTCCCCGCCGGCCGCATCGTCTGCCTCATCGGCGCCAATGGCGCAGGCAAATCCTCCCTCCTCCGCGCCATCTCCGGCCTCGTCCACGCAGCACGCGGACGCATCCTCTACCACCCCGACCCCGCACGCGAAATCACCGTCACCCACACCCCCGCACACCGCATCGTCGAAGCCGGCATCAGCCACGTCCCTGAAGGCCGCGGCATCTTCGGCAACATGACCGTGCAGGAAAACCTCGACCTCGGCGCTTACCTTCGCCGCGACCGCCCCCAGATCGCTTCCGACCTCGACCGCGTCTTTTCCCTCTTCCCGCGCATCAAGGAACGCCGCTCCCAAACCGCCGGCACCATGTCCGGCGGCGAACAACAAATGCTCGCCATCGCCCGCGCCCTTATGTCCCGCCCACGCCTCCTGCTCCTCGACGAATCCTCCCTCGGCCTCGCCCCGCTGATCGTCGAACAAATCTTTTCCGTCATCCAGCAAGTCAACCGCCAGGGAACCACCATCCTTCTCGTCGAGCAAAATGCCAACATGGCCCTTACCATTGCCCACCACGCCTACGTCCTCGAATCCGGAACCATCGCCCTCCAGGGCCCCGCCGCCGAAATCCGCGGCAACGACCAGGTCCGCAAAGCCTACCTCGGCGAGGAGTGACGGATAAACTATCCACAAATGCACACGAATAAACACGAATGAGTTGTCGCCGCCAGGACGCCCCGTTCGAGAACGGCTTAAACCTGATAAACCACGGAGAGCACGGAGAACACGGATTAATCAACGAGATTTTCCAGAAATCCTCCGTGCCCACGTGTCCTCTGCGGTTTTAATCCCCGCCCTCGCCTCGGATAAATCGCCGCACCCGGCTCCAGCGCATTCGTGCAAATTCGTGTGCATTTGTCGACAATTCCCGTCGTCGCGTCGTCGTATCGTCCCGTCGTCTCTGCCGGACGCTCACCATGCCGATCTTCACTCGCCGCTGGGATGATCCCCCCCCGCCCGCCGAACCCACTGACGGTACGCGCATCCTTATCACCCGCTATCGGCCGCGCGGCCTCAAAAAAGAATTCGAAACCTGGTCCGCCTGGTACCCCGAACTCGCCCCCAGCGTCGAACTCCACGCCGCCGCCTATGGCAAAAATGGCCTCAAAATCGGCTGGGAAATCTATCGCCGCCGCTACCTCGCGGAGATGAAATCCCCCGACGCCCGCGCCCGCATCGCAGAACTCACCGCCCGTCTCCACGCCGGCGAAACCCTCACCCTCCTCTGCTCCTCCGCCTGCACCCGTGAATCCCGCTGCCACCGCTCCCTCCTCGCCGAACTCCTCGAACAATCCCTCGCCACCCCCCACGACGCGCCCGACGGCCCCTCCCCGAATTGAACCAGCTCAACCAATTGGACGAGTTGACCCAATTTTTCCAATGTTTCCCCCCGGCCCCTCACGCCTCCACCACCACCCCGCTGGCCGCCCGTGCCTGGCATAGCAAAATCATCCCCTCCGCCCGATCCTCCGCCGTCAACGCCTCCGTCGCCGCCATCGTCACCGTCCCCGACAACATCCGGCATCGGCACCGGCCGCATATCCCCGACCGGCACTCGTAATCCACCTCGATCCCCAGATCCTCCGCCGCCTCCAGCAGCGTCTGATTCCCCGCCACTTCCGCCTCCTTCCCCGATCTCTCAAACCTCACCCGATGCGCCGCCCCATCCCCCTCCACCGCCGCCGGCGCAGTCCCGAACGACTCCACAAAAATCCGCGATTCCGCCACACCCATCCCCTTCACCATCTCCACCATGTCCGCAATCATCGCTCCCGGACCGCAAATATAAAACGGCGTCTCCGCAACCTCCGGCACCACCTCCCGCACCAGCTTCTCATCAATGCGCCCGCGCCGCCCCGTCCACCCCCCCGCGCCCTCCGCCCGCGTCACCGTCAGCACCACATGCAGGTGCGGATTTCGCTCCGCCAGCTCCGCCAGTTCCCCCCGAAAAATAATCTCCTCCTCCGTCCGGTTCGCATACATCAGATAAATCTCTCCCGCCCACTGCCGATGCGTCAGGTACCGCACCATCGCCATCAGCGGCGTAATGCCCACCCCACCCGCCAGCAGCGCGATCGCCTTCACACTTTCCTGCATCTGCCCCTGCTCGCCGGTGAACACAAATCCTCCGCCCGGCGCTGCCGCCTCCACTTCATCCCCCTCGCGCAGCGCATGCATGTGCCGCGACGCCCGCCCCATTTCCTCCCGCTTGATCGTTAGCTCGCAGCAGCCGGCCAGCGTCGGCGACGACGCGATCGTGTAATTCCGCCGCACCTCCCGCCCCTCGATCGGCAACGTCACCGACAAATGCTGCCCCGGCAAATACGAAAACGGCAGCCGCCCGTTCGCACCCACCGGCTTCAACCGCAACGTCCGCACGTTCGGCGTTTCCTGCACGATCCGTTCCACCCGCAGCCGCCCCCTCCACCGACCATCCGCCCCACCCTCAACCCCGGTCGCCGCCACCCGCGCCTCCGCCCCCCCGCGCTTCCCCAGCCCCGCCACCCACGCCACCAGCCGATACCCCAGCAACAATCCGAAAATCCCGATGAACACCCACGGCAGCCGCTTGTCCGCCTTCGTCGACATGTAATAGTGCACCGCCCCCAGCCCCGCCGTCACGTATACCAGCCGATGCAACGCCTTCCACGACCGCGCACCCATCCACTTGATCGCCACGTTCAGCGACGTCGCCGCCAGCGGCGCCATCAGCAGCAGCGCCGCCGCCCCAATCAGCAGGTACTGCCGAAACAGCATCTCCTGGATCGTCCGCCGCAGCGAAAATCCCTCCTGCAGCCCGTAAAACGACAGCATGTGCGCGATGCCGTAGAAAAACGCATACAGCCCCAGCATCCGCCGAAAATGAAACAGCCACGTGAACCCCGTCACCTTCCGCAGCGGCGTCACCAGCAGCGTCAGCCCGATGAAAATCAGCGTCAGCATCCCCGTCGTATGCACCGTCAGCGACACCGGATCCGGACCGGTCTGATGATTCAGCCAGTCCCACCCCAGCATCGCCGCCGGCACCGCCGCGTTCACCAGCACCACCAGCTTCGCAAACCGGATGTTGTCCGCCTTCGTCGCGCGCGACATCCCCCCGCTTCCCCCGCCTCCCCCACGCGCCGTCCCCGGTTCCACGCTCACCGTCGTCATCGCTCGCCCTCAGAAATTCACGTCCAGATCCATCCCCGCATACATCCCCGCCACCTGCTCCTCATACCCGTTGAACATCTGCGTCGGCTGCTCCTTCCACGAGCCCCCCGGACCGAACCGCCGCTCCGTCGCCTGGCTCCACCGCGGATGATCGTGATTGGGATTCACGTTCGCATAAAATCCATACTGCTCCGCCGAATATTCGGTCCAGCTCGTCGGCGGTTGCTCCTCCACCAGCGTGATCTTCACGATCGACTTGATCCCCTTGAACCCATATTTCCACGGCGCCACCAGCCGCACCGGCGCCCCATCCTGGGCCGGCAATTCCCGCCCATACAACCCCGTCGCCAGCATCGCCAGGGGATGCATCGCCTCATCCATCCGCAACCCCTCCACATACGGCCAATTCAGCACCTTGTCCGACTGCCCCGGAAATCGCTTCGGATCCAGCAGCGTCTCAAACGCCACGAATTTCGCGCTGCCCAGCGGCTCCACCTTCTCCAGCAACTTCGACAACGAAAACCCCGCCCACGGTATCACCATGCTCCACGCCTCCACGCACCGCATCCGATACACCCGCTCCTCCGGCGGCGAAATCTTCTTCAAATTATCCATGTCAAACGTCCGCGGCTTGCTCGCCATGCCCCCCACTTCCACCTTCCACCCCTCCGTCCGAAATCCCGCCGCCGCCTCCGCCACGTCCTGCTTGCCCGTCGAAAACTCGTAAAAATTGTTGTAATGCGTGATCGTGTCGAACGGCGTCCGCGGCTCGTTCGTCCAGAACCCGCTGTTCGCCGGAGCGCTCGCCGCCACCACCCCCTCCAGCGGCGCCGCCTTCACCGCCGCCAGACGCGGATGATTGAACGCCCGATACACCAGCCCCGTCGCCACCGCGCTCCCCGCCAGTATCCCCGCCTTCATAAACAATCGCCGGTTCATGTACACCCCCTCCGGCGTAATCTCGCTCGACGGCACCTTCGGAATATCCACCATCACATCACCTCTCTTTTCCCGCCCCGCATACATCCCGCTACACTGCCTTCGATGCCCCCGCCCCTCTCCCGGTTACACTCAACCCAACGCCCTCCCCCTCCCATTCTTTCCCTTACCGCCTTTCGTCTTTCGTCTTTCGTCTTTCCTCACCGGAGCCCCCATGCCCCCTCCCCTCGACACCCCGCCACTTTCCATCCTCGCCGAAAATCCCCCCACCGGCTTCCCCCTCCAAGCGATCGCCGTCCACATCACCCCCGACCCCGCCCCGCTCCCTGAAGAACTCCAGCAACGCCTCGACGAGCAATGGACCCGCCACCTCGCCCACGCCCGCGCCCACGGAAAAGTCCTCTTCGACGCCCCCATCCTCTGCCTCCACCACGCCCAAATCCTCAACGCCTCCCTCCACCTCCACCTCATCCCCTCCACCTACAAACGCTTCCTCATCACCGCCCTGCGCGACCGCGACTGGTTCCTCCAGCACAACGCCGCTCACGCCATCCACGAAGCCCTCGGAAACTCCGCCCTCCTCACCTCCGCGCATCCCGCCCCCCGCGCCCTCCTCGGCATCCGCTCACCACGCGTCAGCGCCTACCCCAACCGCGCCCATCTCCTTGGCGGCGCACTCGATCACTTCACCCCCGATCCCGCCAACCCCGCCTCCCCCGCTCCCCTCATCCATCACCTGCAGAAAGAACTCCTCGAAGAAACCTCCCTCACCCCCGCCGACCTCCCCGACCCGCCCCGCCTCCTCGCTCTCGTCCGCGACAACACGCTCGGACAGCCCGAGTTGATCTGGCACTGGCCCACCACCGCCGACCTCGACCGCCTCGCCGCCAACCTCCACCCCCACGAACACGCCGCCCCGCTCCTCCTTTCGCGCGACCCGCTCTCCCCAGCCGTCGCCTCGCTCCTCACCCCCGTCGCCCAGACCGCCATCCGCCTATGGCACTCCCTCCCCCCATCTTAAGTCTTGCCTTGGAAATCGTATGTTTTCCGTTTCCCCCCGAACCCTTTTGCGTTTTGCCTTTCGAGTTTTGCGTTTTACCTTCCCGCCGTTTGACGCCCACCCGCCCCCTGTCGCATAGTACCCCTTCGCGTCCCACCGCCTTGCGCGAGGAGTAAACGGGGATGGAGGTTGTCCGGTGAAAGTCTTCATGCTCGGCTGGGAATTCCCTCCGGTCGTCTCCGGCGGTCTCGGCGTCGCTTGCTACGGTCTCGTCAAGGCCCTCAACGCCGCCGGCACCGATGTCCTCTTCCTCCTCCCGCGCCCCGCCTCCGCCAAAAATGGTCGCGAACGCCAGAAAACCCGCGAAGTCCACGTCGCTTCTCCCCACGCCCTCCACAACGCCGTCGAAAAAGCCCACGACCACGCACACAATCCCCCCGAACCCCACCACCAAGCCCCGCCTCCTTTTCAACCCGCACGCCGCACCGAACGCGTCTACGAGCCCGGCCCCATCGCCGAATCCCACGTCGAAACCGACGCCCTCGAGCATCACCGCTTCCAGCGCGTCACCTTCGTTCCCCTCGATTCCCCCCTCACTCCCTACCAGGGCGAATCCCAATACCAGCGCATGCTCGTCGAGGAAATCCTCGAAGAAAAACCCGTCAAACGCTGGGAAAAACGCTTCGAACGCCACGCCGGCCAATGGATCGAACGCATCATCGAAGACCCGCCACCCGACGCCGCCCCGCCTCCGCCGCCGCCGAAGCGCTACCTCGAAGGTTTCGCCAACCCGCCGCCAGTGGTAGGGGGGGCTAATGGTTACGCCGGGGACCTCTTCTCCGAAACCGATCGCTACGCCCGCCTCGCCCTTTCCGTCGCCAAGGGCGAATCCTTCGACATCGTCCACGCCCACGAGTGGATGACCTTCGAAGCCGCCATGGCCGTCGCCGCCGAGTCCGGCAAACCCCTCGTCGTCCAGATCCACTCCACCGAAATGGATCGCGCCGGCTACTCCGCCAACCCCCGCATCATCGAGGCCGAACGCGAAGGCATGCTCGCCGCCGACCGCGTCATCGCCGTCAGCCAGCGCACCAGGGACCTCCTCGTCGAAGAATATGGCATCCCTGCCGCCAAAATCACCGTCATCCACAACGCCCCCGCAGACATGCCCCCGCCTCCCGCCGCACCCCCGCCCCGCGCCCACAAACCCACCGTCCTCTTCCTCGGCCGACTCGTCCGCCAGAAAGGCCCCGACTACTTCCTTCGCGCCGCCCAGCGCGTCCTCGCCGTCGAAGCCGACATCCGCTTCGTCCTCGCCGGCCAGGGCGACATGCTCCCCGAACTCAAACAGCTCGCCGCCGACCTCGGCATCCGCCGCAGCGTCACCTTCACCGGACACCTCAACAAAAAACGCGCTGCCGAACTCTTCGCCTCGGCCGCCCTCTACGTCATGCCCAGCGTCAGCGAACCCTTCGGCATCGCCTCCCTCGACGCCCTCTCCCACGACGTCCCCGTCATCATCTCCCGCCAGTCCGGCGTCGCCGAAGTCCTCAAGCACGTCCTCAAAGTCGACTTCTGGGACACCGACGAACTCGCCAACAAAATCCTCGCCATCCTCCGCCACCCCCCGCTCGCCTCCACCCTCCGCACCAACGGCCGCCACGAATCCCGCCAATTCACCTGGCCCACCGCCGCCAACGAAGTGCTCGAACTCTATCACTCCCTCCTCGTCACCCCTACCCCCTAACCCCCAACCAACGCCCCGCACCCCCCTATCCCAAATTGCGCCCGTTCCTCAAGCGTCGGGTGATATCCTCTTGCGGAAGGGACTGCGGGCGCCATGAGCATGCCCCTTGCGCCTTCCTTAATCCTCTCAGCCCTCCGCCCCAGCTCCAACCGGCCTTCTGAATGCGTCCGCCTGCAAGCTATTGCGCGCAGCGCCAATAAAAAAGAAAACTTGCAACAGTTTGTTCATCGCGCGCGACTGCACCACCAGTCCTCGCTCCCAGCGACAGATGCTCTCTTCCGACGTTCCGATTCGCCGCGCCAACTCCCTTTGGGTTAGCTGCAGCCGCTCGCGGTTCTCCGCAATTTCAGAAGGGCTCAACAAATCCAGATGGCTCCTCATAACCGAGAGGATGCGATCTTCCGTGTCATTCGTATCCGCCTCATACTGACACCGCCCGCATTTCAGCACGGGCAGATCATCAATATCGAACATGTGATCTTTTCCGTCATAGCGGTAGGTGACGACACGAGAGACGTTGGCGGGCGCAAACGTCGTTTCTCGGCATTTGGGGCATTTGTGGGGATACGGTTTCATGAGCCGCCTAAAAAGTCGGGGGGTGCAGGCTGACAATTAACGTGGCGCAGTTGTCGACATCATCATCCTCTTCGCTCAAAATGATTTTGACGTAGAGACGCTGGCCAGCAAAGGTCGGAATGGAAAAATAGAAAAAGGGTGCTTCCCAGCCATCGTCGGGGGGCTGCCTTCGCTCCTGAAGGTCCCCGGTCTGCTGGATATATTCATATAGCTCTTTTGCGAACAGCTTGTTGGTGTACCCGGGCAGGTACTTTTGAACGGCTTCCGTACACTTGCTGTCGAAATTAACATAACCCGTTGTTTCCGAGCGTGCTAGAATGGCGTAGACCTTTTCTAATCCGGCGGGGGGCATAGCTCAAACCTGCTCCCCATAAGCACTCAAGAACAGGGCACCTCGCTTCGCAATCCCCCCCCATCGGCAAAGAATTATAGCTCGGACATGACATATGTCAAGTCGGCGTTCTCCGCATCGCACTTTAGCTGCCTCGGCTCTCATTCCTTCTCACGTGTCCATAACTGGCCGCGTCGTCCCCGGTGATTTAACACGCTGCTGAACGAAATGCAATTCACGACCCCCGTCCACGGAAAGCCGCATACGGCCCGCCTCTCCCTAGAGCACTTTCCTACTCTCCTAACGGCAGAACCCGCTTCCGTTACGTTTCCCTCCCCGCAAAACTCACCTTTCACGAGAAACCCTGCGCATCGGCCGGGATTTGACCAATCCATCCGCTCCCCCGGCCGCCTCACCCCAAATCAAAATTCGAACCCCGACATTTGAAAATCCCTCCGCCCTCCGCCGTTACACTACCACCGACCTGCCCCACCCCGGAGACCCCATGCCCCCCCAGCCTCCCGCCCCCCTGCGCATCGCCATCACCTGCTACCCCTCCGTCGGCGGCTCCGGCATCCTCGCCTCCGCCCTCGGTCTCCACCTCGCCGCCCGCGGACACGAAATCCACTTCATCTCCTACGAACGCCCCATCCGTCTCCCCAACGATCTCCCCCCGCGCATCCACTTCCACCCCGTCGACGTCAACGATTACCAGCTTTTCAAATACCCCGACTACACCCTCCCCCTCTCCGTCACCATGGCCCAGGTCGCCCAGCAACACCACCTCGACATCCTCCACGTCCACTACGCCGTCCCCCACGCCACCGCCGCACTCCTCGCCCGCGGCATTCTCAACGGCCACCCCAAGCCCCGCATCATCACCACCCTCCACGGCACCGACACCACCCTCCTCGCGCGCGATCCCGCCTACGCCCCCGCCATCCGCTACGCCCTCCGCGCCTCCGACGCCCTCACCGCCGTCTCCCACTTCCTCGCCAACGAAACCCACGACGCCCTCAACGTCGATCGCCCCATCGACGTCATCCACAACTTCTTCGCCCCCACGCCTCCCGCCCGCCCGCGCGACCTCGTCCGCCAGGACCTCGGCCTCGCCGACGACCAGCCCCTCCTCGTCCACCTTTCCAACCTCCGCCCCATCAAACGCATCGACATCCTCCTCGCCGCGGCCGCCCTGCTCCCACGCGACATCCCCTGGAAGCTCCTCATCCTCGCCGGCGATTCCTTCGCCCCGTTCCTCCCCGAAGTCCGCCGCCTCCATCTCGCCGACCGCCTCCTCATCCGCGAGCGCGTCCCTTTCGTCGAGGAATTCCTCAACGCCGCCGACCTCGCCCTTTTCGCCTCCGATTCCGAATCCTTCTGCCTGTCCATCCTCGAAGCCATGTGCTTCGCGCTCCCCGCCGTCGCCACAAGAGTCGGCGGCATCCCCGAAGTCACTCTGCACGGAAAGACCAGCCTCCTCGTCCCGCCCCACGATCCCGTCGCCCTCGCCGCCGCCGCCACCGAACTCCTCCGCGACCCCCAGCGCCGCGCCGCCCTCGGCCAAGCCGCCCAGCAACGCGCCGCCCAATTCTCCCCCGAAGTCATCGTCCCCCAATACGAATCTTTGTATCATCGCGTGCTCTCCGCATGAGCCTCCTCCCCCTCATCCTCCTCGCCGCCACACTCCCCGCCGCCACGCCCGCATTCACATCCCCGGTTCCCGCCGATCTCGTCGCCCGCGGAGACGCCGCGCTCCACGCCACGCCGCCCGATCCCGCCGCCGCCCTCGCCCTTTACCGCCAGGCCGCCGCGCAGCTCTACACCCCCGCCCTCACCCGCCTCGGCTGGTGCTACGCCCACGCCGCCGGCGTCGCCCAGGACTACCACCAGGCCTTCATCGCTTATCGCATGGCCGCCGATCGCAACGACCCCGTCGCCCTCAACAACCTCGGCCTGATGCATGAAAACGGTCAGGGCGTCCCCGTCGATCTCGACAAAGCCCGCCACTTTTTCGTCCAGGCCGCACTCCGCCACGAACCCCGCGCCTACACCAACCTCGCCTACCTCCTCGCCCACGGCCTCGGCACGCCCCAGGATGCCCAGCTCGCCCACGAGTTCTACGCCATGGCCGCAGACGCCGACGAACCCACCGCCCTTTACAACATCGCTCGCATGGCCGAGATCGGCACCCTTTCCAAAAACCCCACGCTCGCCATCGACCACTACACCCGCGCCGCACAACTCAACGACCCTTTCGCCGCCAACCGCCTCGGCGTCATCGACGAGAACGGCCTCGACGATGCGCCCAAAGACATCCCTGCCGCTCTCCACTGGTTCCGCGTCGCCGCCGATGCCGGCTACCCGCCCGCCATGAACAGCCTCGGCTACATCTACGGCACCGGCGAAGGCGTCCCCGTCGATTACGCCCAGGCATTTTCCTGGTACAAACGCGCCGCCGACCTCGGCCAACCCGACGCCCTTTTCAACCTCGCCCTTTACTACGAAAACGGCTGGAGCGTCCCCAAAGACGAGACCCTCGCCTTCCACTACTACCGCGCCGCGGCCGAAAAAGATTATCACGCCGCTTTCACCAGGCTCGCCGACTTCTACGCCGATGGCCAGGGCGTCGACAAAGACCCCGCCGCCGCCCTCGAGTGGTACAAACGCGCCGCCAAAACCGGTGACGCCTACGCCATGTTCCGCCTCGGATACGCCTACGAAACCGGCGCCGGCATCCCCAAAAACCTCGCCGCCGCCGCCGCCTGGTACCGCGAGTCCGCCGACGCCGGCGACGCCACCGCCCAGTGGTTCCTCGGCACCGCCTACGCCCAGGGCGAGGGCGTCGCGAAAGACGATCAAACCGCCCTCGCCTGGTTTCAGAAAAGCGCCGCCGGCGGAGACCCCGCCGCCATGACCGACATCGCCCGCTTCTACGAACAAGGCCGCGCCCTCCCAAAAGACCTCGCCCAGGCCCGCACCTGGTACCAGAAAGCCGCCGCCGCCGGAGACCACGACGCCCAACAATGGCTCGCCCAACACCCCTGATCGCCGCGCCCTCCCGACTCGCCGCGACCCCTTCGTCTTTCGAGTTTTGTGTTTCGTGTTTCCGTCCCCCCGATTTGAGTTTTGAGTTTTGAGTTTCGACTTTTCCCACAACCCCTTCCGCATCCTCGGCCTCAGCGGCGCCGCCTCCCAGGCCGCCATGGACGCCGCCGCGCGCCGCCTCCGCATCTACCCCGACCCCGCCGCCATCCCCCCGACCCCCTTCGACCTCCCCACCCTCGGCCCGCTCCCGCGCACGCCCACCGACATTGAGCAAGCCCTCGCCGCGCTTTACGATCCGCTCACCCGCATCGACGCCCGCCTCTTCTGGTTCACCGCCGATCATCCGCCGTCCCTCGCCGATTTTCCCGACCCCCGCTCCGCCGACTCCCGGCACAACGCGCTCATCCGCACGCTCTGCTTCCAGAATCCGCCCGCGCCGGAATGGTTCCCACGATTTGAAGAACACGCGCTCGCCCCCGACACGCTGCCCTGGCTCATCGATCTGGAGCACGCCGGCGATTTCGAAAAGGCCGCCACGCCCGATGAAGTCGCCGCCGCCCTGCAAGCCTTCCCCGCCCATTGCGCCGCCGGCTACCTGCCCCGCAGCCGCGCGGCCATCGAGCGTGTCGATCTTCCGACGCTTCTGCCGATCGCCGCACTCCTCCATACCGCGAAGTTCCCGCAAGTCCGCGCCCTGCTTCCGCAACTCCTCGACGTCCTGGAAGACAACATGGCTCGCCGCTGCGATGCCTTCGACGCCCAGCTTCGCGAAGGCTTGCGCACGAACGAGCAGTTTCCCTTCAGCTTCTACCCGAAGAATCTCGCCCTCACCCAGGACGTCGCCGCCGCCATCGACTCGACCCTCTCGCCCTTCCTCCGCCATCTTCCGGAACTGGCCCCCGACGACCCGGACCGCATCGCGCGGATCCGCTACCAGGTCGGGCTCCTGCTGGCGCTGCTCGCCCTGGGCTGGGATTGGTCCGGCCGCTTCATCAACGCCGAGGAAACGTACGAAAAAGCGCTCGGCATGGTCGCCGGATCGCCGGCGGAAGCGCGCATCCGCGACGATCTCGAACGTATCCGCCCCAAAGCACGCCAGCAGCGCGACGAGGTCGAACGCGGCCGCGCCCAGCACGCCGCCGCCCAGCGCACCCTCCAGCGCGGCCCCAATGTCGGCGCCGGTTGGGTCGGCCTCAACACCGATGCGCCCATCACCCTGGCGACCACGCAGCACACCGCCTTCACCCCGCCGATCGCCAAACGCCGCCTCCACCCCGCCCTGCGCTTCTTCATCGGAATCGCCGTTCTCTTTTTGCTGGCCGTCGCGGTCGTAGCGATGCTGGTGTACACCGACACGCCGGCCCAACCCGCCGTCCCTTCCCCGCCGCAAGCCACCGCACCTCCCGCGCCGCGCCCCGCACCGCCGCCCGCCATCATCGACGATTACGGCCCGCTGCTCCGCCTGCGCCCGCACCTCACACCCAACTCACCCTTCGCCGACGCCAACCACGAGCCGTGATCCCGCGCTTGCTCAGAGGACGCATGTGCATGATGGCCTTCGCTCAGTGGCGCCGGCGTGATTCAGTCCGCAACTTCTTCCCCGTGGATCGCGCGGAGCGTCCAGGCGGCGAGGAGTTTCTCCTGCGGATCGCTGGCCGGCTCCTTCCGCACGGCGGATTCGGCGCTCTCCGCGGCTTCTCGCATGAAGCCCAGGGCCACCAGCGCCCGCTCGCGCTTCGTCTGATCGCTGTCGGTGAGCAGGGGCGTGAGAATTTTCACCGCTTCATCGCCGCCACAGGCCAGCATGTCATAGCCCCAGTCCGGCACATCGCCGGCGGTGCCTGCCGCGATCTTGTGCGCGAGCAGCTTCGCGGCGGGCGCCAGCCGCGGACCCATTTCCCGCACATAGGCCACGTAAATGATGGTGCCAATGTCCATCCGGCCGCCGCCCATCCCCGGCCCGCCGCCGCGCCCGCCAAAGCCCCGGCCTCCGCCTCCCCCCTGCTGCCACGGCAAATACTGATCCGACTGCAAGGCCCAGGTGGCGATTCCGTTGAGCGCCGGATTCTTGATGCCCCCGCTCTGGGCCGTCGAGAGGGCCTCGCGGGCATCCGGTCCGAGCATCGCCAGGTAGACCATCATGTTGTAGCCTTCGACCTCGGTCGGCTGCTTGCTGCGGTCCTTCTCGGCAAACTTGGCGACGATAAAGTCGACCGCCGGCTTCGATTCCGGGCCGCCGATCTGGGACATCGCCCGGATGCCCGCCCACTGGACCGCCGAGTCATCCGACTTGATCAACCTGGCGAGTTTCCCCATGGCCGGACGAGCGGCCAGTCCCATGCGTCCGAGCGCATCGGCCGCATCGATCGTTTGCTCCGGATCGTCGAGCAACGGCTCGACCGCGGCCTCGGCATTGCCGGCTGCGGGCCCCAGCGTCGCGATCGCCTCGAGGGCGCTCATGCGCGCTCCCTCATCGTTATCCTTGAGCAGTTCCGCGAGCTTTGCGGCCAGCGGCGCCCCGGCGGCGCCGGACAATCCCGCTTCCCGGGTCGCATCCCGCCGGACGCCCGCATCCGCGCTGGCGAGCCCCTTCTGCAACACCGCCACCGCCGCCGCCGCGCCATGCGCATCCTTCGGGTCAACGCGGAGCAACGCCGCCGCCGCGGCGCAGGACACGCGCGGATTTCCATCCCCGAGCAATTCCGCCAGCGCCCCGGCCGCCGGCGCTCCCTTCACGCCGAGCGTTCCCACATCCTCGGCCGCACCCACGCGCGCCTGCGCATCGCCGGTCTTCAGTTTCGCCACCAGCCCCGGCAAGTCATCCTCATCCACCACGCCCGGACCGATCACATAGGCTGAGCTGGTCGACACCGCCACCGTGGTGTCAGGCATCGTGAGGTTCGCGCGCAGACGCTGCAGCCGCACCAGCCCGGGCAATGCCGGACGATTCAGGGCGAGCTCGAAGCTTGCGGCGCCGCCTTGACCGTGCGGCACCATCGTGATCACCGCATCCTGTCCTGCCAGCATTTTCTGCAATGCATCCACGAGGCGGGGCATGGAGCCATAATACGCCAGCGGCAAATCGGGCCGATCGTCGCCCATCTTCCACATCCCATCGACGGAGAGGCGCACCGCATACCATCCTTCGCCCACGCACACCAGCCCCGCGTTGCCATTGGAGAACATCACTCCCTGCGAACCGGGGACGGACCAGATGCGCACCTGGCGCGGCAGCGGGTCGCCATCGGGCGAAAGTTCCTGCACGATCGGCGCCGCGGGCTTCGCATCGCCCTTCAGGGTCTTGATCTCTTTGAGAGTCACCTCATGGTTTTTTCCGTCATAGGCGGTCACCTGGACCACGGCGATCCGCTGCGACTGGTTCACCACCTTGCCCAGCGTCGGCGCCAAGTCCACATAGGCAAAGGCCCGCCCCGCGCACGCCATCACGATCACCGAAGCCATCACCCCCGCGCGCCGCATCATCAATTCCATTGCACACCTCAAGAATGTTCTGCCTGCCAGATGCTGATCATTGACCAGCGATTGCCGACGATTCTTCATCACTCCAGCATTCCCTCGGCCACCAGCATCGCCTCCTGCTCGGGCGTGAGCATTCGCCGCAGGTCTTTCTCGGCGGTCTCGAGGCGGGCCTGCGCCTTGAGCCTGGCGGCGCGCACGGCGGCGACTTTTTCCTTGAGTTCCGCATCGGTCGTCTTCGAGTCTCCGACGGCTTTCTGCAGGGCCGTGAGCGCGACGGAGACCTCGCTCGAGGCGCCGCCCATGTCCATGCCGGGGGGTCCGCCGCCTCGTCCCCCGCGTCCGCCGCGACCTGGGCCCCCAAATCCGCCCGGCCCGCCATTGAATCCGCCGCCGTTGAATCCGCGTGGACCGCCTCCGTCGGGCGGGCCGAAACCGCCGCCGTCGGGGGGGCCAAATCCGCCTCCCAGCGCGCCTGGCCCACCCTGGTCGCCGCGCGCCCCATCGCCCATTTGCGTCGCGGACGGACGGTTGCCCGGGCCATTTGCATCCTGACGTTCACCCGGAGGTCCGCCTCCCATTCCCTGATCGGCGGCCCCTCCTCCGCCGGGTCCACCGAAGCCGCCGCGTCCGAAGCCTCCGCCACGTCCGCCGAATCCTCCTCGACCGCCGCGTCCGCTGAACGCCCCCGCGCCCGCGGGTCCGCCAAAGCTGTCGTTGCCGCCGCCGCGTCCACGTCCGGCAAAGCCGCCGCGATTTCCGGGCTGCTGGTTTCCATCATCGGTGCTGGCCGCCGCCTCCACCGCGGAGCGCGCGCTGATGACCTTTTCGAGCATGGGGCCGATCACCAGCCACTCCTCCTCGGTGGAGCCGATCTCCATGCGCAACTGGCTCAGGGAATTGCCTGTGCCTGGGCCGCCGTTGAAGCCGCCGCCGGGTCCGGCGTTGAATCCGCCTCCTCCTCCGCCCTGCCTGCCGAAGCCACCGTTTCCGCCAAAACCGCCGCCCCCACCCATCTGCGCCAGGGCAATCCCCCCGCACAGGAACGCACCCGCCAATCCCACAACCGCCGCACGCATGCCCATGGCAATCTCCTCACGCAGGAATCTTCGCCAAACCTTAACCGCTTCCGCATGAAGAGCACATGAAGGCGTGAAAATTCCTGGCGGGCCGCTCCCCCGAACGTTTCCCGGCCGCCGCTTTTTTCTCGCGCGGCTGCCTGCCTTGAACCGCCCTCCCCGATCTTCTACGATGCGATTTCTGCTCCGTTCCCGTTTCTTTGGCCCAACACGCAAGGCGTGCCCAGCGATGCTCCGTCTCGTGCCCCTCATTTTCCGCAACGTCCTGCGCAACCGGCGCCGCACGCTGCTCACCCTCGCAAGCACCGCGGTGTCGCTGGCATTGCTGACGGTTCTCTTCGCGATTTACCAGAGCTTTTTTCACGGCGACGACAATTCACCCTCCTCGGCGCTGCGCATCATCACGCGCCATCGGGTGTCGCTGACGCAGTTCCTGCCCGCGTCTTATGAGGCGCGCATCAAATCCGTGGATGGCGTCGAGCAGGTTTCCGCGTGGTCCTGGTTTGGGGGCACCTACAAAGACCCCAGCGACTTCTTCGGCCGGTTCGCCGTGGACGCCGACCGCGTGTTCGAGGTGTTCCCGGACTGGCATCTTCCGCCGGAGCAGCTGGAAGCGTTCAAGCGGACGCGCGCCGGCTGCGCGGTGGGGGAAAAAATCGCCGAGCGCTACCACATTCACGTGGGCGATCCGGTGGTGATCACCGGCGACATTTATCCGGTGACGCTGGACATGACCTGCGTGGCGATCTATACCCATCCGCCGCACGAGGAAAACCTGCTGTTTCACCGCGAATATCTTGACGAGCTGCTCAAAGCGCAGGGGGACACCATCGCGCTGGACACCGCCGGCACCTACGTCATCCGCGCCCGCAGCGCCGATGAAGTTCCGCGCGTGTCCAAGGCGATCGACGCGATGTTCGACAATTCGCCTTATCCCACGCGCACGGAATCCGAGAAGGAATTCGGGCGGTCGTTTCTGGGCATGCTCGGGAACGTGCGGATGTTCCTTGCCGCCATCTGCTCCGCGGTGACGTTCACGATTCTGCTGGTGTCGGCGAACACGGTCGCCATGGCGGTGCGGGAGCGCACGCGCGAAATGGCGATTCTGCGCACGCTGGGCTTCGATCCGCCGGAGATTCTGCAGCTCATCGTGGGCGAATCGGTGATGATTTCGATGCTTGGGGGCATGGCGGGGATCGGGCTGGGATACCTGCTGTGCAAGTCGATCGACAATGCCGGCGGATTTCCGTTCCAGGGCCTGCGCTGGCAGGCGTCGGCCGTGGTTCTGGGGGTAGCGATGGTGCTGGGACTGTTCGCTTCGCTGGTGCCGGCGTTTTTCGCTTCACGGGCGAACATTGTGTCATCGCTGCGGTTTGTGGGATGAGGCGATGAACCTGCCGCTGAAATACAACCTCCGCAATCTCCTGGAACGCAAAGGGTCCACGGCGATGACGGCGCTGGGGATCGGGCTCACGGTGGCCGTGCTCATTACGGCTTTTGCGTTGACCACCGGGCTGAAGACGGTTTTCGGCTCGACGGGCAATCCGCTGCAGCTGCTCGTGCTGCGCGACGGGGCCAACGCGGAACTGACCTCGCAGGTTGCCGAGGAGTCCTATCAGATCATCCGGCGCCTGCCGGGGATAGCGACGACGGCCGACGGCACGCCGATGGTGTCTCCGGAAGGCCTGACGGTGGTGAACCTGCCCTCGGTGGATAATCCGGAAGGGATGAACGTGACGGTGCGCGGCATGCTTCCGATCGGCGTGGCCATGCGCAATCCGACGGTTGTCGCCGGCGAAATGCTCAAGCCGGGACTTCGGCAAATCGTGGTCGGGAGCGCCATTGCGAAACGCTATCCGTCGGCGCGGATCGGGAAGAAGGTGCGATTCGGCCGGGGGTATTGGACGGTGGTGGGCGTTTTTTCGGCGGGTGATTCGGCGGCGAACTCGGAAATCTGGACGGACCTCAACCAGCTGCGGGGGGATTTCGAAGTATCGGGCGGCAGCAGCTCGGTGTTACTGCGCGCCAAATCGCCCGCCGACATGGCCGCCATCAAAAGCACGATCGACGGCGACCGGCGCCTGAACGCCCAGGCGATGCCGGAGAAGGAGTATTACGCCTCGCTGACTTCGGGCGGTTTGCCGCTGCAAATTCTGGGGTTTTCGGTGGCGATCATCATGGCGGTGGGATCGGCGTTCGCGGCGACGAACACGATGTACGCGGCGGTGTCGCGCCGGACCCGGGAAGTGGGCACGTTGCGGGCGCTGGGCTTTCCGCGCACGACGATCCTGCTTTCGTTCGTGGTCGAATCGGTGTGTCTGGCGCTGTTGGGGGGATGCCTGGGGGTGCTGCTCGCGCTGCCGATCAACGGGCTGACGACGGGCGTGGGGAATTTTCAAACGTTCAACGAAACGACATTTCAATTCCGCGTGACGCCGGCGGCGGCTTTGTACGGCCTGCTGTTCGCGGTGGCCATCGGGGCGCTGGGCGGCTTCCTACCCGCATGGTCGGCGTCGCGGAAACCGATCGTGCAAGCGATGAGAGATGCGTAATGAACAGCGAGCTTGAGAAACTGCGGATTGACAAATCGCACAAGGCGCGGCGCGACGTGCCGCGGCGCTGGCCGTGGCTGCTGGGGGTGGCGCTGCTGGCGGGCGCGGGCGTGGCGGCGTGGCAGTACACGGCGTCGGCGGCGGCCATACCGGTGGTGGAGACGCTGCGCGTGCAGGCCGCCCAGACCGCGCCTGCCGGCGAGGTGGTGCTCAATGCGACCGGCTACGTGATGGCGGCGCACAAGGTGGAGCTGGCCAGCAAGGTGGTGGGGCGCGTGGCCTGGGTGGGGGTCGAGATGGGCGACAAGGTCAAAGCGGGGCAGGTGCTGGTGCGGCTGGAGGATGATGAATACCGGGCGCGGGTGGCGCAGCAGCAGGGGCAGCTGGATGCGGCCAAGGCGCACCTGGCGGAGCTGGAGGCGGGGAATCGCCCGCAGGAGATCGCGGCGGCCGAGGCGCAGCACCAGCGAGCGCAGATTGAAGCGGACAATGCAGCGCGGAATTACCAGCGGCTGTTGAGAATCCGGACCACGCAGACGGAAACGGAAATCGAGGATGCCGAGGCTCAGATGAAAGCGCTCCAGGCGCAGGCGGACGTCGCCAACCAGCAGTACCTGCTGATGAAAGCCGGCAGCCGGCAGGAGGAGATCGCGGCGCAGAAGGCGACGGTCGCGCAGCAGGCCGGCTCGCTGGCTTTGGCACAGGACGATCTGGACAACACGATCATCAAGTCGCCGCAGAACGCGACGGTGCTGGAGCGCAACGTGGAGGTCGGGGAGTTCGTCACGAATGGTTTTGTCGGGGACCGCGGGGCCAAGGGGTACGTGGTTTCGATCGCGGATCTTTCCGACCTGCTGGTGGAGCTGGACATCTCGCAGAATGATTTCGCCAAGGTGGCGATGAAGCAGCGCTGCTGGATCACCACGGACGCCTATCCCGACAAAAAATATGAGGGCGTGGTGCAACTGATTTCTCCCGTGGCCAACCGCCAGAAGGCGACGGTTGAGGTGCGCGTGAAAGTGCTGCAGCCGGACGACCTGCTGAAGCCGGACATGAACGCCACGGTGGGATTCCTCGGGGCGCCCAGGACGGCCGCGGACGCTTCATCAGTTCCGGCCCCGATCGTCCGCATTCCGCGCTCGGCCGTGCGCGATGGGGCGGTCTTCGTCATCGAGAACGGGAAGGCGCGCAAGGTGAGCGTCGCCACGGGCATCACCTCCGCCGGCGGCGACGTCGAGATCACCAGGGGGCTGGCCGGCGGGGAGGAACTGGTCGTGTCGCCGCCGGACACGCTCAAGGAAGGCGACGCCGTGAAGGCCGGCTCGTGATAACCCCATCCCCGCAACAGGAAAACAGCATGCTGCCAGTGGTCGAAGCGATCGAACTGACGAAGGAATTCACGCGCGGGCAGAACACGGTGGTGGCGCTTGACCGTGTGAGCACGCAGATTCATCGCGGCGAGTTCGTCGCGCTCATGGGGCCGTCGGGTTCGGGAAAATCGACGCTGCTGCATCTGATCGCCGGGATGGACAAACCGACGGCGGGCCGGCTGCTGGTGATGGGGGAGGAGCCGGCGTTGATGTCGGAATCGGGGCTGGCCCGCTGGCGAAATCATCATCTGGGGTTTGTGTTTCAGGCGTTCAATTTGATACCGGTGCTGAGCGCGTTGGAGAACGTCGAGCTGCCGCTGAAGCTCACGCGGCTGTCGCGCCGCCGGCGCCGCGCGAACGCGGCCACCGCGCTGGGCCTGGTGGGTCTGGGCGACCGCATGGACCATTTCCCGCGCCAGCTTTCCGGCGGGCAGGAACAGCGCGTGGCCATCGCCCGGGCGCTGGTGACCGATCCCGACCTGCTGCTGGCGGATGAACCGACCGGCAACCTGGACGCGCACAGCGCCAAGGAAATCCTCTCGCTGCTGCAGCGGCTGAACCGGGAATTTGAAAAGACGATCCTGATGGTGACGCACGACCCCCACTCCGCCGCCGCCGCCTCGCGCCTCATCCACCTGGACAAAGGCAGTTTCGTCGAGGCAGGCAGCGCGGCCGCGCAGGTCGCCTGAGCGCGCGCATCGAGGGGATCACTTCTTCTTCGCGGCGACCACCGGACGCGGGGGCAGGGGCTTGGGCGCTTCGGCGGGCGGCGCTGCGTCGATCGGCGGGGGGGCCAGGATCGGCGAAGGCACCTTGGCCACCTGCGGCCAGGATCGCGGGGACCACCCCTCCAGTTCCCTTCGCGCCCCGTGGAACAGATCTTCGGCCTCGGTTCCCTTCACGACTTTTTCCAGAAGCTGCTGGGCCGTCTTGATGTCGGTTCCCTCGGGGAGGGCGTCCTTGGAGACCAGCCACAGGAGGAATTTCGTATCGACCGGCGCCGCCGCGATGCCAAAGCAATCGACGCAGATCGCCGCCTCGACATAGGGCGTGATGCCGGCGAGCGATTGCAGGTAAGGCCGGATCTCGGGCTTTTTCATTTCCTTGAGGCGGTCGAGACGCATGTGGTGCTCGCGGTCGAAGACGGATTGCAGCGTGCGGTGGAGGGCGGAACAGCGGGATTCGGCGAAGGGATAGCGCGCCCCGAGCAGCGCGGCGAGTTCGATCGCCGGCGTGACGCGGAGCTCGTTGGTGTCGACCATGCTTTCCTGGATCTTGCGTTCGGCGGCCGAAGCGCGGGCCTCATCGCAGTCGTATTCGAGGAAGGCACGAATGAGCCTGGCCAGAGGATCGACGGGCTCGGGCTTGCGCGAAGGCGCCGCCTTGACCAGCCGCGCCGCCACCTTTTTGAGGACATCCAGTTTCACGTTCACCTTGTTCATATCCGCCTGATCCCTTGTTCGCGGTCGTGTGTGTCAGGCCTCGTCGCCGGCATCCTGTCCGGCGGAGGGGTCTTCTCCCGAAGGATCGGGTGCGTCGCTTCTTTGAGCCGACGCCCGGGTGTCGGCCATTGCTTCGTCGATGGTTTTGAGAATCTCCGCCTGCTTTTTGAGGGTTTCGTCGAGGACGTAGGTAAGCCGCGGAATGTGCCGCAGGGGCAACCCGCCGGCGACTTCGCTTTGGATGCGCCTGCCCGCGGAGCGAATCCCGGCGAGGACCGTCGCCGGCGGCCGCTGGGAGGCCAGGACGCTCAGCCAGACCTTGGCCTCGCGCAAGTCCGGCGTCACGTCCACCCTGGTCACGCTGACCAGCCCATCGACGCGCGGGTCGGCGACATCCCGCTGAATCGCGGCGGCGACGATCTTCTGGATCTGCGACGCCACTTTGTTCTGTCGCACCGAATTGGCCATGACAACGCGCGCCTCCTGGGGCGGTAGGGGGGGGCACCGGCGGGCTCAATCGCGGCCGGAGACGACTTCGATCCGGAAATCCAGCAACTCGGCGTAGCGTTCGCGTTTCACGGACTCGACGAGCTTGGCGAGGGAACTTTCGAGTTGCCGGGCATCGCTGCCGACCATGGCGACGCCGATGAGGGCGTGCTGGGGGTGGTCGTGGAAGTCCACCTCCGCCGCGCTGACGTTGTGGTGATGGTGCCACTTGTCCTTGAGCGACCGCACGATTTTGCGTTTGTCCTTCAGGTTCAAAGCGTCGCCGATCTTCAAATCGAGTTGCAGGATGCCGATGAGCATGACGATTTTTCAATGGCCGGTGGCCGGTGGTCAGTAGAAGCGTTCGCCGGCGGTCATTCGTCCGCAGCCGTTCCGGCCGCGGACAAGGGACCGCCGGCCGCCGGGTTAGAGGGTTCGGGCGACGTCGACGGTCTTGTAGGCTTCGAGGCGGTCGCCGACCTTGATGTCGTCGTAGCCGGCGAGTTTGAGGCCGCACTCGACGCCGCCGCGGACTTCCTTGACGTCCTCCTTGAAGCGTTTGAGGCTGTCGAGGGTGAGGTTTTCGGTGACCACGGCGCCGTCGCGGATAAGGCGGAACTTATTGTTGCGCTGGAGCAGGCCGTCGGTGACCATGCAGCCCGCGATGTTGCCATGGCGCGACACCTTGATGACCTGGCGGATTTCCGCGTGGCCGAGCACCTGGTCCTGCTTGCTGGGTGCGAGCATGCCGGTGAGGGCCTTGCGGATGTCGTCGGTGATCTCGTAGATGATGCGATAGGTGCGGATTTCGACGCCCAGGGACTCGGCGAGCTTGCGGGCGGTTTCGTCGGGCACGACCGAGAAGCCGATGATGATGGCATCCGAAGCCTCGGCCAGCAGCACGTCGCTTTCGCTGACGCCGCCGACCGCCGCGTGGAGCAGCCGCACCTTGACTTCCTTGGAAAGCTCTTCGGTGAGAAGCTGTTTGAGCACGTCGACGGAGCCCTGCACGTCCGCTTTCAGGATCACGCGCAGTTCCTTCACGGTGCCCTGCTGGATCGTGTCGAACAGGTTTTCCAGCGTGACCTTGGAGCGCTGTGCGATCTCGCCCACGCGATCCGCCTGCTTGCGCTCGTCGGCGATCTCGCGTGCCTCGTTGGCGTCTTCGATCGCATAGAGCTTGTCGCCCGAGCCCGGTACGGTGTCCAGGCCGATGACTTCCACGGGGGTGGCGGGACCGGCGTCGTGAATCTGGCGGCCTTTGTCGTCGGTGATCGAGCGCACGCGGCCCCAGGCGGGTCCGCAGACCACGGTGTCGCCGACATGCAGGGTGCCGTTCTGCACGAGCACCCGTGCGACGACGCCGCGATTGGGATCCATGAAGGATTCGATGACGGCGCCGCGCGCCGGCAGGGCCGGCGAGGCCTTGAGCTCCCGCAGGGTCGCGACGTAATCGAGATACTCGATGAGTTCCTTGACGCCCTGGCCGGTGGTCGCGGAGGTGCGGACCACTTCGGTGTCGCCGCCCCATTCGGCGGGGTTGAGGCCCTGTTCGGCGAGCTGGCCGAGGACCTTGTTGGCGTTGGCTTCGGGCTTGTCGATCTTGTTGAGGGCCACGACGATGGGCACGCCGGCGGCCTTGGCGTGGTTGATGGATTCGACGGTCTGGGGCATCACGCCGTCATCCGCCGCCACCACCAGCACGACGACATCGGTCATGTTCGCCCCGCGGGCGCGCATGGCGGTGAACGCCTGGTGGCCGGGGGTATCGAGGAAAGTGACGCGTTTGGGTTTCCCATCGCTGCCGGCGAGTTCCACGGTGTAGGCGCCCACGTGCTGGGTGATGCCGCCGGCTTCGCCCGCCGCGACGTTGGCGGAGCGGATTTTGTCGAGCAGGCTGGTCTTGCCGTGGTCGACGTGGCCGAGGATGGTGACCACCGGAGGCCGGGCGACTTTTTCGGCGGCCTCTTCGCGTTCCTTGTACTGGCGTTCGAGGATGGTGGCTTCGCTTTCGCGCTGCTTGACGACCAGTTCCAGGCCGAATTCCAGCGCCAGCACCTGGGCGGTTTCCGGCTCGATGATCTGGTTCACCGTCGCCATGACGCCCTGGGCCATGAGCTTCTTGAGGATGTCGCTGGACTTGACGCCCATGGCTTCGGAAAGCTCGCGGATGGTGACCGGCGGGGTGATCTCGACGTGCGTGGAGCGCGGCGCCGTGCCATGCGGAGCGTTGGCGGAGCGAAGCTGCTTGGACATTTCGCGCTTGCGTTCGCGGAGGGCGCCGGCGGAACCCGCGATGCGGTCCTGGCGTTCGAGCAGGTCGGCCTCGCGCCATTCGCGGATGGCGTCCGCGCCCGCATCGCCGCGCCGGCCGGAGCCCACGCCGCGACGGTTGGTCCGGGCCTTTTTCTTGGCTGCTGATTCCTCATCATCCACCGGTGCGGCGGATTCGCGACCGCTGCGGCTGCGGCCCGAACTGCCGGCGCCTGGCACCGGCATCGGCGGCATCGCGAAGCCCGGCGACCGGTTCGGACCGCCGGGACCCCCCGGTCCGCCCGCGCCCGGACCGCCGCCGACTCCGGGCGGACGGGGACGCATCGGCCGCGGCGCGGGCACCTGATCGGGCTGCTCGACGCGGATGACCTTGGGCCCCTGCAACTGGGCCGGGGCGGGACGCACCTGCGGACCCACGGGGGAGATATTGGTCGGACGCGTCGGGACATTGGGGATGCCCTTGGGCATCACCGCCGGACGCACGGGTTTCTGAAGCACCGGCGCGGCGGGCGGGACCGGCTTGGCGGGCGTTTGCGCGGCGGGCCGGGCCGGCGCTTGCGGCGCGGCGCTGGCGGCCGGACGCACGGGGCGGGCCGGGGCGATCGGGATCACCGGCGGAGCGACTTCCGCGGGGTGCACCGGACGTGCCGGCGGCGCGGCGGGCTCGGGCGGCGCCGCTTCGACCGGGGCGGCCTCCGGCGCTTCGAGCTGCGCTTCCTGCGTCACCGGCGGGGCTGTTTCGGTTGTCTCGGGCGGCGGGGCGATCGGCTGGGGCGCTTCGGCCACCGCGGGCTCCGGCGGGGCTGCTTCGTGGACTTCCGTGGCGACTTCCGGCTCGGTCGTCTCGACGGATTCCGTCGCGGGGGCGGCCTCGGCGTCGGCTTCGGGCGGCTCGGCGACGGCCGTGGCGGAACTATCGCCGCTATGGGCGCCGGCATGGGAAGCGCTTCCGGCGGCCTTTTTGGAGCTGCTGCGCTTGCGCGGCGCTTTCTGGATGCGCGCAGCCTCGATGTGCTGCGTCGACTCGATCGCCGTCTTGAGCTCGCCGGACGAAAACCACTCGCGGATCGTCGCCGCGAGGCCCGCCGTCACAGGACTCATGTGCGTCTCGATGTTGGGGATCTGCTCGTCTTTGCACTTCTTGACGATCACTTTGCTGTCGATTCCCAGTTCTTTGGCAAGTTGGAAGACTTTTAAACTCAAGCAAGGCTCCAGAAAAACCGAGCGGCGGTGTGCCGTGGAAACTTTATTTTAGGTACCGCTGTTCCGTATGGGTGATGCTGTTGAAGATTTAACGGTTTGTTGATGTTGCGCTGTGTCATGTTTGCCGGGCACCTCACTGTCCCCCCGGAGCGGCGACGGGCTCCGGCGCGGGCGCGGCGGCGGCCGCATCCAGCGGTGAGAGGACCGGTTTGGACTCCGCCGCGGGGGCCGCAGCAGCGCCAGCGCCCTCCGCGCCCTCGGGTCCCGGCGCGGCCAGCGCGGCCTCGAGGGGCGAGGCCTGGCCACGCTTCGCTTCTTCTTCGGCCGCCTTGCGCGCCGCATCTTCGGCAGCGATCCGCTTCGCTTCTTCCCCCGCCACCTGCACGACTTTTTCCGCCAGTTCCGGCGGCATCTCCAGTTCCTTCACCAGCGGATCCGGACCCACTTCCTCGATGTCCAGCAGGTTGATGATGCCCAGCGCCACCAGCCGATCCAGAATCTTTTCGTCGACCCCTTCGATCGTCTTGAGCGACTTCTCGAGGTCTTCCAGGCCCTTGTTGTATTCCGGCGGCGTGAGGATATCGATGTCCCAGCCGGTCAGCCGGGCCGCCAGACGCACGTTCTGCCCGCGCTTGCCGATCGCCAGCGAAAGCTGGTCCTCGTTGACCACCACCGTCGCCCGGTTCATCTCGAAATTCAGCGACGTCTCGACGATTTCCGCCGGCTTGAGCGCATTGGTGATCAGCACCTGCGAGGATTCATTCCACCGCACGATGTCGATCTTCTCGCCGCCGAGTTCGTCCACGATGTTTTTGATGCGGCTGCCGCGCACGCCCACGCACGCGCCCACCGCGTCCACTTTTGTATCGATCGAGGTCACCGCGATCTTCGTGCGATAGCCCGCCTCGCGCGCCAGCGCCTTGATTTCGATCACCCGCTCCTGCACTTCCGGCACTTCCAGCTCGAAGAGGCGCCGGATGAAGTCCGGATGGCTGCGCGACAGAATGATCTTCACCTGGTTGCCCGCGTCGCGCACGTCCAGCACCAGGCAGCGAATGCGGTCGCCGTTGTTGTGCGTCTCGCCGGGAATCTGTTCCGACCGCGGCAAGAACCCTTCCGACCGCCCCAGGTTCACCACCAGCACCCCGCCCTCGAACCGGGCGACGGCGCCGGTAATGATCTGGCCTTTGCGCTCGGCGTATTCGTCGTAAATGCTGGTGCGTTCGTTCTCGCGGATTTTCTGGATCAGGACCTGCTTGGCGGTCTGCGCGGCGATGCGTCCGAACTCCCGGTAGTCGATGAGCGTGCCGCCCTTGGAAACGGAGATATCGCCGGTCATGCGGTCGATGCTGGCGCTGACATCATCCACTTCGCCGTAAAATTTGCGCGCCGCGGAGAGCAGCGCGGCTTCGATGTCGAGGAAGATCGACTCCTTGTCGATGTTTTTGTCGCGCGCGATCGAGTCCACCAGTCGCAGCAATTCCGGATTCATAACCCTGTACCTTCAAAGAAGTATTCACTTGTCGGCGGGGGTTTCCCGCCGTACGCCCGACCGCCCGGCGCGCGGCTGTCCAATGTCCTGCCGCGGCGACCTCCCGTCGCCACGCCGTCCGCAAAAACAACAACGGTGGAGAAAGCCTCCACCGTCCTCATTCCCGCACCATGCGGAAATATCGTCGCCCGTCGATCCGATTTTTAAGAGGGTGCATTCCTCCTGAAACCGATCCGGGCGAACTTCATCAGCCCCGGGCCTTCCGCGTCGATGCGGAAAACATCCGGGCCGGCGGCTCGCGGGACGGCTGCGAACGCCGGTGAGAACTTGTGCGACTTATGCAGCCGCATGACTCGATTCTCGTGTCAGCGTGATGTTCACGCCTGTCTCTCCTGACTCAAACAAATGGACCCGTCCGAGATCCATCCGGACTCTTATTATACCTTGTGCCCGCCATTTGCCAAACGCCTGCGAATCGCTCCGGCAGATCATCTGCGGGCCCCCGGCCCCGTGCTCCCCCTTGAGCAGCGTAAAGGTCACATCGACCCGATCTCCACGCGGCTCCACCAGCGAGATTTTCGCATCCAGGGCCCCGCTGTCAGATTCGCCTTCGGGAACAATCCCGATCGCCTCCGGGCGAATCCCCAGCACCAGCTCAGTGCCGCCGTATCGCGCGGCCGTTCGGACCAAAGCGCCGCTGATCGGCAGCCGCCCCGCTCCCCCGGCCAACACGAACCCCTGCCCCTCGACCCGCCCCGCGAGAAAATTCATGGCCGGCGTGCCCAGGAACCCCGCGACGAACCGATTGACCGGCCGCTGATACACCTCCAAAGGCGGCGCGCATTGCTGAATCCGCCCTTCCTTCATCACGGCGATGCGGTCCCCCAGCACCATCGCCTCTTCCTGGTCGTGGGTCACGTAAACTGTTGTCGTCCGAAGATCTAACTGCAGCCGCTTGATCTCAGTGCGGGTCGCCACGCGCAGGTTCGCATCCAGCTGCGAGAGCGGCTCGTCAAACAGGAACACCTGCGGCTGGCGGACGATCGCCCGCCCCAGCGCCACCCGCTGGCGCTGGCCTCCGGAGAGAGAATCGGGACGGCGCTGCAGGAACGCCTCGAGTTCCAGCGCCCGCGCGGCGGCCACGACCCGTTCCCGCACCTGGGCATGGGTCAGCCGCAGGTGCTTCCGCCGTAAGTGCAGGCCAAACGCCATGTTGCGATAGACGCTCATGTGGGGATAGAGCGCGTAATGCTGAAACACCATGGCGACGTCGCGATCGGCGGGGGGAAGGTCGTTGACGATCCGTTCGCCGATGGTCAGGGTGCCGGCGCTAGGAGTTTCCAGCCCGGCGATCAGCCGCAGCGTGGTCGTTTTGCCGCAGCCGGACGGTCCGACGATCACCAGAAATTCATGATCGGCAATATCGAGCGACAGCTCCTCCACCGCGGGCCTCCCGGCGCCCGGGTAGCGCTTGGTAACGTGTTGCAGCAGCACGCGGGCCATCAGATCTCCCGGCAGCGAACCACCCCCTCAGTGCACGGCGGCGGCGATTACCGCGCCGGCCCGCTGGCGGAACTCGGCGGCACAAGCTCCTCGAGTATCGTCCGCATCCATGCCTTGGCCACCGGATCAGCCTCCATCCCCTCCTGCTGGCGAATCGCCTGGATCGCCGGCTCGCGCTGACCGGGAGCGCTCTCTCCCAGCACCACTTCGTTGGTGGCCCACGCCGCCCGCACGATCGGGTCAGGATCATCGTTGAGGGACTGCACGGCGCTGGCAAGATCGCTCGTCAGCCCCGTTGCCGGCAGGTAGCGCAGCGTCCAGGCGCGCGTGACGGCCGACGGACTCCGCAACGGCGGCAGCAGGGCGTTGCACAGCATCTTCCGCACCACCTCCACCTTCGCCGCCGGATCGTTGCCCGGGGGGGGCAGCGTCGCCAGCAGCGCCGAGGCGACCGCGATGGCATTGAGCTGCTGTTCCGGCGTGCCATTGGTGATGGCCCGGAAGACGGTGTCCAGTTCCGCGTTGGCCGTCTCAGGCGTCAGCGGGATTCCCACGTGCAGGACGCCCGGCGGTTGCACGGTGACCACCTGTCCGCCCAGGCCATACTCCGGCTTTTCGGGGTTGCCGCGGGGCGCGGTGATCAGCGAGAAGGTGAGGTTGAAGGAATTCATGGGCTGCGAGGTAAACAAGGTGCCCAGGCGTCCCTGGTCCAGGCGGATCGACGCCTTGATTTGCCCGCGCGGGGCCAGGCGGTACACCCGCTGAAGGTTTTCCAGTGCGTACAGGCCCAGCGGCTTGCCCCCGCCCATGCCCGCCATGCCGATGCCCGCGACGCCCACCACGCCGATGCTCGTCTTGATCGCGCCGTCGGGTCCCACCGGCAACGGATGATTCGACACATTGGTGATCGTCAGGTCCAGCAGGATCGGCTGGCCCAGGTTGTAGCGCGGGTCGAGGTCGGCGGGGGAGAGCAGTTCGATGTCCCGGGGCTGGCGCTGGGCGGCCCAGAAATCCGGGGGGATGTCGCCGACCACGCCCGCGTACCGGGTGGCCAGCACGGTATCGGCGAGGGGAATCTGCGCCGAGCGCGCCGCCTGCGCGATCTGCAGCGCGAAGATGCCCTGCGGATATTGCCGCCACAGGTCCTGGAGCTGCCGCGCCGCCTCCGCGGACTGGTGAAGCTCGATCAGCGCCCGGGCCAGTCCAAGCTGGGCGAGGGGATCGGCATCGGCGAGAGGCGCGAGCGCCGCCTGGGCAGCCGCGGCCTTGCCGGTGCGCAAGAGCAGCCAGCCGCGCAGCCGCGCCAGCGTTTTGTCGGTCGCGGCGTCTTTGCCGACGGCGGTTGCATAATCGTTGAGCCAGCTTTCGACGTCGCGGCTCGGTTCGGGCATCACCGAGAGTTCCACCCACGCCGCCTGCGCCAGGGCCTCGGGCGTCTTGGACTGCATGTCGTCGAGCAGTTTCCGCCGCAGAATCATGGTGTAATCGAGCTGCCCGGGAACGCGCGCCGGCGCCGGCGGCACGTCGATGAAACCGATGGCGCGCCGGGGCTGCGACGCGGCGGTGGCCGGCTGCGTCGCCGGGGCGCTCGCCGGAGGGTTGGCGCCGGTGAGCGAACCGGGCACCGCGACATATTCATTGGCGATGAGGCGCGCCGCCACCAGCGCCGAGAGCGGCGCGTCCCGCAGTTTCGCCAGCGCGTCGATGATCGGCGCCGCCTCCGCGCGCCGCGCGGAGATCGCCAGCTCCACCGCCAGCTCCTGAAACAGATCGGCCGGCGGCTGGCCCCCGTCCTTCTGGCTTTGCTCGATCGCCGTCGAGAGCGCGTCGGCCGCGCGGCCATGCACGCCGGCGCTCTCGAGCAGCCGCGCCAGCGCCATCCATCCGTCGGGCTCGTAAGGATCCGCCGTCAGCAGCGCCGACAGGGCCTCGACGCGTTCGTCGGGCTTTTTCTCGGTCATCCGCACCCACTCGCGCAGCGCCCGCACGTTGACGTCATTGAGTTTCATGGCCTGCCCCAGCAGCGCGCGCGCCCCGGCCTGATCCCCGCGCTCCTCGGCGATCCGCGCCAGCCGCACCGCCATCTCGCTGCGCACCGTCGGATCCAGGCTCTGGGTATCCAGCGCCGACTGATACACGCGCGCCCGCTCATCGAGCGCCTGCGTCGCGCCGGCCAGAAAATCGAGGTATTCCACCTGCGCCACCATGTCGCCGGGATCGGCCTTGATGAGCGCCCGCAGGGCGCTGCGCTGCACGTCGCCGCGCCCCGCCACCTGCGACGCCTCGACCAGCAGCTTCAGAATGCGCGCATCGCTGGGATCCAGGCGGCTGGCGAATTCCAGCAGCAGCGACGCCCGCAGCGACGATTGCGCCTCGGGCGCTTTGGGATCGCGGGTGTATCCGAAGGCCTCATCCACAAGCTGGTCGGCCAGCATGCGCGCCGCCGCCGTCGTGCCCGCGGCGCCGCCAGGCGGGGCCGAGGCGACAGGCGTCTGGGCTGCGAGCGTCAACGGAAATGCCGCGGCCAATCCAATCGCCGCCGTGGAAACAGCACGCCACAATCGATGCATACCCGATCATCCTGCCAGACAACATCGTCCGGCCGCGCTTATAACGCTGCCCGCAACGAGGGTCAATTCACGGCGAATTGGGAGCGATCATCTCCTTGGGACCGATCAGAATCGGCCCCGGCTGCGGCTCGAAAATGATCCCTTCCCCCCTGATCTCGTAGCGATTCTCCACGGCCGTGCCGTCCGGCAACACCAGCGCCGGCGAACTCCGCTCGATCGCCGCGCTCGCCAGAATGTTGTTCACGTACATCTCGGCATTGTTCCGCCGCTCGTCCACCAGGTTCGCCAGCACTGTGTCGTTCGATAGTCCGGCCAGCACGACATCCGCCTTCATCAGCTTGCCGTCGCGCACAATGGTGAAATGCACGGCCGACCCGGGCGGCGTTAAATTGAGCCGCTCGCGAAACGCCACCACGTCCAGATCCAGCGGAAAGGTCTGCCCGCCCACCGCCACGATGCGATCCCCGGGCTTGAGCACCTCTTCGGCCGGAAATCCCGGCTCGATTCCCATCACCGCCACCGAAGCCGTCTGCTCCGCCCGCGGACCGATGCGCACCGGCTCGATGTTCAGCGTGATGCCCAGCACCCCCTGCTGCCCGGTCAGAGGCGTGCGCGCCCGCAGATGCAGATGCACCGCCGCTTCCACCAGCCGCGTGAATGCCTCACAGTCCGTTTCCTTCTCCGCCGCCGCCCGCACCGCATCCTCGTTGGAGGGGTCGAGGCGCATGAGGGCGAAGGTCGCCGCGTCGCGCGTGGCGTAGACCGGCGAGTGCAACTGGCTGACAAGGTCCTCGATGGCCTTGGGAATGACCACCCGCTGCGATGGCAGGTCCACGGCTGTCTGCGGCGCCTGACCGATCGGCGCGGCCGGAGAAACCGAGGCGTTGCCCTGCACGATCAATCGGCCCTGAATACGCAGGCCCGTGACCGGGCCCTGCACGCCCCCCGCCTGCGGACCGGCAGCGGGAACATCGCTGGGTCCCGCCCCGAGCGCCCCCGCCGCCGCCATCGCCAGCGCCCCCGCCCATCCCAGTTTGATCAGCCGTTGCCGCATGGCACGTTCCTGCAGGTTCCCGCCCGCCATTGTATCCGCCGGTCTCAACTCGAAGGCTTGGGCGACGGAAGATTCACTTTTTTGGGCCGCGTCAAAGCGCTCAGCGCCGCTACCGGGTCTTCCGCCTTGTGCTCCTGCAAGTCCGCCACTTCCTCAAGGTCGTCAACGGCTTCGAGCTCATCCAGATCGATGCTGCCCGAATCCTCCGCCGCCGCCTGCGGCCGCGGTTTGGGCTTGGCGGGCTTCTTGACGCTGATGGTCGCCGGTTCGCCGTTGATCACGACGGTGAACACCACGGGTCCGACGGTCAGCGTGTCGCCGGCGCTCAGGGGCGTCTCGGCGATGATGCGTTCCTTGTTCACGTACGTGCCGTTGGAGCTGTTCAGGTCGCGGATCGACAGCTGACTCTCCCCGAGGGCCAGCTCGCAATGGTGCCGCGAGACCGTCGCCGCGGGAATCTGCAGGCTGCAATCGGTGCCCCGGCCGATGATCAGCTTTTCCTTCTTGACCGCGAACTTCCGCTGCTGCCCGCCGGGCATGACAAGCACAAGCTTCACATCGAGCATGAACGTCCTCGCAACGCCACCTGCCCCGCACTCCGCTGGGGCTAATTCCCGACATATTCCCATTTTATGACCGCAACCTACCCTTTCGCCGCGCCCCGATCAAGCTCTTTTTCCCCCCACCCTCGTCCGCCCTTGGGTCTTTTGTCTTTTGTCTTTCGCCCCCACCCCCTCACTTGTCCGACTTCGTCGTGTTCGCCTCATCACTGAACAGAATGTGGAACATCATCACCACCCCGCCCGCCGCCGCCAGCAAAAAGAGAATGATCGCCAGTCCGGGATATCCAAAGATGCGAAACGACGTGTCCACGCGCATCAACAGCGCCGCCCCGACGATCAGCGCCGCGAGGATCAGCCCCAGCGTGATCCGATTGGCGATTTTCTGAAAGCCCGTCATCAGGTAGGTCTCGTCGATCGCGTCCACCTTCATGCGCAGCTCGTTGTTCACCACCGCATCCATGATGTGGTTGACCCGCCGCGGAAGCTGCTGCACGAACTCCCGCAGCTCCAGCGCGCGCGTGAACAGGTTCCCCGGCGACAGCGATTTCCAGAACCGCTTCTGCATCAGGTTGGCCGCGTTCCGCCGGATCGACGCCGCCGGATTGAACGAGGGCGCCAGCGTCCACCCGATCTGGTCCAGATTCAGCAGCGTCTTGCCGATCAGCGACAATTCCGGCGGCAGGCGCAGGCAGGAGTCGTGCGCGATGCGCCGAATTTCCATCATCACCGTGCCGATCTGCGACCGCTTCAGGTCCGCGTCGCGCTGGCGGGCGACCAGGTCCGCCACGTCGCGCCGCAGTTTCTGTTCGTTGAAACCTTCCAGCTTTTCGCCGTTTTTGAGGGCGAATTCGACGGCGTCGTCCCCATTGCCCTCGGAAATCGCCAGCACCAGGCGCAGCAAATCCTCCTGCAGCGCCGGCGACAGCCGCGCCGCCATCCCCAGGTCCAAGAGCGCAATCCGCGAATCTTCCGTCAAAAACACGTTGCCCGGATGCGGATCGGCGTGGAAAAACCCGTCCACCAGGATCTGCTGCAGATAGGCCTGGAACAGCTCCTCCGCCAGGGCCTCCCCGTCCAGTTCGACGCGCACCACCGGCGAAAGCGCCGTGATCTTCTGCCCCACGATGTACTCCATCGTCAGGATCCGCGCGGTCGAATAATCCTCCACCGGCTGCGGCACCACGATGCGCGGGAAGTTCGCCAGGTTCTTGGCGATCAGCACCAGGTTCGCCGCCTCCTCGCGGTAATCGAGCTCCCGCAAAAGCATCTTGCGGAACTCCTCGACCGTGCGCGTAAACTGCGTCCGCCGGCCCGTCTCCGTGTGGTGATCGAGGAACTCCGCGATTTCCGTCAGCACGTCCAGGTCTTCGACCATGCGCTCACGAATGCCCGGACGCTGAATCTTCATGACCACATGCCGGCCATCACGCAGGATCGCCTTGTGCACCTGCCCGATCGACGCCGCCGCCAGCGGTTTGGGGTCGATCTCCTGGAACGCGCGCGATATCCGCACCCCCAGTTCCGAGGTGATGATCTTTTCCGCTTCCTCGAAGGGGAACGGCTCGACGTTGTCCTGGAGCCGGGCGAGCGCGTGCATGTATGCGGGGGGCAGGATGTCCGGCCGCGTCGAGAGCAATTGCCCGAGCTTGATGTAGGTGGGCCCCATGCATTCGAGGTCATCGGCGAGTTCGCTGGCTTCGGCGGCGGCTTTGGCCGAGTCGGGCGCGTCCGACGCCTGCGCGGGGCCGTACTGTTCCAGCCCGGCGCGCTTGACCAGGTCAGATCGGCCATACTTCCAGAGCAGGGCCGCGATGTCCTTATAGTGTTTCAGATGGCTGGCATGCAGAGACAGGGCCATGGAGCACTCCTGGGAGAAAAACAGGCGCCCCCCGTGGGGCGGATGCCGGGAGAACTGCAAAGCCGGTGCCGAATGGCTGAGCTTGGGTGGCCCGATCCTCGACAGACATCAGGCCGGCGGTGGAGCAGGCGGTGGCTCAGCAGAACCTCCGGGAGCCCCTTCGCTTGTCGCCGGCTTGGCCTCGCTTCCCGGCGGCGGCACGCCTTCCACCGATGCCTCCGGACTGCTGGGCGAAGGCGGCGTCGTCGGGGATTTTGGCGGCGTCTCCCGCCGCGGGGGACGAAAACCGCGCGGAGCCGCCCCTCCCGCCGGTCGCGGCGGCGCGCTTGTCGGCGGATGCTTCACCATCCGCTGGGGCGCGGGCATGGGAGGCTTTGGCGTCTCGGTAGGGGAGGGGGGGGCGGCCGGCGCAGCGGATGCCGGCGGCGCACCGTCGTACGCATCGGCGATCAAGTCCGCCAGATCATCATCTCCCGCGCCTGCATTCAAATCGCCCCCAGTCGGGCCCGTCCGCGCCAATGGATCCCCTGCGCCGCTCGGACCCACCGGCGCCCCAGGCTGCGGCCGCTGCTGCTTGCCTGACAATGTCCCCGGCCCGCCCCCCGCCCCCCCGGCCCGTTGCGGACCCCGTGGCGGCCGCCCACGCATGCCCGCCGGCCCCGCGCCCTCCACCATCCCGCCGGGCGGCGGCGGCGGCCGATCGTTCGGCGTCTGCATCGTCCGACCATCGGCCATCACCGGCTTGGGCCGATCGAAGCCCATGATCTTTTCCATCGGCACCGCTTCACGCTTGCCATCGTCAAACTGCACCAGCACCAGCTGCGTCAATATCTGCCCGTCGATCACCCACGCGTCCCCCTTCTCCGTTTCCACGCGGCTGTTGCGCTTGGGCAGTTTCTTGCGCAATTCCTCGTAGGTCTCATCCTCATACCGAAGGCAGCACATCAGCCGGCCGCACCGACCTGAAATCTTGGTCGGATCCAGCGTCGCCTTCTGCACCTTGGCCGCCCGCATCGAGATCGGCGTGAGGACCTTCAAGAACTGCTTGCAGCAGCAGTGTTGCCCGCATTTTTCATAATCGGCGACCAGCCGCGCTTCATCCCGCGCCCCGATCTGCCGCAGCTCGATCCGCGTGTGCAGCGCGTGCGCCAGGTCGCGCACCAGCATCCGGAAATCGACCCGCTGCTCGGAGACGAAATAAAACAGAATCCGCTCCCCGCCCAGCAGGTGCTCCACATCCACCACCTTCATCGCCAGCTTGTGCTGCCCCACCATCTCCCGCGCCAGCGTCAGGTGCTTGTGCTTCTGTTCGTCCAGCTTCACCTGCTCCGCCAGGTCCTGCGTCGTCGCCGCGCGCAGCACCCGCCCCTGCTCCGAAAACGGATAATCCCGGCCGCCCGAGTTCTCGATGTACGCCAGCATCTTCTCCCGCGTGATCGACTTGTTGCATCCCCCATTCCCGCACGTCGTCGTCAGCATCTCCCCGATCTCCGTCCCCCGATCCGTGCGCAGGATCAGCTTCGTCCCGCACCCGACCTTCTGCGTCAGATCGGATGCAAATTCCCCGATCTCCCGGAGGTAGCCGTAGCGAACAACGATCGTTTTCGGTGGGGGGGTATCCGGAAGCTTCTCTTCGACCGGCATCAGTTCAAGCTGAAGGGGCATTCCCAATCCTGTTCTCGCGCGGGCTGCGGGGGTGCGGTTCGGGGAGGGGGCGGGGGCGATCGGCGCGCAGCGTGCGCGCGACCATCACCGGAATTCTCGAAACCCTTTCGAGGCGCTCGAGGAAGAAACGTCAGACAACGCGCGCGAGAAAAAATCAGGGCCGGCAACGCGAACGCGCACCGGTTGCACGGCTGGCGCCGGCCGGGAAATGCCGCGCCAAGACCGGCCAAGCGTCTCCCGAATCGTGAACAACAAGATGGCAATCCAGCGAATCATGGCCCGACAGTATACCGAAAACGCGTCCTTGCCGCACCCGCACCAAACCCCCCGCTACATCGCCCGTTCCCATTCCTCGACCCCGCCCGCCACAATGCGAAACAACGGATGCGCCCCGGGCATCTTGATCGACCGGCACCCCCGATACACGGCCGGGCTTCGCAGCCGCAGCTTACGCCGCAGGTGCTTCCACTCATACACAAGCTGCCCCTTGGTGGTGTCGATCAGCCCGGCCAGCCGCGCCGCGGAAATCTTCCGGGCATCGAACGCATACCCGCGCCGCGCCGCCTCCTCCGCCACCTCGGCCAGATACCCCGCAATCGCCGCCACCGGATCCACGGTTCCCCGGAAGCGCGTCAATTGCGGATGATGCCGATATCCCCGCGTCCCGCCGCCGAGCACCTTCTGCGCCAGCAGCCCCTCCCGCCACACAGCCACCAGCCCCTGGGCGTCCAGATACCGCGGATGAACCGTCCAAAGCCTCATGGTCCTCAATACCTCATTTTCCCCCGATCGCCCCCCCGCAGCCACCCATCTTATGAAAACCTGAGCGTCCCTGCGCCTGCATGGCGGGAAGGTCGTCCGCCCCGAACCCGTTCCCAATTGCACTCCTCCCCCTCCGCGCCCTATCCTGCGGCGACATCCTCAAACCGCGAGCTCCCCATGCCCGATACCGAGCGCCTCCTCTCCCTCCTCACCGCCGAATACCCCTGCATCCGCATCAGCACGCCCGAAGAAGAGGAAGCCCGGCAGCTCGTGGCCGCCGCTTTCCTCTCCCGCGGAAAATCGCTCTGGCGATGGTCCGCTTCCGACGGCATCACCGACGGCCAGCTCATCGACGACCGCCCCGTCCCCAACACCGAACACCTCGCCGCCGCCTGCGTCTACCTCCGCGGCCAGCGCTGGCAGGCCGGCCAGGGCGCGCTTCTCCTCGACGCCGCCCCCAACCTCTGCGATCCGCGCACCATGCGCGAACTCCGCGATCTCCTCTACACCCTCGAAAAAGCCCGCGCCCACCTCCTGTTGATCGACAGCGCCGAGCTCCCGGAACTCCTCCGCAACCTCGCCACCCCCTTCGATCTCTCCCTCCCCGACGCCCCCGAAATCGAGCACTGCGTCCGCGAACTCCTCCGTTCCCGCATGGACGATCTCGGCCTTCAAATCGACATCAACCGCCACGACTTCGACATCATCCTCCGCAATCTTCGCGGCCTCACCCGCCGCCAGATCAGGCAGGTCATCCTCGACACCATCACCGGCGACCACCGCTTCAACGCCGACGACCTCAACCACGTCCTGGCCTCCAAACGCCGCTGCCTCGCCGGCGCCGACGGCCTCCTCGAATACATCGAAGCCCCCACCCACATCGACGACATCGGCGGCATGACCAACCTCAAATCCTGGCTCGCCCGCCGCCAGGAAGCACTCGCCGACAACGCCACCCAGTTCGGCCTTACGCCCCCGCGCGGCATCTTCCTCCTGGGCGTCCAGGGCGCCGGCAAATCCCTCGCCGCCAAGGCCGTCGCCACCGCCTGGGCACGACCCCTCCTCCGCCTCGATCCCTCCGTCCTCTTCGACCGCTTCATCGGCGAATCCGAACGCCGCCTCAATTCCGCGCTCCTCCAGGCCGAAGCCATGGCCCCCATCGTCCTCTGGATCGACGAAATCGAAAAAGGCTTCGCCTCCGCCGCCTCCCAATCCGTTGACGGCGGCCTCTCCAAACGCATGTTCGGCACCCTCCTTACCTGGATGCAGGAACACACCGCCCCCGTCTTCCTCGTCGCCACCGCCAATGACATCGAATCCCTTCCCCCCGAGCTTCTCCGCAAAGGCCGCTTCGACGAAATCTTCTTCGTCGATCTCCCCATCGCCGACGCACGCGCCCAGATCTTCCGCATCCACCTCGCCAAGCGCAAACGCGACCCCCAGAAATTCGACATCCCCGACCTCGTCAAAGCCTCCGAAGGCTACTCCGGCAGCGAAATCGAACAAGCCGTCATCGCCGCCCTCTTCGACGCCTTCTCCGCCAAAACCGACCTCACCACCGACCTCCTCCTGAGCGCCCTCAAAAAATCCCCACCCCTCTCCGTCACCATGGCCGAAAAAATCGACGACCTCCGCTCCTGGTCCCAAGGCCGCTGCGTCCCCGCGGATAACCTCCCCGCCCCAACCACGCCCCCTTTTTAGCGGATTTTTAGCGGTTGGCCTTGGCCAACACTGTGCGTCCCCGCCGCCATCATCGCCAGACCGAATCAAACCACGGAACACGGAGATCACGGAGAGTACCGCTTTACAATAAATTCCTCCGTGCCCACCGTGTCCTCCGTGGTTTTAACATTATCACCTCGTGGTTTTGAAAACTTTCGTGCTTTTCGTGCCTTTCGTGGCCATTTACGTCCCCCCGTCGCATTCCCCCGCCAGCGCCGCCAGCGTATGCCCCTTCGCCCACCCATTCTCCAACCGATCAAACGCCTCCATCGCCGCCGACGCATTCCCCACACCACGCGATCCCTCCCGCGCCAACTCCGGCGGCACCTGACACATCGCCCGCGCCGCCGCCAGCAAATCAAACGCCGTGATCATCTCCGGCGGCCGCGCCAACACATACCCGCCCCCGCGCACCTCATGCACAATCCCCGCCGCCTCCAACCCCTCCAGCAGCTGCCCCGTCACATCGTTCGGCAACAGCAGCGTCTCCGCCGCCTCCGCCGCCAGCACCGCCTTGCCCTCCTTGAATCGCCGGTACAGCAGCACCCCCAATGAATACATCCACCGGATATCCGAAATCTGCACCGCACAATGCCGCGTGTAAAAATACTGCCGCTTCAGCATCCCGTAATACTGATGCACATACGCCACGTGCAGCCCCAACAGCACCATCGTCCACGTCAAATAAATCCACAGCATGAACAGCGGGATCAACCCCAGCGATCCATACCACGACCCCTTCACCGAATGCTGCACATACAACCCGAATCCCCACTTCCCCAATTCCCACAACACCGCCGCCACCAGCGACCCGATCGCCGCCGAACGCCACCGCACCAGCGTGTCCGGCACCAGCTTGAACAACAGGAAAATCAGCAGCCACGACACCCCGAACCCGCTGATCGCCTGCGCCGGCGACAGCAATCGCGCCAGCGGCGCCACCGATTGCGCCGTCGCCGCCGCCGATTGCCCCAGCACGATCGACCCCGCCACCCCGATCGGCCCCAGCGTCAGCACGCACCAGTACAACATGATCCGCCGCGGCCAGCTCCGCGCCTTCACCGCCCCATATATCTGATTAAACGCCGCCTCGATCACGATCATCAGTGAGATCGCCCCATACAACAAAATCGCAAACGCCACGATCCCCGTCCCCTTGCTCGTCACCGCCGTCTTCGCCCGATCCAGCAGCGGCGCAATGAAGTCCGACAGCATCACCGGCTGCTGCGTGTCCGGATCATATACCGCCTCCCCCTTGTCATTTGTCAGCGGCAGCTTATCCAGCGACAACTGCTCGAAGATCAACTTCTTGACCGTCACGTCCAGCGCCGTATTTTCGCCATCATCGATCGCACCGGCCGCCGGAACGGTCCCGGGATTCGCCCCCGCCGTCCGCGGACGCGCCGGCCGATGCGGCGCCGATATCGCCGACAGCACCAGCAGCGCCAGCACAAAAACCGGGATCAACGAGAACAGCGTCTTGTACGTCAATGCCGCCGCCTGCTCGAACGTCTCCTCCTCGTCGATCCGGTGCCGCATGACTTCCACGAACAATCTCGCCCGCGGCCACCACGACCCGGCAATCCGCCGCCGCTTCTTCCGTGCCTCCCGCACCACCTCCGCGCGCACCCCCGCCGCCTCCGCCTCATCGGTTGCACCCGCCTTCACCGTACCGGTCTCGCCCATGGTCCCCAGTATACCCGCTCTTCAAATCCCATTTTCACAACGATAAATGCCCCCGCACCGGCGGAAACCGCGAAAACTACCCCCTCCCCCGAATCGGCTGCTCCCACCGCGCCCTTTTCGATACAATGCCCCGATCCCTTTTTCGATGAGGTTGCCATGCGTCACGTCCCCCGCACGTTCCTGCCGCTCCTCCTGATCTCCACCGTGCTGCCGGCTTTCGGTCAGGCCAACCCCGCCGTCACCCCGGCCGATAAGCAGCTCGCTGACGCCTTCGCCGCCGCGGTCGCCGCCCACGACGTCTCCGCCGCCAACGCCTGCATCAACGGCGACGCCCTCGCCGATCGCTGCACCACCGGCTTCGCCGCCGATCCGGAATTCACCACCGGCTTCAAAAAAGGCCTCAGCCAGAACCTTTCGAATTTCACCGGCCCGCTGGTGACCAAGCTTCCCGAGGGCGCCACCTACACCCTCCTGCGCGTCCGCCGGCGCAACAACCAGGTCTCCGCGCTTTTCCGCCTCCACATGCCCACCGGCGCCATCAACTACCATGACTGGATCATCGAAAACGATTCCGCCGGCAAGCCCCGCTTCGTCGATCTCTATGACGCCACCAAGGGCGAAAATATTTCCGCCACCATTCATCGCCTGTTCGTCGCCGCCGCCATCGCCGACGATAAAACGTCGAACGCCACGCTCTCCGCGCGGGAAAAAGAGCTGGTCGACGCCCTGCCCAAGACCCAGCAGATGTACGAAAAAATTTCCGCCGGCGATGCCGTGGGCGCGCTGGCCATTCGTGATGCGCTGCCCGCAAGCGTGCAGCAGATCAAGTGGGTCCGCGTCGGCCGCGTGCTCGCCTCCACCGGCGAAGGCGTCCCTCCCGATGTCTCACAGGACGCCATGGACGACTTCCAGAAAGCCTACCCCAACGATCCCGCGATCGATCTGATCGGCATCGACTTCTGGTGGTCGCGCAAGGATTTCGCCCGCATCTACCAGGCGGTCGATCACCTCGAAACTTACACCGGCGGCGATCCCTATCTGGACTTCCTCCGCGGCAACGCTTACATCAACGATGACAAGCATCCCGACGCCGCCGCCGCCAAGGCCGCCTATCAGAAAGCCGCCGACGCCGACCCGCCGGTGGAAGATGCCTACTGGGCGCTGATCACGCTGGCCCTCAAGGAACAGGATTTTGACCGCACCGCGCAGCTCCTGACCGATGTGCAGAAACGCTGCAACGTGCGCATCGCAGACCTCACGCAGAACAAACTCTACGCCGATTTCGTCAAGTCGCCGGCCTACGTCAAATGGCACGCCGCGCAGCAGGCCGGCAACCCCTGATGCCCCTCCCCCGGTCGCACCCCCGGTCGCTCGCGGTCGACTCTTCTTCCTTCCCCTCGGCGGTCGTTTGTTCCGATGCGCTTGTTTATCGCTCTCTCGCCTCCCCCCGATATCACCGCCGCCGTGGCGCGCATGCAGCAGACGCTCGCCCACACCCGGGCGGACGTGCGCTGGACCGATCCCGCCCACCTGCACGTCACCGTGAAATTCCTGGGAGAAACGGACGAAGCGCTGCTCCCGGAAATCGTCGGCCGCCTCACCGCCGCCGCCGCCCAGGTCCCGCAATTTCCCCTGGAAGTCGAAGGCGTGTCGCGCCTGCCGCCCAAAGGCCCGCCGCGCGTGATCATCTCCCGCATCCTCTCCCCCGATCAGCGCCTCACCAAGCTCCACCGCCTCATCGATTCCGCTCTGGGCGGCATGGGGCTGCCCATGGATACCCGCGCGCTCACGCCCCACCTCACCCTCGGCCGCGTCTCTTCCAACCACGGCCTCAACCGCCTCCTGCGTCTGGTGGAAAAGCACGACCTCGATTTCTTCGGCAGTTTCACCGTCGAGCAGGCGACGTTGTTTCGTTCGCACCTTGAAGCGCAACCCGCCGACCGTTACCGTGCCCTGCACAGCGCGGCGCTTGCCCAGGGAGCGCCGCAACCGTTGCCCCCTTCCGTCCGTTAGACTTTCAGGGTTTTTTCCGCAAAGGCCGCCGTGTCCAGGACGATTCCCGCCATTCTCGCATTCGCCGTGGTCGCCGGTCTGGCGGGCGTGATCGGTTACTCGGTCGCGCACAACAGCCGCATCTCCGAAAGCGAGCGCCGCCAGCAGGAAGTGGACCAGAAACTCGCCGAGCTTCAGCGGCTGACGCAGTCGTTGCAGCAGTACGAGACTGCGCCGTCAACGCCATTCCCGACGGTAGCCGTGTTGCCCTCCGCGACAGCGCCGGGCGCCACAACCGCGCCAGGCGCCCTGCCGAATCTGGACAAAGAGCGCGAATCCAGCACGATCACCGCGGAAGGGTTCCGCCTCCTGGCCACGCGCGATCCCAAGGATGCGCTCAAGGCCGCCGCCCTTTTTCGTGAAGGCATCGACCGGGTGGACGACCGCAACCCCGATTTCTATCACGGCCTGGGTCGGGCGCTGATCGCCACCCGCCAGTATCCCGAAGCGGTCAAAGTCTTTGAGCAGGGACGCCGCATCGATCCCAGCAGCGCCCAGATCGCCAGCGGCCTTGGCTGGGCGTACTTCGACACCCACGATTACTACGACGCCAAACGCGCCTGGGAGGCGTCGATCGCCCTCGATCCCAACTACCTCGATCCCTGGTCCGCGATGGCCTGGGTCTACCTGGCCCTGGGAGAACGCGACAAATCAGTCAAGGGCTTTCAGGTGCTCGTCGATTCGGGCGCTCAGCGCAACGACTGGATTTTCGGCCTGGGCATGGCCCGCGCCAGCAACACACATCTCGACCAGATCCGTTCGCAATTCCCCGGCATGCCCGACCCCAAACTCTTCCTCACGCCCCCCGCATCCGCCCCCGCCTCGCGCCCGTGAACGATTCCCGGCCTCCCCACATGCTGCAACATGGCTGCAAAAACGGGCAAAGGCGGCCGATTCGCGGCCGCACTTTCCTGATCCCGGCCTGTGCGATTCAGTGCGCCTCAGTGCGCCTCAGTGCGCCGAAGAAGCCCGTTCCCGCCCGCCAAAGATGAAGCTCATTCCCAACAGCACCGTGAACATCACCGCGAAGATGCAGAAAATCTGAAACGCCACGTTGATCACGTTCACCGTGCCCTGATTGAGCGGCAGCGCCCGGTTGCCCAGGAACAGCGCCACGGCGCCCAGGAGGAACCCGCACGTCCACTTCACATACCGGGGCCGCATGGCGCGCCAGCGCTGGGCGACCTGGTCGGGCGTGAGCTGCTCGTATTGTTTGCGGATGGTGTTGTCGAATTTGCGTCGTTTGGCCATGACTCGTTTCCTCTCGCCTGTTGCCTCGGGAAAAAGGCCGGCCGGACCTGTCGGCCCGGCCGGCCGTTGGGTAAACCTTAGACCTTGACCACCGCCGGCGACACGTCGGTCACCGACTGGGCGGTCTTGAGTTCGAAGTCCGGATAGGCCAGTGCGCCCACTTCCGGGATGTCGCAGCCCTGGATCTCGACTTCGCGTGCCGCACGCATCGGGACGATCAGGTTGCTGACTTTGAACCACGCGAAGGAGAGCACGCCGCCGAGGACGCAGCAGGTGACCGCACCGATGGCTTCGGCGCCGAGCTGGCCCCAGCCCATGTGGCTGAACCACTGGATGCCCGGTGCGACCGAACCGATCGGCATGATGCCCACGACGTTGTTGGAGAAGCCGTCAGCCGTGACGCCGTTCCAGCCGCCGCCGTATTCGCCGGTGGCGAACAGGCCGACGCACAGCACGCCGAAGAATCCGTTGACGCCGTGCACCGAGACCGCACCGACGGGATCATCCACGCCCATGTTGTCCCAGAAGAAGACGCTGTAGACCACCAGCACGCCGGCGATCAGCCCAATGACCACCGAGCCCAGCGGGCTCACAAAGCCCGACGGAGCGGTGATGGCGACGAGGCCCGCGAGCATGCCGTTGCACATCATCGAGGGGTCCGGCTTGCCGAACTTGAGCTGCATGACGACCATCGAGGCGAGAGCGGCCGCGACGCCGGCGAGCATCGTGTTGACCACCACCACGCTGATGCGCAGGTCGGTGCCGGCGAGGGTGGAGCCGGGGTTGAAGCCGAACCAGCCGAAGGCCAGCACGAAGGTGCCGCCCATGACCATGGGCAGGTCGTGCCCGGGGATGGCGACGGGTTTGCCGTTGACGAACTTGCCGATGCGCGGGCCGATCACGATCGCTCCGATGAGGCCGATGATGCCGCCCATGAGGTGCACGACGCCCGAGCCCGCGAAGTCCACGTAGCCGTGGCCCAGGCCCGCCTTGACGCCAAGCTGCGCCAGCCAGCCGCCGCCCCAGGCCCAGCACCCGAAGATGCAGTAGGGCAGCGCGACGAACAGGCCGTAGAGGCAGAAGTTGCCCCAGCGCCACCGCTCGCACATCGTGCCGGTGGGGATGGTGGCGGTGGTGTCCATGAACACCATCATGAAGAAGAACAGCGCCAGCACGCCGGTGTCCGAGCAGCCGTTGAGGAAGAAGCCCTTGGTGCCCAGCAGGGTCCAGCCGTTGATCACCCAGCCCGAATTGAGCACCGCGGTGCCCGGTCCGAGGGTCGAGTACCAGCCGGGACCGACCGGTGCGTTGAACCAGTTGCCCCAGCCGATGGCAAAACCATACGCCCAGAACGCAATGCATCCCAGCGGATAGATCATCATGTTCATGGCGAAGGTGTGGGCCGCGTTTTTGGCGCGGGTGAGGCCGGTTTCGACCATCGCGAAGCCAAGCTGCATGAACATGACCAGGAAGCCTTCGATGAGCGTCCAGACCATGTTGATCGCGTAGGTGTTGTGGGCGATCTTGTCATAAAGCTTGGGGGTGTTTTCCTTGACGTACGTGTTGGGATCATCGCCGGTGATGGCGTTGTTGCCCTTGGCGTCTGGCTGGACGGCGCCAGGCGAAAGCATGGCTCCCGAGTTGGCGCCGGTGGGATCGGGGAACAGCAGGTTTCCGCTGCCGTCTTTGGCGGCAGGGTCCGGGTTCGCATACACCGGCAGCGCGGCGATCGCCTTGGCGGTGTCGTCTGCCGGCGCCGGCGCACTGGTCTGCGCCCAGGTGACTAAGGGGACTACCAAGACGCCGAGCAACAGCGCGATGGCTGTTGCCTTCATCCGGCGGGCCCATCCGAATCTCGGACGGCTTCGCCATAAACCTGGACGTGGGCTCTTCACTCGAAGGCTCCTTTTTCTTCCCCGGTGTGTAAATCCTCCGCACGCTCCAGGGGGGACACCGGAACGCACGCGGCCACCAATCGGCTGCTTCCCGCCGCTCCCGCGCGGCAGGCATTTCATGCTTGGGTCGAGATGCCCATTACAAACACAGTGCCACCCCTCTTGGGGCGGCCCTCCCCCGAGCCCCAGGCGCCTCCAAAAAGCCCCTCTGTGCCCTGAAAAACGCCATAGGGCACACCTGAAAATTGTTGAGGGAGGTCCCGCACCGCCTCAGCGGTCCTTCCTTCTCTCGATTCCTCGTGCCTTTTTTCTAAGCGGCACCTGCACGCGTTCGCGCCGCCGGAATCCCGACGCTTAATTAGTGCGCAGTCGTCCTGCCTCTTCTCTGCGCGATCGCCGGGGACCCCCATTCCCGCACCGTTCAGCCTGCCCTCCGAGGATAAAAATTTCGCAAAGAACGGTCTTTTGCAGGTGACTTGCCGCCCCGGGCGCTATATCCTAGACCGCTACTCACATCGCCCTGCCTCGCCGATAGGATGCAGACTGTCAGGTCAGTTCGCCTTTTCGGCCCGCTTTCCGAGGACCCGCCATGAACCTCGAATTTTCCGTCGACAAACTGTATGAAACCGGCTGGCAGTCAGAACTCTCCGCCGCGCCTGCGCTGCCGCCGGGGATGGAACGACTTCCCGACGGGAGGCTGTACCCCTCGGTGCTCAAGATTCAGGAAATTTTCGCCAATCAGGGCTACGAGCTGGCCATTCGCTATGTGCAGCTGTTCGAATGTTATCGGGCGTCATGGTCCGATCACTCGGGGGCTCCGGCGGGAGCGGTGGTGGGCTCCGACGAGCGCGAAGCCGCGGTATATGCGTTGGCCCAATTCCGCAAAAATCTCACTGCTGCGACCGCCAAGCCTTAATGGCCGCCCCCTGCGAGCCGCAGCATGCCGGTCCCTCCCTCTTCATAGCGAACGCGCACCTTCCATGATGTCTCCGCCGGAACGCACAGGGCGCTCTTCCCCTCCGTGCAATAACTGTACATCAGTGTGAGATAGAGAAGTTCCGGGTTACCGGCGAGCCCGGTGTCGGGCAGCGTGAAGGACACCTGCGCGCCGGATGCATCAGCGGTTGCGGTGAACAGAACCCGCGCGCCGTCGGTGACGCGCAGCGAGAGCGGGGCTTGGGGGGTGAGGTGGGCGTCCGCGGGAACGGCGGGGGTGATTTGCACCGTGAGGGGCTGTCGGGGAGCGATCGAGAGGCTGCCGCCGTCGAGGGCGGAGGCGGCCGCGAGATGGTCGCTGTTCTGTGGCTGAAGGCCGTCGAAAGTGATTTCGCGCCATTTGCCGGTGGCGAGGGCGAATTGGACGATGCGGTGGTTGTTGGTGTCGGCGATGAACAAGTCGCCGTTGGCGGCGGCGACCCCTGCGGGTTCGAAGAGTTGGAGGGTGTCTCCGGCGCCGCTGCCGGGCTTGCCGGTGCCGGCGATCGTACGGACGGCGCCGTCGGCGGTGGAGACGGCTTTGATTTTGTGGTTGTAGGAATCGGCCACGTAGAGGGTGCGGCGGTCGTCGGAGAGGGTCAGGCCGATGCAATGCTGGAGGAGCGCGGAGTCGGCGGGGCCATCCTGATCGCCGAAGGTGAAGAGACCGTGGCCGACGAGGGTGTGGACTTGTTTGGCCTGGAGGTCGAGGAAGCGGACGGAGGAGGTTTCGGAGTCGGCGAAGTAGAGGCGATTGGCGTGCGCATCGAGAGCGATGGCGGAGGGCTGGGCGAGGGCGGCATCAGCGGCGGGGCCGTCGCGGAGGTCTTCCCGGGCGCTGCCGGCGATCACTTCAGCCATGCCGGTCATGAGGTTCATCGCCCAGAGCTGATGTTGGCCGGCCTGGGAGATGTAGAGGCGGTTGCCTTGGACGGCGACGTCCCAGGGAGAGTTTAAGGCCTGCTGTTTGCCGGACTTACCGGCCTCGTTGTCGAATTCCTGCTCGCCGGTGCCCAGGGCGGTGGTGACGGTTTGTTTTTGGAGATCGACGCGGCGGAGGAGGTGATTTTCGGTGTCGGCGACCCAGAGGATGTTCCCGCCGGGGGCGAGGGCGGCGCCCTGGGGGCGGTTGAAGCGAGCGTCGGCGAAGGTGCCGTCGGTTTTTCCAACTTGGCCGCTCCCAATGATTTGCAGCACTTTTGAATGGCCGTTGTCATCGGGCCAGGTGGAAACGAGGATGCGGTTGTGATTGGAATCGAGGATGAAGAGGCGGCCGGGGTTATTGGCGACGGGGGGATCGGCGAGGAGGCCACCGGGGAAGGACAGGCCTGAGGCGGCGCGGACGGTACCTTCGTGGGCAAGTTTCAGCGGCTCGGCGGCAAGGGTTCCGGCGGAGCGGGCGTCAGCAAGTGCTTTTTGGATAGCGTGTTGCAGCAGATCGAGGTGGCCTTCGCCGGACACTCCGCCGACGATGCGGCCATCGGCACCGACAAGGACGAGGGTGGGCCAGGCGCGGACGGCGTAATCGGACCAGATGCGGTGGTCCTGGTCGACGATGACGGGATGATGGATGTTGTATCGCTGGATGGCGGCGCGGATGTTGGCGGAATCCTCCTCATTTGTGTATTTGGCGGAGTGCACGCCGATGATGACGAAGGGCTGATCCTTGAACCGTTGTTCGAGGGCATCGAGTTCCGGCAGAACGTGCATGCAGTTGATGCAGCAGTAGGTCCAGAAGTCGAGGAGGACGACCTGACCTTTGAGGTTGCCATGGAAGCTGAGGGGCTGGTCGGTGTTGAGCCAGGCGAAATCGGCGGGAAAATCGGGGGCGTGGACGATATTCACGGGAGACTCCTGAAGCGGGGCGGCCTGTGGGGATGCCGGCGGATTGGCGCAGCCCGAAAGAGCAGCCAGGAGCACAGATCCCAGGAGGCGGCGTGAAACTGTCATACAGGCTCCCGGCAAGCGGCGAAAGCGTTCCTTGTAAGGATGTCGCCGGGCGCGGGGCGGTTACGCGGAATTCGCAGGCCGCGATTTTTGCGAAGGTGCTGCCATCCGGCGGCGGGGGGTGTCTGGTACACTTTATGATTGCTCAACGGTTGCCGGTAGGTCCAACACGCTCAAGAGGTTGACGTATGTGCGGAATTGTCGCGTATGTGGGAAAGAAGAACGCCCAGTCTTTGCTTCTGGAGGGGCTGAAGCGGCTGGAATACCGGGGATATGACTCGGCGGGGATTTGCATTGGGCATGAGAAGGGGCTGCACACGCGGCGGGCAGTGGGGCGGATATCGGTGCTGGAATCGGCGCTGGAGCATTCGCAGACGCAATTGCCCGGGGGACATATCGGGATGGCGCACACGCGCTGGGCGACGCACGGGGCGCCGACGGAGTGCAACGCGCATCCGCACATGGATGATCGGAACCGAATCGCGCTGGTGCACAACGGGATCATCGAGAATTATGTGACGCTGAAGCAGTTTTTGATGGAGAAAGGGCACAAGTTTTCGAGCCAGACGGACACGGAAGTGCTGGCGATGCTGATCGCGCATTTCTATCGGCCGGGGGATGCGGATGGGGGGGGGGAGGGGCGTTCGGCGCTGGCGAAGGCGGTGCAGGCGGCGTTGCATGAGGCGCGGGGAACGTATGGGATCGCGGTGATGGCGGCGGAGGAGCCGGACACGCTGGTGGTGGCGCGGCGGGGGAGTCCGCTGATCGTGGGGGTGGGCAGCGGGGAGTACATCGTGGCGTCGGATGCGGCGGCGATCGTGGAGCACACGACGCAGGTGGTGTATTTGAACGACAACGAGATGGCGGTGATTCGGCCGGGCGGGTTCCGCACGATGACGATCGATGACGTGCCGGTGACGCCGGAGATCAAGGAGGCGGAGTTCAAGCTGGAGCAGATGGAGCTTGGGAAATATGAGCATTTCATGCTGAAGGAGATCATGGAGCAGCCGCTGGCGATAGAGAATTGTTTGCGCGGGCGGGTGGATCTGCATGAGGGGCGGGTGGTGCTGGGCGGGCTGGCGAATTACGCGCGGGACCTGGTGCGGGCGCGGCGGGTGATCATCACGGGGTGCGGGACGGCATGGCATGCGGGGCTGGTGGGGGAGTATCTGATGGAGGATCTGGCGAAGATTCCGACGGAGGTGGAGTATGCGTCGGAGTTCCGGTATAGAAATCCGATCATTGAGGATGGCACGGTGGTGGTGGCGATTTCGCAGAGCGGGGAGACGGCGGACACGCTGGCGGCGCTGCGCGAGGCGCGGGAGCGCGGGGCGTTGTCGCTGGGGGTGATCAACACGGTGGGGAGCACGATTGCGCGGGAGACGGACGCGGGTGTGTATCTGCATGTGGGGCCGGAGATCGGCGTCGCTTCTACCAAGGCGTTCAGCGGGCAGGTCGTGGTGGAGACGCTGCTGGCGCTGTTTATTGCGCGGCGGAAGTACATGAGCCAGCAGGTGCTGACGGAGTTTTTGAACGCGCTGAATAAGATTCCGGAGCAGGTGCGGCAGGTGCTGGAGCAGAGCGAGACGATCAAGACGGTGACGGAGAAGTATGTGCAGCGCGAGAACTGGCTGTTCCTGGGGCGCGGGTACAACTATCCGGTGGCGCTGGAGGGGGCGCTGAAGCTCAAGGAGATCAGCTACATTCACGCGGAGGGGTTGCCGGCGGCGGAGATGAAGCACGGGCCGATCGCGTTGATTTCGCAGGGGATGCCGGTGGTGTTCATTGCGCCGCGCGGGAGCCAGTACGAGAAGATTCTGGGGAACATTCAGGAGGTGAAGGCGCGCGGGGGGAAGATCATCGCGGTGGCGAGCGAAGGGGACGAGCACATCCACACGGTGGCGGATCACGTGTTCACGGTGCCCGAGACGATCGAGCCGCTGCAGCCGCTGCTGACGGTGATACCGCTGCAATTGCTGGCGTATCATGCGGCGGTGGCGCGGGGTTGCAACGTGGACAAGCCGCGGAATCTGGCGAAGAGCGTGACGGTGGAGTGATGGGGGGGATCAGCCGTAGGTCAGGACGGTGAGGCCGGGCATATTGCGGAAGTGGGCGGGGTTCCGGGTGACGATGGACTGCCTGTTGCTCAGTGCGATGGCGCCGATGAGGATATTCATGTCGCCCACCAGCAGTCCACGTTGCTGCAACTGCGCCCGGATGCGCCCATAAGCCCTTGCCGCGTCATTGTCGAATTCCACAATAGAAATCCAAGCGAGATAGTCGTCAATGGCCTTTTCTTCACGGGGTGCATGTCCGTACTTGTATCGGTCCAAGTTGATATGATGAGACTCAGGCTGCGGCGGTAGCCGTGGGCTCAGGAAGGGAGCTGGCCGAGGATGACAAAGGAGCGAGGAATGGAATTCCTTCAAAGCACCGCAGGAG
>DASZTO010000080.1:0-41113 GCA_035548175.1 Phycisphaerae bacterium | reverse complement strand
GAGGCCGTCGCATAGCTGAGCCATGCCCGCTGTTCGACGGACGGGCGACACGAATGAAGATCGATGGAGAACTGGCGCGCCCGAAGAGATTCGAACTCCTAACCTTCTGATCCGTAGTCAGATGCTCTATCCAATTGCGCTACGGGCGCTCACCAGAGTCACACATTATCCCCGTTCACCCCCAAACTTCAAGCCAACCACACTCCCTTTGCACCGCCGTTTGACACCCTACCCAACCCCCAAGTACCTTCGCTTCTTTCCATCCTGCCAGGAATCCCCATGCCGAACCCCGCCCCAACACCCATCTCCGTCGCCGATCTCGCCCTCGCCCTCGGCGGCACCCTCATCGGCGACGGCGCCCGCACAATCTCCTCCTGCGCCACCCTCGATACCGCACGCCCCGATCAAATCTCCTTCCTCCACAACTCCCGCTACTTCAAACAACTCGAAACCACCCACGCCGGTTGCGTCATCCTCGCCCCCAACACCGCCAAAACCGTCAAACGCGCCCCCGACGCCGGACCACTCACCGCCATCGAAATCAAAGACCCCTACTTCGCCTGGCAGCAAACTCTCGTCCGTCTCCACGGCCACCGCATCCACCCCGCCGTCGGCATCAGCCACCTCGCCTCCATCCACCCTTCCGCCAAAATCGGCGCCAACGCCAACATCCACCCCTACGTCGTCATCGGCGAAAACGTCTCCATCGGCGACAACGCCAACCTCTACCCCCACGTCACCCTCCTCCACCACGCCTCCCTCGGCGACGACTGCACCCTCTTCCCCTCCGTCACCATCTACGAACACTGCCGCATCGGCAACCGCTGCATCCTCCACGCCGGCACCGTCGTCGGCTCCGACGGCTACGGCTACGCCACCCACAACGGCGTCCACCACAAAATCCCCCAGACCGGCATCGTCATCCTCGAAGACGATGTCGAAATCGGCGCCAACACCATGATCGAACGCGCTGTCCTCGACGCCACCACCATCGGCACTGGCTCCAAGCTCGGCAACGGCGTCGTCGTCGGTCACAACTCCTCCGTCGGCCCCGGTAACCTCCTCGTCTCCCAGGTCGGCCTCGCCGGTTCCACCTCCACCGGCAAATACGTCGCCATGGGCGGACAGGCCGGCGTCTCCGGACACATGCACATCCCCGACTTCGTCCGCATCTCCGCCCAGGCCGGCGTCATGTTCCCCCCCGAACCCGGCCAGGAAGTCGGCGGCACCCCCGCCATGGAAGCCTCCCTCGCCCGCCGCGTCTACATCCAACTCGCCCAACTCCCCGACCTCGCCAAACGCCTCAAAGACCTCGAAAGACAACTCGCCAAACTCCAGCCCCCTTCCCGCCCCGAGCAATAAGCACCGCACTTCCACCAGTCCCGACCGGTCCCTCTCATGCCGCCTGCTTTCGATGACATCTTCGTCGACCTCGCAAAACTGCGCGATTACTGCCTCAGCGATCTCCACCCGCGCGGCAAGCACAAGGCCAGGGTGTTCCGCGCACTCCTCGGCTTCACCTCCGCCGACGCCCAAATCCGCCAACACGCACTCCTGCACGCAGCCCGACAACCCGATGCACAATTTGTCCCCTCCCACGCAGACCAATACGGCCAGCGATTCCTCCTCGATGTTCCCCTCACCACCCCCGCCGGCACCGCAACCGTCCGCTCCACCTGGATTGTTCTCACCGGCGAACTCGTGCTACGATTGACCAGTTGCTACATCCTTTAGGAAAGCGACATGCCTCCCACCCTCCATCTTCTTGAAGTCGTTGCCCTCACCGAAGACCTCCCCACCCACCGCCTGCGCCGCGGCCAGGTCGGCACCATCGTCGAAATCCTCGCCCCCGATGTTTATGAAGTCGAATTCTCCGACGACCACGGCCACACCTACGCCCAACTCGCCCTCCCCGCCCATCAACTCCTCACCTTACACTACCATCCCCAGCAAGCCGCCTGAGGCGCCCCATGATCTTGCCTTGCCGGCCTGTAAAGATCGAACGCTGGATCCATGCCAGCCCCGCCGCCTCCCTCGCCCTCGCTTTCCTCCTCCTCGCCCTCCCCTCCTGCAACCGCTCCGACCCGCGCCGCCAGGCGTCCATCGACGCCCTCCTCTGGTCCTCCAGCAACCCCAATGATGTCCGCGTCCGCGACCTCCTCCGCGACGCCCTCCAGAAATCCACCACCGCCTCCCTCGCCAAACCCCAGCTCGTCGCCGCCACCGCCATCATCCCCACCCAAAAGCCCGGCTCCCTCAGCATCGATTGGATCGGCGCGTCCCCCGACAGCGACGCCGTCCGCATCCTCCTCTCCAACGGCCAAACCGCCGACTTCCCCTTTGACCCCCTCGACAACGACAACAATCAGCAAACATCCGCCAAGCTCCTCATCTACCACGCCACCATCTTCGCCCAGCGCAACCAGCCCGCCATCTGGAAACAAATCCTCGCCGACCCCGCCGCCAAAGCCGCCCTCCTGCAAAAATCCAAAATCGTCTCCAACCAGGTTCCCCTCGTCTCCGTCAAACTACCGCCCCCCGCCACCCACCCCGCATCCGCAAAACTCATCGGCACCCGCGACGCCGCCGGAAAACTTTCCCAGTACCTCCTCTCCCACGACGTCAAAGCCGGCGACCATTTCGCCCTCAGCGATGTCTACGCCGTACCCCTCTCCCTCGATCCCGCTCTCCCCGCCGGCAGCCTCCTCGACCTCGCCGGCCCCCCCGCCTTCGTCGGCCGCACCTTCCTCAAAAATGCCCCCGCCAACACCCCCCTCGACGATTCCCTTTTCCCACACGCCGCCACCACCAACTCCATGCAGTAGCGTCCACTCTCCATCGCCGGCCTCCCGCTTCCCTTTTTTGCCACCCTTGACTACAATTTGTAGGCATGCGCGTCATCGCCGCCAAAACGGTTCGCCTGATGGCCCGGCGCCACCCCCTCGGCGCACACGCCCTGCTTCGATGGCTCGAACTCGCCCAGCAGGCCCAATGGCAGAACCTGACGCACGTGCGTTCCGTTTTCCCCCACGCCGATGAGGTGAAAACTGCCAGTGGCCGCTCCGCCGTCGTCTTCAATATCGCCGGCAACAAATACCGTCTCATCACCGCCATCCATTACAATCGCCAGCAGCTCTTCGTGATGCTCCTCCTCACCCACGCCGATTACAGCAAGGAACGATGGAAAGCCGACCTATGAAAAAAACCAAAGCCAAATCCCTCCCCTTCCACGCCATGCCCAAGGCCTACAGCGATCTCGTCGCCATGCACCCGCCGCGCCCCCTCCACGACGCCATCGATCACGACAATGCACTCGCCATCGTCATGCAACTCGCCGGCCACGACCTCACCCCCGATCAGGACGACTACCTCGAACTCCTCTCCGAACTCATCGAAAACTACGAGCGCCGCACCCTCCCACAGCCCCCACGCACTTCCCCCCTCGAACGCCTCCGTTTCGTCGTCCAGCAAGCAGGCCTCTCCGCCTCCGACCTCGGCCGGCTCCTCGGTAACCGCAGCCTCGGCAGCGCCCTCCTCAACGGCTCCCGCGAACTTTCCAAAACCCACATCCGCATCCTCGCCGATACCTTCCATCTCAACCCCGCCTACTTCCTCTGACCGCCCCTTCCCCGTATCCTCTCCGACTTTCCTCCAAATTATGGCCCTCCCCATGTCCACCCCCCCTCTCCGCCAAAACGTCCTCGCCTCCCCCGGTTACACCCCCGGCGAACAGCCCGCCGACACCTCCACCATCAAACTCAACACCAACGAAAACCCCTACCCCCCCAGCCCGCGCGTCCTCGACGCCATCCGCGCCATCACCCCCGACCAGCTCCGTCGCTACCCCAACCCCAACGCCCGACCCTTCCGCGAAGCCGCCGCCAAAATCCACAACCTGCCCCCCGACTGGATCATGGCCTTCAACGGCGGCGACGAATTCCTCTCCGTCGCCATCCGCGCCGCCGCCGCCGAATCCGACGCCGTCGCCTTCCTCGATCCCTCCTACTCCCTCTACCCCATCCTCACCCAAATCAACGGCTCCCGCGCCCTCAAACTCCCCTACACCATCAACGCACCATTGCCCGATGCCAATTGCCCATTGCCAATTGATCGCGCTCAATCCCCCCAATCGGCAATCGGCAATCAGCAACCGGCAACCCCCTCCTGGTCCCTCCCCGACAACATCGAACAAACCCCCGCCAAGCTCCTCCTCATCGTCAACCCCAACGCCCCCTCAGGCCACCTCGACCCCCTCGACCGCCTCGCCCACATCGCGCAAAACTTCAATGGCCTCCTCCTCATCGACGAAGCCTACGTCGACTTCGCCCCCCACTCCGCCCTCCCCCTCGTCCAGAAATTCCCCAACGTCCTCCTCCTCCGCACCATGTCCAAAGGCTACTCCCTCGCAGGCCTCCGCTTCGGCTACGCCATCGCCAACCCCGACCTCCTCCGCCAACTCGAAAAAGTCCGCGACTCCTACCCCGTCGACGCCCTCGCCATCGCCGCCGCCACCGCCGCCATCGAAGACCAACCCTACGCTCGCGACACCTGGCAAAAAGTAATCGCCGAACGCGCCCGCCTCGCCGCCGAACTCCGCGCCCTCGGCTTCTCCATGCCCGACAGCCACTCCAACTTCCTCCTCGCCACCGTCCCCCCCAACAGAATCCCCGCCAAGTCCCTCTACGAATCCCTCAAAGCCCGCGGCATCCTCGTCCGCTACTGGGACCTCCCCCGAATCGCCGATAAACTCCGCATCACCATCGGCACCCCCGACCAAAACAACCGCCTCCTCGCAGAACTGAAAAACTTTCTTTAACCACGGAGAACACGGAGAACACGGAGCAAGAAACGAAAAGTCTCCGTGCTCTCCGTGTCCTCCGTGGTTTCAACGTAACGCCCGGAGTCATCCCCAATGGCCAAATCGCAGCAACACCCCTCTTCCCGCCGCACCGCCTCCCTCTCCCGCAAAACCAAAGAAACCGAAATCTCCCTCTCCCTCAACCTCGACGGCACCGGCCACTCCGAAATCGCCACCACCGTCGGCTTCTTCGATCACATGCTCACCCACCTCGCCAAACACTCCCTCATCGACCTCTCCGTCTCCGCAAAAGGCGACACCCACATCGACGACCACCACACCGTCGAAGACATCTCCCTCGTCCTCGGTTCCGCCCTCGATCAAGCCCTCGGCGACAAGGCCGGCATCTTCCGCTACGGCTGGGCCGCCATCCCCATGGAAGACACCCTCGCCAACGTCGCCCTCGATCTCTCCGGCCGCCCCGCCTTCGTCTTCAACGTCCAATTCCCCTCCAAAAAAATCGGCGCCTTCGATGTCGAACTCGTCCACGAATCCCTCCGCTCCCTCGCCAACACCGCCAAAATGAACCTCCACATCAACGTCCCCTACGGCGACAACTCCCACCACATCGCCGAAGCCATCTTCAAAGCCCTCGCCAAATCCCTCCGCCAGGCCATCACCCCCGACCCCCGCGCCCAGGGTGCCATCCCCAGCACCAAAGGCACCCTGTAAACGCCTCATCTGCAGCCCAGCCGCCGACAGCAAAATATCTGCGCATCCTCGAGGCCTTCCATCGCTGCCGGGCGGCATTGCAGGGTAGGATCACGCGATTGGGTGCGGATGGCCGGCTGCGAGGAGAGGGGGCTGCGTGGGGTCGAAGACGCGGTAGGCCATGATTTTGATGCGGTCGTTGATGAACATCCAGGCGATGGAGTAGGCGCAGACGGCGAGCGCCCAGAGCCAGCCGATGGGGGTCATGAAGAGGCCGAGGGCGGCGATGAGGGTGGCGATGATCTGCGTGCCAATGACGGCGGCGACGAGAATTCCCGCGGGGCGGTGGGACCAGAGGGGTCCGCGGGTACGGGTGACAAAGATGGTGGAGTGGCCGGCGACGGAGAGTTTGAGGTAGATGAGGGTCTGTATGAAGTCGCGGGGGAGCAGGAAGACGCGCTCGGCGAGATAGAAGAGGCCAAACGAGGAGACCACACCCAGGATGCCGAGCGTGGTCGCGACTCCGAGCACCAGGCGCATGTTCCAGGCTTCGGGTTTGTTCATGTAATGAACGTTGTCATAGGCGATCGAGAGAATCGCGCCATCGTTGAGAAGTGCGAGCAGGACGATCATCATGGCGGTGACGGGATAGAAATTGAAGATGAGGATGGAGAGGGTCATGAAGAGCAGGACGCGAATGGTCTCGGCGATGCGGTAGATGGCGTAGCTGTTCATGCGCTGAAAGATCTTGCGGCTCTCCTTGATCGCATCGATGATGACGGACAGGCCGGGGGTCATGAGGACGATCGCGGCGGCGGCGCGAGCGGCGTCGGTGGCGCCGGAAACGGCGATGCCGCAGTCGGCCTTCTTGAGGGCCGGCGCGTCGTTTACACCGTCACCGGTCATACCGACGATGTGGTTGCGCTGCTGCAGGACATCGACGATGTGGAATTTGTGCTCCGGGAAGACCTGGGCGAAGCCATCGGCATTTTCAATGGATTGGGCGAGTTGGGCGGTTTCATGGGCTTTGGCGTCGGCGAAGCCGGAAGCGTCGAGAATGTTCGTACCCAGGCCGAGTTTAGCAGCGATTTCCCGGGCAATGGCGACTTGATCGCCGGTGACCATTTTGACGTTGACGCCCATCTGGCGCGCGGTTTCGATGGTTTGCCGGGCATCCTCGCGCGGGGGATCGAAGAGCGGGAGGATTCCCAGAAAGCACCAATGGCCCTGAGGATCGGTGCGGGCGACGCCAAGCGAGCGGAATCCGCGGGCAGCGAACGCCTGGATGGCTTGAGTGGCGGCGGCCTGAACCTGCTGGGTCTCGGCGGCAAGCTGGAGGATGACCTGGGGGGCGCCCTTGGCGCTCTTGAAGAGGGTTCCATCGGCGGCTTTGACGGCCGCTTCGGTGCGCTTGCGCACGGGATCGAAGGGCTGGAAATGTTCAATGGTGTAGTGCTTAAGAATCTGGGGGTCCTGAAGGCCGGCGAACACGGCGAGATCGATGGTGTCGTTGTTTTCAGGGCGTGAGGCGAGTGCGGCGGCGAGGATGACTTCCTGCGGCGTGAGGCCATCGGCGACGAAAGGCTCGCCAAGGGTGAGCTTGTTTTCCGTGAGCGTGCCGGTTTTGTCGGAGCACAGGACATCGACGCCCGCGAGTTCCTCGATGGCGGCGAGGCGGCTGACGATGGCTTGCTTTCTGGCCAGGAGACGGGCGCCCACGGCCATCGTTACGGACAGGACGGTGGGCATCGCGACTGGGATGGCGGCGACGGTGAGCACCAAAGCGAAAAGGACGATGGGTTCGCGGCCCGGGCCGGCGGTGAACATCGCATCGCCGCGGAAGAGGGCCACGGTGATGATGAGCAGCACCAGCCCGATGGCCAGGAAAATGAGGTAGTTGCCAATCTTGAGCACGGCACGTTGGAAGTGGCTGACGGTGTGGGCTTCCTGGACGAGCTGCGCGGTTTTGCCGAAGTAGGTGTTCTGTCCGGTGGCATAGACCAGCGCCTGGCATTCGCCAAGGCGCAGGATGGAGCCGGAGAAGAGGGGGTCGCCGCCTTTACGTTCGACAGGGAGAGACTCCCCGGTGAGCGCGGATTGATCGACCTCGACGGGATCGCCGTCGAGCAGTCGCGCATCAGCGGGGACGATGTCGCCGAGGCGCACGCGGATGATGTCGCCGGGCACGAGCTCGCGCGCCGGGGGATTGATCCACTTGCCATCGCGCAGGACGCGGGCGCGGACCGCGAGTTTCGCCTTAAGTGCGGCGATGGCATTGTCCGCGGAGTGCTCTTCCCAGAACCCGACGACGGCATTGGCCAGCAGCAGAACGGAGATCACGATCAGATCCTCCCAGTGCCGCACCAGGCCGGAGAGGAGAATTGCTCCTTCAATCATCCAGGGAATCGGCCCCCAGAAGTAACCGAGAAATTTGAGGAGGGGGTTGGTCCGCTTCTCAGCGATTTCGTTGAATCCGTAATTGGAGAGGCGGCTCGTGGCCTGATTCTGGCTCAAACCGTTAGGCGTCGCATCGAGGGCGGCTTCGAGTTGATCAAGGGGGATTTTCTGCAAATCGCCTGCGGCAGCTTTGGCCGGCTGCGCCCGGTTGGTCACGGTTGGCATAGCAACCCCTCGCATGGCTTGTGTCCGGATCATACCCGGGGCGTGGCGGGATCGGCGAGGACATGCATTCAATGAGGCATGGGGTGGACGAAGAGGGCGGCACCGCAAGCGTGCGGCGGTCAGCTTGCTTTGCGAAGCTGACGGGCGCCTTTGCCGGCGAGTTCGTAAACGTACGCGAGGATTTCGGCGATCGCTTGATAAAGCTCGGGCGGCACTTCCTGGCCGACATCGACCGTTTTGTAAAGCGTCTGCGCCAGGGGCTTGCGCTCGAGGATGGGCACGCCGTTGGCGATGGCGATCTGGCGGATGCGCGCGGCCAGGAAGCCGGCGCCTTTGGCCACCACCCTGGGCGCGCCCATCGAGTCCGGATCGTAGCGCAGGGCGATCGCCAGCTCGGTGGGGTTCGTGACCACCACATCGGCCTTGGGAACATCGCGGTGGATGCGCTGCATGATCATTTTCCGCGCCAGCTGCCGGCGCCGGCCTTTGGCGGCCATGTCGCCTTCCATCCGCTTGGCTTCATCCTTGACGTCCTGCTTCGACATCCGGATGTCCCGCTCGAACTGCCACTTGTGATAAATCCAATCCACAGCCGCCAGGAACAGCAGAATGAAGACCAGCCGCCACGCAAGATCGTAGATGATCGAGCAGCCCGCCTCGAAATTCGCCGGGAACGCCAGCCCGGAGAGCCCCATCACGCTTTCGAGGTTGGCATTGACGCGCTGCCAGGCGACCGCGGCCACGATGACCAGCTTGATGAGGTTCATCGCGAGCTGGACGAAGTTCGGCGCGGAGAACAGCCGGCCGAAGCCCTGGAAGGGGTTGAGTTTCGCCAGGTTGGGCATGAGCGGCTGGAAGTTGACCCGGAAGCCCACCTGAACGCCGGTCGCGATGATGGCGGCGGCGGAGACCGCGAGCATGATCGGCGCCAGCACGCGCGCCATCCCCGGCGCGGAAAGACGATAGGCGTTGTCGGCCGTGCCGTTGGGGTCGGAAACCGCGACCAGGGCGTTCGGGCCAAGCAGGTCGTGCATGATCTGGGCGAGGACAGTGACCACGGTCTTCCCGGTGAACGCGACCGCGAGGATTCCCGTGAGCAAAAGGACCGCGGAGGTGAGGTCGGCCGACTTGGGAAATTGGCCCGCGTCGAACGCTTCCTGCCGGCGCCGTGGTGTTGCCGCCTCTGTTTTGTCGCCTGATTCGTCATCAGCCATGGAAAGGTCCAGCAAGAAAAAAAAGACGGCAGACGAAGGCCCGGAGTTAGCCGCCCAGGAAGCGGGCGATGGTGTCGAAGAGGTTCTGAAAAGTGGTTTGCGAAACGATGGCCCAGCCCGCGAGACCGACCATGATCATGATGAAGCCGACGATCAGGTTGACGGTGATGCCAAACGACATCAGGTTCATCTGCGGCATCGACCGGGACAGGAGCCCGCCTGTGAGCGTGGCGATAAAGAAGGCGACGAGCGCGGGCATGGCCACGCGCGTCGAAGCATGAAAGGCGGCCTGCATGGCGCCCAGCGTGACGTTGAGGAGGGCGTCAGGCGCGATCCCGCCGGAACCCAGCGGAACCACGTGAAAGGAATAGATCAACGCCTCCACTACCTGGCGATGCCCGCCCATGGCCAGGAAGATCACCAGCGCCAACCAGAAGGCGACCTGCTCGATCACGGTGGACTGATCCTCGAAAGAGGGGTCGTAAAGGGTGGCCATCGAGAGACCCATCTGCTGCGAGACCAGGTGAGCGCCCAGTTGGATGCCCGCGAAGGCGGCGCCCACGAGCATGCCGATGAGGAGCCCGACGGACATCTCACCGATGATGGCGGTCACGATCGAAATCAGGGTGTCGGGAAGGGTATGTAAATCGGTCGCTGGAACGATGTTCCACAGGCAGAAGGTGATGGCGAGGGAGAGCAGAACTTTGACGTTCATGGGAATGGAGGAATTGTTGAAAAACGGAACGAAAGCGAAGATCCCCAGCACGCGAAAAAGCACGAGCAGGAACGGGAGGGCGAGGGGAAGCAGAGGCGTCAGGGAGTCGAACATGGAACCAGTGATTGGTAATTGGTAATTGGAAGTTCGGGACGTTTGGGTGGTGTCGCGGGTCTCTTCAATTCGAGAGGGTGAAGAGGTGGTGGGTGTATTCGAGAAGGCGCTGGAACATCCACGGGAGCACGAAGACCAGGGCGACGGCCATCGCGAAGAGCTTGGGGACGAACGCGAGGGTTTGTTCCTGGATCTGCGTGACGGCCTGAACGAGCGAAATGATCAACCCGATGACCATGCCGATGAGCAGGATCGGCCCGATGATGATGAGCGTCATCATCATGGCGTCGCGGAGCAGATCGATGGCGGATTCGACGGTGAGCATGGCGGGTTTCCCGTGTTGTGTTTGGCGCTTTACGTTTTGACTTTGCGGCTCTTAACCGGTGGCGAAGCTGGCGAGGAGGGTCGCGCAGACCAGGTGCCAGCCGTCGACCAGCACGAAGAGGAGAAGTTTGAACGGCAGCGAGACCATCACCGGTGGCAGAAGCTGCATGCCGATGGAGATCAACACCGACGAGATGACCATGTCGATGATCAGGAAGGGCAGGTAGATGCGGAATCCCATCAGGAAGGAGACCTTCAGCTCGGAGAGCACGAACGCCGGGACGAGCGTCGTGGTGTCCACCTGCGCCCACGTTTGCGGAGGCCCCGCGTTGGGGTGCGCATAGGCGTGAAAGAGGTAAACGTCGTCTTCGTTATGGGCGGCTTCCACCTGGCGGATCATGAAGTCGCGCAGGTCCGAGATGGCGGCGTCGAACGCCTGGGCCTGGGTGAGTTTGCCGGCGTTGTAGGGAACGATGGCGTCGGTGTTCACCTTGGACCACGTGGGGGCCATGACGAGAAACGTCATGAACAGCGACAGGCCGATGAGAATCTGGTTGGGCGGAAGCTGCGAAGCGCCCAGCGCCTGGCGGAGCAGCGACATCACGATGACGATGCGTGTGAAGCAGGTGGTCATCAGCAGGATGGACGGGGCCAGCGTGAGCACCGAGAGCAGCAGCAGGATTTCGACGGAGGCGGAAAGCTTTTTGGGTGATGTGGTGGTGGGGATCGTTTCGGTGATGTCGGGCATGGCGACGGCATTGGGGTCGCCGGCGGTATCGGCCGAGGGCGGAAGCGTGAAGGGCAAATCGGCGCTGGGCGCGGCGGCGTCGGTGGAAACGCCGCTGGGCAGGCCAAGATCCCCCATCAGTTTGCGGAGTTGCACGTCTCGCTGGGCGGTATCGAGCGCGGCCGCGGCGGCGGAAGGCGAGGGGGGAGCGCTCTGCGTGATCGCCGAAGACGCGGCGGCGGCGGCGGCCTGGGCGCGGGCACGCGGCGTGAAGGCGGCGAGAATCAGCAGGGCGGCGGCAATTAAAATGGCTCGCAGCGATCGGTGCATGTCGTCATCCTGACTATCCCCCCCTCCCCTGGACACGCGCCGGGCTCCGCCCGGGGCAGATGCGTCACTCACAGCGGTCGCGGATCATGCACGCGGAAGCTTTTCGCGCACCGTGCGAACCTGGCTGCGCAGGTCCATGAGCTGCCGGCGAGCCGCGGCCATCTCCTCGAGCTGGTCATCCAGCGAGCGCGAATCGACCGGGTCCGCCACCTCGCGATCGGGATCGTTGGCGCTGTCCTGAAGATCGACGGCGGCGTTGGCCAGCAGGCGGTTGAAGCCCGCCTGGATCGACTTGGGGCTTTGGCCGTCGATCTGGCCGAGAAGCTTGGCCACCTCCGCCTGATCCGAAATAACCAGGACGGACTGGCTCTGGTCCTTGCCCTGGTTGAGCGCGACGATCTGCGACCCGATGCGCACCAGGACGATGGACTGGTTTTTCGAAAGCGGATGCCGCGCGAGGATTTCAATAGCGCCCTTCAGCCCGCTGGTCTTCGCCCCCGGGACATACTTTCTGGCCAGGCCCTTGCCCACGAAAATCAGGCCGATGACCACGCCCAGGGCGGCGGCCACCTGCAGCACGCTGGAAAGACCCGAGGGCAGTTTCGCTCCCGAGCCGGCGGACCCGGCGGCGGCGCCGGTCGTGCTCTCCGCGGAAGGCTTCCGGATCGGCTTCTGTTCGAGAGAGGTCAGCGGCGGCGTGATGGTTGGATCGGTGAGCGGATTGCCTTTCTCGGCCGCGGCGGAGGGGGACAGGGTGGCGTCAGCGGCGGGAGCTGCGGCACCGATCGGCGCGGGCGCCGGGAGCGGCGCGGGAGGAATGGCCGATGCCGCAGGAGCCTGCGATGGCGCCACTGGCACGGGAGCCATCGCGGAAGAGGTCGTCAGCGGGGTCGAGTCGAACGTGAGGCCGGGCGTGGCCGCAGCGGCGGGGGCGAGCGGCGACGCGGGGGCCGGCGCGGGCAGCGCGGCGGGGGGCGGGGCGTCGTCGACGGCGGCCTGACCCATGGCTTGCCCGCGCGCCGGAACCAACGCGCCGGCAAATGCGGCGGCGGCGATCGCCATCGCGCCAATCCGGGTGACTCGCTTGTGGGAAACCAACCTGCGGCGTGTGATTCGACCTTCCATGGTCCACCTTTTCGTTAGCGTACAGCCTGACCCGGCCGGGGCTGAACGGGCGCCGATCTCCGATCGGCGGCGAAACGCAATGCGCTATTCTTCGACCGCCGTGATGATCTCGTTGATGCGGACGCAGAAGTTGTCGTTGAGCACCAGCACCTCGCCGCGCGCTACGAGCTGATCGTTCACGAAAACATCCACGGGGTCGCCGGCCAGCTTGTCGAGTTCCACAACGGACCCTTCGCCGAGCCTGAGGACGTCCTCGATAAGCATTTTGGTGCGGCCGAGCTCGATTTTCACGTTGAGATCGACGTCTTTCAGCAATTCGATGGCGGCGGGGGAAATGTTGCCCAGGGCTTTGGAGAAACTCGGGAGCGCGAAGTTGCCGGGGGAGTCGGGCCCGGCAGCAGTGGCGACGGGTGCGGGGGATGAGCTCATCGGGCGCCTCCTTGGGAGCGGTGGAAACCCGCTGCGGAGCGGGCGGCGGCTTCGCAGATCCAGCGCGAAGCTTCAGAGGATATATCTCCCCGGGGGCGCATTTTTGTGCAGTGGGAGGCGCAGAATTGATCAATAATCGGCGCGGATGGGCGTGCATTTGGGGATGAGGACCTCCTTGACGAGGTCCTTGCCGATGTCCTGATCGAGCTGATAAGCGATCTGCCGGCGAAGCGTTTCGAGGCCGGGCTCCGCGAGCGACTGGGGATCGAAGCCGGCGATGATGGTGCGGATGTGGTCTTTAATCTGGGCGTCCCGCTCCGTGAGCAGGTCAGTGACCTTGTCTTTGTTCTTGTCGGCGACTTTGGCGACGATCTGCAGATCATACAGATACAGGCGTCCGCCTTTGGCATTGGGCAGTTTGGCATCGACAAGTTTGACCTCGGCATCCTTTTCGACGGCCTCTTTGGGCGCGGTGGCCGGAACCTCCGCCGCCGCACGCCGGGGTCCGCCCGACATGCTCATGGTCACGCCCACCGTGGCCACCTCGAGCAGGACGACGACCGCCGCGACGATGATGGTCTTTTTCCCGCCCTTCTTGGCCGGCGCTTCGGCTTCCGCCGGGGGCGCCTCGGGGGCCTTCGCGGTTTTCTCTGCGGACATCTGTCGCCTCCTGATGAGAGCCGTTTAGCGCGGAATATGCGCTGTGGCTACCAGGAGTATCGACGCGCGCAGCGGTCGAGTTAACTCTCAGGGGTTTACATCGTCCGATTACCGGACGAGCCTGCAGAAAAACGGGAGCGCGGAAGGTTATTATCGGGAATCACACCCCGGAACCTGGAAAAAGTGAGATAAATGGGGGGAATCTGCGGATTGGGGCAGCGGGAGAGGGGCGGGAAAGCAGTGCGATCCAACAAGGCGCTGCGCGCAGCAGGCGAAAGACGCGCGGGATCGCCGGCAAGCCAGAGAAAGACGTGGGTGCCGAGAAGGAGTTTCACTCCTCACCCAGCCAGAAGGAATCGGGGAGAACCTGATCGAAATCATCCGAATCGATCATTTGACCTGCCCAGAATCCGTACTTGGGGGAGTTCGCCGGTCCGGAGTTGGAAACCGCGCGAATGCGCGCACGGGGCGCGCCGCTGTCGGCGATGATAATTTCGTCGGCCTCCGTTAGAGCGGCGAGGAGCTCCGGCGCGCGTTCCTGAAGCTCTTTAATGGTAACGGTGCGAGGCATGCACAAAATCCTGGAGTGTTGCCTGCAAAGCATCAATGGTGCGGGAAAGTTGATCAAATCGCCGCTTCGGCTACACTCGCGGATCGGGCGGGGTCTTACTGGAGTGGCGACGTGATTCTCATTGCCAAGGTGGTCCTCGCCCTGATCATCATGAACATGATGCTGGGCCTGATTTCCTATCTGATCCTGCTCGAACGCAAAACGGCCGCCTGGATTCAGGACCGCGTCGGGCCCAACCGCGTCGGACCCAAGGGGTTGTTTCAGCCGCTGGCCGACGGGGTGAAGTTCATCCTCAAGGAAGAGTTCATCCCCAAGAACGCCGACAAAGCCCTCTTCCTGATCGCCCCCATCGCGATTCTCACGCCCGCCTTGTGCGGATTTGCGGTGGTGCCCTTCGGCGGGGTCCTCAAGGCCGGATCCAGCGTCTTCGGATGCTGGAGCTTCCCGGAAAACTTTCCCTTCATGGTCAGCAATCCGTCGGCCGGCGTCCTCATTGCCGTGGCGGCGGCGGGGCTGGCGACCTACGGCGTGGTGCTGGGCGGCTGGGCGTCGGGATCGAAATTTTCGTTCTTCGGCGCGCTGCGGGCCGCGGCGCAGATGCTCTCCTACGAGGTCCCCCTCGCGCTCTCCCTTATGGCCGTACTCGTCGTCATGGGAACCCTGAATCTCGAAGAGGTGGTGATGGGCCAGGCCGGCTACTGGCTCGGCTTCATCCCCAAGTGGAATATCTTCGAGCATCCCGTGCCGGCGGTCATTTTCATGATCGCCATCTTTGCCGAGGCCAATCGCACGCCCTTCGATTTGCCCGAGTGCGAATCGGAGCTCGTCGGCGGCTATCACACGGAATATTCCTCGATGAAGTTCGCGCTCTTTTTCCTCGCCGAATATGCCGCCATGATCACCGGGTCGGCCGTGATGGTGGCCGTCTTCCTCGGCGGATGGCATCTGCCCTGGATCGATCTGGCGATCTATCACGGCCCCCAGGGCCTCCACGAAGTCACCGGCTGGCTGGGCGTCCTGCTCAAGTTCGCCGTCTTCTGGGGCAAGGTGGTCGCCTTCCTCTTCTTCTACATGTGGGTCCGCTGGACCCTCCCCCGCTTCCGCTTCGACCAGTTGATGGCCCTGGCCTGGCGGGGATTGATTCCCATGTCGCTCGCGGCATTCCTGATCACCACCGTGGTGGTCTTCCTCCAGCGGCAAGCAGGCCTGCGCTACGGGCCGCTGTGGATATTCCTCGCCAACATGGTCCTCTTCGGAATAACCCTGGCGATCCTCACCCGGCGCCCGCCCCGCGGCGGCAACCGCCGCATCCCTGTCGCCGGCAGCCGATACAATCCGCAATTCGCGACCCAACTGGCAGCCGTGGGAGCCGACTGATCGATGCCTCCCAACGCGCGGCGGTGAACCCGCGACGTCACGCGATCAGCCCCAGCATCTTAAGAATAGCGAACGCGGATTGAAGGGTGATGTTTGCGTTTCGCTGTTCGAATCGATTGACGGTGGGCCCGCTCACGCCGGCGAGTACCGCGAGTTGCTTCTGCGTGAGCCTCTGCGAACGCCGGCGCTTTATCGCTTCTTCGACAAGGCGCTGCCAATCAAGTTGAAGGTTCCGTTCCATCGTTTTTTCACCAGTTCAGTGAGTGCAGCTTTTAGTGAAGGATCGGCCGTGCGTTCATCGTTGATCGCATGAAGTGCGCCGTCTTTACGTCTGGCGAGGTGGTCGCAGGCCATCGCCATCGCGTCGCGCGAAAGGCCAAATTCCTCACCCAGACGAATCAGGGATCGGGCTTTGAGCTGCGTCCAGGGGATGTCAGAAGCGCCGCCAAGCGAGAGAGCGATGGTGTTGTAGTCGTAAAGTGCGGCCGCGACCTGGTCGTAAGAGGGCGTGAGGCGCAGACCTTCCGGGGTGTGGAACATCGCGAAGTTTTTGAGATGCATGTCCGTATTGCCCAGCAGAAGGCCGGCGAGAATACGGAGGTAGAGGCGGTAAGTTTCCGCCGGAAGACATCCGGGCGTGGTACGGATGAAGTCCGCCATTTCCCGATAAGCGCCATCGTATTTCGCCGTGGAGGGGCGGTCGAGAAGCTGGTTGAATTCCTCGAAATGGATGCGCTTGCCATGGGGGGTGCGATCGAAGCGGGTGATGATGAGCGCCGGATCGGAGAATCCTTCGATCGAGCCGATCTGAAGATCAACCAGGGGGTCGTCGGGCAGCAGGGCATTGAAAGCACGCATCGTGAGCAATTCGTTGAACAGCAGATCGTCATGGCGGCGCGAGGCGAACTTGGCGATGTGGGTGCTGACTTCCCGGCTGGTGGCGGGACGGAATTCTTTGCCGGTGCGTACCAGGGCCAGCTTGGGTTGGATGCCGGAAAGAGAGGCGCGGCCGTGAAGCAGCGCGAGCTGGCGGGGATCGTTGCGGTCGATGCGTGCCGGTGTGAGATCGGCGGGGGCTGGGTCCTGAATGGACACCGCGCCTGCGCAATCCTGACCAAAGGCCAGCAGCAGTTCAAAGCGGGACGCGCTGCGCTTGCCCAGCAAACGGCTCTGGGCTTCTTCGAGCCAGCCCTCGGCGACCAGGTTGTCGAAGAAGGGATGCAGACCGTGCTGGGAAATGAACGCAGCTTTCTGCAGCGGCAGCGTCCACGCGATGGGGGAATGATTCCTGCCCACGTAGGTGGAGTCGTAAGTGAAGCTGCAGCGCTCGCCGGGCTCCTGCCGGAGGAGGCCCGCGTAGGTGTCGTGAAAGTAAACCTGTCCCCAGAGAAGTTCCGCCATGGCCGCCTCAACGCGTCCTCCGACTCCATTCTTCGGAATTCGGTAAATCATAGTTTACCAAAATCCGCCTGAGGACGATTATGGTAAATTTTATTTTACTGGAAACGCGAAAGGACACGGCGTTGCAGGCGGTTACACCGTGGCCAATTGCTTCTGCAGCTTCTCTATCTCCGCGGCCCGCTTGTTGATGTCCTGCGCGTGCCCTTCGTTGAGAATGTCCATGCAGTATTTGTTTTCCTGCGCCGCAAGTTCTTCAACCTTGCCCAGCTCCGCAACCCTCTCATCGAGCCGCTTCTTGAGCTCGTTGCGCTTGTTCTGAATCTGCCCCACGATCGACTGAAGTTCCTTGCGCCGCTGCTTGTCGCTGAACCGCGGATTCTTCAGCGTGCCCTGCGCCTTGTCCAGCGTGCGCTTCGTCTTCTGGATGCCCTCCTCATACGCCTTTTTAGCCGCATTCATGTCCGCGACCGCTTTCCCATACGCCTTCTGCAGATTCTCGTTGTGCTTGAGAACCACATCCTCCATCGCCGATTGCTTCTGCCGCAGCTCGTTGGCCGCGGATTCCATCTTTTCCAGCTCGATCGCCGCGGCCTGCTTCCACTTTTCCTTTTCCTTCGGCGTCGTGGGCATCTTCGAGAGAGTCCAGTTGTTCCAGCCCGTCTCCAGCGTTTGCCACACCGACTTGCGTTCGCTCCGCCATTTGTTCGTCGGCGTCCGGAACGCGTTGATCGTTTCCTTGAAGTTGTAAAGCCCCGCGACCGTGTTGAGCGCGAGCTGAATCGTGCCTCCGACATCCCACAGATTGATGTCGTCGGAGAGCGCCAGCATGAGGTCGGCGAATTCCTTCGCCTGGGCGGGATCCATGGTGCCCTCGGAGCCGGATGTCGCCGATTTTTTACCCTCCCCGGAATTCTGCAGCTGCTTGGCGAACCAATCGGTGGTCTTCGCCGCTTCGATTTCCTTTTCCAGCGCGTTGATGGTGACCGCGGACTGGTTGATCAGCGGAGCGCCCCGCTTCCACAGATCGCTCGCCGTGTCCATCACATATTTCTGGTGAAAGCCGGAGAGCTCCTTGTGGCTGGCGATGATCTTCTCCATCCCCGTGACGATCTTGTTGAACTGGTCCGGAGTGAGGCCCGACTTGAAACACTTGATCAGATCGCTGGTGGTCGTTTCAAGATGCTTGTGCCATTTGAACGCGGCCGCGGAAAGCTGCTGGGTCTCGTTGGTCAGTTCCGTCTCACGCTGCACCCATTCAGCGCGCGCGGTCTTCAGCTTGAGCACCTCCTTCTGCAGCGCCGCCACGTACAACGCACGCGCTTTCAGATCGTCATTCGCCGCCGCCTTGAGCGCCTCCATCCGGCGCTCCTGAAGTTTCTCGGTCGCGTAGTCCGCCAGCCGCGTCAATGCGGACTTCGAAATCTCCGCCCCCCACGCATTCCGGTGGTTCGCCAGCCCGATGCCCATGCCCACCGCCGTGTCCAGCGTCTTCCACCCCGCCGCCAGCAGGCCCAGCGGATTCATCCCCACCGCCGGAACGGCGATAATGAACGTCACGAAATCCTTGATGTTGCCCCCGGCATCCAGGTACTTCAGCGTCTTCTCTACCTTCGCGGCCTTCGAATCCGACGGATCCGGAGCCACCACTTCCGCCTTCCCCGACGACCGGCCCTTGCGGTTGATGATGTCCGCCTTGGTCTTCTTCGCCAGCTCCTTCGCCGCCGGCGTCTTGGGTGACAGAACCCACGTGAATTCCTTCACGTCGATCGTCAGCTCCATCGTCGTGCCCGCCTCGCAGAGTTCCTTCATCCCCAGCGCCCAGCATTTCTTCACGATCGCCATCGAAAACAGATGCTGGTCGCCCGCGTCGACGATTTTCTTCTTGAAGCCGTCATCCCAGTGCGCGGGGTCTACGTCCTTGCCATACCGAATGAACTTCGTGGCCATGCGACTAACTCCTCTTGGCGATCAACGCCCGTTATACCGCGCATCGGCAGACAGGTAGAAGAATCCATGAGCGGAACTGCCCCGACCCTCAACGGCGGCGCCGCGCGGATCCCCCTCCGGCAGGCGCCGCCAGGGCCTCGGCAAGCCTCTGCTGCGAACGAGCCGCATGGGCCGAATTCATCGCCGCTTGCAGTCTTACAAGGTCGCTGCGCAGACGCACCGCCAGCGCGTCCGGCGAAAGCTGCCGCCATTCTGCGGCCGCGATCGGCGCCCCATGACGAATCCGAATCGCATGCGGGTGCGGAAACCGCGACGTGCGTGGCCACGCTTCAAAAGCCCCGTCGATGCACACCGGGACGATCGTGATGTCCGATTTGCACCGGTTCAGGATCAGCGAGACTCCCGGCGCGATGTGCCCGATGGACCCATCCTCCGAACGCGTCCCCTCGGGGAAAATATTCAGCAGGAATCCCTTGTCCAGCCGTTCGACCGCCGTGCGAATCGCCGTGAGATCGGCGGCGCCGCGTTTCACCGGAAACGCATTGAGCAATTCCATGAGCCAGTGCAGGAACCCCCCCTTGAACAGCGTGTCGCGCGCCATGTAGTGGACCTGCCGCGACGGCGCGATGCCGATGAGCCACGGATCCAGGAACGACTGGTGATTGCTCACCATGAGCACCCCACCGGTCTTGGGGATGTTCGACTGGCCCGAGACGTGCAGGCGGAAGAGCAGGATCGAAAGAATGCGGGAGATCAGCCGCCCGGTATTCCACGCGAGCCGCTGGAGCGGGCCATGCCCTTCCCCGCGGAAGACGTAGGCAGGCGCGTCGGGCGAGGGGGGGGGGGAGGGCGCCGTCACGGGTTTGCTGGGGAGGGAAGGGTTGGTGGGCGCGGTCATGCGAATCGTCAAATCGTTAAATCTTCACGTCGTTGGCGTGCCACTTTCAGTGCGCAGCGGCAGGTGATTTCTGGTGGATGACCTGGATCATCGCGTCCACCGTTTCCTCCAGCGTCAGATCGGTGGTGTCGATGTCCAGAGCGTCCTTCGGCCGGGCCAGCGGACCGACCGCACGCGCCTGGTCGCGCATGTCGCGCTGCAGAATCTGCTCGAGCACGTCCGATTGCTCCGCCGAAATGCCCTTCGCCGCAAGCTGCCCGATGCGCCGCCGGGCGCGCTCCTCCGGATGCGCGTTGAGATAAAACTTGAAGTCCGCATGCGGGAAAACGATCGTGCCCTGGTCCCGGCCCTCCGTCACCAGCGAGCCCTGCTCCTTGCCAATCTGCCGCTGCAAACGCACCAGCTCCTCCCGCACCCACGGGTTGTCCGCCGCCACCCACGTCACCTCCGTGACACGCGGAGCCCGAATCTGTTCCGATACATCCCGGCCATTGAGCAGGATCGGCGCGGGCGAATGCGAAAAATCGAAGCTCAGAGAGAGCAACCGGCAGCGCTGGGCAATGCGGTCCGGGTCGTTCAGAATGCCCTGCTCGAGCGCGTCCAGCGCCACCGCCCGGTACATCGCACCCGTGTCCAGATGCGGCATCGCCAGCTTCCGGGCCAGTTGAAGAGCGGCTGCGGATTTTCCGGAACCTGCTGGACCATCAATGGTTACGATCACAAATAGGCCCCTCGGACAGGGACCGGCGCTCCACCGTGCCCCACGGCCAGAAAAAAGATTAGTCGTCACCACACCGAATGCGAATTTTTTTCTTGAAAACAAACCCAGGTACCGATAAGGTAAATGAGGCGGACCTGAAAGACAACTCCCTTCGGCGCGTCCGTCTCTTGAATTCGCTATTTTCTCCCCTCCGGTAGGCGAAGCTCCATCCCAGGCCTTCGCCTACTTTTTTGTTTTTGCGGGTGAGATAATCGCCGGCCGGACGCAGCCCCCCCACCGCCTCCTCCCATCACCCTCCACCCACGCCGATCTCCTGCTCGCGAATTCCCGCTCCCCCCGGATGACCCCCACCCCCCCCCCGCCCCATCCGGACGCGAGAACCGGTTGGCGAGGGGCCGGATATTTACTAGAATTGTTTGCTTGGCATTCCGTGCCGACCCAACCTCCACGACCCCTCGCTGTTGCGCGAAAGGATGCACCTCGTGACCACCATTTCGACGCCCCCGTCCACTCCCAAGGTTGAACCCACCTCCGCCCAGTTGATGGACTGGTATCGGCAGATGAGCCTCATCCGCCAGTTCGAAGTGAAGTGCGCCCAGTCCTACCAGCAACAGAAAGTCGGCGGCTTCTGCCACCTCTACGTCGGACAGGAAGCCGTCGCCGTCGGCTCCGTCGCCGCCACCAAACCCACCGATTACGTCATCACCGCCTACCGCGACCACGGACACGCCATCGCCCGCGGAATGGACATTATGCCGCTGTTCGCCGAGCTTTACGGCAAGGCCGCCGGATGCTCCCGCGGCAAGGGCGGCTCCATGCACTTCTTCGACAAAGACAAAAATTTCTTCGGCGGCCATGCCATCGTCGCCGGACATATCCCCCTCGCCGTCGGCCTCGGCTGGGCCGCCAAGTATCGCAAGCAAGACCGCGTCACACTCTGCTACTTCGGCGATGGCGCCATCAACCAGGGCAGCTTTCATGAAGCGCTCAACCTCGCGGGCCTCCACAAATTGCCCTGCATTTTCATGGTCGAAAACAACGGCTACGGAATGGGAACCCACGTCCACCGCGCCTCCGCCGTCACCGACCTCAAACTCCGCACCGGCGATGCCTACGGCATCCCCGGCAAAGAAGTCGATGGCATGGATTGCATCGCCATGTATCAAATGATGAAAGACGCCCTCGAGTATTGCCGCAACGGCCACGGATCGCTCTTCCTGGAAGTCAAAACCTACCGCTATCGCGGCCACTCCATGAGCGATCCCCAGAAGTACCGCACCAAGGAAGAAGTCGCCAAATACCAGGAGCACGACCCCATCGGCCGCCTCGAAAAGCTGCTCAAGGAAAAGAAGTTGATCGACGACGCCAAAGTGACGGCGCTCAATGAGGAAATTCACAACCTCGTCGAAAAAGCCTCCGCCGAGGCCGATGCCGCGCCCTTCCCCACCAGCGAAGACATCTGGAAGGACGTCTACGCGGAGCCCTTTGCACCCTATCTGAAGCGGTGAACAGTTCGGGATTTGCCTGTCGCTGGTAATTTGTAATTAACAATTCGTTCCTGGGTGGAGTCTCTAATGGCGGTTCTGCAATTCCGTGAAGCTCTCCGTGAAGCCATGGCCGAGGAAATGCGCCGGGATCCGGATGTTTTTCTAATCGGCGAAGAGGTCGCCGAATACAACGGCGCTTACAAAGTCTCCGAAGGAATGCTCAGGGAATTCGGCCCCATGCGCGTCGTCGATGCGCCCATCTCCGAAGCCGGCTTCTCCGGACTCGGCATCGGGGCCGCCATGGTCGGCATGCGCCCCATCGTCGAATTCATGACCTTCTCCTTCTCACTCGTCGCCTTTGACCAGGTCGTCAACAACGCCCCAAAAATGGCCTACATGTCCGGCGGCCAATTCCAGGTGCCCGTCGTCTTCCGCGGTATCTCCGGACCCGGTCAGCAACTCGCCGCCACCCACTCCTGGTCCGTCGAGGCCCTCTACACCCACGTCCCGGGTCTCAAAGTCGTCGTGCCCACCACCCCCGCCGAAGCCAAGGGCCTCTTGAAGACCGCCATCCGCGACAACGACCCCGTCATCTTCCTCGAAAATGAATCCATGTACGGCAACAAAGGAGAGGTCCCCGATGGCGATTTCCTCCTGCCCTTCGGCGTCGCCGATGTCAAACGCGAGGGCCTCGACTGCACCATCGTCGCCTGGGGACAGGGCTGCCTCACCGCCCTCGCCGCCGCTGAACACCTCGAAAAAGAGCACGGCATCCGCTGCGAAGTGATCGATCCACGCACCCTCCGACCCCTCGACTTGCCCGCCATCGTCCGAAGCGTCAAAAAAACCGGCTACTGCGTCACGGTCGAAACCGGCTATCCGACCTGCGGCATCGGCGCCGAAATCGCAGCCCTGGTCCACGAGCACTGCTTTGACGATCTCGATAACCACGTCGTCCGCGTCGCCGCCCTCGATGTGCCGATGCCTTACTCCAAACCCCTCCTCCAACAGGTCGTCCCCAGCGTCCAGCGCCTCGCCGACGCCGTCAAGAAGGCGGTCTACTTCCGCGGCTGAGCCACTCCGCCCTTCCGGCAAATCCACCAGATGAGCGCCGCCAGCCAGCGACGCTCATCTTTTTGCCCCATCCCAGAACCGCCAACGCGCCTGCGGCATCCGCCTTGCACTGTAGACCGGTGTCATGGCACGCGATCATTCACACCTTCCCGCCCGTCTCGCCGCCACTGCCAACCGGTGGCACGACCGCGGCGATTGTTGGGAAGAGCTGCTCCACCGCATGCAACAGGCACGCATCGTCTGCATCGGCGAAGCTTCCCACGGCACCCATGAGTTCTATCGCATCCGCGCGGACTTGACCCGCCGCCTTATCACCGACCACGGCTTCACCGCCGTCGCCGTTGAAGCCGACTGGCCCGACGCCTACCGCGTCAATCGCTTCGTCCAGGCCCTCGGAAAAATCGGCGCACCCCACGACGCCTCCGCAAACGACGCCCTCCGCGGCTTCGAGCGATTCCCCGCTTGGATGTGGCGCAATGTCCCCGTCCGCGAATTCATCGACTGGCTCCGCCGCCACAACGAACGCCTGGCGCCCAACGAAGTCCGCGCCGGCTTCTACGGCATGGATTTGTACAGCCTCTATCGCTCCATCAATGCCGTGATCCATTACCTCGACAAGGTCGATCCCGGCGCGGCCAAGCGAGCCCGCGCCCGCTACGCCTGCTTCGAGCAATTCCAAGCCGATCCCCAGCACTATGGCTACGCGACCGGAATCGGCCTCGCCGACCCCTGCGAGGGCGAGGTCATCAGCCAGCTCCTCGAATTACAGCGCCAGGCCGGCGATTACGCACGCCGCGATGGATCCATCCCCGCCGACGAATACTTCTTCGCCGAGCAAAACGCCCGCCTCGTCAAGAACGCCGAAGAATACTACCGCAGCATGTACCGCGGCCGGCACAGCTCCTGGAACCTGCGCGACACCCACATGGTCGATACCGTCGATGCCCTCCTGCAACACCTCCTGGATCGCGACGGCCAGGCAAAACTCGTCCTTTGGGCGCACAACTCCCACCTCGGCGACGCCCGCGCCACCCAGATGGGCCGCCGCGGAGAGCTCAACCTCGGACAACTCGTGCGCCAACGCTATCCCCGCGAGACCTTCCACCTGGGATTCACCACCAACGACGGAACCGTGCTCGCCGCCTCCGACTGGGACATGCCCTCCGAGGTGAAGCGCGTGCGACCCGGAATGGAAGGCTCCTACGAGCGGCTGTTCCACGAAGTGAGCCACAAAATCGGCGGGGATTTTGTCCTGCACCTGCGCGATGGCGACGCGCCGCGGGCAGCCCTTCTGGAGGCCGGGGAAATGCTCGAGCGCGCCATCGGTGTGATCTATCTCCCCGAGACCGAGCGCCAGAGCCACTATTTTTATGCGGATATCGCCAACCAGTTTGACGCCGTGATCCACGTCGATCGCACGCGGGCCCTCGACGCCCTCGATCCGCCCGAAGCCCGGGTGAATCGGGAAGCCCCCGAGACCTATCCGTCAGCGGTGTGACGTTTTTTGAGAAAGGAAAGCCACCATGGAAACCATTGACGATGTACGACGCGAAGAAGGCAACCCGCGCGGCAGCGGAGCGGAAGGCATCCCCGAAGGAAAACCCATCCCGCTGAACCGCGCCTTCTCCGAGGCCAGCGTCCCGCGCGCTGCCGCCCTGATCACCCTCTTCCTGGGCTTCCTCTGCGTCGCCGCCGGCGCAGTGACCTTCATCATCTATTTCTGGATCGCCGCCTTCATCCTCCTCGTGGCGTCGCTGCTGCTCTTCTTCAAAATGAAGCGCATCCATCAGCCCACCGCGATGTAAAACCGGCGATCCATCACGAGTCGTCCCCCCCGACCCACCGACGCGCGAATGCCGCCTCCAACGGCATTCGCCCACCTCCATGCGCCCACATTCCTGCGCCTGCATGGACCATTCCCTCCTCCCCCTTTCCTGTTTTTCGTGCCTTTCGTGGCAATTTACGTCCCGCGCGGAAAGGGGGGGGGAGGGGGCGAGGGAGGCGCCTAATTCCAAGCCAACGCAAGTTGCTCGAACACCTGCGCCCGCGGCCGCCGCGCATTCAGCCACCCGGTGCGCTCATGCTGATCCGTCAGCGTCAGCACCTGCGCAATCCGTGGGTCCCCCATGAACAGCTTGCGCAGCAACCCCGGGCAATTGCACTGCCGGCTCCGATGCAGCAGCACGATGTGCCGCGGCAAACGGTCCGGCCCGCACCTCGCCGCCGTCTGGTCCAGCACGCTCTGAATCGCCGCCAACGCCTGCTCATTCGACAAATGCCCCCTACCCCCCATGATCCGCTGTTTCAGAAACCACGGCCGATCCGAACTCCGCTGCATCTCCGGATCATAATTCGCTTCCAGCGCCAGTACGTCCACGCCGCAGAATCGGGCGATCAGTTCCTCCGGCACATGCCCGAGGTCGGTCGCAAAACCCACCCGGTACGCATCGCAGCAAAGCAAAAATCCGTGCGACCCCGCCGCATCGTGCGCCAGATGGATCGCGTCCACCTGGATTCCGGGAATGACTTCGAACGCCCCCTCTTCGGGAAACGCGTGGATCAGTTCTTCAAGCCTGTGCCGGAGAAGATGCTTCGCGCGCAGCTGCTCCTGGGCGTACAGCGCTTCCCGCGACCGCGCCAGGTGGCGCGCATTGTTCGCCGCCGCAAACAGGTGAATCCCCTGTTTGAGCAAAGTCTGAAACCAGTTCGGGTTGAAGTGGTCCGTATCCAGGTGCGTAAGCAGAATCGCCTGCACGTGCGCCAGCTCCACCCCCGTCCCCGAAAGCCGCTGGGCCGTCGTCCGGGGCCCAAAGCCCGCATCGATGAGGAAAGATCCCCACGGGCCGCGAACGACCGTGCAGTTGCCGGAAGATCCGCTTCCCAGCACGCATAATTCCAGGGCCATCCGCGTCTCCGACTCGGAAAGGACAGGACACCGCCGATACCGCCGTGCCGCCATTGCAGGCGAAGTGCGAAGTGTACAGAAACCCTGCGCGGAATCACAAGCCGCCGGGCGCCCTCCCCAGAATTCATTGCAATTCCGGCCGGTCGAGCCGATAAGTAGCAAAGTCTCAAGAGAGGAACAAGACCGTGGTTGCATCCATGAAGCATTACGAACTGGCGGTGATCGGGTCCGGGCCGGCCGGCCAAAAGGCCGCCATCCAGGCGGCCAAGCTCGGCAAGCGGGTCTGCATCATCGAAAAAAACCCCGTCGTCGGCGGGGCCGGCATCAATACCGGCACCATTCCCTCCAAGGCCCTCCGCGAAGCCGTCCTCCATCTCACCGGCACCAACAAACGCGCCCTCTATGGCGAAAATTTCCGCTTCAAACGCGACATCACCATCGAAGACCTCATCTACGTCTCCCAGCAGGTCATTCACAACGAACTCTCCGTCATCCGCGAACAGCTCGATCGCAACAACGTCGACCTCATCTGGGGCGCAGCACATTTCGAAGGTCCCAATCTCCTCCAGATTCAAATGTCCGAATCCTCCGAAATGATCACCGCCGACAAGTTCGTCATCTGCACCGGCACTCGCCCCGCCACCCCACTCTCCGTCCCCTTCAACGACACCACCATCTTCACCTCCGACGGCCTCCTCAAACTCAAGAGCCTCCCCAAGTCCATCATCATCGTCGGCGGCGGCGTCATCGGCGTCGAATATGCCTGCATGCTCGGCGCCCTCGGCGTCCGCGTCATCCTCGTCGAAGGCCGCCCCGACCTCCTCGACTTCCTCGACCGCGAAATCGTCGAGGCTCTCCAATACCAGATGCGACAGGCAGGTATCACCCTCCGCCTCGGTGAAAAAGTCGCCAAAATCCAGGAGATTCCCTCCCCCACCGACCCCACTCACACCCTCGTCGAAGCCCGCCTCGAATCCGGCAAGCTCCTCCATGCCGCCTGCCTCCTTTACTCCGTCGGTCGCCAGGGCACCACCCGCGCGCTCGCGCTCGAAAACGTCGGCCTTATCCCCGATGACCGCGAACGCCTCAAGGTCAACGAGCATTACCAGACCGCCGTCCCCCACATTTACGCCGCCGGCGATGTCATCGGCTTCCCCGCACTCGCCTCCACCGCCATGGAGCAGGGCCGACTCGCCGTCTGCCATGCCTTCGGCGTCGAAACACAGAGCTTCCCCGATCTCTTCCCCTACGGCATCTACGCCATCCCCGAAATCTCCATGGTCGGCAAAACCGAAAAACAGCTCACCGACGCCGGCATCCCCTACGAAGCCGGCATCGCCCATTACAAGGAAGTCGCCCGCGGACAACTCCTCGGCGATTCCTCCGGTATGCTCAAAATGCTCATCCACCAGGACACCCACGCCGTCCTCGGCGTCCACGCCATCGGCACCGGCGCCACCGAACTCATCCACATCGGCCAGGCCGTCCTCGCCTTCAACGGAACCGTCGAATTCTTCATCAACAACGTCTTCAACTACCCCACCCTCGCCGAAACCTACAAAGTCGCCGCCTTCAACGGCCTGAACAAGCTGCGAAACATCTAACGGCGCCCCGAGAATACGATATACCGGATTTACCCCCTCCCATCTTCAGGCGGGCGCGACAACTCGAAGCGTACGCCTTTAAGGCGGCTGACGCCGTCTGAGCGTCGCGCGCCGGTCCATCGCACATCCATGAAGAATATCGTCGCGGAGGCCAAAGGAACCCGCAGCCGCCGAAAGTAATCCAGCCATGCGACCTCAGGATGACGTTCGAGCCTCCCCCGCCTCCGCAACCGCCTCCAACAGCGCCTGCCGAGTCCGCTCCGACGCCAACGCCGATTTCCCAAACCCCCGCACAGCCCCCGCCGCGATCGCCGCCGCCTGCGCATCCGCATAGTCCGACACCAGCATCACCGGCGTCGATACCCCGGCCCCCTTCAACTCCGAAATCAACTCCAGCCCCGACCCCCCCGCATCGAACTGCCGGTTCACCAGCACCAGCGCATACGACTTCTCCGACAGCAACCGCTTCGCTTCCTCCCCCGAATGCGCACGCTCAACAAATGCCCCCAGCGTCGATTTGACGACCTGCCCGATCCGCGAATCGTCATAACCGCACTGCCCCACGCTCAAAACTCGACTGCTCATAGGTGTGTCTCCGCGATGACGCCTTTGTCTATCCTTGGCGCATTGCCAGCCCTTTTCCACCCCCAGCCGACCTGCCCCTCCACCGACCCCTACTTCCGCCAGAACGGCAACGCCGTCACGATCGCCCGCTCCCGAGAGCCCTCCGCAAGCACCGCCACCTCCCTGCCCGCAACCGCAAACGCTTTTTTCACGTACCCCATCGCAACCGCCGCATTCCCCAGCATCGGCGACATCGTGCTGCTCGTGATGATCCCTATCTGACCCGCGCTCGCCGCGCCCGCCGCCCCCTCGAATATCTCCGTCCCCGCCACTGGCAGCTTCGATCCCTCCACCCGCAGTCCCACCAGCAGCCGCGCCACCGTGTTGTGCGCATGCATCCGCGCCACGATCTCCTGCCCCAGATAGCACCCCTTCGTCACGCACACCGCACGCCCATACCAGTGCGCTGTCTCCATCGGCAGATAATTGTCCGTGATGTCGATCCCATACCACGGCGTCCCCGCCTCAATCCGCGCCGTGTTGAATGCCGACCACCCGATCGCACGCAGGTGCGGAATCTCCTCACCGCCCCCGCCGTTCTCTTCCGTATGGCCCGCCTCATGCAAAACCTGCCACAGCGGCACAAGCTGATCCCGCGGCACGATCAACTCATACTGCGGTTCCCCCGCAAGATCGTTCCGAAACACCGTCACCGTCGTCTTGCCAATCAGCCGCTTCGCATGCCGGAATGGCTCGTTCAGCGTTTCCACCCCCGCATCCATCGCACGCCGCAGAAGCTGCGCCGCGCGCGGACCCAGCACCGTCAGCCGCGCAAGCTGCTGCTCCCCGCTCAGCACCCGCACATCCTCCGTGAAAATGTACTTCTCCGCTGCCCCCACAAACTCGTTGATCAGACGCGCGTCCATCTCGATCAGCGCCGCTTCCTCCGCCTGCAGAATGTTCATGTCCGCGACAATCCGCCCCTTCAGGTTCAGAAGATACGCATAGCACCCCTGCCCCGGCGTCAGACGATTCGTGTCGTTCGTCACCTTGTTATGCAAAAACGACAGCCGGTCCTTCCCCGTCAGTATCGCCACCCCACGGTGCGGCGCATCCATCAACGCCGCCGCCTTCCGGATCGCCGCGTACTCCGCCTCCACCTCCCCATAGCTCTCCACGATCTGCACCTCCGGCCCGTAAGGCAGAAACGCGGCCTCGGCCTGTTCGTGCAGCGATTGCAGCGGGTTCACCACCATGCGGACTCCCTCGGCGGACCTCCCCATTATATCGGCCCTATCCCCCGAAAAATCGATGGAACTTGCCCTTTTCACCTCTTTCACTCCCCCTGCCTTCCCGCCCCAGGATGTGTACAATGATCCCCGTATGAACCATTTGCAGGGGATCCCCATGGCCGTGCTCGCGATGCGCCTCGGGCCGCTCGATTTCGCCCAGCCGCTCTGGCTCCTCGGCCTGCTGCTCCTGGCGCCCATCTTCTATTGGTGGAAAACCTCTCGCGTCGCTGGATCCCCAATCCGCCGATCCGTCGCTTTGGCGCTCCGCTCCCTCCTCATCCTCGCTCTCGTCCTCGCGCTCGCCGGTACCCGCGTCGTCTGGTTCACCAAGGGCATCTGCGTCGTCTTCGTACTCGATCAATCCCAAAGCGTCCCCGGCGCCGCCCGAGATGTCGCCCGCGAACGCATCCAGAACGAAATCCAGAAAATGACCGACGACGATCAGTTTGTCGTCGTCGAATTCGCCGGCGACGCCATCCTCGAAAGCGTACCCTCCCCCAAAGGCCCCATGCCCCCCGCCTCCAAGGTCGCCGACCCCGGCCGCACCGACATCGCCCGCGCACTCCGCCTCGCCATGGCCTCCTTCCCACCAGACCGCCAGAAACGCATCGTCCTCTTCAGCGATGGCAATCAAAACAACGGCGACGCCCTCAAGGAAGCTCGCATCGCCGCCGCCAACTTCGTCGATGTCGACGTCCTCCTCATCTCCGCGCCACCAGGTCACGAGGTCATGGTCGATCAGCTCGTCGTACCCCCCCACGTCCGCAAGGACGCCCAGTTCGTCGTCCGCGCACTCGTCAACTCCGATACCGCCCAGACCGCCCAGCTCGTCGTCACCCGCGATGGCTCTCTCCTCGACCCCATCACCGTCCAGCTCAAGCCCGGCGCAAATGTCATCGACATCCCACAGGACGGCCTCTCCGATGGCGGCTTCCACCAGTTCCAGGTCACCGTCCAGCCCCAACGCCCCGACGATGACACCTTCGCCGCCAACAACACCGGTTACGCCTTCACCCAGGTCGATGCCCCCGGTAAGGTCCTCCTCGTCGAGGAGAATCCCAGGGGCGATCACCTCTACGACGCACTCCGACAGGCCGGCATCGCCGTCCAGGAAGGCGGCGTCGGAGCCCTCCCCTCCACCGTCAAGGACTTCGGACCCTATGACTGCGTCATCCTCGACAACGTCAACCGCTTCAACCTCTCCACCATCCAGATGACCGAACTCGAACGATGGGTCAAGGAAATGGGCGGCGGCCTCGTCCTCGTCGGCGGCGACAATTCCTTCGGGCCCGGCGGCTACAAGGGCACCCCCCTCGAAGACGTCGCTCCCGTCGACATGGACGTCAAACGCGAAAAGCACCTCGCCTCCCTCGCCATCGTCGTCGTCCTCGATAAATCCGGCTCCATGGGCGCGCCCGCCAACGCCAGCGGTATCGAAAAAATGCGCCTCGCCGATGAAGGGGCCGTCGAAGTCCTCAAGCTCCTCGATCCCTCCGACTCCGCCATGATCGGCGCCGTCGATACCGAGGTCCAATGGGTCGGACCCGCAAAACTCCTCCCCATGACCCCTTCCAATAAATCAAAACTCATCGACGACACCCGCACCGTCGTCTCCGGCGGCGGCGGCATCTACTGCGAAACCGCTCTCGCCCACGCCTACGACCTCATCAACGCACCCGGCGTCGACGCCATGGCCAAGCACGTCATCATGTTCGCTGACACCCAGGATTCCGAGCAGCAGGAGGCCTGCGTCCAGATGGCCCGCGACAACTTCAACCGCCACGGCGTCACCACCTCCGTCATCGGACTCGGCGACAAGCTCGACAGCGACTCGCCCTTCCAGCAGGAAGTCGCCAAGGCCGGCCACGGACGCTGGGACGCCAGCAGCGACGCCATGGCCCTCCCGCGTCTCTTCGCAAAAGAAGCCTTCCTCGTCTCCCGCCAGGCCTTCGTCGAAAAAAAGGAAGGCATCACCCCCACCCTCTATCCCTCCCCGCTCCTCGAAGGTTTCGAAACCGCCGGCGGCGGCGTCCCAAAAGTCTACGGCTACGTCGGCACCACCCTCAAACCACGCGCCACCATGGCCATGCACGGCCTCGAACCCGATGACCCACTCCTCGCACACTGGTCCATCGGCCTCGGTAAGTGCGTCGCCTACATGTCCGACACCGGCGACCGCTGGGGCCGCGATTGGGCCGCCTGGAACGGCTACTCCAAATTCTGGGCCCAGGTCGTCCGCTGGGTCTCCCGCGGAACCGTCTCCAACGGCGTCGCCACCAGCACCGTCATCGACGGCTCCGACGGCCACATCATCGTCGACGCCAACGATTCCAACGGCCGCCCCATCAACAACCTCCAGCTCAAAGCCGACGTCATCTCCCCCGACCAGACCGCCGCCACCAAAAACGTCCCACTCGAACAGATCGGTCCCGGTCGCTACCAGGGACGCTTCACCGCCTCCCAACGCGGCACCTACCTCGTCAGCGTCGCCGACGCCAAATCCAACGACCCCGTCGGCGTCGGCGGCGGCGTCCTCTCCTATCCCCCCGAATATCGTGACCTCAAACCCAATGCCGCGCTCATGACCGCCATGGCTGATGCCACCGGCGGTAAACAACTCTCCAATCTCGACGGCGTCTTCGCCCCCAAGCCCGACCCCGTCCGCACCTTCTGGCCCCTCTGGGAAACCCTCCTCGTCCTCATCGCCTCCGGCCTCCTCGCCGATGTCGCCTGGCGACGCCTCAATCTCATCGACTGGCTCCGCCCGCGACGGCCCGCCGGTATCCCCGTCCTCCAGACCCCCAGCCAGGCCGCAACCGTCGGCGCCTGGCGCTCCGTCAAGACCGCCCGCCGCGATGTCGAAACCCAGCGCGAAACCCTCCGCGAAAAGGTCGAAGCTCGCGCCGCCGCCATGCCCGCCTCCACAGACCACCAGCCCAGCGGCGCCACCGCAATCGCCGAAGCTACCACCCCCGCAAAATCCCCCAAACCCGGCGTCTCAGAGGGATACGCCAACCGCCTCCTCGACGCCAAACGCCGCGCCGCCGACCAAATCCGCGAACAATCCGACACCCCCCCCCAATAACCCCCACGCTTCCGCCTTTCGCCTTCTCTCCCGTCGCCACGCCCCAAATCCCTCATCCCGCCCCCCAACCCCTCTCGAAAGCTTTGCTTTTCGCGGAACCTCTCGCCGCCCCGCCCCCCCTTCCGTCCTCCGTCTTTCCCCCCCCTACCCCCCATACCTCTCCACCAGCTTCGCAAACTCCTCGTGATACGCATCCCCCCCAAGCTTATCCCCGAACAGTTCGTGCAGATCGGATAGATGTTTCTTGATCTCCGGCGCCGCCGCATCCCCATTGATCGCAATCACGCACTGAATGATCCGCAGCCAGCATTCCCAGTACGTATCCACGCCCGGCGTGATCTGCGGCTGAATCCGCTCGAAGAAATCCCGCGCATACGCGTAATCCTCCGGCGACCCGCTCGCCTGCGCAATCGCAAAACACGCCCGCGCCTCCGTCATGAACGACCGCAAATCCCCAGGCTTCTGCTTCTCCAGCGCAATCGCCAGCTCTCGCCCCTCCTTCAAATGCCCCGCCCGCACCAGCATGTCCGCCTGTATCTCCTTGTACTCAAAAACCGTGTCCCCTTTCCCTTCCTTCTGCGCCTCCGCGATGATCGGATCCATCAGCTTCGCCACATAATCCGCCAGACGCCGCGCCTCCGACGGATCCGTCTCTTCCACCTTCTTGATCTCATCCAAACTGCTCACCGCCATCCCCTTGATCACCTCCAGCGCATCCTGCCCATGCGTCTTGGCATACGCCTCCACCGCCGCGAACGCCTTGTCCGCCTGCCCCGCCATCTGATACGCCTGCACCTGGTACCGCATCACCGCCGCCTGCTGCGCCCCCGACAGCTTCTCCTTCATCCCCGCAAGCTTGTCCAGACGATCCAACGCCCTCTTGCTGTCCTTCACCGCCGGATTCAACGCCGCCCCCGCTTCGATCAGCCAGATGTCCGGCACGTAATTCTTCGCCTGCGCCAGCGCCTCACCGCTCACCGACGCCGGCGGATTCGCCAGCAGCTTCATGAACCGGTCGCACGCGCCAAACACCTCCTTCGCCGCCGCCCGCGCCTGATCCCCCGCCCCCTCCTTCACCGCCGACAGCCGCCGCGTCGCTATCGCTATCAAGTGAAACTGCGCGTCCAGATAATTCTTGTCCGTCGGCGGAATCTGCTCAAATTCGTTCGCCGCCTCATCCAACTGCCCCCCATCCTCCAGCGTCCGCGCCTGCGCATACTTCCATTGATCCTCCCCCAGCTTCCCCGTCGATACCGCCAGCGCCCGCTCCGACAGCGACTGCAGCTCCGCCGGAATCTTCTCCCCCGCCGCCTTCCGCAGCTCCCCGATCTGCTGGATCGCCAGCTCCACGATCGGCTTCGTCCGCGGATCGGACGCCGGCGCCACCTCCGCAAACGCTACGTTATACTTCGCCGCCTCCGCCACCTTCCCGATCAACGCGTTGCACACCCCCGCTAAAAACGCCGCCTCCAGCTTCTCCGACGGATTCGCCGCCGACGACCCGTACACCGCCTCCGCCGCCGCCGCCGCCGCGCTCACCTGCTCCTTGCTCTCCGCCGTCTCACCCTTCTGCCCCAGACTGTCCGCATACGCGATCGCCAGCTGCTGCAACGGATGCAGCCCCTCCAGCCTCCTGTGATCCGGTATCTCCTCCGCAATCTCCTCGAACACCAGGCCCCGGTACCGCGGATCTCGCCGCACAATGCCATCCAAAATCCCCAGCGCCCCCTGCTCCGCCTGCTCACGCGCCACCCCCTCCTTCGCCTCCGCCTCCGCCCACGCCAGCCGATACGCCAGGATATCCGTCGCGTTCCGCGCATCCGCATTATCCGCCGGCAGCGACGCCGACATGCTCGTCAACGCTCCCTGCGCCCCCGCATAATCCTTCTCCCGGATGTGCACCACCACCGTCTGATACCGCGCCTGGTACTGCACCCACGCCGGCGCCTTCGCGTTCTCCGCCTTCCCCAAATCCTTCAACGCCGCCTCGTAATTCCCCGCCTCCGCCTCCGCCTTCCCTCGCAGCAGCAGCGACTGGTTGTTCACCCCCGTGTCTTCCTTCGCATCCGCCCATTTCCCCAGCGTCGTGATCGCCCGCGACAGCAGCGCCTGGCGCTTCGCATCCCCCGGGTCCATCGCCATCGCCGAATAGTAATCCCCCCACGCCCCGTAATACTCCGCCTCCGCCGCACCGCTGTACGCACGCATGTACCCCGCCTCGTCGAACGCACCCTTCTCCGCGTCCCGCATCCCCGCCGCCAGGCTGATCTTCGACTGATCCAGCAGCCGCTGCGCCAACGCCGCCAGCGGCGCCAGCGCCCGCCGCTCCTTCTCCGTGTTCGACCAGTACTCCAAACGGTTGATCATCGGATCGGCCAGCCGGCTTAGCACGAACTTCGCCTGGTCCAGCGCCCATATCCCATCAATCCCCTGCGCCTGCGAATCCAGGTACGCCCCCACCGCCTCCGTATACCCCGCGCTGTTCCGATCCGCCTCCGCTCGCGTCTTCGATAAATCGTCCCACCCCGCCAGTATCCGCTCCGACTTCCACAGATTCTCCGCCGGCTTCCCCTTCGCCGCCGCCGCCTCCGCCGCCATCACGTCCACCTGCCCCAGCCGCAGAAGATCCGTCGCAAATCGCGAGTCCGAATGCCCCCCCACCACGTAATCCGTCGCGCCCTCCGTCGCCGCCGCTTCCCCCGGCGGTGGCGGAGGCGCAGCCCCTGTTTCCTGCCCCCGCCCCCGCGCCGGCCCCAGCGCGAAAACCAACCCCGCCGCCAACGCACACCCAAGGCCTCGCAACTTGCTTCGCACCACCGCCAACGTTCCGCCGCTCCTTGCCTGCCGCTCTAACCCTGCGCCGCGGCGAACGCCACCTGCTTGTATCGCGCCCCCACGCAGTCATTGTAGACCGTGATCACATCCTGGTACGGCACCAGCTTCTCCGGCACAATGATCACCTGCACGTCGTCGCTCAAATGCTTCTTCTTCAGCAGCAGCGTCTGCTTGATCAGCTCGTTCCCCGACTGCACAGGATCGTCCAGCGACTCCATCGCGATCGGATCCGCCTCAAACGCCTTCACATACGTCACGTCGTTCCGCCGCGTCATCACAATGTTCATCCGAACCGCCGGCATCTGCGCGTTCGTCACCTCCTTCCCCAGCCCCGCCTTGTCCACCGCCGTGTTGCTCGTCAAAAACATCTCCGGCACCGCCAGCCCCGCCCCCAGCATGAAAAAAATCAAAATGCACAACACAATATCCACCATCGGCGTCATGTTCGGACCGACGTTGATCGACATCTTCCGCAGTGGACCCTGCCCTCTCATGCGCCGCTCCTTTCACTCGGGCTTCGTCGAAAAATTCACGCTCTTGATGTTCGCCTGCGCGCACGATATCAAAATCGGCGCTATCCAGTCATACGCCAGCCCCCTGTCCGCCCGCAATATCACCTTGATGTCCGGCGAGTCCCGCTTCTCTCGATCCAGATAATCCGCCAGCGTCCCAGCCGTCACCTGCTCCCCTCGCACATATATCTCCGGCTCCATCGACGGATCGATCACACCCCCGTGATCCGACCCCGGCGCGTGAACCACATTGATGATCAGCCGGTCCCGCTGGTCCGGTAGCTCCTGACCCAGCGACGCCGTCGGTATCTTCACCTCGTCATTCGCCTCGTCCTTCGCCAGCTTCCCGCAAATCATGAAAAAAATGATCAGGCACATCACCACGTCTATCAACGGCGTGACGTTCACGTGCTCGTCGTGCATCGGCTCCAAACCCCTGCGCCTCACCGTCTACTCCCGTCAATCTCCACCAACATGCCTCCACGCACCGCAAAGCCTCGCCCCATTAACCCCAACAAATAATTTCTGCCCCCCTTACGCTTATCTCGAAACGTCTCCCCTTCCTCACAATATCTTCCCGTTCCAATCCAATCATCGGCGTCCATCGGCGGCCCTTCCCGTTGCATCCAATCCCACCACGCCCATTCGTGTGAATTTGTGTGCATTTGTGGACTCGTCCCGTCATCATCTTTCGTGCTTTTCGTGCCTTTCGTGGCCCATTTACGTCGTCGCCGGCGGCGGAGGGCGACCGTCGACAAACCATCACTCCTCCGCACCCTGCGCCTCCGCCACCGCCTCGCGCTCCGCCCCCGCGCTCTCCCGCGAAGGCTTCCGCCGCCGCAGAATCTCGTCTCCTTCCCCCGGTGAAGGACGCAAGCTCTCCAGAAGCTCCTCCGCCTCATTCGCCGCCCGATTCGTGATCCGGTCCACCTTCGTGCGATAAAATCCGTAAATCACCAGGCACGGGATCGCCACCAGCAACCCGAAAAACGTGTGCCACAACGCCGTCCCGATGCCCCCCGCCAGTTTGCTCGCCGTCGGCGTATTCCCACCCTGCCGCATCAACTCATAAAACGCCATGATCATCCCCAGCACCGTCCCCAGCAGCCCCAGCAGCGGACCGATGTTCCCGATCACGTTCAGCGGCTCGATCCGCCGAAATAAATTCGCCGTCTGCTCCCCGATCGACGCCTCCAGCGCCTCGTGCATCACCGCATACTTCAAATGCGCCCGCTTGATCGCCGCATAAAGCGCCCGGCTCACGAATGTCTTGTCCGTCGCCGTGAAGTCCAGCAGGTCCTGGTACTGCCGCCCTTCAATCAAACTCCGCAGGTGCGCCGTCGTCCGCGCCGGCGCGATCTTCTTCTCCCGGATGTTCAGAATCGCGTCGATCGCCAGCGCTATCCCCGCTATCGACGCCAACGCCAGCAGCGACAGCACGAACAGATCAAACCCCACGAATATCCAGTTCGGGGGCACAAACGACGGCGTCCCACCCGCCGCGTCGCCCCCCGTGTCCGCCCCCATCGCCGGCCCCGCTGCCGCCAGCATCAACGCCGCACCCAGCCCCCACGCCGAACACTTCTTCGAAAATGCCATCAGCCGCGCCTCCTGACTCGCTTGCCACCTCGCGCCACTTGTTTACCGGTTAGCAGATTATTGCCCAAGGTCCTTGGCCGCCACAAACTTGTACACGCCACCGTTCCGCTTCGCCAGATCCTGCAACTGCTGCTCATAACTCGGATCGTGCGCCACAAACGCTATCGTGTTGATCCGCACCTTGTGATCCTTGTTCAGCTTCGCAATCACATCCAGCAACGCCGGATCAAAATGCCCGTCCGTCAAAAAATAAATCAGCTCCGGCTTCATCGCAAAAGCTCGCGTAAACGCATCCTGGAACGGCGGCAGCAAATCGTCGTTCTGTCCCTCCGCCCGAAAATCCAATATCTTGCTCGCAAACTGCTCCTTCACCGCCGGCGTCGCTCGCTCCAGCTCGTTCCCCCCTACCGTCTCCGCCGTCTCCGACACCATGATCACGCTGAAAAATTGTATCGGCACCAGGTTCCGCACCGACCGCGTCGCCTCTCGCTGCAAATAATCGAAATTGCTGATCATCGACCCCGAATGATCCAATATATACACGATCCGCTTCGCCGCTCCCCCCGTTCCGTAAAAGCTCGTGTTCGGCGCGCCGCCCCCTCCCTTGCCCCCCGCCAACGCGCCCCACGGCGCCAAATTGCCCCCCTGACCCTCGCTGTCAGCCCCCGCGTTGCCCACCGACCCCGCCCCGCCACGCGCAATAATAAACGGATCCTTCCCCGCATCCGCACCCTGCAGAAAACTCGACGGATTCTCCGTGCCCGCCGCCTGCGCCCATCCCTCGCTCCGCAATAAATCGTGCAGCCGGTCCTGCGCCACCTGACCCGGATCCTCGCTCGATCCCGCCGCCTGACGCATGTCCGGTCCTCCCGGCGAAAGCGACGGATCCGTAAACGAATTCGGTATCACGATCTGCTGCTGGTCGTCCTCCAGCATCGCCCGCCGCGCACGCACAAATATCAACGCCGCCGCAACGATCAACGCCAGGTGGAATGCCGCACTTACCATCCACACAAAATACGGCTCCGTCCAGAACCGCGGCGATCGCTCCCGAACCTCCACCACCGCACCCAGCGATAGCCCCCCCCCCGCCACGATCACCACGCCCCCAGGCGCGATCGGCACCATCGACCCCGGCGCCGCCCCGCCCGCCTCGCCACCCGCTCCCGTCGGCGATCTCCCCACTCCCGTCATCGATTCGCTCATGGCTGCCTCCGCCTCGCCAGAACCCCGCCCAACATCCGATAACCCCGCCCCATCCTGCCGCCATCACTATAAAGGGTCGCCTGCCAAATGGCTACGTTTTCCTTGACAGACCTCCCCGAATGCGTTAATCCAATGGCGGTTTTCTTGCTGATCCACCGGCTTACCCCCGGCTCCCCCGGAGTCCCGCAGGCCGAAATCACCGCCTGCCGCCATCGGGCCTCACGCCCGATAACCTCTCTCGCCGGTCCCAGCGCCTTTTCCTTTGGAGTATTCGCTATGCCCCCGCGTAAACCTTCTAAGCCCGCTTCCGCCGCCCCCGCAGCCCAGACCCCCGCCCCGGCTGCTCCGGCCCCCACCCCCTCCCCCGCTGCGCCCGCCGTAACCCGCTCCGAAACCAAGGGTTCCGGCACCGCTAAGACCGCCAAAGCCCCCGCCCCCGCCGCCCGCGACATCACCCACGACATGATCGCCCAACGCGCCTTCGAAATCTACGCCGGACGCGGTTACGCACCCGGTGACCAAAACGCCGACTGGCTCGAAGCCGAACGACAACTCCGCGCTGGCCTCTAACACCCCCCCGCCAACCCACCCCCCGTGCCGGCAACTATCCCCGGCACGCACACTTACGCCCCCAAACCACCCGCGAAACCCACAGCCCCCCCGGCCGTGGGTTTTTTCTTTCCCCCTCCTTTCTTCACTCCTGCTCCGTCATCACCACATCCCCCTCCGTCACCTCCTCCCCCGGCCCCACCATCCCCACATCCTTCCTCGCCCACAGCCCCTTCCCTTTCGCCACCAGCACCACGTGATACCCCACCGGCACCGGCGCAACCCGAAACCGCCCCTCCCCATCCACCGCCACATCCCACAACGCATACTTTGGCTCACGCGTCCGCTCACCAGCACCCTCCACCTCCACCTTGATCGTCGCACCCGCCACCCCTTTCCCCCCCTCATCCATCAGCCGCCCCGTCACCGACCCCATCGCCACCAGCTCCACCCCCCCGCCATCCAACGCCGCCTCATCCTCCACCGCCAACGCCTCCCGCTTCTTCCCATCCACCAGCAACACCGGATGCCCCTGCCCCAACGCATACGCCACCGTCTCCTCCGGCAACACATACTTCCCCTCCCCATCCGTCCGAAATACAAGCCCCATCACCTCCACATACCCCGCCACTCCCTTCCCCTTCTCATCCACCAACTGCCCCCGCACCACCCTCCCCGCATGCAACGCAATCTCCAGCTCCCCCATCCCCGCCTTCGCCGCAAAATCCACATCCTGCCGCGGATATACCGACGCACTCGTACCCCCCAGCCCCGCCCCATACTCCCCCTCCCGCAAATGCACCTCAAACTTCCCCTCCGCGTCCGGCATCACCTCCGCCTCCACCGGCGGCCCCCCCTTCGTCCCCACGTCCAGCCGCTCCGCAACCCCCGCCCCCGTCGCCGCATCCCGCACCACCCCGCGCACCGTCACCCACGTGTCCTCATGCACCATCACATCCACCGTCTCCCCAACCTTCACCGCCACCCCCGGCTCCCACGTCCGACCCCATCCCGCCGCCGACTCCCCCCGCACCTCATACCGCCCCGCCGCCACGCCCAATAACGCCACGCCCTCCCCATCCGTCACCCCCCCGCCATACCTCCGCGGCTCCCCCACCGAACTCGCCGCCACCTCCCACCCCGCCTCCTTCAACGCCTTCCCATCCCGCATCAGCCTTACCCGCAACGTCCCCCCGCGCGCCATCGTCACATCCACATCGTCCCGCCCCGCCGCAATCGTCTCAGCGTTCAGCCCATCCTTCGGACTCTCATACGCCGCATATCCCGGCGCCTCCACCTCCACGCCCACACGCGATCCCACAGGCACACCCTCCACCCGATACCGCCCGTCCGCACCCGTCCGCGTCCCCACCCCCCGCCCCGCATACCGCCAGTTTCCATCCTCATCCTTCTCGTCCACCAGCGTCGTCACCTTCGCCCCCGCCACCGCCTTCCCATCCTCATCCACCACCCGCCCCGCCACCACCGTCCCCTTCCCCAGCACCACCCGCATCTCCTTCCCAAACAACTCCTGCACCGCCCCACCCTCGACCTCCCGCCACGCCCGACCATACCCCGTCCCATCAAACGTCAACTCCCGCGTCCCCCCATCCGCCGCCATAAATTCCCACGCGCCATCCTTACCCGTCGCCACCTCGCTCCGCGCCTGCCTGGCCCCCAACGTCATCACCCCCACCCGCACCCCCGCCACCGCCTT
>DASZTO010000079.1:0-182890 GCA_035548175.1 Phycisphaerae bacterium | reverse complement strand
CTCTATCTGACGCAGCTTCTGGTCAATCTCCCGGCCACCCCGCTCAGCCAGCTCGGTGCGTGGCTGCCGGATCAATGGAAATCACCAAATCCTGCCCCGTAATGCCCCCGCGACATGGGTGCGGTTCACGCAGCGCTCACTTAGAAAATGTTCCCCGGCAAAAAAAGCGGGCCGCCCCTGCTTCACCCGTCCGCATCAAAGCGACGGGAAAAAGGGGCGGCCACGCGTGGGACTCTGAGGGAAGGACCTGCCGATTGTGAATGGCCCCGGCACCTGCCTGCGGACCACTCCCCTCAGGTAGGACGAACGAATTATTGCGGCAGGTCCTTGATCGCGACGACCTTGGGCAGGGTGAAGCTGCCGGTGGTACGGTCGTAGTTGCAGAAAGAACGATCGATAATGGCAACCCAGCGACGCTGGGCGACGCGGAGCAGCGGGATATTGGCGATGTTGGTGTCGTGGGGATCGTCGGTGACGGCGCCGTACCAATCGGCGGCGTTGTCGAAGGTGTGCGCGGTGAAGGCCGGATTGGCACGCACCGCTTCCATGTAGCCGTACACCACGAAGGTGTCGGAACGGACGGTGCAGAGGTTGTACGCCGCGGCCCAGACGGCATCACGCGTTTGCAGGTCGGTGGCGCTGGGAACCGCCAGCACGTTGAGCGCCTCCGCCATCGAGCGGAAGCCCACGCCGGGGTATTTGGACGTCGTCGTCAGGTGATCGGAGTAATCGGTCGAGGCTGCGGTCCCGGTGCTCAGCGGATACTTGGCCCGCGGATCGGAATTCACGAGGCGATCGCGATAAGCCAGCATGTTGGCGACGGTTTGGTTGGGCGTGGTGGTGAGCTGAATCGCGGGAACCGCCCGCAGCACGTCCCCCGAGGCGGTGTTGATGTTGATGCGGCCGGGAATGCGCAGCTTGTCGATCGTGTTGGTCAGCCCGAGGCTTTGAGCCGAAACGCCGTCGGACTGGCGATCGATGAAGGAAATCTGGTCGAGCAGATGCACCGCGCGAATATCGCCGGGCTTGGGATAGCCGGAGGGAACATCGGCCGAGGTCTTGTAAGGATCGGACGTCGGGGTCGTGTTGAAAAACACGGGCGGTGCGAAGAAGTTGAAATGCAACTGCGAATCAATGGGCAGGTCCATGCGGTCGTAGGGGGTCGTGGTCGCGGACAATGTTGGCAGCCGGTCTTCCAGCAGCCCATTGGCGATGAGCGTCGGCGTTGCGACGGACGCGGCGCTGAAGATGTGGCACACACGCATAAGCTGGTTGAATTCGTTGATGTTGGCGAAGGAGGCGCCGTTCAGCGTGCCAACGTTGACGGAATAGCGGTCGTAAAGCGGCACGCCGTTGCCGGATGGCGTGTTAACCTGGCCGAGAGTTTGGCCCGCAACACGAGTGTTGGTGCCTGTGACCGTGGCGCCCCACGGGTTGCCGTTGCCACGCTGGATAGAAAATTCGTTCTTGTCGTCCGGGCCACCCTTTGTGACGTTGTTCGGATCGAGAAGTTGACCGCTCGCGGCTGAGATGTTGTCCCAGTGATCCACAGGCGCCAGGTCAGGCGCCAGGCTACCACTGCCCAGCGTGTTATTTCCCCGGCTGAAATAGGGACGGTACAACGTGAGATTGAAGGTCGTGGCCGGAGTGGTAAGGGTTGATCCTAACGCGGGCACCAGCACTTGCGTTGTAGTGAGCAGACGGAAATGACCGGAGTTCGCGGCGCCCTTCGTGGGGTCGAAGAGGTTCGCAGCCGCCGCCAAGTAAGAGGTGCCAGCAAAATAACCGCTCCCCGGCGGACTTGCTTCGAGGATGACCAGATAGCCGCTGGGGGGAATGTAGTTGCCCGTCAGATCGAGATCACCGCCCGCCGTGGATTTCAGGTGATACCCGTTGAGCGAAAGCGCCACGCTGTAAGGATTGTAAAGTTCGATGGCCCAGTCCTTCACCACCGACTCTTCCACGGGAGGACCGGGGGGAGCATTCGGGTCATCCTGCTGATCCAGGTCCACCGCGACTTCATTGATGTAAGGCTGCGCCGCGTAACCCAGACACACGACGCTGCTGGCGCCGCCGGTCAGCGCGTTGGAAAGAGCGCTGGTGTCGATGGTCGGCTTGGTGGCGTCCGCCGATCGACCGAAATCGCGGCCGTGGGTGAAGATCTGCTCCGAAGCGCCGATGCCCGTAAATGTCGCCGCCCGAACGCACATGCCGCTGGCGTCGATGAACGAGGGGCCTGCCGGCAGATAATAGGCGTCGAACGTGTTCGGCGAGGTGAGATGGAACGTCGGATCGGGGACCATCGCATTGGTCTTGGCCGCGATAAAATTGGCGGCGTACTGCACCGTCTCATCGTGGGAAAAGACGTTCGGCTGGGCCGGATTTGCCGTGGGCGTTTGAATCGCCACCGGCGCCGGCGAGCAGGCCGACTCCATCAGCGTGGCCAGGTTGGATGCCGTCATGGCAACGTAAAACATCGCGTTGCTGGTGCCCTGGTCCGTTACCGACGCATCAAAAGCCGCCGGATAATTCACGTTCACCGGCTGGAGGCGATTGTTATTCCCCGACACCGTCCCGTTCGAGGGGAAAATGGGAGTGTCCTGATTGGAATCCAGCGGATACGCGGTGCTGTCCGGCGATTGATTGGCAAAGGTGTTGCTGGTGGGCGTCGTGGTCAGCAGGAGGGTATAGTCGGGCACCATTGTATTGGGAGCCGAAAGCGTCTTGGGATCGACGTAGGGACGAAAACGACGGTCGAAGGAGTAGGTGGTGTAGTTGCGCCGGCGAGGTTGCCCGATGAGGCTGCCGCCCGTTGGGCTCCACGCGCCGCTCGAATTCATCCCATTCGCAAACGTGTACGGCCAAAGACGAAATTTTGCAGCCGCCGCTGTGTTCCCCGTCGTGTTCAAATAGGCTAATCGCAGGCGATAGCTGGTTCCGAACTCCCCATAAGACCTCAGTTCCAATTCGTCAGCGAGATCGAAAAGAGCGAACGAAGAGGCAGGATTTTCAATCTGCATGATCTGCGATTGCCATTGGATGGGCGTGAAGATTCCGGACGTCCCCGCCCGGCCCAAGCCTGAATTAGGACTCGAGGTGGGTTGCGATTGCTGCAGCACCGTTTTCATGTCGGTGCCGCCAGTAGTTGGGATCGTGACCCCATCACCCGTCGTACCGGTTCCATAATAGAAATAATCGTCAGAAAGATAGGGCATGTCCGTAGCAGACGGAGCAAGTCGCATGGACGTGATGTTTGTGCCTGTCGTATCAGCCAGGGCCAGGCTATCATCGGTGGCGCCTGTGTTTACGTTGGCCATACGGTTGGTGTCGATGATTCGCACGCCGTAGCGATAACGGATGCCACTGCCATCGGAAAACGGCAGTAAGTTGATCAACGCATCGGGAATGGTCGTAGGCGGATCATCCAGAGTTGTGTCCCAAGAGAGGGGTGTTTGATCCCCTACGACCGTAGAGAGCGCTTTGGTGGAACTATTGTAGGGAAATACATAACTAGTGTTAGCCGAATTGTACTGAGTTGGGTATGCGGGCAATGACGCATAAGAACCCGTGCTCGGATCGAATGGAGCGGCGGTCAGCACGGAGCGGTCGTTCATTGTATCAGACGCCGAAACCGTTGCCTGAGGGTGGAGATCCCTGCAGAGCCACGGTTCGTCGCGCATGGAAATATCGATGTTGGTCTTGCCAAACGTAGTGCCGACCTCTGGGTAATCATAGGTGCGGGCGGAGAGGTAGGAGGAGGGCAAATCAGTCGCATTCAACATGCCAATTCCCCCAACCCTCTCGTTGGAATCCGTCATGGATTCCCCCACAGCGCCTTGCACCTGGCTGAGAATGGCCCGTCGCGCAAAGGTGAAGTTGGCATCTTGTGACATCGCGACCGCCGAGGCGCGTGAGGTGCGCGACGCCACGACGTATACAGTGCCGAGTATCGCGAGGAGGCCCAGCACTGCCACTACCAATATCATCACACTGCCGCGCGCCCGGCGCGACGCAAAAGGAGTAGCATTTTCCATGACACACCTCGGGAGGTTTAGGAAGGCAGCTTTATGACCTGGACCACGTCGCGCCCGCTGGCAAGCCGGCCTGTAGGATCGGCAATGTGATACCGGAAACGAAGCGCAACCGGCCAGCGGCTCTTATTGTCGAAGCTGAATATCGCCGTATATTTGTCGGGAGAGGAACCTGCCGTAATCGTCGGCATCGGGAGGGTATAGGGGAGCGCCATGCCTACAGGGTCGACGATGCCATCGGCGTTGTTGCCGCATTGCGCATTGTGATATCCGTACCAGCGTGTCGTGCCTATCAAATTGTCCCCAATTGGGGCGTTCGTACGCACGTCGATTTCTGTATTAGCCGAATACAGCGAACCGTCTGTCCAGTCGATGGAAAAACTCGATACGCCCTGAAGCGCAACGCAGTGCGTGCGAAAATAACCATTCACGAAGTTCCGGGTCCCAGTCGTGCTAACCGCCCCGGAACTGTTCATTTCAGTATCGTATGGGGACCGCAGGGCCGCCAACCGGTAGCAATAGTGATCGGCCTCGAATCGAGCGGTTGCGGGCGTGCGAGCCACTACTGACCCTCGTAAAAAAGCCATAATCTGTTCTGGAAATGTCGAAGCAGCATCCACCCGCGACTGCGTCATGTCAGCAGATTCTCCTTCGCTATTATTCGGATTATTGGCATTAGCATTACCAATTGCGTAATCGAACCCTGGCATCGTGGGACTCGACGGCGGATAATTCACATAACTCCCAACAGTTGTTCCCCCCTGGTTAACGGTGCGCCCCGATAGCGGCGAGCTCGTTGGGTCGGACGTAACAGGAAATAGTAATATCGCGTTCCGGCCCAGAATAAAGTCACCCTCGCTCTGCCCCGTCGGCACTTGGTCCAACGGCACATGGTACGTCTCGTCGCTGGGTAGGTAGGTCTCCGGATCATTTTCCGCAGACCTTAGCCCCGTCGGTTGGCAGATCGCCAGCTGGCCCCACCAAATCAAGGCATTTGTGGACACCACGGGGTCAATCATCGGCCCGGGAGCGACGGTGATCCCAGCGGTCGTTCCTGTGCGATGAGGAAAATTTCCCGTCGCTAGAAACGAAATCTGATCGCACCGGCTTGGATACGCTGCACTTGGATAATTGTATGTCGTCGACCGGATGACCAGAAATCCGTTCCTATTCAAGCCAGCAACGTCGGAGTCCATCTGTTCCTGGATGGCCGACGAAGTGGAAAGCAGGTCCATGACCGACTGCGACACGCCGACAGAATTTGACGCCGAACGGAAAATCAAGCCCACCGATCCGATGAGGATCACTAGGATACCCACGGCTACCATCAGTTCGATGAGTGTGAAACCTTTGCGATCTTTTGTTTGCGATGAATTCATGAATCCATTTCGCGGCTAAAAAGTAAGCGTCGTCTGATACACATATACAAGAGGACTCGCGCTCGTGCCGTCGGCAGGCGGCGCGTAGATGATATTTTCGCCAGGGGAAACATTTGGCCGAGCAGTGGCTTTCGTATTGGATGCAGTGTTCACGTCAACTGCCGTAATTTGGCGAAAAACCGTTCCGGAAGTCGCGCCGATACCATAGAACCCGATCGGTGGATATGCGCCCTTTACAGGAGGATCCAGCGTCGAGTCATAAGTGCCTGAGTTGTATTGCCCAATCACAAGGGTTGGTTCATAGTAATGTTTAAAGTTCGCATACAGAGGTGTTGTCGGGAATCTTGATTCGTCCGAGTCGCGCACCGGCGTAGCGCTTGTGCCCATATCGGTGAAGCCCGCCGGTGGGCTGTATCCCGTATTATAAAAAGTTTGTGAGGCGTCCCCTTTACGGAAAACCAGAATGTATACGTCATAGGTCTTGGAAATCGTATTCATCTGAGCAGGACTCACCCGCGTGAGAGCGGTCCAATAGTAATTCGATGACGGCGGGTTCGGAGCCGGATATGGATTGGTATTGCCAAATTGATACGTACGCTCCGCTAGAGAAATAGCCGTTAGTCCGGGCAACCCTTGAAGCGTCGTAGAAACACTCGTCATCTGAGCGCCCGTGACGCGGGATCGAATCAAGTTAAATGCATTCTCAGCGATGGTCCGGGAGACCGTATCCTCGGTCGCCTGGCGGGTCCAATCTGCGCCAACAGGAAAGATCGTAGCCACCATGATTAGTCCGATGGCGAGAATAAACGTCGCCAGCAGCACTTCGATCAGCGAAAAGCCACGTCTTCGAAGTTGTATGGGCGAGACCTTCATCGAATAACGGTTCCGGTGTAAGGGTTCACGACCAACACGTCCGCATTCTGTTGCAACCAAGTGTTGTCATTGGAAGAGCTGGCGTCGTGGGAAGTCTTAAAGGCGAGCGCATCGTATACCAAGAAACCGGGCGACGATGTTCCGCCCGCAGAGGAAGACGCCCCAGCAATATTCCACGCCTGCGCCACCTGATCACCCGACAGGGCGGGGTCCGTCGCCAGCGCATTGTATTGCACCATCTGTCCGTTGCTATCAAACAAAATCACCCTGCAAGTTCCGCCAACGTCGCTGGAGAGTTGCCCCTGCCTCTTAAAAAGATTCGAACCATAGTCCAAGGTGGCAACCTCGATGTTTGGCGGTAGCTGCTGAGGACCAGTACCCGGAACTCGCACGAAATACCGAACCTTATTTGCGGCATCAATTCCTGATTGGGTAATCAGTTGCGCATAGCTATTCGTGCCCGACGCATTGCCGGTCGCGGGAGCGGGATATTCGTAAAACACCACTCCACTTGCCTTATGTGTCGAGATCGCCGTCGCCCGCGCGTTCGCCAGCAGCGTTGTGATCAGATTCACCGCCTGCTTCTCGCCGTTGCCCTTCGTCAGCGCCTTGATCGTCGGGATGCTCACCGCCAGCAAAATCACGATGATGCTGATCACCACCAGCACCTCGATCAGCGTGAACGCACGGCCGCGAAGCGGGGAACCGGGAACTTGTGGGCAATGGCCGTTCATGACAGATAGCCCCTTGCGGGTGCGAAAACTCCAGTCAAAACACTTACAGCGGGTCCGTGCTGTATAAATCGTCCGGCGGCGGCGTGTGGCCGGTCACCGGCGGATCGACCGTCGTCAAAAATACCCCGTCCGGCCCGGCGCTTTCGAAATACCCGTTCTTCTTGGTCGTCGCGTTGTAGGGCACATAACGGATCGGCGTGCCCCAGGCGTCGAGAATCACCATGTTCGGGCCGTTGGGCGACGTGGAGATATCCTGGGACATCTTCAGCGTGGAAAGCTCCGACGCGATCTTGGGATCCGCGCGGAACAATTTCACGTAATTGATCGGGTCGCTGTCGGGCGCCGTGTCCAGGGTGCCGGTCGTCGGGTCCTTCGTTTGAGTTTGCGCATAGGCCTGTGGCGGGTGCGCCCCGTAAAGCGTCGTCCACGTCGTGCTGTCCGGCGGTTGCGGCTCAGGATTGCCGTCATCCAGATACTGCTTCATCACCCCATCCAGCGTATGCAGCGTCGCATGCGTCTGGCGCGCTTTGGAATTCGAAATCACGCCGCTGCCCACCGCCACCAGCAGGGCCATCAGCACCACGAGGATGGCGATGACCACCATCACCTCGATCAGCGTGAAGCCGCGCCGCGCCGCGGGTAGCGAAGCGGATTGGCCGATGCCGGGGAACATGTCAGAGCGCAGGCGGAGCATGCAGGGGACTCACTGTTTGTTGTCGATGACGACGTCATCGCTGGTGAACGGGATGCCATCGGGCCCGGGGGAAATCAGGAGGAAACTGTCGGCGCCCAGGATATTGGCCGACCCGGTCGTGATGTTGTTGGAGGAAGCGCCCAGCAGCGCGAGGAAAGCCGGGGACGCGTCGGGCGACGTGCGGGCCGCGGCCGTGCTTCCCGGCGGCAGCGTGGCGTTGTCATTGGTGTAGAAATAAAAATTATTGCCATTGACCGAAGTCACATCGGTGCCAAAAACCTGCGTCACGGCTTTCATCCCGCTGCGATCGGCAACGGCGCGCGTGGAGCGGAAATAGAGGATTTCATTGCCGTACACGTCCACGAAGGAGCGGTCGGTATCGGTGCCGGGATTGTTGTCAATGAAGTACTTGGAATCACTGGAGCCGTAGGGACCGTGAAGCGCGCCCACTGCGTTAGTACCGCTGCCATGGGTCCGAAAGCCCAGATTGTCGCTTGCGGTGTTGCCCCCATCCAGTGCGTAGGGCAGATAACCCATCAGACCCTGGGCGAGCATGGCCCCGCCGCGGCCCACCCCGATCACGCCATAGGCCTGAGTTGGATTACCGGAAGCATCCAAAATGTCCGACGGCGGATACACGTTCCCGTTATCCGCATAATAGGTCGCCAGGGCCTGGCTCAATCCCGCAAGCTGCTGCCGCTGCGCCGCCGCCTTGGCCCGGGTTTTCATATGCCCGACGACCGGGATCGTGATGGCCACCAGCAACGCGATGATCGCCACCACTACCAGCAATTCCATCAGCGTCATCCCCTGATGGCGCCTGGCAGCCGAGCATTTATAAAAATCACTTCGCATGAAGTTTTCCAAAAGCCGTGGGACTTATCACCGCTTGATGATGATGTCATCCGCCGTGCCGTAAATCCGATCCTCCCCCGCGGACATCAGCACAAAATTCGAAGGCCCGCTGTAGGTGCCGGCGGTCGAGCCCGCGCCCGTGAGCAGCTTGGCAAAATTCAAATCCGTGCGAACCGGATCGCCTCCATTGGGCGTCGGATTGCTCGTCAGTTTCCCCTGGTATCCGGGCGACAGCGGCGACCAGTAGCTCTGGTCCGGCGTCGCAAACGTGTGGTCCGATGCATTCGTCGACGCGATGTTGTCCACCGCCATGCTCTGGGTTTGCAGGTACTCCACGTTGTCCCACCGGTTGAACGTCGCCGTCGTATCTTCGCCCACCAGCGCCGGATTGCTTTGCGACGTGTTCCCCGCCGTCACCGTCACCGTTCCGGTGATCCCCGGCGTGCCGCGGAAGTAAAGGATCGGAAGCGGGTCGCCATAATGGTCGATCAGCACCGGAAAATTGAAACTGTTGGCGCTTACAACTGGGCCCCTCAACGTCACCCCGCTCCCATGCCATGCCGGCGGCCCAGACGTTGACGTGTAGGACGGCGCCAGCTCCCGCGATGACGCCGTAAAAAACGCCGCATACGCCCGAAACGCCCCCGTCGGCGTCGTGTTGCCATGATCGATCGGACCCGTGGGCTTCGCCGGATCAACCGTGATCGACAAAGTGCTCGATGCATACGAGGCCAGCGGCGGACTCGCCGTCGTCCCGAAGACCGTGTTCACGTCGTTGGGGGGATTGCCATTTGTGCCGGAATTATCCACCCATGCATACGACAGCGCCAGCAGCAGCGCCTGCGCCCCGCTCATCTTGTTGGAAGACGCGCCCGTCGAAGTCCCATCCGGCGCGCTCGGATACGCATTGAACACCTGCTGATACTGCTCCACCGCCTGCTCGATGCTCGTCAGCAGATTCTGGTTGTCCACATATCGCGCCCGCCTCTTCGCCGCCGATAGCGCCGGTATCAGCAGCGCCACCAATGCGATGATGATCGCCACCACCACCAGAAGCTCGATCAGCGTGAAGCCCGCCCGGCCGGCGCGGCGATCCTTTCGCCTTTCCCGCCCGCGAACATTTGCCGTCGCACTCAACATCTGATCACTCTCCGCCAAAAGCCCACGCTCTGTGAACGCCCGCACGCCGCCGCGCCTCGCGCCAAACCGCATGCCGACCGTCACGAATCGCCTTCGCCGTTGCTTTCGCCGCCCGACACCGATTGAATCAGCTTCACCAGCGGCAAGAACAACGCCACGACGATCGTCCCCACGATCCCGCCCAGCGTCACCACCATCACCGGCTCCAGCAGACTCACCAGCGAGCCGATCAACACATCCACTTCTTCATCATAATTGTCCGCGATCTTCATCAGCATTTTGTCCAGATCGCCGGTCTCCTCCCCCACGTCGATCATGTTGGTCACGATCGTGTCGCACACCCGCGATTGCCGCAACGGACCCGCGAACGACTCGCCCTCGCGGATCGCATCGTGCACCTTCTGCAGCGCGTTTTCGAAAATCACGTTCCCCACCGTGTCGCGCGTGATGTTGAGCGCATCGAGAATCGGCACGCCCGCCGCCAGCAGCGTCCCCAGCGTCCGCGTGAACCGCGCCACCGCCGTCTTGGACAAAATCTGCCCGAAGATCGGCATCTTGATCTTGATGAAGTCGATCACCTTCCGCCCGAACTTCGACTTCCCGATGATCTTCACCGCGAAAAACACCAGGAACGGCGAGCCGAATATCACCGCCCACCCATAGTCCTTGGCAATCCAGTCCGATGTGTCCATCAGAAACTGCGTCAGCGGCGGCAACGACGTCTTGAAGTCCTTGAAAATGTCCCGGAACTTCGGCACCACCACGATCATGATGCCCGTCACGATCAGCACCGAAAAAGACACCACCACCGCCGGATAAATCATCGCCCCGATCACCCGACGCTTCAGCCGCTGCGCCTTCTCCATGAACTCCGCGAGCCGCTGCAAAATCACATCCAGCACGCCGCCCGTCTCCCCCGCCTGCACCATGTTGATGTACAGCCGGTTGAACGCCTTGGGATGCTTCGCCATCGACTCCGACAGCGTCGAACCCCCTTCCACATCATCCGCCACATCGTCCAGAATATTCTTGAGCATCCCGGGCTTTTGCTGCTGCCACAGAATCTTCAGCGACCGCAAAATCGGCAGGCCCGCATCCTGCAGCGTCGAGAGCTGCCGCGTGAACTGCGTGATCACCTTCGTCGACACCCGCCCGAACGCGAACGACTTGCCCTTCTTCTTCGGAGCAGCCGCCGCCGAATCCGCCTTCTTTTTCTTGAGCGCCTTCTCCTTCACCTTCGTGGGAAAGTACCCCTGCGACCGAATCTTCGTGATCGCCTCATCCGCTGAATTGGCGTCCACCTCCGACTTCACTTCCTGGCCCGCGGCATTCATCGCTTCATACTGAAACGTCGGCATAAAACGCTCCTACCCTGGTCGTCTACAGACGGTCAGCGCTGACACGTGTGTGAGTCAACTATCGGTCGGCTCGCGGGCTTAAACCAGTGCCATCATCCCGCTTGCCTACTCTCTATACGGCCCGCCCAAGTGTCCGGTAAGTCCTCCTGGCGGAATTTATCTCCAGTTTTCTTCTTTTCCTCCCGCCCCCGCGCACTTCCCGCCTGCCCGCCTCCCACGCACCCAATTCCCTGCCTTTCCGCCGCCCCAACCCCTGTTCGGCGGTGGCAACACCCGACCGATGCGGGTAGCATACGGCGCTCACAGGGCAACATCGGCTGCTGGCGGAACGTGCATGACCACCCAGAACCCTCAACTGGATCTTCTCGTGCAGGTCGAGGGCGTCAGCAAATCCTACGGCGGCGTCAAAGCACTCTCCAACGTCCAGCTCGATATCCGCAAAGGAGAGGTCCACGCACTCTGCGGCGAAAATGGCGCCGGCAAATCCACCGTCATCAAAATCCTCACCGGCAGCGTCACCCCCGACGCCGGCCGCGTCCTCGTCCATGGCCAGCCCATGCCCCTGGGCAGCGTCAAAGCCTCCGAAGCCGCCGGAATCGCCGTCATCCACCAGGAATCCGTCGCCTTCGGCCACCTCAACGCCCAGGACAATATCTTCGTCGGACGCGAACCCCGCCTCGCAGGACTCTTCCTCGACCGTAAAAAAATGCTCGCCGAAACCCAACGCCTCATGGCACGCCTCGGCGAATCCATCGACCCCTGGAAGCCCGTCGGCGAGCTGCCCATGGCCCAGCGCCAGATGGTCGGCATGGCCCGAGCCCTCTCCCAGGACTGCCGCCTCCTCATCATGGACGAGCCCACCGCCAGTCTCTCCACGCGCGAAACCGAAGTCCTCTTCCGCATCATCCGCCAGCTCAAAAGTGAAGGCGTCAGCATCCTTTACGTCAGCCACCGCATGGAGGAAATCTTCCTCCTCTCCGACCGCGTCACCGTCTTTCGCGACGGGCAATATGTCGGCACGCGTAATACCCCGGAGATCCAGCAGGATGAACTCATCAAAATGATGGTCGGCCGCGAGCTGCTCCAGGTCGAAGGCGTCGTCAAAACCGAAGCCGAGCACGCCGGCGGAAAAACCGTCCTCGACGTGCGCAACCTCACGCGCAACGGCGTCTTCCGCGACATCAGCTTCTCGGTGAAAGCCGGCGAAATCGTCGGCATGGCCGGACTCGTCGGCGCCGGCCGCAGCGAAGTCGCCCGCGCCGTCTTCGGTGCCGACGCCGCTGACGAAGGCGCCGTCCTGATCGACGGTAACCCCCTGCGCAATCACGACATGGATGCAGCCCTCGCCGCCGGCGTCGCCCTCGTCCCCGAAGACCGGCAGCATCTCGGCCTTGTCCTGCCCATGAGCGTCGCCGCCAACCTCTCGATGGCCGTCCTGCCCGAAGTCACCCGCGCCGGACTCATCTCCTCCTCCCGGGAAGAAACCCTCGCACGCCGCCTCATCGCCGATCTTCGCGTCAAAACCGCCAACACCCGCCTGCCGGCCCAGTCCCTCTCCGGCGGCAACCAGCAGAAACTCGTCATCGGCAAATGGCTTGCGCGCAAACCCCGCCTCTTCATCCTCGACGAACCCACCCGCGGCGTCGACGTGGGCGCCAAAGCCGAAATCTACAAGCTCATCCGCCGCGTCGCCGCCACCGGCGTCGCCGTCTGGGTCATCTCCTCCGATCTCCCCGAGGTGCTCCTCCTCTCCGACCGCATCCTCATCATGCGCGCCGGCCAAATCGCCGGTGAACTCCCCCGCCACGAAGCCACCCAGGAGAAAGTCCTCGCACTCGCCATGCCCGGCGGCGACAGAGCCCCCGTCACCAGGGGAGCCGCATGACCACGCTCGATTACCGCTCAACCCAACAAGGCGGCGGCGTCCAGGGCTTCCTCTGGACTCTCGCCGCCAAGCGCGAATACGCCCTCGCCCTGCTCATCGTCTTCATCGTCGCCGCCGTCTCCATCAAACGCCCCTCCTTCCTCGCCCCCTCCAACCTCAGCGATCTCCTGGTCTACTGCACCCAGCCCGCCATCGTTTCCTGCGGCGTGATGCTCGTCATCGTCACTGGTGAAATCGATATCTCCGTCGGGTCCATGCTCGGCCTCCTGACCGCCGTCATGGGAACCCTCGTCGCCGGCAAAACCGCCCTCGTCCCAGGCTTCGGCTGGCCCGTCTGGGCGGCCATCCTCGCCACGCTCGCCCTGGGGACCGCCATCGGCCTGATCAATGGTCTGCTCGTCACCCTCGTCCGCGTCCCCTCCATCATCGTCACCCTCGCCATGCTCATGATCCTGCAGTCCATCACCTTCAAAATCATGCACCGCGGAAACATCACCGATATCCCCGCCTCCCTCCAATGGTTCGGCATCGGCGACCTCGGCTCCATCTTCGGCCTCCAAGCCAACGGAGCCCCCGTGGTCCCCCTGGGCAAGGTCTGCATCTGGGTCATGGCTGCCACCCTCGTGGGCACCTGGGGCCTCATCCGCTTCACTCCCCTGGGCCGCCGCATCTACGCCGTGGGCAGCAACCCCCACGCCGCCACGCTCTCGGGCGTCTCGGTCGCGCGCATCAAGCTCTTCACCTTCGCCCTCACGGGCTTGCTCGTCGGCGTCGCCACCGTCGTCACCACGCTCGGGGCCTACGACAACGGCATCGGCACCGGCTTCGAGCTACTTGTCGTCACCTGCGTCGTCGTCGGCGGCGTCTCGATCTCCGGCGGCGTCGGATCCGTCCTGGGGGTCTTCCTCGGCGTCCTGCTCCTCCAGATCATGAAGCCCGTCCTCATCTTCTTCGGCACGGGCGCCAACTGGGACAAGGCCATCCAGGGCGCCCTCATCCTCGGCGCCGTCCTCGTCGATCACTTCGCGAGCCGCCGGCAAAAGACGGGGGGACACTGATGCAGGATCAGACCCGCCTGGAAACAGATCAGGGAAACGCCATCGGGGGGGGCGAAGCCATCGGCTTTCAGCCCGCATTCGTCACCCCCACCCTTGCCCAGCGCGTCGGACCCTTCGCTCACGAAATCCTCCTCGCTCTCGTCCTTGTCGTGCTCATGCTCGTCGCCAAGGGCCAGGACCCCCGCGACGGCCCCTGGTTCGTCTCCACGGGCACCCAGCAGAATCTCCTCCTGAATGTCTGGGACCTCGCCCTCCTCTCCCTCCCCATGACCTACATCATCATCACCGGCGGCATCGACCTCTCCGTCGCCTCCACCATGGCCCTCTCCGGCGTTGTCATGGGCATCTGCTTTCAGCTCTGGCACTGGCCGATGTGGGTCGCCGCACTCATGGCTGTGCTCACCGGGGGCCTCGGCGGCCTGCTCAACGGTGTCTTTGTCGCCAAGGTCAAGATCCATCCCCTCATCGTCACCCTCGCCACCTATTCCGCTTACCGCGGCCTCGCCGAAGGCATCAGCCTCGAACTCGCCAGCTGGTACAAGGCCAAACCCGTCTACTCCGGTTTCCCCGACTGGTTCACCTCCCTCGGCCAGCGCGCACTTCTCGCCGGGCCCGACCTCCGCCACCCCCACTGGTACGCCCTCGGCGCCGCCGGATGGCTGTTCATCGTCGCCGCCATCGTCATGGGCGTGGTGCTCGCCAAAACCCCCTTCGGGCGCACCCTTTACGCCATCGGCCACAATGAAACCGGCGCCCGCTTCTCCGGCCTCAAGGTCGACCGCGACAAACTCATCATCTACACCCTCTCCGGTCTTGCAGCCGGTGTCGCCTGCCTCAACAACGCCGCGCTCAACGACACCGCCCAAGCCAGCATGGCAGCTGGCCTGGAGCTGGATGTGATCACCGCCGTCGTCCTGGGCGGAACCAGCATCTTCGGCGGACGCGGACGCATTATCGGCACCGTCCTGGGCGTTGCTCTGATTCACGAAACCCGGGAATTCGTCAGTTGGCACTTCACCGACGACACCCTCCGCCGGCTGGTGCTTGGCGTCCTCCTGATCGTCGTCGTCGCACTGAACGCACTGTTGAGCCGGCGCTCAACCCGCAAATAACCTTTAATCCCCCATTCTCTGCAAGCGAAAGGACGGAGTATGAGCATCATTCGAGCCGCGATCCTCGGAGCCTCGGTTTTGGCGGCAGCCGCCCTGGCCGGATGCGGCAACAACGAAAACGGCGCCAACACCACCACTGGCCCCGCCGCCACCGGCGCCGCCAACGCCGGCGCCTCGGGCAAGCAATACACCGTCTACATGCTCCCCAAGCAGAAAGGCATCCCCTACTTCGAGACCTGCGCCAAGGGCGCCCAGCAGGCCGCCACCGAACTCGGCGACGTGAAGCTCACCTACGACGGACCGGTCGACGGACATGCCGATGAAGCCGCCCAGATGCTCCGCCAGTGGGCCCTCAAGGATGCCGACGTTATCGCGGTGTCGGTCAACGATCCCGCGGTGCTCGCGCCGGCGATGAAAGCCGCCCAGCAGCGGGGCGTCCACGTGATCACCTGGGATGCCGATGCCGATCCCGACACCCGCACCCTCTTTGTCAATCAGGCCACCGCCGAGCAGATCGGCGACGCCCTCGTCGACACCCTTGCCAAGGACATCAACTCCTCCGATCCCAAGGCCGCCTCCGGCGAAGTCGCCATCATCACCGCCACCCTCACCGCCGCCAATCAGAACGAATGGATGCGGTACATGAACGAGGAACTCAAGAAATATCCCGGCCTCAAGCTCGTCGACACCCAGGCCTCCGACGACAACCAGACCAAGGCCAAGGAAGAAACCGAATCCCTCATCAAGGCGCACCCCAACCTCAAGGGCATCTGGGCCATCAGCTCCGCCGCCTTCCCCGGCGCCGCCGAGGGCATCGAGCAGCAGGGCAAGGCCGGCAAAATCCAGGTCACCGGCCTCTCCACCCCCAACGATATGAAGAAATACGTCCTCAACGGCACCGTGAAGTCCGTCGTGCTCTGGAACACCAAGGACCTCGGCTACCTCACCGTCTACACCGCCGAAGCCGTCGCCTCCGGCAAGTACCACCCCGGCGACAAAACCATCAAGGCCGGCCGCCTCGGCGAGCGCCCCATCGTCAACGGCCAGGTGCTCCTCGGCGACATCCTGGTGTTCAACAAGGACAACATCAACAACTACGATTTCTAACTGCCCGCCTTTTCCTCAAATCTCTCCACGCCCGGACGCCCACCCGTCCGGGCGTTTTTATTGCTGCCGCCGCCCCTGCTGCTCCACTATCCGCTCCGCCTCCGCCAAATCCTCCACCGTATTCACGTTCAGCAGTTCCCACTCCCGCTCCCCTGGCACCCGAAATTTCCCCACCCCCGGCAACGCCGCCAGCGGATACAACGCCCGCCGTTGCTCCCGCACCATCCCCTCCAGCACCGGCAGCAACCCCGGCTCATACACCGCGCAGAGCGGTTCTGCGCCCCGCCCCGTCTCCGCCATCGTCGCCAGATTCCCCTCCCGATGCGCGGCGGCCAAATCCCGCAACAACCCGCTCGTCATCAGCGGCAGATCGCACGCCAGAACCAGCACCCGGCCCTCCACATGCCGCACCGCCGTCACCAACCCCACCACCGGCCCCCCCGACCCCTCCCCCCTGCCCCCGGCCGCGCTTCCCCCCATATCATCATCCCGCAAAAACCTCACCCCCAGCTCCCCCGGCCAATCCCCCGGCCTCTCCCGACCCACCACCACCACCTCCGGCGAAACCGCCAATGCCGTCCGGGCCATCCGCTCCAGGATCGTCATCCCCCCCACCCGCAACGCCGCCTTGTCCCGCCCCATCCGCGAGGAACTCCCCCCCGCCAAAATGACCATCGTCGGCAGCCCATCCATCGCGCCCGATTCTACGCCCGACCGCCGCTCTCCCGAAATGCTCATCGCCCCACCCCCCGCCGTCCGATATCCCTAACTGACCCCCGAACGCCATATTTAGCTTTGATTAAGGCGACCGGGTCACTACAATCCATCCCGTGCGCCGGACTGCACTTGCGTCCGACTCACCACCGTCCAGTGTGGATCTACGGAGCCCCTTCGGCCAACCCTCCTCCCCCACAGGAGACCACGCCCCAAGCGGCCACCGCGCCACCTTCGCCCATCTCGCTTGTCGCGGAGGTCGCTCCCTCATGTTCACAGCCCTCCTCATCGCCGGCGGCGTCGCCCTGCTGGTCTTTGCCACCCGCTTCCTCCGCGAAGGCCTCGATCGTCTCTTTGGCGCCCGCCTCGCCGCCTGGCTTCAACGCACCGCCAAAAGTCCCATCCGCTCCTTCTTCGCCGGCCTCGGCGTCGCCAGCCTCACCCCCTCCTCCACCACCATGTCCATGCTCGCCGTCGACGCCGTCCAGGCGGGCCACGTCACCACCCGCCAGATGGTCGTCATCATGCTGGGCGCCGACATCGGGATCACCATCACCGTCCAGTTGATCGCCCTCTCCTTCGACGCCTACGCACCGATCATCATCCTCGCGGGCGTCCTCCTGGGCATGTTCGCCTCCAGCCGCCGCACCCGCGGCCTTGGACAGGTCATCACCGCCCTCGGACTCCTCTTCATGGGCATGCACGTCATCAAGGAAGCCGTCACCGGCACCGCCCCCAACCACGACTTCCTCACGCTCCTCGAGATGGCCCGCCACTATCCCGTCGGCCTCGCCTGCCTCGCCGCCATCCTCGCCATCGTCCTGCAAAGCTCCACCGCCACCATCGGCCTCGTGATCTCCATCGCCGCCGCCAACGCCGCCAGCCACCCAGGCCTCCAGATGGACCTGCCCCTCGCGCTCCCCGTCGTTCTGGGCGCCAACATCGGCGTCGGCATCACCACCCTCATCGTCGGCTTCGCCCGCGTCGAATCCCGACGCCTCGGCGCAGTCAACCTCTTCGCCAAAACCATCACCGCTTCCATCGTCCTCGGCCTGCTTCCCCAGATCATCGCACTCCTCGACAATTCCCCCGGCACCGTCGTCAACCACACCGCCAACGCACACACCGGCTTCAACATTCTCAAGGCGCTCCTCATCTTCCCCTTCATCGGTCCCCTGTGCGTCCTGGTCGAACGCCTCATCCCCGCCTCTCCCGCCGGCCAGAAACCCGCCTTCGGCCCGCGCTACATCCAGAACGGCCCCTTCGACGGCGCCACCCTCGCCATGGCCCAGTCCGCCCGCGAAATCATGTACGCCGCCGACATCGTCCGCTCCATGCTCGAAGACCTCTGGCGCGCCCTGAAGACCAACGACGAAAAACTCGTCCGCCAGATCTCAGAACGCGACAACCAGGTCGACATGCTCGACGCCGAAGTCAAAAAATTCCTCTCCCGCCTCAGCGGCGCGCCCATGGATGCCGACGAAACCCAGGAGCAGCTCCGCCAGCTTCGTTACCTCGCCGAGCTCGAATCCATCGGCGACATCATCGACAAAAACCTCTGCCGGCTGGTCCTCAAAAAGATCAACCTCGGCATCGATTTCCCCGCCGACGCCTGGCGCGAGCTCGACGACTTCGATAAGAAGGTCCTCGAAAACATGCTCCTCGCCGACACCGCCTTCCAGACGCGCGACCGCGACCTCGCCGAAAAGCTCCTGCGCCACAAGGACCACATCGATCTGCAAATCCGCCAGCTCCGCGACGCCCACTTCGTCGCCCTCCCCGGCCAGACCGACATCGATTACGAATCCGGCGCCATCCAGCTCGACCTGCTCACCAACTTGAAGCGCATCAACTCCCACGTCTCCCACGTCGCCTTCGCCGTCATCCACGGCGGCAACTACACCACCGCCACCAACCCCACCCCCGTCACCTGATCGCCCCCGCCACGCTTCACAATCGCGACGACCCCGGATTCTCCCCGCGCGGTTGTTGACACCCCTTCCCTATCGCCGATGCTATCGGCATCTTTACCAGGGAGAAGCTCATGGCCTGGAAACCCGTCATCAACATCATCGCCACCGTCGTCGTCCTCGGCGGCTCCGGGTTCGCCGTGTGGAAAGCCTACAACGCCTACCGGCCCGAAACCCCGCAGGAAGCCCGCGCCCGCCTCCAGCGCGAAATCGCCGACCAAAGCGCCGCTGACGCCCAGGCCCGCGCCCAAGCCCGCGCCCAGCCACCAAACGCCGCCCCGCCCGCCGCCACTCCCCTGCCCGCCCTGGGCGTCTTCCCGCGCGGCGTCAACCGCCAGCCCCAGGTCCTCTTTCAGGCCGCCTCCAACCAGCCCGCCGCCCAGATGGAAGGCGCCACTCTCACCCCCGTCCGCCGGCTTCAGGGCCAGAAAGGCCTCGTCCACGCCATCAAAGTCGCTCCCGACGGCAAAACTTTCGCCTCCGCCGGCTCCGACGGCACCGTGAAAATCTGGGACATCGCCTCCGGAAAACTCCTCCAAACCATCCCCGGACCCACCAACATCGTCCGCGCCATGGATTATTCCTCCGACGGCAAACAAATCGCCGTCGGCCTCCAGGGCGGCTTGATCCAGATCCTCGACCTCCAGGCCCAAAAAGTCCTCGCCTCCTGGCAGGCCCATGACATCGGCGTCGACGGCGTCCGCTTCCTCCCCGGCAACCAGCAGCTCATTTCCACCGGCTGCGATGGCAACGTCCGCACCTGGAAAACCGACGGCACGGCTCTCATCAACGCCTCCGTCCACAACTCCTGCGTCGGCGGACTCGACCTCTTCCCCGACGGCCGCATGGCCCTCACCGCCTCCTTCGACGGCAGCGCAGCCATCTTTGACACCCAGACCGGCAAGGCCGAACCGCTCCTGGGCCTCGAACATCCCGCCGTGGGCGCCAGCGTCATCGATCACGGCAAGCAGGCCCTCATTTACCAGCAAACCGGCGACGCCCTGATTTTTGATGTCGACACCAAAAAGATCGTCGCCACGCTCCCTGAACAGGTCGGCGGCGCTCCCTGCGCCACCAATGCCGATCAAACCCTCGCCGTCGAATCCCGCGGCCACGGCGGCTACGTGTGGTCCCTGCCCACCCGCCAACACCTCGCCACCCTCGCCGGACCCGGCGGCATCATGTGGGGCATGGACATGAGCCCCGACGGCCGCTGGGTCATCGGCGGCGGCGGCTACGACGCCCGTGATCCCAACACCCAGGCCGGCTCCGACGACACGATTTACATCTGGGACCTCTCCGCCGGCGCAATCCGCGCCTCCCTCCCCGGCGGCATTCAGGCCATCGCCATGGCCCCCGGCGGCACGCGCGGCGTCTACGCCTCCGCCGACGGAACGCTCCACGTCCTCGACGCCCACCCCGACGCACTCGCCCGCTCCAATGACCTCCCCGCCAAAGCCGACGGCTCCCTCGTGGCCATCTCCCCCGACGCTTCCCAGGCCGCCGCCGCCACCGGCTCCTCCCTCAAGCTCGTCGACCTCTCCGGAAAAGACCTCGGCTCCTGGACCCTTCCCGCCGACATCAGCGCCGTCTGCGCCATGGGCCAGGGCGTCGCCGGCGCCGCCACCGGCAAGGACATCTACGCCTGCCGCCCCGGACAGCCACCCACGCTCCTCACCCATCGCCCAGCGCCCATCGAAGCGCTCGCCTCCCTGGGCGACGGAAACCGCATCCTCTTCGCCGCTGGACTCGACATCGGCCTCTGGGCCCAAACCGCCCAGTTCCCCGGCATGCAGTTCACCTGCGATCACCCACGCGACGGCCACGTCCTGGGCATGGCCGCCTCCCTCCAGGACCAGCGACTCTGCATCCTCGATTCCGCCGCCGGCTTCTGCCTCTACGACCTCTCCAACGGACAGTTCCTCTACCAGCTCGGCGATCAGTCCCATCACTACACCACCCTCTTCCCCGGACCCAACGACCATACCGTCCTCCTCGGCGGCGCCGGATGCTCCCTGCTCGACTTCTCCGCCCCCGCCATCATCGCCCGGCTCCAAGGCCCGCTCGGAGCGCCCATCGCCGCCGCCTTCCCCGCCCCCGGAGAGGCCCTCTTCCTGGGCGCCGCCGGCGATGCGAAAAAAGAACGCTACGCCCCCGCGGCACTCGTACCCCTCGAGGGCGACGCCCGCGCTCTCGCCGTCGCCACCAACGCCCCCAGCCCCGGCATCGCCGCCCATTTCCGCGAAGTCGCCGGCAAGAGCTTCATCGTCACCTACGACCTCGCCACCGGACAACCTCTCCACCAGTTCGATGCCGGCTCGCCGCTCAACTTCGAACAACACCTCACCATCACTTCCGACGGCTCACGCGTGGCTTTCCCCACCCGCACCGGCGTCACCGTCCTGAACACCCGGGACGGCCACCTCGAACAAATCTCCATCCCCGACGGACAGGTCCGCGCCATCGGCTTCTCCCCCGACGCCCGCACCCTCGCCACCACCGGACCCAACGCCCGCGGAATCGTCACCCTCTGGGACATCGCCACCGGCCAGCAAAAAACGCTCATCCAGGGCGACGATACCCAGATCGGCGGCTTCGTCTTCTCCCCCGACGGCTCGCGCATCATCGAGTTCTCCCGCATCTACGACCTCTCCAGAAACAAAAACCCCGACCAGGGTCTCTGGATCTTTGACGCTTCCTCAGGCGCTAAAATCCGCGCCCTCCCCCTCCTGGGCAGAGGACCCATCGGCGTCACGTTCTCGCCCGACGGCTCCCTGCTCTACTTCATGGATGACCGCGGCGGCGTGCAATGCCTCGACGCAAAAACCTTCGCCGCCAAATGGTTCGCCGACTTCGGCCCCACCCACCTCACCCGCGCCCTGCTTTCCCCCGCCGGGGATCGCCTCTACTTCTGGGGCGGCGCCATCTCCGCCATCGACACCTCGTCCCACCAGATCGTCGCACGCTACAACCTGGCCGCCAATCCCCTCATGCACCTGTTCTTCGCCCAGGGCCAGCCCATGGTCCTCTCCGCCACAGACGACGACAACGCCCACCGCAGCGTCGCCACCATCCAAAAACTCTCCGATCTGGGAACCACCCCATGAAATGGCGGCACGCCCTCCTCATCGCCGCCGCCCTCGCCGCCGTCGCCCAGGCCGCTCCCCCCGCCGCCGACGCACCGGTCTCCTCCGTCCTCACCGGCCCCGCGCTGCCCGAGACCGACCCCGCCGCCCTCAGGGCCCAGGTCGCCGACGTCCTGCGCCGCCTCGCCTCCCCCGAATTCAAGGAACGCCAGAAAGCCCAGGCCGATGTCGCCGACCTTCCCTTCCAGGCCATGGCCCTGGTCACCGCCGCCTCCGAGGACCCCGCCGTCGATCCCGAAGTCCGCGACCGCCTCAAGGAAGCGCTTCCCGTTTACGAGAAAAAGTCCCTCGCCACAGCCGCCGCCGCCGATCTGGACCGCCGCCGCGTCTGGCGGCTCCAGATGATGCTTTCCGAATACCAGAAGGCCGGCCGCCACGATCCCGCCTGGGACGCCAAAGTCCACGACGCCATCCTCGCCGACAACGCCGCCCCGCAGCCCGGCGCCAACGAGCGTGTCCAGCGCGAGCACGTCTGGCATCTCTACCAGGCCGCCATCGCCGCCGGCTGCCACGATCCCCTCGTCCTCCTGCGCGCCGCCGACATGGCCACCGTCACCGACCACGATCAGGGCGTCGCCCGCGCCCACATGTTCCAGCAGGCCGCCGACGCCTTCGACGCCTCCGACTATTCCCCCTTCGATAAAATCGAATCCTTTTTGCGCGGCATCGAATCCCTGAAAACCTATCCCAACAACGATGGCCAGGACGCCATGCGACAGCAGCATTACGCCGACCTCGCCATCGCCGCATGGCCGGACCTCGCTCGCACCACCGGCATCTCCGACGATATCCTCGTCAACCTCGCCTTGCGCATCCGCGCCGCCGATCCCCGCTACGCCACCGAAATCCAGCACCAGCTGCTCGCCGCGCTCAACGCCGATACCGACACAAGCCTCCCCCACGCCCGCGCCGCCGCCAAAATCCTCGCCGCACGTTTCCGCCTCGACGCCGCCATGCGCGTCGACCTTTCCAACGCCGTGGGCGCACGCACGCTCCCTCCCGAATTCAAGGCCATCCGCGATCTGCTTCAACAGGCCTGGGCGCAGGATCCCATCGGCTACAATGCCCCCACCGTCATGCTCGATCTCGAATGGGTCGTCCTCTTCTCACATGAAATGATGGGCGATGCGGGCGCCCCATGGCCCGAAAACCTCGGCACGCGCGGCGACATGGAACGCTGGTTCACCCGCGCCATGGCCGCCAACCCCGACAACTACGACGCCTGCTCCCGCAAGCTCCAGTTCCTGCGCTACCAGCCCGGCGACCATGCCGCCGACATGCTCGCCTTCGGCCGCCAGATGCTCGCCACCCACCGCTGGACCGGCCGCGTCCCAATGACCCTCGTCCATGCCCACGAACTCCTCGCCAACGCCTCCGGATCCCCCGAAAACTACTTCGCCCAACCCGCCGTCTGGGCCGACATCAAATCCTGCTACCAGCAGCTCATGCAACACGATCCCATCCCCGGCTTCGACGCCTGCTGGTATCTCAAATACGCCGCCTACGCCGGAGACTGGCAGACCGCCGCGGATCTCTGCCGGCAAATCGGCGATCACCCCGCACCCGCGGTCTTCGGCGGCCTCCAGGCCTACAAAGACCTCCGCACAAAAGTCTTCCAACGCGCCGGCATCACCACCGCCCCCGGATGATCCTGGGGTGCCATCGGCGTCCCGCCGATGCCGGCCCGCAGCCCGCAACGCGCACCTCAAAATGATCCCCACCCATACGCCAAACCCCAAATTTCTCTGGATACCCACCTCCCATAAGAGTATCGTGGCAATCGGTCAGCAAAAAGAACGGCGGCAGGTCTTGTGCGTCCCTCGGCCCTGTCGCCACGGAGGTTGGAGGATTTATGAACGCTCGCCCGGTCGCCTTGTCTCATGTTCCCCGCACCCGACGCGCCGCCGCAAGGCCCGCCGCCGCGCTCATCGCCGCCGCTCTCCTCGCCGTCGCCCTCCCCGCGTGGGCCGTCGATATCGACGGCGTTCAGCCCGCCGCACTCGATCAGCCCCAGATCAACATGGTCCTCACCGGCGATGACGGACTCGTCAAATCCTTCACCGGCCTGGGCATCGATCCCGTCACCGGCGACCTCTCCGACAACGTCACCACCTTCACCATCACCGCTTACCTCGATACCGGCAGCGGCAGCTTCCTCCTCAGCCAGGACACCGCCACCAGCTTCGGCATCGGCAGCGACGGCGCCACCCTCGTCGACGTCGGCGTCGGCGGTCCCGCCAATTTCGAAGTCTCCGAAAATCTCCACGTCGCCCTCGCCAACTACTTCCCCCGCGATGACCTCGATCAATTCGACTCCACCGGCCAACCCATCCTCGCCCCCTACGCGCCGCTCACGCCCGCCCCCGGAAACACCGGCTACCACGTCGAGGTCGGCCCCCTCACCCCGCCCTCCAGCGATGACATCGACAGCATCATCGCCGGACTCAACTCCGTCGATGTCGTCGGCATGCCCGCACTCAAAGGCAAGGTCCTCGTCATCGACCCCAAGCCCACCAACGGCATCATCGACGTCATCAACGGCCTCAGCGACCCCAACGCCGACTTCGACACCATCGTCACACAACTCGAAAACTCCGAAACCCGCACCTACATCTACAACCCCGCGGAACCCTTCCATCCCGCCACCCAGGACAACAACCCGGGCATCCCCACCACCAACCTCCACGTCAAACTCTCCTACGCCGACTTCTCCCGATTCACCCCCGTCTCCGGCGGCGTCGGCCCAGATATGGTCCACAACCCCTTCATCGGCGCCGATCCCGTCGCCATCTTCGATCACACCCCGACCGCGCCCACCCCCGGCATCAAGATCACCCGCACCGTCTCCGGACCCACCGGCGACGTCACGCTCTCCTCCGAGGGCAGCTGGCTCTTCGACACCGGCGCCGCCGCCAACTTCATCTCCCAGGCGCAGGCCGCCAACCTCGGCGTCCATTACAAGGACGGCACCTACCAGACCGATACCCCCGAACTCGTCGATGCCGACGGCGTCGACATCCCCGACCAGTTCACGCTCCCCATCGGCGGCATCGGCGCTACCCAGACCGTCGCAGGCTTCTGGCTCGACTCCATGCTCGTCCGCACCGTCGAAGGCGGCGGCAACGACGATGACCCCCACAACCTCCTCTTCCACCACGTCCCCGTCCTCGTCCTTGATATCAGCCTCCTCGATCCCGTCTCCGGCAAAACCCTCACCCTCGACGGCGATTTCGCCATGAACAACCTCCTCGCCTCCGCCAACATCGACACCACCGACCCCAACGACCTCTTCCCCATCTTCGATCCCTCCACCACCCCCTTCAACTGGGTCGTCTTCGACGAGCCCAACGGCATGCTCGGCCTCGACGTCGACCCCAGCCTCATCGGCGAAGTCCCCGAACCCGCCTCCCTCGGCCTCCTGGGCCTCGCCTCCCTCCTCCTCCTGCGCCGCCGGAAATAACGTGGCAGTGGCATGGGCGTCCCCGCCCATGTCGGCCCGCAGGCCGCTCCACCGCCGACCCACGGGCCCGCCTCCCCGCGCGCCATTGCAATTTGACGCGGCGCTGGTAGTTAAACTCTTACCAGTCCATTTCCCCATCCTGATTTCCGGAGTCCCCCATGCTGCGTCGCCCCCTCTACCTGCTCGCCTGTTCCGCCATCTTCGCTCTCTCCTCCGGCTTCGCCCGCGCCGATACCGCCGCCCTCGAAAAAACCTTCCAGACGCCCCCCGATGACGCCCGCATCAACGTCCGCTGGTGGTGGTTCGGTCCCGCCGTCACCAAAACCGAGCTCGCCCGCGAAATGCAGTCCATGAAAGACAACGGCATCGGCGGCTTCGAAGTCCAGCCCACCTATCCCCTCGCCCTCGATGGCTCCCTCCAGACCTCCACCGGCCCGCTCAAAAACATCGTCTGGATGTCCCCCGAATTCCTCGACATGCTCAACTTCACCGCCGGCAAAGCCAAGGACCTCGGACTCCAGTTCAATCTCACCCTCGGCTCCGGTTGGCCCTACGGCGGGCCCATGTTCACCGCCGACGAAGGCGCCGGCGCCCTCGAATTCGCCGAGGTCGCTCTCCCCGCCGGCGCCAAATCGGTCGCCCCACCCCAGCTCCGCCCCGGTCGCCACGTCATCGCCGCTTACATCGGCGAGCCCGGCAACAACGCCGCACCGCAGAACGGCGGCGGCTTCCGTGGACGCGGCCGCGGCGGACGTGGCGCCGGCGTCACCGTCGCCCCCGCCTCCATGAAACTCATCCCCCTCCAGAACGGCGAAGCCCAGATCCCCGCCGACGCACCCGCCAATGCCAGGGTCGTCTTCGCCATCTCCGGCCGCACCGGCATGCAGGTCAAACGCCCCGCCGTCGGCGCCGAAGGCAACGTCATCGACCACCTCTCCCCCACCGTCGTCGACAAATTCATCAGCGATGTCGCCGAAAAGGAAATCGCCGCCTGCGGTCCCAATCCCCCCCACTCCATCTTCTGCGATTCCCTCGAAGTCGCCGGCGAAGACTGGACCGACACCTTCTTCGACGAGTTCCAGAAACGCCGCGGATATGACCTCAAGCCCCTCCTCCCCGCCCTCCTCGGCGACTCCGGCCCCAAGGCCGATGAAATCCGCCACGACTGGGGCCAGACCCTCACCGAAATGTTCGATGACAATTTCAACGGCAAATTCAAAACCCTCGCCCACGCCCACAACTCCCTCTTCCGCGAACAAGCCTACGGCTCCCCCTCCGCCGGCGAGCTCTCCTACATCAACACCGACCTCCCCGAAGGCGAAGGCTACCAGTGGCACGGGTACCGCGCCACCCGCTACGCCGCCTCCGCGTCGCACTTGCTGGGCGTCCCGGTCACCAGCTCCGAAACCTTCACCTGGATCCACTCCGCCGTCTTCCGCGCCGTCCCCCTCGACATCAAGGCCGAGGCCGACCTCCACTTCATCCAGGGCGTCAACCAGATCGTCTGCCACGGCTATCCCTACACCGCCGAAGGGGCTCCCTTCCCCGGCTGGTCCTTCTACGCCGCCGGCGTCTTCGACGAACAGAACCCCTGGTACCTCGTCATGCCCGACCTCACCAAGTACCTCCAGCGCATGAGCGCCATCCTGCGCCAGGGCCAGCCCGCCAACGATGTCGCCCTCTACCTCGCCAACGACGATGCCTGGGCCAATTTCCGCCCCGGCAGCATCTCCCTCTCCGATGGCGTCGGCCGCCTCCTCGGGGATGTCGTCCCCTCCCTCCTCGATGGCGGCTACAACATGGATTTCTTCGACGACGGCATCCTCGACGCCCGCGGCAAAGTGGACGGCGGCACCCTCGCCTTCGGCGACGTGAAATACAAAACCGTCGTCCTCGCCGGCGTCGAGCACATGCCCCTTTCCACCCTCAAAAAGCTCGAACAATTCGCCGACGCCGGCGGCACCGTCGTCGCCTCGCGCTCCATCCCCTCGATCGCCCCCGGTTACAAGGCCACCGACGCCGACAACCAGGCCGTCCAGGAAATCTCCAACCGCCTCTTCAAAGGCGACAGCGCCAAAGGCATCTTCGTCCAGAACGACGCCGACGTCCCCGCCGCTATCGCCAAACACCTCGCACCCGACCTCGCCGTCTCCAAGGACAGCTCCGTCATCGGCTTCATCCACCGCCACACCGACGGCGGAGAACTCTACTTCGTCGCCAATACCTCCAACCAGCAGCAGGACCTCGACGCCACCTTCCGCGCCGCCGGCCACCCCGAACGCTGGGACGCCATGACCGGTAAAGTCACCCCCCTCGCCCCCGCCGCGAATGAGCAAAAATCCGGCAACGGAACCACCCTCCACCTCGCCCTCGCCCCCTACGAATCCGAAGTGGTCGTCTTCACTGACCGCCAGCTTCCCCCCGCTCCCACCGCCGCCCCCACCAAGCCCCTCGACATCTCCACCGGCTGGTCCGTGAAATTCGACAAGCCCCTCAAAGGCACTGGTTTCCAGCCCACCTCCGAAACCATGGACAAACTGACCTCCTGGACCGACAACGACAAAACCAAAAACTTCTCCGGCACCGCCACCTACGAAAAAACCATCACCGTCGACCCCGCCACCGCCGGCGCTTCCACCGTCCTCTCCTTCGGCAAAGGAACCCCCTCCAACGAGCGCGGTGGCCAGGGCTTCCACGCCGAATTCGATGGGCCCGTCCGCGATGTCGCCGTCGTCACCGTCAACGGCAAGCGTGCCGGCGCCGTCTTCTGCCCCCCCTACCAGGTCGACATCACGGGCCTGCTCAAACCCGGCGCAAACCAGATCGCCATCGAAGTCGCCAACACCTCCGTCAACGCCATCGCCGCCAAGCCCTACCCCACTTACGACTACCAGGCCGTCACCGCCAAATACGGCAACCGCTTCCAACCCCAGGGTATGCAACTCCTCTCGCAACCCCTCCCCTCCGGCATCCTCGGAACCCTCACCATCGAGAGTAAATAAAGGTCCGCTCCACCACCACCCCGGCAGGGGCACATGCTTTTAGCCCACAGCACGCCTCGCCCCGGTGGGGGCGAAAGCGCCCCATCCGCTCAACAACGGACACCCACAAACCCGCGCCCGTCCTCTGTGCCTCTGAGCCTCTGTGGCAAAAGCCTCTCGCACACCACCTTGAAAGGATCGCCATGCGCCCCCTCCTCCCCGCGCTCCTCCTCCTCGCCGCCGCGCCCGCCTTCGCCGCCGACCCCACCCCCCCCGCCGTCCCCGTCCACCTCCTCGACGGCCCCAACCCCCTCCCCGCCGGCATCTCCTTCGGCCTGCCCTACCCCCGCGGGCAAGTCAAACCCACCGACAAATTCTACGTCGGTGACTACGCCGCCCAATCCTGGCCCCTCGCTTACTGGCCCGACGGCTCCATCAAGTGGATGGGTTTCGCCACCGTCGCTCCCGCCGCCTTGGCCAATCCCCTCAAAGTCGACGCCCCGCCCTCCCAAATCGATATCCGCCTGAAACAACCCTCCCTCTCCGCCAAAGAATCCGACACCGCCATCGACATCGACGCCGAAGGCGTCACCTGCCACATCTCCAAAACCGGCAACAATCTCTTCGACTCCCTCTCCGTCAACAACGTCGTCATCGCCAAAAACGCCCACCTCGACCTCATTCTCCAGCACGGCCCCGAAAACGACCCCGCCAACCCGCCCCCGCGCGAACGCTTCATCTCCACCATCAAAAAAGTCACCCTCGAACAGTCCGGCCCCGTCCGCGCCGTCATCAAAATCGAAGGCACCCACAAGTCGACAACCGGATCCCGCGAATTCCTCCCCTTCGTCGTGCGCCTTTACTTCTACGACAACCCCCCCCCCTCCCCCGGCAGCGCCGAACCCCTCGGCATCAAAATCGTCCACACCTTCTTCTTCGACGGCAACGAAAAAGAAGACTTCATCCGCGGCCTCGGCATCACCGCCGATGTCCCCTTCCGCGAGGAAATCCAGAACCGCCACGTCCGCTTCTCCGGCGAAGAAGAAGCCGACGGCAAGTCCGGCCTCTGGGCCGAGCCCGTCGAACCCCTCCTCGCCTATCAAGGCAACGTCTCCGACGATCAAGGCAACGTCTACCCCCGCCAGGTCGAAGGCCAGCGCATCCCCAAGAAAGCCGACCTCAATCCCCGCAGCGCCCACCTCATCGACGCCCTTGCCGCCTGGTCCGACTTCCGCCTCATCCAGCCCAACGCCGACGGCTTCATCATCGAAAAACGCACCTCCGCCGATTCCTCCTGGCTCACCTCCAACGCCGGCAAACGCGACTCCGGCCTCGCCTTCATCGGCGACGTCTCCGGCGGCCTCGCCGTCGGCGTCAAAAACTTCTGGCAGTCCTACCCCGCCGAGCTCGACGTCTCCGGCGCCCGCTCCGACACCGCCCACCTCACCGCCTGGCTTTGGTCCCCCAACGCCCCCGCCATGGACATGCGCCACTACGATACCGTCGCCCACGGCCTCAACGAATCCTACGAAGACGTCCAGCCCGGCCTCTCCACCCCCTACGGCATCGCCCGCACCAGCGAACTCATGCTCTTCCCCACCAAGGATGTCCCCTCCAAGGAAACCTTCGAAGGCATGATGCAGGAAAACGCCGCCCCGCCCGTCCTCGTCGCCGCCCCCGAGTATTACCACGATCAGAAAGCCTTCGGCATCTGGTCGCTCAAGGACACCTCCACCCCCTTCAAAAAAGCCGTCGAAACCGAGCTCGATAACGAACTCGCCTACTACCAGAAAGCCGTCGATCAATGGAACTGGTACGGCTTCTGGCACTTCGGCAACATCATGCACTCCTACGATTCCCAGCGTCACGAATGGCGCTACGATGTCGGCGGCTTCGCCTGGGACAACGACGAGCAAGGCACCGACATGTGGCTCTGGTACTCCTTCCTCCGCTCCGGACGACCCGACCTCTTCCGCATGGCCGAAGCCATGTCACGCCTCACCGGCGAAGTCATCTCCTATCACTTCGGCCCCCTCGCCGGCCTCGGCTCGCGTCACAACGTCTCCGAGTGGGGCGACGGCGCCAAGGAAGTCCGCATCGCCATGGCCCCCTACCGCCGCTTCTACTACTACCTCACCACCGATGAACGCACCGGCGACACCATGCACGACACCCTCCAGGCCGACGTCTCCATCACCCACATGGACCCCATGCGCGAAGCACTCCCCCGCACCCCCGACGATGACAACTACCCCGCCCGCATCCGCGGCGGCCCCGACTGGTTCGCCTTCGCCGGCAACTGGATGACCGAGTGGGAACGCACCAACCAACCGAAATATCACGACAAAATCGAGGAATCCGTCAAATCCATCGCCGCCATGCCCTACTGGTTCCGCACTTCGCAGGAACTCACCTGGCATTTCTTCCCCGACACCGGCAAGCTCCTGCCGCGCGACCAGAACCCCGGCGGCTACAACCTCGTCCAGAACATGGGCGGCCCGGAAATCATGATGGAACTCTGCGACTTCCTCGACGACCCCCAGTGGACCAAAATCTATCTGCAGTACTGCCGCCTGACCAATGCGCCCGGCGACGTGCTGAAGAAGGACCAGGAAACCGGCAAGGAAGGCGACGCGACCGCGCAATACGCCGGCGGCGGCCGCCTCGCCGGCTACGCCTACTACAAAACCCACGCCGTCGCCTACGCCAAAAAAGCCATCGGCGCCATCGCCCTCGGCGGCGGTAACTTCTCCTCCAACGCCCGCGACCTCTCCGAAATGAACCACCTCGCCGGCCCCGACGCCCTCAAACCCACCGACGAAGCCGCCAACGGCAACGGCATCATCACCAACGGCATCAACCAATCCTCCCTCAACACCATCGAAGTCCTCGAACTCTGCAAAGACCAACTCCCCACCGAAGTCCCCCCACCCCAACCCGCCCGCGGAGGCCCAGGTTTCGGCGGCCGCAACTTCGGCGGCGGAAGAGGCGGCAGAGGATTCGGTCGCGGAAATCGTGGCCCAGCCGGTGGTGAACCCACGACCCAGCCCGCGCCGGCACAAGCGCCCGCTCGGTAGATGCCTCCCAGCAATTCGCACACGCGTGCTACGATCTCCAGAAAAAATACGCCGCCTCCCACCCCGCCAGGAAAAAATAACGCGCCCGGAGCCGCCATGCACACCCGCACCATCCCCCTCCTCCTCGCCCTCCTCGCCGCCTCCGCCTCCGCCGCCCCCCCCACTCCCCTCCCCATCACCATCCACTCCGACAAACCCGCCAACCACATCTCCCCCCTCATCTACGGCCACTTCTTCGAACACATCTACAACGGCGGCGACAACGGCCTCTGGGGCGAAATGGTCTGGAACCGCTCCTTCGAATACACCGATGACTCCGCCGGCAAATGGTCCATCGACCCCCAAACCAAAATCATCTCCCAAACCGCGCTCGTCGACGGCGCCAAACTCACCTTCGGCGACCCCGCATGGAAAGACTACGAACTCTCCTTCGACGCCCGCAAAACCGCCGGCAACGAAGGCTTCCTCGCCCTCATCCGCGTCAACAATCCTGATGGCCCCGGCCCAACCCAATTCTTCTGGGCCAACATCGCCGGCTGGGGCAACACCGTCTCCCGCCTCCAGCACCTCGGCGCCCCCCGCTCCGCCGATCTCGGCCCGCGCCCCATCCCCACACGCGTCGAAACCAACAAGTGGTACCACATCCGCGTCCGCTGCGAAGCCAGCCACATCCAATCCTGGCTCGACGACCAACTCGTCATCGACGCCACGATCCCCGACGACCTCGATCACGGCGGCACCGTCGGCCTGGGCACCTGGGAAACCGCCGCCGACTTCAAAAACGTCAAGGTCACCGACCTCGCCGGCAAAACCCTCTTCGAGGGCCTCCCCGAACTGCCCAAGCCCCACAACACCGCCGGCTTCCACTGGGAAACCTCCGGCCCCGGCACCGTCGCCATCACCCACGACGCCTTCAACGACGACAACGCCGTCCACATCAACGCCGCCGCCGGCGACACCGCCATCTCCCAGCAGCACTTCGCCCTCAAGAGCGGCGAAAGCTACCACGGCTCGCTCTACATCAAGGGCAACCCCGCCGGCGGAAATGTCCAATTCATCAGCGAAGGCCGATCGCTCGCACTCACCGATCTCCCCCGCGCCTCTGACTGGACCCGCGTCCCCATCGACTTCACCTCCCCCATCGACGCCCCCGACGCCACCCTCCAAATCGCGGCTCTCAAAGGCGGCGACATCACCCTCGACCAGATCTCCCTCATGTCCGAAGCCGCCATCAAAAACGACGGCTTCCGCCCCGACATCTACGCCGCCTTCGCCGCGATCAAACCCACCATCATCCGCTGGCCCGGCGGATGCTACGCCGAGCAATACCACTGGAAAAATGGCATCGGCCCGCAGGACCAGCGCAAAAAATCCATCACCCCCATGTGGGACGACTACGACCCCAACGCCCTCGGCACCGACGAATACATGACCCTCTGCAAAAAACTCGGCGCCCAACCCCTCCTCGTCATCAACACCGGCATGCACGTCACCGGCACCCACAATGCCGCCGAGTGGCAACCCTGGATCCAGGAAGCGTGCGACTGGGTCCAATACGTCAACGGCCCCGCCGATTCCACCTGGGGAAAAGTCCGCGCCGCCAACGGCCACCCCGAGCCCTACCACGTCAAATACTTCGAAATCGACAACGAACTCTGGCGCTCCCTCCAACCCAATCCCGCGGTCTACGCGCAGGCCGTGCCCCTCTTCGCCGCCGCCATGAAAAAAGTCGACCCCTCGATCACCATCATCGCCCACGGCGGAAACGCCCTCGACCGCCGCTACGACACCACCCTCGTCAACCGCGCCGCCAAAGATTTCGACATCCTCTCCATCCACCACTACACCGATCCCCCGCAATTCCAAACCGGCGTCGCCGATCAAGACCACCTCTACACCGACCTCGAAAAACTCATCGCCACTTCCGCCAACCCCAACATCAAGCTCGACGTCTCCGAGTGGAACCTGCAAACCACCGACTGGCGAACAGGCTTGTATGCCGGAGGCCTCCTCAACACCTTCGAAAAACACGGCGACCACCTCGAAATCGCCGGCCCCGCGCTCCTCTTCCGCTACACCGGCGCCCGCGACTGGGACAACGCCTTCATCAACTTCGACCAGCGCTCCTGGTTCCCCGGCCCAAACTATGTCGTCATGAAACTCTGGCGTGAACACTACGAACCCACCCGCCTCGAAACCGACCTCCCCGACAGCCCCCTCAACCTGGTCGCCACCGAATCCGACGATCACACCCACATCGTGCTCAAAGCCGTCAACCCCTCCAATACGCCCCTGGACATTACCGCCACGCTCGCCGGCCCCTTTACCCCCGCCCACGCCGACTTCCAACTGATCGCCCCCGAAAACCTCCGCGTGAAAAACTCCATGGACCACCCCGACGCCATCACCCCCCGCGCCGCCGCCATCGCCATGGATGCCCACACCACCACCTTCACCCTCCCCCCCTACTCCGCCGGCGTCGTCACAGTGACCAGCAAATAAAAACGCCCGATCAACGGGCGCTTAAAGCTGACTAAGGGAGACGGAACATTGAGTTTACGTGGTGATGGGCATGAGCATGTGGATCGTGGTGCCGTGGTTTGGGGAGGAATCCGCCCAGATGTGGCCGCCCATGTCCATCACGACGGAATGGACCAGCGTGAGGCCCAGGCCGGGGTTGTTGCGGTTGCCGCCGCCCTGCACGCCTTTTTTGGTGAAGAAGGGGTCGAAAATCTGCGGCAGATCGTCTCCCTCGATGCCCGAACCGGTGTCGCAGAACTGGAGCATGATCTGGTCGCCCTGCGAAGCGGTGCGGATGGTGATACGGCGTTCCGCCTGCGCGGTCGCCGCGGTGCGCTCGTTGAGGGCGTCTTCGGCATTGTGCAGCAGATGCTGGAGCGCCTGCGAGAAGCGCACCCGTGGCACCGCGCAAATTCGCCGGGCTTGAAGGTCCAGTTCCAGGGCGATCGATTTGGTGTTGAGCGTGGGCTCGACGGCGTCGGCGAAGCGGAGGAGTTCCTCGGTGAGGTCGCACAGGTCCGCGCTGGCGGAGCATTCCGATCCCGCCTCGCCGGAGCAAGCCAGCAGGCCCTGGGTGATGTAGGAAATGCGGGAGCAGGCTTCGGCGGCCATGCGGAGGGCCTTGAGCATCGCGCCGGGGTCTTCGGTGGCCAGTGCGAACTCGACCATGGTGCCCATGCCGCAGGCGATGTTGTTGAAGTGATGGGCCACGCCCGAGGCCAGCGTTCCGAGCGACGCCATGTGCCGGGTGCGGGTCAGATTGGCTTCGAGTTCCTTGCGATTGGAGATATCCCGCATCCAGGCGACGACGCCCTGCAATCCCGCCGCCGCTCCCCCGCCGGCCCCGGCGCCCCCGCCTTCAGGCGCGACGCAGGAAAGCGTGACGCCGACATGCAGCGGATGCTTGCCTCCCTGGGGGATCATGGTCATTTCATAGCCGTTGACCGAGCGCTGCTGGATGGTGCGTTGGAAGGCCCGGGAGGCGATCTGGCGGAACTCGTTGGGAATGAGGACTTCGAGGGGCCGGCCGAGCACTTCGGATTCTCCGCGTCCGAACATCTGTGTCGCGGCCCGGTTCCAGGAGACGATGCGTCCGGTGGTATCGAGGGCCACGACGGCAATGCCGGCATGGAGGATGGCGGCCTGATAGAAATCGGCCGTCGGCGCGGCGGGACGGGCACATTCACAGGCGGAATCGGCGGTGACAGGGGGGAGGGGAAGCGGGGGTTGGCCGCCGGCGACCGGTTGAGAGGGGGAGGTGTTGACCTTGCCGATGAGCATCGGGGGATGAGGGATCGAGCTGGCGGGAGGTGTGGCAGGCGACGAAGGAACGGAAGAGGGGGAGGAGGGGGAAGAGGGGAACTCGGGGAATTTGACGGAAGGGAAACCCGTCATACCGCCGCCTTTCCTACCAAAGGCCGCCGTGCCTGCCCCCCCCGTCTGCACGGGGGCCAGAGTTCGATGGTGGGAACCGCATACGGGCGTTCCCCGCTCTGGACATCGACATTGATCTATGGAGAGTTTATTCCAAGGCAATGTCTGGTTCAACAACTATTTAACCGCTGAGCTACGCCAGTGAGGTTAACGCCCAGCCCCGGCTCCTTATTTCCGGACAATGTTCGCGTTACGGGAGGGCATTCGATGAGCAGTTGTAAACGGTCTTCGCACCTTTCCGCGGGGCGGCAAAAACGAACGGGGCCGATCATCGCTGACCGGCCCGTCGTGCCTGTGGATCGTGTTGTTTTTCCTCGTCTGACGAGCCCCGCGGTCTTTCTTTTGCGGGGCCTCAGAGCGCTCATCGTGGGTGACCTTTGTCACCCGGGGGGTCGACACCGGGTTGGTCTCGTCCCCGCGGGTGTCGGTCGCGAGGTCGGGAGTCGAGGTGACGAGGGGTGGTTAGTAAGAGCCGCTGGCGCGTTGGGCCTGGAAGCAGTCGCGGCAATAGACGGGCCGGCTGCCGGAGGGTTTGAAGGGGACTTCGGTCTGCTGTCCGCAGGAGGCGCAGGTGGCGGGGAACATCTGGCGGGGTCCGCGATCGGAGAAGGAGCGTCCCCCGCCGCCGCCGCCGGAGCGTCCGCCGCCACCGCCGTAACCGCCGCGCCCGCCGCCGCCGCCGCCATATCCTCCTCCGCCGCCGCCGCCGGCACCGGAACGATTGCCGGAGGTCTGGGAGGCTTTTCGAGCTTCGCGGCAGGTTTTGCAGCGTTTGGGTTCGTTGGTAAAGCCGCGCTCCGCAAACCGCTGCTGTTCATCAGCGGTAAAAGTGAATTCCGCGCCGCAATCGACGCACACGATGGTCTTGTCTTCGTAAGACATACGTTCTCCAGGGGAAATTGAGATGTGATGGATATTCGATGGGCGGTTGCGGGATAGGCTTACGTGCCAACCTCGAACTCGGGCGCAGACAGCCCACAGGCATCGGCATCATACCTGAGTGATTGGCCACTAGTAAATGGAAGAATCGCGGGGTTTCGCGGGCACAAGCCCAGCCGTTTGGGGCCGGGGCTCACCCGATCGGGGCGGGTTGACCGAAAAGGAGAGGCCTGTATGATCGCTCACGTAGACGCTGTCTGCGCCGAATGTCCGGAGCACTTCCGGGCAGCGGGGGACCCACGGTGGCGGCACCATGCCGCCGGGGGCGAATCCGTCAGTGGACGGACGGGTGTCAGCGACCCGAGCCCGCCAGCTTACCTCGCAGGCGACCGCTGGAGTGGACGCCGCGGCGTCGCTCCGCCGGCAGTCCATTGGGGAGCGCGTGATGTTTTGCGCGCCCCGGGCGCCGGGGGAGTCGATGTCGGGCATTCAATAACGCATGCTCGTTTCCCACCAGGAACGCCCCCGCGAACTCAAGTGGTATCACGCCGGCCCGATGTTGTATGGGGACTGGGGCACGTCGCGGTTCTACGTGCTGGGGCTGGCGTTTTACTATGCGCTGTACGCGTCGTTCTGGTACATCCTGGGGGTGGGCATCCTGGTGGCGGCGGTGGGCTGGGCCTATACGGTGGTATGCCGGGTGTATCCGGACGGCGGGGGCGTCTATTCGGCGGCGCGGCAGCTGTCTCCGCTGCTCTCGGTGATCGGGGCGCTGCTGCTGTTCGCGGATTATGCGGTCACGGCGGCCCTGTCGGCGTTCGACGGCATGCACTACATGGGGTTCTCGGATTCGTGGGTGCGCATCGGCGCGCTGGTCGCGATCCTCATTCTGGGGCTGGTCAACTACATCGGTCCCAAGCGGGCGGGGACGTTCGCGCTGGTGGTGGCGATGGCGACGCTGCTGCTGACGATTTTCCTGGTGATTTTCGCGATACCGCACCTTCCGGCGGGCTGGGCGCACATCCGCCACCCGACAGGTCCGGTGACGGAACGGTGGTCGACGCTGGTGAACGTGGTGCTGGCGCTATCGGGGGTGGAAGCGATCGCCAACATGACGGGCATCATGGTGCTTCCGGTGGCGCGGACGGCGAAGAAATCGATCTGGCCGGTGCTGCTGGAGGTGGTGATTTTCAACCTGGTGCTGGGGGTGGCGATGCTGGCGCTGCCGGCGATGCTGGAGGCGCGGGGGGCGGCGCCGCCGACGGCGTTCACGCAGCCGGCGGTGAATTTCCAGGATCAGGATGGTCCGATCCAGGCGTATCGGGACAGCCACCTGGACTGGGACAAAGAAGGGAAGGCGGACTACGAGCATTTTCTGTCGCAGTACGACAAGAAGGGCCTGCAACACTCGACGCCGGCCGAGGAGGCGATCAAGAACAAAGTGCTGCGGGTGATGGGAGAGGAGTTCATCGGGCACTGGTTCGGGGTGATCTGCGGTGTGGTGTTCGGGCTGCTGCTTTTGTCGGCGGTGAATACGGTGCTGGGGGGGATGCTGTCGGTGTGTTATGTGATGGCGCGGGACACGGAGCTGCCGGGGTTTTTCAAGAGGCTGAATTTGTTTGGCGTGCCGTGGTACGGGTTGTTGCCGGCGGTGCTTGTGCCATGCCTGCTGCTGTTGCTGTTTCACTCGATCGAGAGTCTTGCGGATTTGTATGCGATAGGGGTGGTGGGAGCGATAGCGATCAACCTGACGTGCTGCACGATCAACCCGAAGCTGGAGGTGAGGAAGATCGAGCGGGTGTTCATCGGGGGGATAGCGCTGGTGATGATCGGGATCGAGTTGACGCTGGCGTGGCAGAAGATTCCGGCGTTGATTTTCGTGACGATCATACTGGGGATCGGTCTGGGGGCGCGGTTCTTCACGAAGTCGTACCTGCCGGCGCGGGCGCGGGGGTTGAAGGAGATCGAAGCTGGCGGGGGCATGGTATTCCGTGGCCGGCGCGTGTCGGCTCCGTCCAAGGCGGCGGCGGGGGGCGAGGCGCCGCTGCTGGGGACGCCGGCGACGGAGCTGGACATGAGCCGGCCGCACATCATGGTGGCGACGCGCGGTGGGCAGCGGCTGATCGATTTCGCGGCGAGCTACGCCAAGCAGCTGGAGGGATTGCTGTTCGTGCTGTACGTGCGGCAGCTGAACGTGCAGTTCGCGATGGGGGCGCAGGGTCCGACGCTGGCGGAGGACGCCGAAGCGCGTCACGTGTTTGAGTCGGCGGCGAAATCGTGCGAGAAGCTGGGGGTGCAGATGGTGCCGATTTACGTGGTGAGCCGGGACGTTGGGTACACGATACTGGATTTTGCGGCGACGTATGATGTGCGGGCGTTGCTGATGGGAGTGAGCCGGGAAGGGGCGGTGCTGCGGGCGTTGCGAGGGGACGTGCTGACGCAGGTGGCGGATGGATTGCCGCAGGACATTCCGCTGCTGATCCACGCATGAGGCGCGAGGGAGGGAGGAATCCGCGGGAAGTGGAGAGCGGCCGATGGGCAAACGGGTGCTGGTCTCGGGGCTGGGGATTGCGGGGCCGGCGACGGCATTCTGGCTGGAGCGGTACGGATTTGAGGTGGAGATGGTGGAGATCGCGCCGGGGCCGCGCACCGGGGGGTATGTGATCGATTTCTGGGGGGCGGGTTTTGAGGTAGCGGAGCGGATGGGGATATTGCCGGCGTTGCGGGCGGGGGACCTGCGAATTGAGGAGGTGAGGGTGGTGGACGGGGCAGGTCGGAAGCGGGGAGGATTTCGCACGGAGTCGGTGCGTCGGGTGATGAGGGACCGGTTCGTGAGCGTGCCGCGGAGTCATCTGGCGCGGGTGCTGTATGAATCGCTGCGGGGTCGTGTGGCGTGCCGATTCGGCGACACGGTGACGGCGATTGAGGAGGCGGGCGGAGCGGAGGGTGGCGCTCTGGTGAGTTTTGGTTCCGGGGCGCGGGAGCGGTACGACGTGGTGATCGGGGCGGACGGGCTGCATTCGGGGGTGCGGCGGGCGGCGTTTGGGGAAGAGGAAAGGTATCGGGTGGACCTGGGCTATGCGGTGGCGGCGTTCAACGTGAGGGATTATCCGCACAAGACGCCGGCGGTCTATGTGGGGTATGCGGTGCCGGACAAACAGGTGGCGCGTTATGACCTTGCGGACGGTCGCACGGGCGTATTTTTCATTTTTCGCCACAGCGGCGCGTTGCCGGAGGATCGGTCGGGGCAGGTGGCGCTGGTGCGGGAGCGGTTTTCGGGAGCGGGCTGGGAGTGCGGGGAATTGCTGGAGCATCTGGAGGTGTCGGCGGACGCGTACTGCGACACGGTGAGCCAGATACGCATGCCGGGGTGGTCGCGGGGGCGGGTGGCGCTGGTGGGGGACGCGGCGTTTTGTCCATCGCTGCTGGCGGGTCAGGGATCGGCGATGGCGATGGTGGGAGCGTATGTGCTGGCGGGCGAGCTGAGCAGGGCGGCGGGGGACTGGGGGCGGGGTTTTGCGGAATATGAACGGAAGCTGCGGCCGTACATGGAAGGCAAGCAGCGCTCGGGTGAGCGTTTTGCGCGGCGTTTCGTGCCGCGGAGCCGGGCGGGGATCTGGTGGCGGAACCAGGTGATGAAGCTGATGGGGGCGCCGGCGGTGACGCGGCTGGCGTTCGGGCGCTTGATGCGGGAGGGGGTGAAGCTGGAGGCGTATGGGGCGATGGATGTCGCGGGCGGCGGTGGGTGAAGGGGGGCGGCTGCCGAGGGCAAAGGGGGGCCGCGGATTTCACAAATCGCGGCGGGTGGATAGGATGGTGGGTGCTGTGGGCCCTTGAAAGAAGCGAGATTGGAGAGAACCATGCGAAACGTACGGGTCGGGATGGCGGCGGTTGTGGCGGCGGCGGTGGCGTTGGGCGCGGGGCGCTGGGCGCGGGCGGAGGGGCTGGCGGATCACATGCCGGCGGATGCGATGGTGTACCTGGAGTGGCCTGGGACGGATGCGTTGGGGTCGGCGTACAGCAATTCGAACTTGAAGGGGATCATCGATGCGTTGCAGGTTCGGCAGCGGATCGAGGCGGCGATACAGCAGAAGGGGGAGGACCTGGGGGACGAGGGGAAGGCGAAGGCGGAGATGGCGCGGCAGTGGATCGAGTCAGTGGCGAAGAATCCGGGGGCGGTGTACGTGGGTCCGGTGGATTTTTCGGGCGACTCGCCGATGCCGAAGGTGGCGGTGGTGAGCAAGGTGGGCGCATCGCAGGCGCAGGCGATGGCGTCGAAGGCGAAGGAGGAGATGGACAAGCAGGAGGCCAAGGAGGGCGCTCCGCCGGTGAGCATCGTGGTGTCGGGGGATTACGTGGTGATGAACGTGGGCAAGGGGGTGACGGCGGACAAGTGGCTGACGACGCCGCCGGCGGAGTCGCTGGGCGCGTCGGACAAATACAAGAAAGCAATGGCGCAGGCGAAGGTGAAGGGGACGGCCGCGGGCGAGTTGTACATCGACGGGGAGACGGCGGTGCAGGCGATGATGGAGGGGATGACGCGGTCGAACGAGGACCCGGTGAAGAATTACGGGCCGATCGTGCTGGATGCGCTGGGGCTCTCCGCGGTTCGCCAGATGGCGTGGCAAGGCGCGTTCGACGGGAAGAACTGGGCGTCGCGGGGTTTTGTGGGGCTGGAGGGCGAGCGGAAGGGGCTACTGGGGCTGTTTGATTTTCCCAATCTGCGGCCGGCGGACATCGCGATGATTCCCGGGTCGGCAGCGTGGGCGCAGGTGGGACGTTTTGACGGGAACCGGGTGCTGGACGACGTGCGGGCGGCGATCGTGAAGATCAACCCGCAGGGAGGGCAGCAGTTCGACATGGTGGTCAGGCAGGCGTATGCGTTCACGGGCGTGGACGTGCAGAAGGATTTGTTTGCGTCGCTGGGGGACACGTTTGCGATGTATGCGGTTCCGGACGCGGACGGGAAAATCACGACGATCACGGTGGCGAACAAGGCGAAAGACCCGGCGAAGCTGGAGCAGGCGCTGACGGGTCTGGAAACGTTCGCGAATCAGATGATGGCGCAGCGTGGCGGGGCGGGGATGGTGAGCATCACTCAGGAACCGCTGGCGGCGCCCAACGACAAGATCACCGCGCACCTGATCAAGACGCCGGTGGGGACGGGCGCGTGGACGATCGCCGACGGGGTGCTTTACATATCGGGTGGGAAGGACGCGCTGGAGAAGGCGGTGAGCGTGAAGGGCGGGGGATTGGCGGAGGGGGCGAAGTTCACGGCGGTGAAGCAGCAGCTTGGCGCGCCGGGGATGGGCGGGTTTCAGTATGATGACGTTGCGGCGGTGGGGCCGGGGTATTGGGACGCATTCAAGAAGCAGTGGGACCAGCTGATCGCGCAGGCGGACGTGAAGCAGCCGCCGCTGCCGGCGTATGAACAGCTCAAACCGTACATGGGCACGGGGCTGATGGTGTGGTGGATGGACGGCGCGGGGCTGCATGCCGCGGAAGAGGGGCCGTTTCCGGGGTGGAACGCGATCAATCCGGTGACGGAGATCGCCGGCCACATTCAGGAAAAGCTGACGACCTTCGTTCCCTCCCCGGCGCCCGGGCAGGAGAATCCGGCGGGCGAAACCCCCGCGCCGGGGCCGGCGGAGGGCGGCACGATGTCGCCGCCGGCGGGGGGCCAGTAACGGCGTGGCGCTTCACATGCCGAACTGATTGGGCTGGACGCGCAGCGGCGGGGGCGCGGCATTGACGGGGGGCAATCCGCGTTTGATCTGCGCCCGCTCGGCATCGGTGAGGGTGAGGGGGATTTTCTGCAGGAAGAGCTTTCCGGACTTCTCGGCATAGGCGATGACGTTGAAACCGTCGGGCGAGAAATAGACATCGTGGAAGGTCATGCCGGCGAAGGCGGCGGTGGGAGGCAGGTGGGTGGTGTCTTCATCGCCGGAATCGCGTCCGAAGAGGAGGATGGAGTCCTGGCCGGGGACGGCGGCCAGGGGGAGCACGGGATGGAAGGCCAGCGCGTTGGGCGGCGCGCCATTGGTTTTGTCCTTGAGTTCATAGATGACGGGCTTTTTTTCGAAATCGAGGGGGTCCCACGCGGCGAGGTTTTTGGAGTAGAGCGGGAAGCCGGTGAAGCTCAGGTAGGAGATACGCTTGCCGTCGGGAGAGACGCGGATGCCGGTGCCGTTGGCGCCGGCGGTGGTGAGGTGGGAGCTGAGGACGGGCTTGGCGCCGGAGATGTCATAGGCCAGGAGCATGTCGATGTCGCCATAGGTGGGCGTTTCGATGATGGACCAGTCGGGGTTGACGTAAAAGTCGCTGCCGGTGGCGTAGATGTCCTTGAGCCCGGCGAGCAGTGTTTTGCCGGAGGGGTCCACCCAGAGATAGGTGCCGATGAAGTCCTTGGGTTCATGGACGTCGCCGGTGGATTCATTGACGATCATGATACGGTCGGAGGGTATGGATTCGGCGTAGGGGACGGAGACGAGGCTGATGGGCTCGTTGGGCAGGAGGACGAAATCGCGCAATGCGCGATACTGGAGCTTGATGGTCTTGATGACCGCGCCGGTGTTCTTGTCGAGGAGGTCCATCATCATGGGGTCGAGGCGGATGGCGACGAAGTAGTCCCTGCGTTCGGCGATGCGTGCGTAGGGGTGTTGAAGCTGGAGCTTGCGCAGGACGCTGGTGCCGTCGGGACCGGTGACGGTGAGATGGTTTTGTTCAAGGAGGAGCGCGTCGGCGTTGTGGAGGCCGGGGGTGTACTGGAATTTGTCGCCGGCAAGATCGAGGTGCATGAGGGCGGAGAGCTTCGCGGGATCGCCGCCGGCGAGGGCGGCGGTGTTTTTGTCGAGGACGATGGGGGCGGGCACTTCGGTGTAGGTTTTGCCGGCGGCGGTGAGGGTGAAGGAGATGGTTTGCGCGCCGAGTTCGGAGGAGGTGGGCGTCCAGGAGAGATGGCCGTCGGGGGAGAGGGTGACGCCGGGGGGAGCTTTGACGAGTTTGTAGACCCCGGGTGCGACGAAGTTGTGAGCGAGGGGCCGGCCTTCGACGAGGTATTCGGGGAGGGGCGCGAGCGTGGCGATCGCGGCGGGGAGGGAGGGTTCGAGGGAGAGCTTGGCGTTTTCCCGGGCGGTGGCGGTTTTGACGTTGGCGCCGTCGTAATAGAGGACGGTCAGCGTCTTGACGCTGCCGCCGGCGGGATCGCCGAGGAGGTTGGTGTCGACATTGACGGCGAGGTGGTTGTTGAGGACGCGCGACTGGAGTTTGTCGGTGACGTCTTCATGGTTTGGCCCGGCTCCCCAGAGCGCGTTGAGGATGAAGAGGTTCTCGCCGTACTTGGCTCGTCCTTGGTCAACCGCCCTGGCGATGGGCACGAGGGATCCCTGGTCGCGCTTGCCTTTGACGAAAGCGGTCACATCGGGCCCGATCTGGAGGGTTTCATTGTCGCCGGCGGCATAGAGCTGAAGTCCTTTGCCGGCGCCCTCGTCGTAGAAGACGCGGAGGCTGAAATTGGAGGTGAACGCGCGGGCGAAGGCGGCGCCGCCGACGGGGACGGTGAGGGAGGTGCTGGTGGCGGCGGCGCGGACGGATTGGGTGACATCGCGGAAACGGTCCTGATCGGAGGGATGTCCATATTCGGCGCGCACGATCAGGAGACCGCGGGGCTGGGTTTTGCGCAAGGCCTCGAGTTTCGCCAGATCCTCGGGGTCCGGGGCGGCGATCAGCATGTACGTTTCGCCGCCGAACCTCGCGCTGTAAGTCTCGCCGTCCGCCTGATAGGTGACATCGAGCAGTTTCTGGTGATCGTCGCCCTCGCGGGTGGCAAAGGTGTCGTTGATCGCCCAGGTCTCGATGCGTCCGTCCTTGATCTTCGCCGTCAGGATGGAGGAAACGTCCGTCTGCTTGCCGGGCACTCCCCAGAGGGCGGTGAGGATTTTGAGGGAATGGGCCGGGGCCTGGGAAGGGTTCGCGGCAGCGGAACGGGGCGCTGGCGAGGCCGGCCGTGCGGCCCCGGCGACCGCGCGGGTATCGCCGGGCGGAAGAACGGCCTGAGAGTTCTCGGCAAAGTGCGCGATATCGAGTTTGCCGTCGGCCTGATAGACGACGACGAGTTCCTTGGTCTGGTTTGGCGCGGGATCCTGGCCAAAGATGCCGTTGCCGGCCAGCACGGCCAGTTTTCCATTGGCCACGCGCTTGGCGAGCTGGTCTGTGACGTCGAGTTGTTTATCGCCGGCGCCGTAGGTGGCTTTCACGATGGTCAGGCGGCCGGAAGGGGCCGCGATGGTCCGGTTGCCGCCCGGCGCCGGCGTGACGGGGTCGGGCGCTTCTCCGTTCATCTGGAAATGAGCCATGGGGGAGGCGAACTTGAAATTTTTGACCGTGCCGGCGGCCAGCGCGATCCATTGGCCATCGGGGGAGAAGGCAACATCGCGGACTTCGGCGGGAGCAGGAAAGGCGGAAAAGGGTTTGGCGGGCTTGCCGGTCATGAGGTCGTAAACGATCGTTTGCGCGGTCTTGTCAGGCGTGGCGGCGTAGGTGGCGTTGGTGTTGCAGCGAATGATCTGAATGGGCACGCGTGCGAGGGAATAGCGTGTGAGGAGCTTGCCGGTGGCGGTGTCCCAGACGCGCACCTGGCCATCGGTGTGTCCGGTGACGAGGCGTTTGCCGTCGGGGGTGAAATCGAGGGCATAGGCTTTGACGTCGCCATCCTGGAGTTTGAAGAGCTGTTTGAGGGTGGCGGCGTTCCAGAGGTACATGGCGTCGTCTTCACCGGCGGTGGCGATCATTTTGCCGTCGCGCGAGAAGCCAATGGCGTAGGCGCCGGCCTTGAATCCTGGCCAGTTATCGATGGGTTTGAAGGAGGGGATGTCGATGAGCTTCACGAGGTCCCAGAAGCCGCAGGCGAGCAAGCGCGACCCGTCGGGGGAGAACTGGACGTGCATGACTTCATGGCCGAGATCGAAGGCGTGGAGGAGTTCGCCGGAGGCGAGGTCCCAGATGCGAAGGCGGTTGTCGAACGCGGCGCCGGCGAGGAGTTTGCCGTCAGGAGAGACGGCGACGCCGGTCGTGGCCCGGGTGGCGCCCTTGTAGACGCGCACGGTGGTGTTGGTGGCGAGGTCCCACAGGCGGATGGAGCCGTCATCGTTGCCGCAGACGATCGCGTTGCCGTCGGGGGTGAAGGCGCAGGAGATATTTTTATGTGCGCCGCCGAGGTACTCCATCGGCTGCCTGGCGGGAGCGGGGGTGTCGGCAAGCAGGGGCGCGGCAAACAGGGGCGCGGCAAGCACGAGCGCGGCAACGACCGCAACGCGGCAGGAGTTTCGCATCGTTCCATCTCCACAAGTTGGGGGCAGTGGCTGGATTCTAACCGACCGGATCGCGACCGTCGCAGGTTCGTTTTGCCGGAAACGAGGCGATCCAGGGGCCGCTGGGTTATGCGGGCGTCCGGTTGTACATGGTGGTGATATCGGCAACAACGCCGAGCGAGCTTGACAGCGCCGGGGCGCGCCACGCCCAGTTTCCGGTGGGCGTGCCGGGGAGGTTCATTCGTGCCGTGGAGGGCAGGCCCAGGACATCCTGCAGGGGGGCGATGGCGAGCGTCGCGGTGGTGGCCCAGGCGGCGGCGAGGAGGGTGCGGGCGGGATTGGCCCGGATTTCCGGCAGATAGGCGGCCGCGGTGCGGCGGGTGCGGGCGTCGGCGGAGCGGAACCATCCGGCGGTGGTGTCATTGTCGTGCGTGCCGGTGTAGGCGACGTTATCAGGCGTGATGTTGTGGGGGAGGTGGGGGTTGGCGGGGTTTCCGTCGAAGGCAAATTGCAGGACGCGCATGCCGGGGAGGCGGAACTTTTCGCGGAGCGCGTGGACGTCGGGCGTGATCAGGCCGAGGTCTTCGGCGATGAGCGGCAGGTTCTGGCGCGGGAATTCCTGTGCGAGGCGGGAAAGGAGGGCGTCGCCGGGGGTGGAGATCCACTGGCCGCGGACGGCGGTGCGAGCCCGCGCGGGAATCGTCCAGCAGGCGGCGAAGCCCCGGAAGTGATCGATGCGCACGAGGTCGGCCTGTTCGAGGGCGGCGCGGAGGCGGTGAATCCACCAGGTGAAGCCATCGGCGGCCATGGCCTTCCAGTTGTAGAGGGGGTTGCCCCAGCGCTGGCCGGTGTTGGAAAACAGATCTGGCGGGACGCCGGCGACGGCGGTGGGTTTTCCGGCGGGCCCGAGGGTGAAGAGTCCGGGATGTGCCCATGCGTCGGCGGATTCGAGCGCGACGAAGATGGGCATGTCTCCGATGAAGCGGAGGCGGGATCTGGCGGCATGGGCGCGGAGCGTTGCAAGTTGCCGGGAGAAGAGAAACTGTCCGAACCGGTGGCGGTCGATGGCGGGCGCCAGGGCGCGGCGAGCCTCGGCGAGCGCGGGCGTGCGGCGCATCGCGAGGGGCGCGGGCCAGCGCGACCAGGGCCGGTTGGGATAGCGCTCGCGCAGGGCCATGAAGAGCGCGTAATCGTCAAGCCAATAGGTCTGCGCGGCGCGGAACTGTGCATAGGCCTCCGCCAGGGCCGGGGCGTGGCCGGCGGCGAAACGGTCGTGCGCGCGGTGCAGGAGGCGCGTTTTGAAGGCGTTGGCGGCGGCATAATCGATGCGGTCGGTGGGCTTTTGGGGCGGCGGCGACAGATCGTCACGCGCCAGCAGTCCGTCGGCATGCAGGTCGTCCGGGGAGAGCAGCGCGACATTGCCCGCGAAGGCGGAAAACGCCGCATAGGGGGAATCGCCGGCCGCGGGCGGATTGAGCGGGAGGGTCTGCCACCACGTTTGCTTGGCCGCCGCGAGGAGATCGGCGAATCGCCGCGCGGCGGGTCCGATGTCGCCGATGGGGTAAGGGTTGCGGAGAGAGGTAAAGTGCAGGAGGATGCCGGAGGAACGGTTCATCGGGGGTGCGATGCTCCCATGGGCGGCGCGAGGCGGTGCACGTCGCGGTGGCGGTGAGCGCCTTGAGCAAGGCGCCCGAGCAAACAGCGGGCGAGGGCAGGATAAGGGACGGGCCACCCGGGTGGAAGGCGACGGAGTGCTTCAGCCGGAGAGTGGCACCGGATTTGTTGCGTGGTGCCGACCGGTGCGCGGAGGGGGCGAAACGGCCCGGTGGCGGGCGAAGGAACAAGGGAGGTGTTATGGGAGGTATTATGCGCGTATGGCCGGGCAAACCGTATCCCCTGGGCGCCACGTGGGACGGCGCGGGGGTCAACTTCGCGATTTACTCGGAGCACGCCGAGAAGGTTGAACTGTGTCTTTTCGACGCCTTCAGCGACATCCAGGAACGACGCCGCATCACGCTTCCGGAGCGCACCGACATGGTGTGGCATGGCTATCTTCCCGATGCCGGGCCGGGCCAGTTGTATGGCTATCGGGTGCACGGTCCGTATGACCCGCGGAACGGGCAGCGGTTCAACCCCGCGAAGATCGTGCTCGATCCTTATGCCAAAGCGATCGGGCGGGACATGTGGTGGGATGATTGCCTGTACGGCTATGTGCGGGGCGCCGGGCAGGAACCGGGGGGCGATGACAGCGCCGATCCGCGTGACAACGCCGCGTTTTGTCCGCTGGCGGCGGTGCTTGATCCGGCGTTTACCTGGGGCGACGATCGCCCGCCGCGGACGCCCTGGCACAAGACGCTGATCTACGAAGTTCACGTGCGGGGCTTTTCGATTCGCAATCCGGCCGTGCCCCAGCATCTCCGCGGGACATATGCGGGCCTTTCCTCCGAGGCGTCGATCGAGCACCTGAAGTCGCTGGGCGTGACCGCCGTCGAACTTCTGCCGGTGCATCACCACGTCAGCGAGCGGCGCCTGATCGACATGGGCCTGAAGAACTACTGGGGCTACAACACGCTGGCCTATTTCGCGCCGCATCTGGGCTATGCGACGACGCCCTCGCCGCGCAAGAGCGTGCTGGAATTCAAACGCATGGTGCGGACCCTGCACGCGGCGGGCATCGAAGTCATTCTGGACGTCGTTTACAACCACACCAGCGAAGGGAATCACGAAGGACCCACGCTCTCCCTGCGGGGCATCGATAACGCCAACTATTATAGACTTTCAGAGGACAAGCGGTTTTATACGGATTTCACCGGCTGCGGCAATAGTTTAAACATGCTGCAGCCGCGCGTGCTTCAGATGATCATGGATTCCCTGCGCTACTGGGTTCTGGAAATGCACGTGGACGGATTCCGCTTCGACCTGGCCAGCACGCTTGCGCGTGAACTGCACGACGTCGATCGCCTGGGGGCTTTTTTCGACATCATCCACCAGGATCCGGTGCTTTCGCAGGTGAAGCTGATTGCCGAGCCGTGGGATGTCGGTCCCGGAGGCTACCAGGTGGGCAATTTCCCGGTGCTCTGGAGCGAATGGAACGGGCAGTACCGCGACAGCGTGCGGCGTTTCTGGAAAGGCGACGGCGGCCTGGCGTCGGAAATCGCCACGCGTCTGACGGGCTCGAGCGATCTGTATGACCGGGACGGACGCCGGCCTCACGCCAGCATCAACTACGTCACCGCGCATGACGGGTTCACCCTTCAAGACCTGGTCACCTACAACGACAAACACAACGACGCCAACGGCGAGGACAACCGGGACGGGACCAATGACAACCATAGTTGGAACTGCGGAGTCGAGGGCCCGGCGGAGGACCCGCACATTCAGGAGCTGCGCGAGCGGCAGAAGCGCAATTTGCTGGTGACGGTGCTGCTTTCGCAGGGCGTTCCGATGCTTCTGGCCGGCGACGAGCTCAGCCACACCCAGGGCGGCAACAACAACGCTTATTGCCAGGACAACGACATCACCTGGTTGAACTGGGAATTGGATGATCGCGGCAAGAAGTTCTTTGAATTTGTGAAGCGGTGCGCCCGGATCTGGCGCGAGCAGCCGGTGCTTCAGCGGCGCAATTTTTTCATCGGGCGTCCGATTCGCGGATCGGCGGTGAAGGACGTCACGTTTTTCGAGCCCTCGGGGAGGGAGATGTCCGACGCCGCCTGGAACAATGCCGGAATGAAGTGCCTGGGCATCCGCCTGGCGGGGGACCTCATCGACGACATAGACGATCGCGGGCAGGCGCGTCGCGGCGACACCCTGCTGGTGCTGATGAACGCGGACTGGCGCGAGCAGCGCTTCCGTCTTCCGACTCCGCGCACCAGGCAGGTATGGGACCGCCTTATCGACACGGCCCATCCGCAGGAGCATCACACGGTGCACCAGGGCGGCGATATTTATCCGCTCTATGGCCGGACGCTCGCGGTTCTGCGCACGGCGACTCCGGAGCAGGCGGCCAGCGGTTTTTCCAAGGCCCAGGTGGACACGCTCCGCAAGGAAGCCGACGCCGCCGCGGATCGCCCGCTGGCGAATTGACCGCGCCGTTCGCAACGACCGCCACCGGAGTTTCCCATGACGAACCCCGCCTCTGACACGCGCTCCGCGCTCCATCCGCACTGGCCCGAGGCCACGTATCGCATGCAGCTTCGCAAGGGCTTCGGCTTCCGGGAGGCCGCGGCCAGCGTCCCGTACCTCGCACGCCTGGGCATCACGCACGTCTACGCCTCGCCCTACCTCATGGCCGCCCAGGGGAGCACGCACGGATACGATGTCATCGATCACTCGCGGCTCAACCCCGAGCTCGGCACGCCCGAAGAGTTCGACGCCTGGATGCGCGCCCTTCGCGAAGCGCCCGGCGGACCCCTCTTCCACATTCTCGATACCGTTCCCAACCACGCCGGGGTCGCCACCAATTTAAATCCGTGGTGGAACGATGTACTGGAGCACGGTCCTGCCGGGAAGTGCGGACGCTACTTTGATATTTCCTGGCGGGGATCCCCGCGCGAGTCGATGCGCGATCGGGTGCTGCTGCCGGTCCTGGGGAAGCCGTACGCGGAGGTCCTCGAAGCGGGCGAACTTCGCCTGACCTTCGACGCCGCGCAGGGGCGCCTGACGCTTCATTACTACGAGCGTGCCTTTCCCCTCGATCCGCGCAGTTACGAGCCGATCCTCCGCGCCGCCGCCGAAAGCCGCCAGAATGCCGCCACGCCGTTCGCCGATCTGGTGCGGCACGTCCAGCAGATTCCCGCGCGCTCGGAGTGCGAACCGGTGCCCGCCGAGAATCGCCGCCGCCTGGCTGCCGAACTCTACGACCGCCTCGCCCGCCTCGCCAGCGAAGACCGCAGCGCGCTCGAAACCGCGGTGCGCGACCTCCACGGGACGGCCAGCGATCCGCGCTCGTGGGATCGCTTCGACGAACTTCTGCAAAACCAGCCTTATCGCCTGGCTTATTGGCGCATCGCCTCGGACGAGATTAATTATCGCCGCTTTTTCGATATCAACGATCTGGCCGCCATTCGCATGGAGTTGCCGGAAGTATTCAACGCCGCCCATGAACTACCCTTCGATCTCATTCGCCGCGGCGACCTCGCGGGGTTGCGCATCGATCACCCCGACGGCCTTTTCGATCCCCGGCAATACCTCGAGCGTCTTCAGGAACGCTACCGTCGCGACGGCGGCAAGGGAGAACTCTACGTCGTCGTCGAAAAAATCCTCGCGCCCGATGAACACCTCCGCTCCGATTGGCCCGTCGCCGGCACCAGCGGTTACGACTTCCTCAACAAGATCAATGGCCTCTTCGTCGATCCGGCCGGCGAACGACCCCTGACGAAAACCTACGCCGACTGGCTTGGCTCCCCCGCCCATGCAATCGACTTCCACGAACTCGCCATTGAGAAGAAAAAACTCATTCTGGACCGTGCCCTGGCCAGCGAGCTCACGATGCTCACCCATCGCCTCGACCTGCTCGCCCAGCGATTCCGCGCCGCGCGCGATTTCACCCTTCGCTCTCTGCGCGACGCTCTGCGTGAAACGATCGCCTGCTTCGACATCTACCGCACCTACATCACCGCTGCGCCGGTGGGCGAAGCAGACGCCGCCGCCATCACCAGGGCGATCGACAAGGCGCGCCGCCACGCTCCGGACGTCGAACCGGCGCTGTTCGATTTCCTCCAGCGCATGCTGCTCCTCGATTACCCGCAAGAAGCCGCCGCCGAAGACCGCGCGGCGCAGCGACTCTGGGTCGGCCGATTCCAGCAGCTCACCAGCCCGGTCATGGCCAAGGGCGTCGAAGACACCGCGTTTTACCTCTATCACCGCCTCATTTCCCTCAACGAAGTCGGCGGGGAACCCACGCGCTTCGGCACCGCGCCCGAGGAACTCCACCGCTACCTCGCCGATCGCGCCCAGCGCTGGCCCTGCGCCCTCTCCGCCCTCTCGACCCATGACACCAAGCGCAGCGAAGATATCCGCGCCCGCCTCCACGTCCTCTCCGAACTTCCGGACGAATGGGCGCGCGCCATCGCTCCTCTCCGCCCCGACATCGATGCCGCCAGCGTTCATCCCAACGACGCGTACCTTCTCCTGCAGACCCTGCTGGGCGCGTGGCCGGTCGAGCCGCTCACGGACGCCGCGCGCGAAACGTTCGCGCAGCGCATCACCGCCTACATGATCAAGGCCCTGCGCGAAGGAAAGGATCGCTCTTCCTGGACCGATCCCGACAGCGCCTACGAACAGCGCGTCGCCGCTCTCGCCCAGCGCCTCATCGCCGGCCGCTTCACCGAAACTCTCGGCCGGCTCCAGCAAACCGCCGCGCGCCTGGGCGCCCTCACCAGCCTCAGCCAGACCCTCCTCCGCCTGTGCGCCCCCGGCGTCCCCGACACTTACCAGGGCACCGAATTCTTCGACGACAGCCTTGTCGATCCAGACAACCGGCGCCCCGTCGATTACGACGCCCGCCGGCAATCCCTCGACAGTGCTCCGACCTTCGCCGCCGCCCTCGCCGCCCAGAACTGGAACGCCGCCAAGCAATCCCTCGTCGCCGCCTGTCTGCACCTGCGCCGCAAGCACCCCGGGCTCTTCACCACCGGCGCCTACTTTCCCGCGCAAGCTGCCGGTTCCCTCGCCGACCACCTCTTCGCCTTCGGCCGCCAACTCAACGGCCAGCGCGCCATCATTGCCGTACCCCGCCTTTTCGCCTCCCTCGAACGCACCACCCGCAACACCGCCGCGCTGCCCATCGCCGACCTCTGGCAATCCACCGACCTCCACCTTCCCGCCTTCGCCGGCCGCTACATCCACCCGCTCACGCACGAACATCTCGAAAGCAACGACGGCCATTTTCCCGCCAAATCGCTGTTCACCAAGCTCCCCGTGTGCGTGCTTCTGAGCGCCTGAATCGCCGCCCGTTTACTCGTCCCGCATCACCAGCTTCCTTCCGCCCGAGAGCAAACTGAACCGCAGTTCCCGCTCCTCCCCGCCGGCGCGATAGGGCACCACGCACGTTGCGCCATCCTTCTCATCCACCTTCCCGCCATAAAACGTCGCCGGAGCTCCCGCCAGAAGCGTGCCGTCGAAGCCCCCCTGCTGCCGCGACACTTCATGCGGCAGCGTCGTCCATCCCGCCGGTTCGATCACCTCCGCTTCCCACATCAGCGGCGGAAACAACCCCCCGCGCACGCGCTGCGCCCCTACCGTGACGATCACCAACCGCTTCAACCCGTCCGGCGACGTCAGCTCATGACAAAACACGACCTGCAGCCCATCCCCCAGCACATACTGCATGTAGCCATTCAATTTCGCCAACGCAGGCGGATCGCCCGCCCCGCCCGGAGGCACCAGATGCGGCGGCAACGGCACGCAGTTGTCATCCGGCGCCGCTCCCGGCCCGTCCGGTTCCCCCGTCCCCGGCGCGTCGTTGTCTTCGCCAAAATGCGTCATGGCCTTCACCGTGAACGCCCGCAACGCCGGCGTCGTCCAATACACCGCACCCGACCGCGGACCGTCGTGCATCGCCCGGTATTGGTAATACAGCATCGCCCCCTGCGTCGGCCGGCGGAATATGCCCCACGCCAGGATCATCCCCACCACCGCCAGCACCACCGCCCCATCGCGCAGGATCTTCCGCCCCAGCGACGCCGGGCAATGCTTCTTCACCGGCTTCTCCTGCGCCCGCACCGGCGCCGCACTCGAGGCATCTGGCGTCGTCATGGCAAATCCTCCGCGTTCTCCCCTAAGATGCCTCTGCCTCCGCTTTGGTGACACGCATGCCCGATGACGCGCGCAAGCTCGATCTGCTCCTCGATCGCCTCCGCGCGCGCGATCCCGCCGCCTTTGAAGAGCTCGTCCGCGCCACCACCGCCCGCCTCCTGGCCACCGCCCGCCGCTTCCTTCACGACGAACAACTCGCCCAGGACGCTCTCCAGGAGGCTTTCCTCCAGGCCTACAAGGCCCTCCCCCAATTCCAGGGCCGCTCCGGTCTGCCCACCTGGCTCCACGCCATCGTCGTACGCGCCTGCCTCATGCGCCTCCGCCGCGACCGCTCCCGCCCCGAAACCTCCATCGACGAGCTCCTCCCCGCCTTCGCCCGCGACGGCCACCGCAAGAGCCCGGGCCCCGCCTGGAAGCCCGACCAGGGGGCTACCCCCGAAGATCTCGCCCTCGTGCGCAAAGCCATTGACCGTCTCCCCGAAGATTTCCGTAACGTCGTGCTGCTTCGCGACATCGAAGAGCTGGACACGCGCCAGGCCGCCGAAACTCTCGGCGTGTCCGAAAGCGTCGTGAAAACGCGCCTCCACCGCGCCCATCAGGCCCTCCGTACCCTCCTGGATCCCCATTTTCGAAACGGATGACCCGTGACCTGCGAATCGCTCATCAACCGCTTCCTCGACGCCTACCTCCACCGCGAGCTTTCGCCCGCACGCCGCGCCGAGTTCCGGCTGCATCTGGCCCTCTGCCGCGATTGCCGCCGCTACCTCGCCAGCTACCGCCGCACCGTCGCCCTCGCCCGTGCCTCGGCCATTGAACCCGCCCCGCTCGATCCCCCACCCGACGAGCTCGTGCAGGCCATCCTCAAAATGACCCGCGACGCCCCGCCAGAGCTTCGCTGAATCGGTTACAATTCCCCCGGCGAGAGCGATGGGGAAGCGGCTGAATGCCCCGAGCGACCTCGCAGGATCACGCATGCACATCACCGCCAATGTCGTCTCCCCTTTCACCGCCGAGATCCAGCCCGCCACCGTCGAAATCCACGACGGCCGCATCGCCGCCATTTCACCCTGCGCCGGCCCCGCCCCCGCCACCTTTCTCCTCCCCGGTTTCGTCGACGCCCACGTCCACATCGAATCCTCCATGCTCACCCCCGCCGCCTTTGCGCGCCTCGCCGTCCGCCACGGCACCGTCGCCACCGTCTCCGATCCCCACGAAATCGCCAATGTCCTCGGCCTCCCCGGCATCCACTTCATGGCCACGAGCGGTCGATCCGTACCCTTCACCTTCTGCTGGGGCGCTCCGGCCTGCGTTCCGGCCACGGCCTTCGAGAGCCCCGGCGCGGCCGTCACCCCGGCTGACATCGAGGCGCTCTTCCAATCCAACACCTGCCGCTATCTCTCCGAAGTCATGAACTTCCCCGGCATTCTCGCCGGCGACCCCGATCTGCTCGCCAAACTCGCCGCCGCCAAAAAACGCAACCTCCCCATCGACGGCCACGCCCCCGGACTTGCGGGTGACGCCGCCGCCCGCTACTTCGCCGCCGGCATCCAGACCGACCACGAATGCGTCGCCCATGAAGAGGCCCTTCACAAGATCCGCTGCGGCGCCCACATCCTGATCCGTGAAGGCTCCGCCGCCAAAAACTTCGACGCGCTCCGCGATCTGCTCAACACCCATCCCGACCGCACCATGCTTTGCAGCGATGACAAACACCCCGACGATCTCCTTGCCGGCCACATCAACCGGCTCGTCAACCGTGCCCTGGCCGGCGGCATCCCCCTGCGCAACATCCTCCGCGCCGCATGCGTCAACCCCGTCGAGCATTACCGCCTCCCCGTCGGGTTGCTTCGCGTCGGCGACTTTGCCGATTTCATGGAAGTCGAATCCCTCGACGATTTCTCCACCGGCCGCATCCTCCGCACCTTCATCCGCGGCCAGCTCGTCGCCGAGCGCGGGCGCTCCCTCATCGATCTCCCCGCCTCCACTCCCGCTCCCAACGCCTTTGCCGCCACCCCGCGCACCGCCGGCGACTTCGCCCTCGCCGCGCAAAGCGGCACGCTCCGCGCCATCGAAGCTCTCGACGGGCAACTCCTCACGCGCGAACTCTTCGCCCCCGCCCGCATTTCCGATGGCCTCGCCATCCCCGATCCTGCCCGCGATCTTTTGAAAATTGCCGTCATCAACCGCTACGCCCCTGCCGCCCCCCCCGCCATCGCCTTCATCCGCGGCTTCGGCCTCACGCAGGGCGCCATCGCCTCCTCCGTCGCCCACGACTCCCACAACATCGTCGCCGTCGGCGCCTCCGACTCAGCGCTCGCCGCCGCCGTCAATGCCGTTATTCACAACCGCGGCGGTCTTGCCGCCGTCGACGACGCCGGTCACGAGGAATCCCTCCCCCTTCCGGTCGCCGGGCTCATGTCCGACCAACCCGGCGAAGCCGTCGCCGCCGCCTACGCCCGCCTCCAACACATGGCCCGCCAGACCCTGGGCTCCACCCTGACCGCCCCCTTCATGACCCTTTCCTTCATGGCCCTTTTGGTCATTCCCGCCCTCAAACTCTCCGACCGCGGCCTCTTCGACGCGGCGCAATTCCGCTTCACCTCTCCCTTCGCCTGACCGCCTTCTCTCCTCCACTTTCGTCCGCAAAAATACAAAAACCCGCCGACGCCTATGCGCCCGCGGGTTGCCTCATCCATCTCAAAACTGGGCCTGACAAGGTCAGAACACCCCCCGTTTTCCCCGAGAAAAACACACCATCGGCCAAATGCGGCGCGCATTCCGGCGCGCGCGACAGCCGGTTTGATCGCTTGGCTGGGGTCTGGGAGCGGCTTTCCCCCGACGTCCAAAACAACATCCTCCGGCTGGCCGGCATCATGGTTAGCTGAGCCTCCGCCGTCCAACCATTCCCCGATCGAATGAAAAAAGGCCACCCCAAGCGAAGGAGAACGCACGTGAGTAATGAGAAACTGGGAACAACAGGTATTCAGGGCGATTTTCCGCAGACGCTGGCCGCGCCGGCCAACTGCCCCAGCCTGGCGGGCATGTGGCAACTGATTGTGGTGGGCAACGCGATGCTCGCCACTGATCCAGACGGCCTGGGGCCGACCCACGAACTCGCCCGATCGGAAATGCAAAAAGGGCTGGAGCTTTGGGCGGCGAACCATGTGCAGTGTTCCACCATGATTTACAGGCCCAACAGCGCCATCATGGCCGACCCCGACGAAAACTTCCCTTTTCTGCCGGGCCGGGGGCTTCTGCTTCTGTGCGTGGAGTTCGGCAAGGATGTGGCGGGGATGCTGCCCTTTCGCGTGGCGGCGTCCATCCGTGAGCAGGTGAGTTTGCCGCGGGACGGCAGGCTGCGCGCAGTGACGACGTTTGAGGTGACTTCACCGCTCGAGCTGGTGATAGAAGAGGATTTTCTGCCGGTGCGGACGGCTGTTTTGAATGTGATGGCGGTGCTGGGCAGCCGTTTGAGTGCCGACAACCCGCCGCCGGCAAGATGTCCCCCGCCGTCAAGCCCCTGAATCGTCGGCGCCTTCCTCGCCCTCCCCCAGCCCCGCCGCTTTGAGAATCACCCCACGCAGCCACCGCGAGCGACCCTTGCCGACCGCCTCCGCCGCCGCGTCGATCGCCTTCACCTCCTCGGCGGTCACACGCACGTTGATGTTCTGCGACCGCCGATCAGCCTTGAGCAGTTTTGGACGTCCACGCTTTGCCATGAGGAAAGCATATCCCGCCTCTTTTTTGATGCAACACAAAAATTATTATTTTGTCTCACAAAAACAACTTGACGTTCCGATTAACTGTTTTACAATTATTCAGACGTGCTGATAATCGTGTGGATTGTCGCATGAAAAAAGCCCCGCCTGCGCGAACAGACGGGGCCAACAAAACCCAGGCGGTGAGGCCCGAGCGCTGCATGCTCATCTTACCACGCCGCCGCAATTGAAGGGAGGCCATCATGGCCCGTTTTGCGAGTGCCGCCCCCGCTCCCGCCCACCTGCACCTTGTGGGGAAACGCCCGACCAGTGCGGCAGTAGACGTGGAAGAGCAGGAAGTCGATGAGGTGGAGTTTTGCCGGGAACTGCTGCTTGATCTCTCCAGCCGAGGCAAGGGCTACGGCCACGGGATCGCCGAGATCCTGTGCAGGGAGATTGGCGCGACGGCAGTTTTCTTCGGGCAATTGAGTGCGCCGATGCAGGCACGGCTTCGCCGCCTCGGCTTCGTGGCCATGCCCGATTTGAAATTGGCGGGGGGCGAGGCGTGACCCCCGTCATCCCGGCGATAATGCCCACACGGGGCGGTTGGCCAGCACGGGCCGCCGCCCTTTTTTTCGTGAGGACCCCATGAAAAACCGATTGTTCCAGCCACCCACACCCCAACCACCAGCCGGCTCATTCGTGCCAACCCCCGAGCCCCCCATCGACCTTTCGACGTGGCTGACGCTGAAGGAGGTCGCCGCCATGCTGCAGTACAAAAACACCACCAGCATCACCACCCTGATTCGGAAGGGGAAACTTCGCGGGGTAAATCGCTCATTCAGCGATCGCCCGTCGTGGCTGGTCGATCCCGAAAGCGTCCAGGCGCTCATCCGTTCTAAGCTGGAGGGCGGGACGATGCCATCCCCTCGCGTGCAGATACCTCCGCCGCCACGGACAGGCTTGCCTCCCAGCATCAAGCGGTTCGTGTGACCCGTCCGCAATGCGGAGATTGCAGCAGCCGGCGACCCCCTCGGCGTCGAACTATCTATAGACACCAACCCCTTCGGAGGAAACCCCATGTCCGCCGCCGCCTTCGCCAACCCCCTTGCGCCCATCCGCGACACGATGTATTACGACCGCATCGCCGGCCGGGCAACAACCCCCATGACGCCCCTGGCCACATCACAAGGAACGCCCGACCGTCCTGGCGGTGCCGACTACGAGCGGACGATGCGGCCCCTGCCGGCGTCCGGTTCGGCGAGGATGGGCGGAATGTATCCGCTGCCCGCAGATGGCCCCATGACCTCTCTTGCGACGGCGACGGGCACTTCGTCACGTCCTGGCGGTGCCGACTACGAGCGGACGATGCGGCCCCTGCCTGAGGGCGGCGAGCCCGCTCCAATGCCCGGCCCGGCCAACACACAGCTTCCCCCTTCGCCCCAGTGGAATGAGGCTCGTGCGGTGGCAATGAACAACGCTTCTGATCAACGGCAGATCGCCCTCAACGCTCGTGATCCCGCCATGGCGCAGGCGGCGGCCGAGAAGGCCGACTGGTACGCCGCCCCCTTCATGGGAACCGGCAACTACTATCAGGGCCGGCAGTTCGCAGGCGATGCCAATGCAAGGGCGAATGCACAGTCCCAAGCCAACGTGGGCGCTACCACGGCCGACACGCAACGACGGAATATGATGCTCCCGATGCAACTTCGCTCGGCGGATTTGGCGAATACTGCAGCCTCTGACGCAATCGACACTAACCGGCGAATGCGGCCGTACACGGAGCAAGAGATGCAGGCTCACGCGTTGCAGTCGCAATCGCAGGCGCTTGAGTCTACGCAGATGGTGCAACCCGATATCGCTTATCGCAACGCGCAGGCGGGCCTCATGAGTCGCGCTGCGAACGAAAATTACATTTCAAGGTCCGACCACGATCAAGAGCTTTCGAAGCGGGACGCGCAAATCGCAAAAATGCAGTCGCAGATCGATGCTCTGGTAAAGAAGGCCGGTGGCAGTCAAGGGGCTGATGGGTCGGATGGTCAGAAGCACCTTGACGCCCCGCCTGGAGCAGCAGTGGTGCCGGGGGCATCATCGGCGCCAGTGGGCACGGCGGCCATTCCCGCAGGAGCCTCTGACAACGGTGATGGCACAATCACCATGGGAGGCGTGGTCTACCGCCGCAAGGTGCAACCCGTTCAGCAGACCGGCTCCCCGTCACCACGGGTTGCCGCTCGCTAATCGATCCTTGGTACACGCAGCGCCGGCATCCGCGCACAACCGCGGGGCAGATGTCCTATTCTCCGATGTCTACACTGGGCCTTGTCTGGCGGACATTTTTTGAGGTACAATAAATCAACGGGCATCGGGGTAGCTCCCCAATGAACGGTCCGGGAGGAGCGGCGGTTTCACCTACGCCGCCGCTCTCCCGGATCGGCCCAATAAAGTAGGTGAAATAATGACCAGAATCCTCGCCTTGTCTGTCCCCATTGTGGTCAATGGACGGCCCAGCGCTCGCCGGCAACCGTTCTGGGAAGTGCCGGCGGAATTGAGCGACGCGCAGCTCCACGATCTTGCAGCGGCCCTCACGCAGGCCGTCAAGAGCGATGGTGACTATTCAAAAGTGTGGATGCGCGGGCCCGATGATTCGGGTATGTCCCATGCGCCGCAGGGCTACACAGCCGTTGCCAACATGGAGATCGTGAACGTCGACGCACTCACCGGCGCTGAAAAGCTCCTCATCCTCCGTGGAATGAGCGGTTTTAATCAGCGATGGATAGCAGTGAACGACGATCAGGAATGGGGATATCGACCGACGGATTTACTGGGGCGGGTCGCTTGGCTCTGTCGTGAGGAGGCGGAAGCATTTTACCTGGTCATGGAGCCAGAGCCAGAGTTGGTCGGCGCTTACCGCTCGAACACCCGAGCGGGCGCCGTGACATCACCGGGGCCGTTGATCAACCCGGCTGTTACAGCCCCTCCCCCACCCGCCGTGCAACTGTCGCCGGTTGACGTGGGAGCAGCGGATGCCCACCCGGTCAAGGCCGTTTTCATAAAGTACATGGCGCCCACCGCTCGCGAGGTGTTGGCCGGGGCTGTATCACCTGATGATCCGGCCGCCGCTGAGTACGCCGCCGCAACGCTCCGCCTGCGTTCACCCACCCAAAAGGCAAAAAAGGAAGAAAAAAAGAAAGAACTCGGCGACAAAGCATGGAATCTTTTGGCTGAAAATCCCAACATGAAGTCCCGGGAATTGGCCAAGGCTCTCGGTTGCGCATTGGGCTCGATCCCAGCTTTGGCCGCATGGCGGCACTTCCAGCAGTCAAAGAAACACCAGGGCCAGCGGCGCGCACACGCAGTGAGCCTGACACCAAATAGGGAGCGCAACCTGACCGGCAGGGAAGAGGCCGTCGAGGCGACCCTGATCCGCGAGGAAGAGCTTGAAGCAACCATTAAATCACAGAAGAATGATTTTGAGCCCAGCCCACTCCACATTCATGGCGTGAACAAATATAGGCGTTCATGAACGTTCTCGGCTGAATTTTCCCACATAACAAGCCAAAAACCGCGTTTTTCCCGTGTTCACGTGAACACTGGACTATAGGTAGAGGACCAATTTTGGGTCTCTCCTGTTGTCTGGTGCGTCATGTCTGCAAATTCCCCAAAGTGCGTCACCCCCGGGGTTATGGCAAGTGAATTGGGGGTGCCGATACACCGCGTGATTCGCGTGCTGGCTACCCGTCGCCACATCAGAGAAGTGGGAAGGGCTGGAACGATCCGGGTGTACAAGCGGGAAGCCATTGCCCTTGTCCGTCATGAATTAAACGCCATCGACGCTCGCCGGGGCCACGGGGTGATCAATGCCGCCTGATGCCCTCGCCGCCCTCGCCGCTCGCATGCGGGCTCTCCCTTCCCCTTCTACCACCGCATCCTGCCGCCGCGTCAGCCGCTCTGCCGCCCCCACCGCCGCGCCCCCACCGCCGTCGATGCCGCGCCTCCTCCTTCGCCCCGCCGAGGCCGCCGCCATGTTGGGTCTGAGCGTCCGTACCCTGCGCCGCCACGTCCCTCGCGTCTCCATCGGCGGCGTGGTTGGGTATCTACCGGCTGATCTCGAAGCATTTTTGAGGGAGAACCGAAAAGCCCCGTCGGGCCGGACCGGCGTCATGGACGACGCCGCCGGCATGACTATACCCCACCCCTAAAAAAACCCGCCGGCGACTGGTACCGCAGGCGGGTTGAGGAAAGTTGGATGGATAGCACATTAGCAAGTTCCGCGAAGAATGCAAAACCGCTCAGGTTGAATCCGTTCGCATCGACGGGAGAAATTGTTGATACGGCTCCGCCCTCGGGCATCGTCAACACATCGCCGCCCGATGCTGTTCCCGACCCCGCCACCCTCCCCCTGCTCCTCGGCGTGTTGTATCCGCCCGTCCGCAAGATCCACGGCGTGCCGTCTGCTCAGCACCTCTTCGTCTGGTGCGATTTCTGTTGCCGTCCCCACCGCCACGTATGGAAGGTCGGCGACACCGCCCAGCACCCCGTGCACTGTGAAGCCGCCTGCGAGGACGGCCCCTATCGTGAACGCGGTTACCTGGCGCGGCCGTTCTCCCGGAGAGAAGCCCGCGAAGTCAACCCCTCCGCCCTCCTGCCGCCGACCCTCTGCGGCTTTCTGCCCACTCTCCATGGCACAGTGAACCGTCAGGATATGCCTTTGTGCGTGTGGTGCCCCGCCTGCCGAAGATTCCACCAGCACGGCATCAATCTCCTTCGCGATTCGGCCCACTGGGGGCGATGGGCTATGGCTGATTGTGCATACGGGCCGTTTCTCGCGAGCGGCTACATCATCCGGCCTTATCGCGCCGCGGAATTGAAACGGATGGGCCTGTCTCTCATCCGCCTCCCAAAGCTTGAACCCGTCGAGTGATCGTCGCGGCCCCTTCATTCCCCCCACGTCCCCTTGTGCACGGATGCCGCCCATGAGTTCATCCCCCGTCGAAACCGTCCTCTCCCGCATCCGCAGCCACCGCTACGCCGATGGCCGCGGCCCACTGCTGCGCCAGACCTCCCGCGGGCACGAAGCCCGCTGCCCCGCCCACGACGATCGCATGCCCTCCCTGGGCATCCTCCATGGCGACAACGGCTGCGCGATCCTCCACTGCTCCGCCGGCTGCGACGTCGAGCGCATCGCCCAGGCCCTCGGCCTGACCATGCAGGACCTCTTCCCCCCAAAAGACGCCCCCGCACCCGCCAAAACCACCGGCCCGAAAAAGCCCAAGACCATCCACCCAACCGTTGAAGCCGCCGCCAACGCCGCCGCCTGGATGCACGCCCAGCGCCTCGACATCCCGCAAGACCAAATATCCTTCGCCGGCCAATGGCCCTACCACAACGCCGACGGCAAGCCCGTTGCCCACGTCCTCCGCCACAACCTGCCCGCCGCCGCCGGCAAGGCCCCGAAGCAATTCACGCCCATACACGCCAACGGCGACGGCTGGTCGCTGGGCGACCCCAAAGGCCACTGGCCGCTCTACCGCCTACCCGAAGTCCTGCAGGCCATCGCCAAGCAGGCCCGCATCTACTTTGTCGAGGGCGAAAAGACCGCCGACGCCGTCCGCTCGCTGGGCCTCTGCTGCACCACCACCGCCCACGGCGCCAAGTCCCCGCAAATGACCGATTACCGCCCCCTGGCTGGCGCCGTTGACCTGGTAATCCTCCCCGACAATGACGACGCCGGCCGCGCCTACGCCAACGCCATCGCTGCCCGCGTCCTCGCCGCCTCCCCGCTCGCCCACGTTCGCATCATCCAGCTCCCCGGCCTGCCGCCCAAAGGCGACTTTGTAGAGTTCCTCGACGCCCGCGCCGGCGCCCCAGACGACGCCATCATCGCCGAGCTCGAGGATCTGATCGCATCCGTCCAGCCGCTCGCCGCGCCGGCCGCGGAGTCGGCGGTCGGGCCGTCCCGCGAGCGGCCAGCCGGCGCCTTCCCCCTCACCGACGCCGGCAACGCGGAGCGTTTCGCATGCATGCACGCCGGCGACCTGATCTACGTTCCGGAAAATGGTTGGATGATCTACGAGGGCGGTCGGTACGTCCGGGATGTTGCTGATGCTGTGACGCAGCGGGCCAAGGCTACCGCTCGGGGTATGCTCAAAGAGGCAGCCGATTTGCCCGACCGGGGAGCCCGTGCGGATTTGGCCAAGCATGCTGTCAAATGCGAGAGCGCGGCTCGTTTGTCGTCAATGGTGCAGCTGGCACGAAGTGAACCGTCGATCGTGGTGCCCGCAGACAAACTCGACGCCGATCCATGGCTTTTCAACTGCGCCAATGGAACGGTGGACCTGCGGAGCGGTCTCCTGCGCCCTCACCACATGGGAGATCGCCTATGTCGGCAATCACCTGTCTTCTTCCAGCCCGATGCGGCGTGCCCCAAATTCATCGAGTTCTTGAGCAAAATCCTCAATCACGATCCGGAGCTCGGATCGTTCGTCACAAAGCTGCTCGGCATGTGTTTAAGCGGGGACATCCGCGAACAGGTCTTTCCTATTTTTTGGGGAGAGGGGAACAATGGGAAAAGCACCCTCTTGGACACCGTCCTGCGCGTCATGGGGGACTATGCCACGGTGGCGACGGAAGCACTTCTGGTCGCCAAGCCGGGGACTCAGCATCCTTGCGAGCTGGCGGACTTGCACGGTCGGCGACTGCTGGTAGCTTCCGAAACCGACGATGGCGATCAGCTCAAAATGTCCTTGGTCAAACGACTCACTGGCGATGCGGTCATTAAGGCCAGGCTGATGAACCGGGATTTTTTCACATTCCCCCGAACCCACAAGACCATCATGATGACCAACAACCGCCCAGGCGTTCACGACAAAACCGAGGGGGCCTGGCGCCGACTGAGGCTGGTTCCGTTCAAGTTCCAAGTGCCGGCCTCCGAGCGGATTAAAAACTTGGACCAAAGGCTGTTCGAGGAGGAGGCCCCAGGCATTCTCGCTTTGCTGGTAAAAGGATGCCTTGCCTGGCAGAGAGACAATGGATTGGGCGAACCCGCGGTCGTGCAGGTAGCCACCCTGCAGTTCCGTGAAGAATCGGATCCGCTCGAAGCTTATGTCACAAGCCACCTCGTTTTTGAATCCCACCTCTGCCAGCGCAGCGCTGATCTCTGGGCCCATTATCAAGCCACGTGTTCCGCCACCGGCGAAGCGCCGGTCAGTCAAAAAAAGTTCTTCGCGGCCATCAGGAAACGTGGGTGCACTGATGACCAATGGCGTGAGGGGGGTAAGCCGGTCCGGGGATGGCGAGGGGTGAGACTCACGGCGCCGATCGATGCTGCTGGTGTGACGCATGAGAACCAGGGGGCCCTTTTATGACCCCAAAAATGCAGATTGTAGCGCGTAGCGCCACGTCACACCTATTTCGGTTCGATTATAGGATTCTTCTTATATACGTGAGAAGCCTAAAACTGGTGGTACGAAGTGGTACGCGCTACGGGTGCGGACAGGTGCCCCCTTCGTCTCAGGTTCGAGGAAAGTTTGGGATAAGAACGAATCGTGCATGTCGGGACTGCTGCGGGGGTGAACGATGAAACCCACCGCCGCACCCACCTACCTCGCCAACACGCGCGCCGGCCGAGCCGTCCCCGGTGCGTCCCCTCGCCCGCCGTCCCCCACTGCGACCTCGCGTCCACAAGGCCGGCCCGTCGATGTGGCGCCGCCCTCGGCGCCACCGCCATCCCCCGACGCCCTGCGGCCCACCTGGCGGCTCACTCTCACGCCGACGGGCCCTGGCCCCGAGGGCATCCAGCGCATCCGCCACGCCCTCAAAATCCTCCTCCGCACCTGCGGCCTGCGCTGCACCGACATTGAGGGCGGCGCCACGCCAACACCAGCGTTGCCGGCGGCACCAGAGACGGAGGGCGCGCCATGCCGCGGCAAGTGACGGCCAACGATGAAGAACCGACAATGCGGCTGCTGGCGGCGTGGACTGGGGCATTGCCTTGGCCGGTGACGGCGGCGCACCTGGCCATCGTGATTGCCACCAGCCGCCCCGATCCCCTTGTCGCCGCCATGCGCAGCCTGCTCGAGGTATTGTGCAGGACCGCCCCCGGCCGTCCCCGCACCGCCCGCCACATCGGGTGCTTCCTCCGCCACCTCCGCCGGCGGCGATTTGGCGAGATGCACATCGATCGCCTGACGCGGTCGGGCGCCGGTCGCCTGTGGGCGGTGATGCCCATACCCGCCGCCCCGCTCGCTGATCCCCGCACTCCCGGACCTGACAAAACGAGCGCACTCCCCCACCTCCGCCGCCGGGATTTCGGCATCACCCATCCTAATCCCGTGAATGTGGGGCATGGCGCCGTAAACGTCTCTACGGCATCGCCTCCGGCCGCCTTCCAAGCGCGCGGATAGTTTTCACTGGCATTCCCCCGCCCGCCTGCCGAAACTGTCGGCCAGGGGCGGAAATAGGAGCTCACCCATGGCCAGCATTTGCAACGATCCCGGCGGCCGCAAACGCATCGTCTTCGAAGCCCCCAACGGTTCCCGCCGCGCCGTCCGGCTGGGCAACGTGCCGCGCTCGGTCGCCAAAGATTTCGCCGGCAAGATCGCCCACCTCACCGCCTGTCACAACACGCCCCACCTCGTTTCCGAAAACGTGCTCTTGTGGGCCAAGGGGCTTCCACCCAAGCAATATGCCAAGCTCGCCGCCGCCGGCCTCCTGCCCCCGCTCGAAGACACCAAAACCCCAACGATCACACTTGCGGCCTTCCTCGCTGAATATTTCGACGCGCTGAAGGTGAAGCCCGCCACCGCCACCGCCTACGGCCACACCCGGCGCAACCTCCTCGCCTACTTCAGCGCCGACATGAACATCCTCAGCATCACCAACAAAGACGCCGACGCTTACCACACGTGGCTCGCCAAACACGACTTCGCCGACTCACAACCCGACGCCAAGCCCCGCCGCCTCTCCGCCGCCACCGTGTCCCGCCGCATCCTGTGCGCGCGGCACATCTTCAACAAAGCCGTCCGCTGGAAATACCTCACCGACAATCCCTTCGCCGGCATCAAGGCTGGCCAGCAGCGCAACCCCGCCCGCAAATTCTTCGTCCCCCGCGACATGATCGACCGCGCCATTTCCTCCTGCCCGGATCCGCAGTGGAAGCTCCTGATTGCCCTGAGCCGCTATGGCGGCCTGCGATGCCCCTCCGAGCACCTGGCGCTCAAATGGGCCGATGTCGACTGGGAACGCGGCGCCCTGACGGTGCCAAGTTCGAAGACCGAGCACATGGATGGCGGCGAATCACGAATTCTCCCCCTCTTCCCGGAGCTCCGCCAGCACCTGCTGTCCGTGTTCGAGGCCGCCGGCGAAGGCGAAGAGTTCATCATCACCCGCTACCGCAACACCGCCGTCAACCTGCGCACCCAATTCCTTCGCATTCTGAAACGCGCGGGCGTCCGCCCCTGGCCCCGCCTCTTCCAGAACCTTCGCGCCAGCCGGGAGACGGAGTTGATGCGGGAGTATCCCATCGAGACGGTCTGCGCGTGGATCGGCAACACGCCGGAAGTGGCGGTGGTGCACTACCTCAACGATCCTCTGAAAGACGATCACTTCCGCCGGGCAAACGGGGCGGCGGCAGAGGTAGAAAAAGCGGCGCGCAATCCGGCGCGCACAGCGGGGGACTGGGGCGGACAGGAGGGGACAACGGTGGGGGTGGAAGCATGCAAAAACGCCGAAACCCGCAGCGAATCACGTGATTCTGCGGGTTTCGGGGATGGGCCTGACAAGATTCGAACTTGTGACCTCGTCGTTATCAGCGACGCGCTCTAACCAACTGAGCTACAAGCCCTTTCGCCGATCCGCCAGACGACAACGCCGCCCGCCGAACAGGAATCCTCTATCTTACATTTGCCCCTCGCCATGTCAACGTTCGCCCAACGTCCGTCGCCATCAAAAAACCTGCACCCACCCTTCAAACGCCCCGACGACGCCACGCCGGGACGACTTGACGACTTCACGACCTGACGCCGCCCCCCTCCGCTATCATGGCCCCATGTCCATCACCACCCACTCCCGCGCCCGCTTCCATCCCACCCGCTGGTCCCTCATCCTCGCCGCCAACGCCGATTCCCCGGACGCCCGCCGCGCCCTCGACGATCTCCTGCGCATCTACTGGTTCCCGCTCTACGCCTGTCTCCGCCGCCGCGGCCACGCCCCCGACCAGGCCGAAGACCTCACCCAGGGCTTCCTCGCCGACCTGCTCACGCGCAATGATCTCGCCGCGATCAGGCCCGCCAAAGGCAAGTTCCGCTCCTTCCTCCTCGCCGCCCTCACCCATTACGTCAGCAACCAGCGCGACCACGCCCGCGCCGTGAAGCGCGGCGGCGCCCACGCGCACCTCTCCCTCCACGCCCCGCCCGACGCCGAATCCCGCTACGCCCTCGAACCCTCCCACATCCTCACCCCCGAACGCCTGTTTGATCGCCGCTGGGCCCTCGCCCTGCTCGATCAAGTCCTCGCCACCCTCCGCGCCCGCTACGCCGCCGCCGGCCAATCCGCCCTCTTCGACGCCCTCTCCCCGCTCCTCACCGGCGAACTCACGCAGCCCTACGCCCAGCTCGCCCCCACCCTCGGCCTCACCGAACCCGCCCTCAAAGTCGCCGCCCACCGCCTCCGAAAACGCTACCGCGACACCCTCCGCGCCCACATCGCCGCCACCCTCCCGGACCCTGCCCCTCCAGCCGCCATCGACGAAGAAATCGCCCACCTCCTCAATTCCCTGTAACCTTCCCGCACAAATTCTTCTCTGGGAGACGACACGCGCGTCTCACCACGGAGCCCTCATGCCCGCCTGCCCCCAATGCCACACCCCACTCCCCCCCGATGCCCCCGCAGGCCTCTGCCCCGCATGCCTCCTCCGCCGCGGCCTGCAAACCAACACCCTCCAATCCCTCACCGCCGCCTGGACCCCGCCCACCCCCGACCAGCTCGCCCCCCTCTTCCCCGAACTCGAAATCCTCACCCTCCTCGGCCGCGGCGGCATGGGCGCTGTCTACAAAGCCCGCCAAAAATCCCTCGACCGCCTCGTCGCGTTGAAAATCCTCCCGCCCCAGCTCGCCGCCGACCCCACCTTCGCCGACCGCTTCACCGCCGAAGCCCACGCCCTCGCCAAACTCAATCACCCCCACATCGTCGCCATCCACGACTTCGGCAAACGCACCGCCCAGCCCGCCGATCCACCCCTCTACTTCTTCCTCATGGACTTCATCGACGGACCCACCCTCCGACAACTCCTCGCCGCCGGACCCATCCCGCCGCAGCAGGCCCTCGCCATCGTTCCCCCCATCTGCGACGCCCTCCAATTCGCCCACGACCACGGCATCGTCCACCGCGACATCAAACCCGAAAACATCCTCCTCACCAAATCCGGCCAAATCAAAATCGCCGACTTCGGCCTCGCTACCCTCACCCAACCCTCCGCACTCAGTCCCCAGCACTCGCTCGCCGGCACCCCCGGCTACATCGCCCCCGAACAATCCACCCCCGCCGCCGCCGCCCCCCCCGACCACCTCGCCGACATCTACGCCCTCGGCGTCGTCCTCTACCAACTCCTCACCGGCGAAATGCCTCCCACGCCCCTGCCCACGAGAAAAATCACCCTCGACGTCCGCCTCGACGACATCCTCCTCCGCGCCCTCGACGCCGACCCCACCCGCCGCTACCAGCACGCCACCGAAATCAAAACCGCCATAGAAACCGTCCTCCATTCGCCCAACGCACCCTCCGCGCCTGCACCTCCCTCGCCTCCTCCCCCATCCGCCGACACCGTCCGACTTCCCGCACTCCTCCTCGCCATCGCCGTCGGCATCCAAACCGTCCTTCTCTCCTTCGTCGTCCTCCTCTTCCTTCTCGTCTCGCTTGCCCCGCCCGCAAGCCCCGCCGGCTTCCGCGCCGCCAGCTCCGATGGCCTCGTCTCCATTCTCCTCATCCTCCCGCTCCTGCTCGATCTCTTCATCCTCCGCGCCCTCCGCCGCATGGCGCAACTCCACGATCACTCCCGCGCCGTCACCGCCTCCGCCCTCGCGCTCGTCACGCTCAATCCCCTCGCCCTCCCCTTCGCCATCTGGTCGCTGATCGTCCTGTCTCAACCCGCCGTCCGTGACGCTTTCCAACATGCCCCGCCCGCGCCCCCCTCCCGCCCCTCCCGCGCCCTCCTCCAAAGCGCTGCCTCCTGGCTCCTCATCGCCGCCATCTACTACTGCGTGCTGCTGCTCATCGACTTCTCGCTCAACATCAACCTCGCGCGCTTCCTCCTCGTTCCCATCCTCCTCCTCCACCTCGCCATCGCGGCCCTCGTCCGTCGCGGCAACACGGACGAACCCGCAACCCCCGGCCTCCCCGCCACCCTCCGCGCCGCCCAACCCCTCGCCCTCGACGCCGCCGCCCAGGCCCTCGTCCTCTTCCTCGCCTTCTTCTTTTTCACATACACCGCGCCTTTCTTCCGCGATCAATTCGCCCAGCGTCACGAACCTGTCCCCGCCGCCACGGAATTAATCCTGACCTTCTCCCGCTTCCTCCAGCGCTTCGGCATCGCCCTCTTACCCTTCGCCCTGCTCGCCAACACCGGCCTCCTGCTCCTCCTCCAAAATCTTGCCGGCGCCCCTCTCCGCCGCGCCTGGCGATCCATCCTCTTGCTCCTCGCCGCCACCGTCGTCGCCTTCGCCGTCCTCGCCCTCTTCGTCCCCCTCCTCCAACCGGAAGTCACCACCACCGCCCCCTCCCTCACCTCAATCCCCTCAATCCCCTCCACCCGCCGGCATATCGTCCAACAACCCCCCACCCAGCACTTCCCCTGGTAACCCCCACGCGCCTCCAAACGGCCTCCCTGTCCCAACTGCCAATCACCCACCACTCCACCGGCGCCTCTTGATCCCCGAGAAATTCCGCTCGCTCCCCCCCGCGCCGTTGCATATCATGTGAACCACGCCGTAAATGACAGGGAAAATTCGACACATCCCGGCGAGTCGCCCAATCCTTGATGAGAGGTAATCCCATGGCGATGCGTGCCCTGATCTGTTTGGCTTGTGCAGGACTCTGCGCCACGGCCGTCGCGGTGGCGGCGATGGGACAATCCCCTCTCACGATATCCCCTCAACCCGCCCCGCCCGCACCTGCCACCGGAACCGAAATCGTCGCGCATTTTTACGAATTGCTCCTGCAGGATTCCAGCCCCGAAGTTGCTGACGAAGAACAGGTCTTCGACCTCTCCGGTGTTCAGGCCCTCAGGCCGCAACTGCTCAAAGCTGGCTTCGGCCACGACACCGGCGCGGCGTTCTTCGATTTTCTCCGCCACCATAAAGAGCTCTTCCTCCCCAGGAAAGATCGCATCACCGCCGGCGGCCGCGTCGTCCCCGCCCGCAACTTTGTGCAACTCACCACCTCCTTCCGTTATGAACGATCCGTCGGCAATCCAGAGCCCAAGCAAGGCGACACGACCTATGTCATCGCACAATTCCCAGAGGATGCCGACGCCGTACCCCCCACCATGGTGACCGTCTTCTTTCCCATCGTCGACGGAAAGATCGAGTTCGACGCAATAAACTGGCAGAAAGCCCAGTGGGCCTCTCCATTGGCAAATCTGCTGAAAGCCGCCAACGCCCCGGCAACACAGCCGAAACCCTGATTCGTCCACTCGACGCCCCCCGGCCCAATTACCAATTACCCTCCCTCACACCTCCAGCACAATCTTCCCCTTCACCCCCCCCTCCTCCAGCGCCTCATGCGCCTTGCCCACCTCCGCCAGTTTCATCACCGAATCAATCAACGGCACCACCTCCCCGCGCTCCATCATCAGCCGCAGCGGCTCCAGAGACACCCGCTTGTGGATCATCGACACATAATGCAACGCCGTATTCGTGCGATACAGCTCCTTGAACTCCCCCTTGGGATCCACGATCGACACGATCCGCCCCACATCATCCGCCCCGCGCTTCAGCAACCCCGCCGCCTTCAGCACCACATCCTGCCCCGCACAATCAAACACCAGATCGATCCCGCCCCCAGCCGCCGGATCTTTCTCGAACATCTCCTTCATCTCCCCCGGCCAGTCCTTCCTGTAATCAAACACGCGGTCCGGCCCCTTTCCGCCAACGCGCGGAATCGACTTCACAAATTCCATGCTCCGCTCGCTGCACGTCCCGATCACAAACGCCCCCGCCGCCTTGCACATCTGCACCGCCACGCTCCCCACGCCCCCGTTTGCCGCCGCGATCAGCACCGTCTCCCCCGCGCGCAGTTGCCCCCGGTTCATCACGCTCTCCCACGCCGTCGACCACGCCAACGGCATCGCCGCCGCCTGCACGAAGCTCACGCCCCCCGGCATCCGCGTCAGGTTCCCCGCCCGCGCCATATTGTATTCCGCATAGCCCCCCGGCCCCCCCGCCCCCCCGCTCTGCGTAAACTCCGCCACATAAAACACCTTCTCCCCCTCTTTCCATCCCCCCCCGCCCTCCGCCCCCGGCCCCACCTTTTCAATTTCCCCCGCCACATCCAACCCCAGAATCCGCCCCGCGCCAATCCCCATCGCCCCCGTCTTGCGCAGCTTGTAATCAATCGGGTTCACCCCCACCGCCCGCACCCGCACCAGCACCTCCCCGGGCCCCGGATCGCCGCCGCCGGGCACGCGCACATCCTCCAGTTTCAGCACTTCCGGCCCGCCCGTCCCCGTCAACACCACGGCTTTCATAACGACTCCTCATCCAGAGACCGCCCATGACCAGGCGTTCACCATCCTATCCCGATTTTCGCCCCCTGCCGCGCGGCTCCGCAAAAAAACGCTCCCCCGCTGGGTGGGCATCTCAACCGCATTTTTCGCCGTGAAAGCGGCACGGCCTCGCCGCCTCGTCGCCCATAATTTGCCGCCTTACCAATAAATTTGGCGGAAAATGCAACAAACCCTCTTGCATTCTGCACCCGCTCTGTCACAATAACCTCAACACTGAGCGACGTTTCTTCATATCTCCGCGCTCAGCTTCGCACACGATCGATTCACGTCTCATCGCGTGCCGCCATTTTGCCCGTCGGCTGTTTTCTTCAGTTCTTCGCGCTCGATGGCCTTCCACATCTTGGCCTTCTTCGAAGGAGCACCCTCATGGCAGACTCTCTGCGCATCGGTATCGCCCTGGACATGAGCTGTGAATACGCTCGTGCCGCCCTCCGTGGAATCGTCTCCTTCGCCCGCCCCAACCACCCCTGGACCTTCCACTTCCTCGATCACCGCGCCGACCGCTTTGTCGAAGACCGCGACCTCCGCCATCTCGCCGGCGTCATCGGCCAGCTTTACGCCCCCGAAATGACCGACCTCCTCCGCACCCTCCGCATCCCCGCCATCAATCTCACCAACCGCCGCCCCAACCCCAGCGTCCCCCGCGTCGGCGCCGACGACCTGGGCATCGGCCGACTTGCCGCCCGCTACTTCCTCGACCGCGGTTACGCCCACTTCGCCTACCTCGGCCTCTCCTCGATGAACTTCTCCCAGCAACGCGAAGCCGGCTTCGCCGCCGAACTTAAAACCGCCGGCAACGCCTATTGCTCCTTCTCCGCCTGGCTCCTCGAACGCGGCCTCTCCGAGTCCGAACACTTCGACGGCATCACCCGCTGGATCGCCTCCCTCCCGCGCCCCGTCGCCCTCTTCTGCGGCTGCGACAGCTTCGCCTGGGCGGCCCTCGAAGCCTGCCGCGAAGCCGCCGTCGCCGTCCCCGAATCCGTCTCCGTCATCGGCGTCGACAACGACCCCATGATCTGCCTGCTCTCCACGCCCCAGCTCTCCAGCGTCGCCGTCCCCGCCGAACGCATCGGCTTCGAAGCCGCCCGCCTCCTCCACGCTGAAATGCAGCAGCTCGGCTCGGTGCCCGTGGGTTCGCCGCTGCTGCTGCCCGCCAAGGAAGTCGTCACCCGCGCCAGCTCCGATTGCCTGGCCATCGATGACGGCGGTGTCGCCGCCGCGGTGAAGTTCATCCGGAATCATGCCGCCTCGCGCATCGGCGTGGATGACGTCGCCCGCGCCGCCGGCGTCGCACGCCGCAGCCTTGAACGCAAATTCCGCGGCGTCCTGGGCCGCAGCCCCCTGGAAGAAATCCGCCGCACGCGCCTCGAACTCGTCCGCGAACTCCTCGTCAACACCGACCTGCCCATGCCGGCCATCGCCTCCCGCTGCGGATTCGAATCCGCCGTCCGCCTCACCACCGTGTTCCGCGAAGTCGTCGGTCAGACCCCCACCTCCTTCCGCCGCCAATACCGCGTCGGCTCGGGCGAAGGCCCCCTGAGCGCCCGGTCCGCCCCGCAACAAGCCCTCACGCCGACCGTTTCCTCCCCGGGCGCCACCCTCACCCTCACCCGCCCCCTGTCCGTGTAAGCCACGCGCGGCGGCCGCATGAGGGCTGCCCCATCGATCGGCGGCCCGGGCGGATACCCGCGATCCCCACCCACGCGCGGAGATTCTCCCGCGCGTTTTGCTTTTTTGCTCCGAGCGATTTGCGCAGCGCGTTTGTAGCCCGCCCCCGCGCTTCCCTACAATGGGCGTTCATTTTTCGCGAGTGGCGAGGGTTTGCATGCGTCGGGTGGTGATCACGGGTATTGGTGCGGTATCGCCGCTGGGCCTGGGCGGCGGGACTGGGGGAGGGCTCTGGGAAGGGTTGCTGGCGGGGCGGTCGGGCACGGCGACGCTCCGGCGGTTTGACGCATCCGCCTTTCCCTCGCGCGTGGCCGGCGAGGTGCCGGCGTTCAAAACCACCGACTACGTCCCCAAGAGCTATCGCAAAGCCACCAAAATCATGGCCCGGGATATCGAGCTGGCCGTGGTGGCGGCGGACCTGGCGGTGAAGGATGCCCGGCTGATCACGCGGGGAATCGCCGAGGGACCGGCGACGCAGGGGGGAGGGTGGTTCAAGCCGAATCCCGAGCGCATGGGCTGCAACATCGGGGCGGGGCTGATCGCGGCGGATTTGACGGAGCTCGCCACGGCCATGGCCCAGGCGCGGGCCGAGCATGATGTGCTGGACCTGGCGCGCTGGGGGCGCTCGGAGGACCCGGCGAAGACCTCGGGCATGGAATCGCTCACGCCGCTGTGGCTGCTCAAGTATCTGCCCAACATGCTCGCCTGCCACGTGAGCATCATTCACGACACGCAGGGTCCCTCGAACACGATCACTTGCGGACAGGCGTCGGCGGGCCTGGCGCTGGCCGAGGCGGCGCGGACGATCCAGCGCGGCGATGCCGACCTGGCGCTCGTCGGCGGCTGCGAAACCAAGGTCCACGAGATGGGCCTGATGCGCTGGACGCTGCTGGGGCGGCTCAACACGCGGGACAACGACACGCCGCAGCGCGCCTGCCGGCCCTACGACACGACGGCGGCGGGCTCGGTGATCGCCGAGGGCGGGGCGGTGCTGGTCATTGAGGAATTCGAGCACGCCCGGGCGCGCGGGGCGACGATTTATGCCGAGGTGGCCGGGCTGGGCGCGACGGCGGGCGCGGCCGCGGCGGGATCGCCCACGGGCATCGACACGAGCGGCGAAGCGGCGGCGATGGCGATGAAAAAAGCCCTGGCTGGGGCAGGGGCAAAGGCTCAAGACGTCGGGGTCGTGGTGCCGCCGGGCTATGGCATTGCGGCGTGGGATGCGGCGGATGCGGCGGCGCTGCGCGGAGCGTTCGGCGAACATGTGCCGACGGTCGTTCCGGCGCGGGCGGGCATCGGTGATTGCGGCGCCGGAGCGCAGGCGCTCGATCTGGCGGCGGCGGCGCTGATGATCCAGCAACAGACGATCCCGCCGGCGACGAATGTCACGACGCCCATCGCCGGCCTGCCGGTCTCCGTGAAAGCCGAATCGCGCCCGCTGGAATATGCCGCGGTGCTGACCACCGCCCTGGGCGGGCAGAACAGCGCGGTCGTGCTGAAACGAATGGATCATCAGTAACTGGTAATTGGTAATTGCTTATGCGTAAGCGTGTGGTCATTACGGGCATCGGCTGGGTAACACCGCTGGGGCACGATATCGAAACCGTCTGGCGGCGATTGCAGGCCGGGGAGTCGGGCATTGCGCCCACCACGCTCTTCGATGCGCGCACCTTCCCAACCACCTTCGCCGCGGAAGTGAAAGGCTACGACTTTCCCGCGGCCATCGGCGCTTCCTATCCCCGCCACCGCGAGGCCGGCCGCAACACCCGCTTCGCACTGGGCGCAGCGAAGCAGGCGTGGACCATGGCCGGCCTGCCTGACTCGGGAATCGGGGCCCAAACGCCAGGACTTGACCCCTACGCCGTGGGAACCTACATGGGCGCCGGCGAGGGCGGCCTGGATTTCGCCAATTACACGCACAATGCGCTCGCCGCCCTTCCCGCCGGCACGAGCAGCATCGACACCCGCACATGGGGCAACCTCGCCCTCAAAAATTTCGATCCCATGCGCGAGATCGAGCAGGAACCCTCGATGACCATCACCCACCTGGCGATGGAATTCAACGCCCGCGGCCCGTCGCTCAATTGCCTCACCGCCTGCGCCGCTTCGACGCAGGCAATCGGCGAAGCCACTGAAATCATCCGCCGCGGCGATGCCGACATCATGATCTCCGGCGGGGCGCACTCGATGATCCATCCCTTCGGCGTCACCGGCTTCAACCGCCTCACCGCGCTCTCGACATTCAACGACAACCCCCGCCGCGCCTGCCGGCCCTTCGACGCCACCCGCGGCGGCTTCGTGCTCGGCGAGGGCGCGGGCATCGTCATCCTCGAATCGCTCGAACATGCGCAACAGCGCGGGGCGAAGATTCTCGCCGAGGTCGTCGGCTACGGTTCCTCCTGCGACGCCTTCGCCGTCACCGATCAGCACCCCGAAGGCCGCGGCGCGATCGTGGCCATCCGCGAGGCCCTCAAGGACGCCGAGATGACGCCCAGAGACATCCACTACATCAACGCCCACGGCACCGGCACGAAGGAAAATGATTCCACCGAGACGCTGGCGGTCAAGCAGGTCTTCGGCGAACACGCGAAGCATGTGCCCATGTCCTCGATCAAAAGCATGATGGGCCACCTGATCGCCGCGGCCGGGGCGGTCGAGCTGATCACCTGCGTGCTGGCGATGCGTGACGGCGTGCTGCCGCCGACGATGAACTATGAGCATCCCGATCCCGAATGCGACCTGGATTACGTCCCCAATGCCGCCCGCAAAGCGCCGGTGGACGTGGCCATGAGCCTGAACTTCGGCTTCGGCGGCCAGAATGACACGCTGATCATCAGGAAGTTCGCGGGGTAGGAAAACATGAAAACCGCGAGCCTGCGGGCGATGCTTGAGGTTTAGGCGACGCCCGGCCGATAGGGTAGAATACGCTCATGAAGCCCTTGATCGAGACAAATCCCTACCTTCGGGACCCGGAGATCCGGGAGCGCATGCTGCGCCGCAGCGTTCTTCAGTCCAGTTATTTTGAAGGCGCGCGCAACATCAAGCTCGCACCCCCAGTCCGCAAGCCACGGCGCAAGGCTTCTGCGAGGAAGCGCCCCAAAGGTTCATAATTTTGTCCATACCCCGCGATAACCGCGGCCAGGTAAACACGATCCCGGCGGGACTTTCCGCGCTTGGTGAATCCATAGTCCAACTCCGGAAATCCCGCCTGGAGTGCCATCAGGTTTGTGATCCATCGGCTCATGCGCCCGTGCCCTCGCGGAACGGATGGACCAAAAGAAACTCTGCCTGCACCTTGGCCAAGCGCATCCCGACATCCTCGATCGCGCCGTGTGAACAGGGAGTAAAGGAAACAAGAAACTCGCGTTCGAACCGCGCCATATTCTGTGCGACAAGAAAAGCGGGTGGCCACACGAAGTTTCCCTTGGACATTTCCACGGTTCGGTAATGCCCGGCCCAAGGATAAATGTGCCCAAGCCAGTCGCGATGCATGGTACAGAGGAGTGCGGCCGTGAACCGTGTGCCCGGCGTCACCAGTGACACGTATCGTTTCTGCGCCCTCAGGAGGGCCTCCGCTTCGGCCTGGTCCATTGCGCGCTTGCTCGTGATGCCTCGCACATTGCGCAGCACCCGGCCGCGGGAGCCCGGCTCGTTCTCGCCCTCAATTCCGGTGGCAACGTCATAGCGACCCATGCAGCGGATGATACGCTGTCAAAGCACGGGGTGCCTGGGCGGGCTTGTGAATGTCGCTGAGGCTGATCGCGCCGGAACGTGCGGATCCGCGCTCACGGTTTCGCCAGAAAGCGCGGGCAGAAGGGATAGGGCACGTCCACCGGTTCGCCGGTCTGCGTGAGCTTGCCAGTAGTGCCGTCGACCGCAAAAACCAGGGCGTTGTTGCTGTCGTGGTTGGTCACGATCAGCCACTTGCCGGTGGGATCAAACTCCATATTGCGAGGCATTTGGCCTTTGCTGGAAATCTCCTGGATCGGCGTCAGCTTGCCCGTCGCCGCATCCACCGAAAAGACCGCCACCCACCCGTCGCTCCCCGCCACGCGGTTCGTGGCGTAGACGAACCGGTTGTTCGGATGCACCAGAATCTCCGCGCCCGTGCTCGTGCCTTTGAAATCCGCCGGCAATGCCGAGATGCGCTGAATCTCGCTAAGCGCCCCCTTGTCGCCATCCCAGTCGAAGACGTGAATCGCACTGCCCATCTCGGTCATCAGATAGACCCGCTTGGCATCCTTGGAGAACGCGAAGTGACGCGGGCCGTCGCCAGGCGTGATGTGGACGCTGGGCGGATCGTTGGGGGTCAGCGTGCCCTTTTCCTCATCGTAGCGATAGACATAAAACTGGTCGTCGCCGAGGTCCGCCGCGAGCACGAATTTGCCGCCAGGCGCTTCCTGAATCGAGTGGGCGTAGGCGTGCGTTTGACGCGTGGGATTGGGGCCGGTGCCGACCTGCTGATCGAACGCCGTGCGCTCCCCGAGCGATCCATCGGGCTTGATCGCCCACACCCCGACGCTGCCGCCGCCATAATTCGCGGCCAGCACGTGCTTCTGGGAATGGTCGAGCGCCACGTAACTGGTGTCGGCGCCGCCGGCGGAAACCGCATTGAGAGCTGTGAGCGTGCCGGCATGGGCGTCGACCGAAAACGCGCTCACCCCCCCGCCGGGCTGGCCGTTGAACGTGGTTCCGGAGTCGCAGGTGTACAGGAATTTGCCGTCCCTCGTGAAGGTGTAATAGGCCGGCGCCTGCACCTGAAGCACGAACTCCGGCTTTCCGAGCTTGCCGGTCTGGTCATCGAACGTGGCCCGTGAAAAGCCGATGCCCGGCCCGGTGTGATGCGAGCCGAAGAACACCCACTCCTGGGCCGCAAAAATCGGCGAGAGCGGCAGCAACGCGGCAGCGCAGAGGGCGGTAAAAAAAACGCGGCGCATGATCCAGGCTCCGACAACGAGATGCGCAGCGGAGAATAAACCGCGGATCGGCGGACGTCCATGCGAATGCCGCCGTCACCGGCTGCCGCAGGGAGCCGCCGCCAGCGCGCCGCACCGGGCCGGGGCGGCGCTACAGGGCACGTACTGCATGTAAATGTCCGTCGAGCGATGGCCGATGTCGCGCCACAGATATTCCCGGCGGGCAAACTCCTGCCCCGCCCGCCCCATCGCCACGCGCGACGATTCGACCCCGAGCACCCGCCGCAACGACCCGGCCAGCTCCTCCGCCCGCAACTCGCACACCACGCCCGCTCCCGCCTCCACGATCTCCGGCCAGATTTGCACCTGGTCGGAAATCACCACCGGCGCCGCCGCCGCCATCGCTTCCACCACCGCGATCCCGAAATTCTCCTGATGGCTGGGCAGACAAAAGCAGGCGGCATCCACGAACGCCGCGAAACGCTGCGGACCATAGATCGGACCCGTCATATGCACCCGCCCCGCGATTCCGCGCTGCCGGGACAGCGACCGCAGCTTGGCCGCCTCGCCCCCGTCCGGACCGGCAATCACGAGATGGAACTCGGAAAAGGCCTCGCCCAGCTGGGCAAAAGCCTGCATCAGCAGATCGGGGCGCTTTTTGTAATGCAGACGCCCGAGGAACAGGATGTAAGGCTTGCCCCCGAGCTCCGGATGCTGGGCGTAAAAATCGCCGCGCTGCGGAAGATTTTCGATGTCGCGCAGAAAAATGCCGTTGGGAATGATGTGCACCGGCGTCGAGATGCGCAGCGAGCGCAGCAAGGCGCGAATGTTGCGAGCTTCTTCATCGCTGGTGGCATGAATAAAGGCCGCGTTGGCGAGCAGCCGCCGGTGCAGCAGCAGCAGGCTCAGGTTTTTTTTGAGGCGTTTCTGGCGAAGCGACCAGGGATCCAGCGTGCCCGCGGGGCGCAGGCAATAGGGAACACCCATCCGCTGGGCCAGCAGCGTGCTGTGAATGATCGATGTGTCCCACATGCCGTGGGCGACAACGATGTCGGTGTGGCCCAATGCCTGTCGGGCGGCTTTGCGAAATGGCAGGGCGGGCAGGGCGCGCAGGCCGCGGCGCAGCGGAAGCAGGCGGTGCGGCAGACTGACCTCGAACGGTACCTGCTCGATCATCGCCGACGCCTGCTCCAGGCCCCCGGCAGGACAGTGGCCCAGAATCTCCACGCGATGCCCAAGCCGCGCCTGAGCCGCGGCAAGATGCACCGCCACCGCCGGAGGACCGCCGGCCTCGGGGTGGAGCACGTGGGTCACATGCAGGATTCTCAAGCAGGCCTCACAACGTCGGGCCGGGCAGCATTAACGATGTCTTCACACGTGGCGCAAACGATACTACGACCACGGCAGCGCAGAGTTACAGGGCGCTGGCGAATTGTCGCTAGAGCGTTCCTTCTCCAGCAGTTGCGCACGCCGCAAGACATCCGTCGCAAAGAATGTTAGATGTCTGTGAAGAGCATACCACAGAATTCCCACCCTGGGAGCGTGATCTTGATCGCCGGTCCGGTGCCAATCCTCACCCTGTGGCAGCTTGGGCAATTTTGGTGACCAGCCGGGCCATCGGCAAAGGCCTCGGCTCCGCTAGCGGCCACGCAACCCAACGCGACCCACGATAGCTCTTGCCGTCTGCCGTCGGACTCGCCGGCAGAGTGGCCACTTCCGTCTCCGGCGGCAGAACCGCTTGGAAGACCTCCAGCTGGATCGACCGGTGCGTGAGCGTGTGCCGGATGTGCCCCCGCGAAACGAACGCCGGTGCGGGGATGCCAAGGGATGCAGCGGCATGGCGACCCAGATCGTGAAGGTCTATCTTGCGTGCACGACGAGGTTTAGGAGGTGGTGTGAGGGTGGGGAACTCCCACATGTCTTCCCACATGGTGCCGGTAGCCCGCCGCATGAGCAGGACTTCCATGAGCGTACCACCGGGCGTGTCGCTTCGGGGGCGGAGCAGAATCAAGGCGATGCCGCGAATCGGGCGGACGGGCGCTTTCGGACTTTTGACCGGCAATTCCGCTTGGCGCCCCTCGGAAAAAGCCCGGCAGGCGGCGGACAGGGGGCACAGCAGGCAGGCCGGGCGCGACGGCGGCGGTGTACACACCGTAGCGCCCAGCTCCATCAGCGCCTGATTGACATCGCCGTAAGACCCTGAACGAGCCGCGGATACGATTTCTCCTGCGAGCCTCCAGAAGAAGGCGTGGTGTTTGGGATCGGCGATGTCACGGTCGTAGCCGGCGAGACGCGCGAGCAGGCGCATCACGTTGCCATCGACGACCGGTGCGGGGCGGTCAAAGGCGATGCTGGCGATGGCACCCGCGGTGTAACGTCCGATGCCCGGGAGGGTTCGGAGCGCCTCGACGCTGCCAGGCAGCTCACCGCCGTGGTGCCGGACCACCGCCTGCGCCGCCAGATGGAGGTGCTTGGCGCGGCGGTAATAGCCGAGGCCTGCCCAGAGGGTGAGAACTTCCTGCAAATCCGCTTCAGCCAAAGACTTAATAGTGGGGAAGCGACCGAGGAACCGGGCATAATAGGGTTTGACGGTTTCCACCTGGGTTTGCTGGAGCATGGTTTCACTGAGCCAGATGGCGTAGGGATCGGTCGTTTGTCGCCAAGGCATGGCGCGCTTGGCCCGGTCGTACCACTCCAGCAGGCGGTGGTGGAGCGTGGATGGCGGAGCCAGGGGTTGGGGTGGTGGGGTAGGGGAGTCGGTCATAGCGGCGCAGACATTATAGGGCAGCGGCCAAGTTGCCGCAGCGCGGGCGCGGGAGCGCTGCCTCTGGCCAACCGAACGAATGCCGGACCTTTACCGGGTCCAAACATTTCCTTGGAAGCCCCACCTATAGAGGTCTAAAATTTGTTCTACCACAAGTGCCGCTGGAATCTGGTGGTTAGTCGGTGGATAAGTTGTCGCGCAAGGATTAGCTAAAGAAGGCGATTGACACCACCAGATATAGTGGTATTGTTTGCCGCGGCCTCGGGTTTACGGGTCCTTAACAAAGGCGGCAGGCGGCCCCGCTCGCCCACGCGTCCATAACCCCCGCGAGGATGCCCCCTTGTCTGCAACTCTCACCCCACCCCCGACGCCTTCACCTGTCTCCGGCCTTCTCCGACGGTGCACTTCCATGGGTATCTTGAGCGACAACCAAATAGAGCGGCTGGTCACGATCCGGCCCTTCGAAAAGCAGGCCAAACGCCCCGGCACCGTCAGCTTCGGCGTCACCTCCTACGGCTACGACGTGCGCGTCGGCACCCGCTTCAAAATCTTCACCAACGTGAACTCCTCCATCGTCGATCCCAAGAACTTCGACCCGCGCTCCTTCGTCGATGTCGACGCGGCCGAAAAAGGCTTTATCCTCATCCCGCCCAACTCCTTCGCCCTCTGCGAAACGGTGGAGTACTTCGAAATCCCGCGCGACATGCTCGCCATCTGCGTCGGCAAGAGCACCTACGCCCGCTGCGGAATCATCGTGAACGTCACCCCACTGGAGCCCGAATGGAAGGGCAAGGTGACCATCGAGATCTCCAACACCACGCCGCTGCCGGCGAAGATCTACGCCAACGAAGGGATCGCCCAGATCATTTTTCTCCGCGGCGAAGAAGTGTGCGCCCGGAGTTACGCGGACAAGTCTGGTAAGTATCAGGATCAACCAGGGCTGACATTGCCAAAGGTCGACTGACCCCCCCCTCCCCCGCGCCCCTCACACGGTCGCTGGGGCGGGCGAATGGTCGGGCACGCGCACGCATTCGCCGATCCGGAGCCTCGATCGGCCTGAAAAAAAACAACCCCGCGGTGACGGACCGCCGCTGGAATAAAGGAGTACCACCCATGAAAATTTCCCGTCGCTTCACAAAGGCCGGCGTTGACGTCTTCTCCACCGTTGAGTGGTCGAAGCGCACCAGCCGGATCATGCACACGGATGGCACGGTGGTCTTCGAGATGAAGGACGCCGAGATTCCCGCGGACTGGTCGCAGCTGGCGACGGACATCGTGGTGAGCAAGTATTTCCGGAAGGCGGGGGTGCCGCAGGTGGACGGGGAGGGCAAGGCGCTGCTGGATGAGGCGGGGAAGCCCAGGACGGGGCCGGAGAAGTCGGTGAAGCAGGTGGTGCATCGGCTCGCCGGGTGCTGGACGCACTGGGGCAAGCAGCACGGGTATTTCACGACGGAAGAAGATGCGGCCGCGTTTTATGACGAGCTGGCGTACATGCTGCTGCATCAGATCGCGGCGCCCAATTCGCCGCAGTGGTTCAACACGGGGCTGAACTTCGCGTACGGATTGACGGGGCCGTCGCAGGGGCACTGGCATGTGAATCCCACGACGGGAAAGCTGGAGCAGACCAGCGATGCGTATACGCATCCGCAACCACATGCATGCTTCATCCAGAGCGTGGATGATGATCTCGTCAACGAAGGCGGGATCATGGACCTGTGGACGCGCGAGGCGCGGTTGTTCAAGTATGGCTCGGGCACGGGGACGAATTTCTCAAAGGTGCGCGGGGAAAATGAATCGCTCTCCGGCGGCGGGAAATCCTCGGGGCTGATGAGCTTTTTGAAGATCGGCGACCGGGCGGCGGGGGCAATCAAGTCCGGCGGCACGACGCGGCGGGCGGCGAAGATGGTCTGCCTGGACCTCGATCATCCGGACATCGAAGAATTTGTGAACTGGAAGGTGCGCGAGGAAATCAAGGTCGCGTGCCTGGTCGAGGGCATCAAGCACCTGCCCAAGGAGCAGCAGGAACTTGCGAAGAAAATGAAGTTGAAGCTGGATTACGACTTCAACGGCGAAGCGTACATGACGGTGTCGGGGCAGAACTCGAACAATTCCGTGCGCGTGGCCAACAAGTTTTTGAAAGCCGTGGAAACGGATGGCGACTGGCAGACGTTCAAGCGGATCAACGGGAAGGTGCACAAGACGCTCAAGGCGCGCGACCTGTGGGGGCAGATCGCGTATGCGGCGTGGCGCTGTGCGGATCCGGGCGTGCAGTACGACGACACGATCAACGAGTGGCACACCTGCCCGAAGAGCGGGCGGATCAACGCGAGCAATCCCTGCGTGACCGGTGACACGCTGGTGGCCACCACGACCGGTTTTAAACGGATCATCGACCTGGTCGGCAAGTCGGCGGAGATCATCAACGGCGACGGGAACGCGGTCTTTGTCAATCATATCTTCAAGACCGGGCACAAGGATGTGTATGAGCTCAAGACCCGCGCCGGGTACACGTTGAAGCTGACGGCAGATCACAAGGTAAAGACGGCCAACCGTGGCGACGTGGCGGCGTGCGAGTTGTCTGTCGATGACTTCGTCACGCTTGAAGAGCCGGGCTTTGGTGATGATTTTGTTCCCGAAGCGTTCGGCGAATTGCTTGGCGCGGCGTTGGGGGATGGATGTCTCACCTCCGGGCACGACCAGGAGATGCTGTTTATCACCCTGGGTGAGAATGAAGCGAACCTTGCTGGACACCTCCAGGCGAACATCAACGAATGCAAGCGTTGGCTGAGCGACGGTGACGGGCGGGGCGTGCGTGAAACGGAGGTGGTCACGACGCCCACGGGGCTCCGCGTGGGCACATCGGTCCGGGCACTCGTGGATCGTTTCCGTGCCTTCGCCACGCTCGATTGCGGCTCGGACAACAAGGCTTTCACCGATGACGTCTTTCGTTTGGATCAACGCAGCATTGCGGCGGTGCTGCGGGGTGTGTTCACCACGGATGGGACCGTCGCCAATTATGGTGAGAAATCGCAATACGTCGCCCTTGATTCCACGAGCCTGAAGTTGGTGCGGCAGGTGCAGATGTTGCTGCTGGGTTTCGGGATCAAGGCGAAGATCTACGAAAACCGGCGAGCCATTGGCAACGCCACGGCGTTGCTGCCCGACGGGAAAGGCGGCACCCGGTTGTATCCTGTGCGACAGATGCATTCATTGCGTATCTCGCGCGGATCGCGAGTGCTCTTCGAGCGGGAAATCGGCTTCATCACTGGTACGGCGAAGGCCACGCGGCTTGCCGAATTGAATCGTACAGTGGGGGCATATTCCGAATCCTTTACCGATCGTGTCGCTTCTCTCACACACCTGGGCGCCGAGGACGTCTACGACCTGACCGAGCCGGTCTCTCATCACTTCGTCGCCAACGGCATCGTCGTGCACAACTGCTCGGAGTACATGTTCCTCGATAATACGGCGTGCAACCTGGCGTCGATCAATCTGATGAAGCTGTTTAACGAGCGCACGCGGCAATTTGATTTTGAGGGGTTTAAGCATGCGTGCCGGCTGTGGACGATCGTGCTGGAAATCTCGGTGCTGATGGCGGCCTATCCGTCGCGCGAGATTGCCCGGCTGTCGTATGAATACCGCACGCTGGGCCTGGGGTATGCGAACGTCGGCACGATGCTGATGGTGTCGGGGATTCCGTACGATTCGGACACCGGCCGGGCGATTTGCGGGGCGGTGAGCGCGATCATGACGGGCGAGTCTTACGCCACCAGCGCGGAGATGGCCAGGGAACTCGGGGCGTTCCCGGGCTTTGAGAACAATCGCGAGGACATGCTGCGGGTGATGCGGAATCACCGGGCGGCCGCGTATGACAACCCGGCGGAATATGAGGCGCTTACGGTGCGGCCGATGGGGATCGACGCCTCGCGGTTCAACGGGAAGCATCCGAACACGGTGTCGCTGCTGCATGCGGCGCGGGAGTGCTGGGACCGGGCGCTGGCGCTGGGCGAGCAATATGGCTACCGCAACGCCCAGACAACGTGCATCGCGCCGACGGGCACTATAGGCCTGCTGATGGATTGCGACACCACCGGCGTCGAACCGGATTTTGCGTTGGTGAAATTCAAAAAACTCGCCGGCGGCGGATACTTCAAAATCGCCAACGGCTCGCTGGAACCGGCGCTCGCGACGCTGGGCTATACCGATGCGCAGATCAAGGATATTCTCACGTACGTCCTGGGGACGCTCACGTTGAAGGGCGCGCCCCACATCAATCAGGAGGTGTTAAAGGCGAAGGGCTTCACGGATGAAGAACTGGCGAAAATAGAAGCTTGCCTGCCTTCTGTTTTTGAGCTGGCCTTCGCCTTTTCGCCCTGGTCTCTCGGGGAGGACGCGATGCAGCGGCTCGGTTTTGCCAGGGACCAGTGGCAAAAGCCGGGATTCAACCTGCTGCGAGCGCTCGGTTTCTCCAAGCGGCAAATCCGCGAGGCCAACGAAATCATCTGCGGCAGCCAGACAATCGAAGGATCGCCGCACCTCAAGCAAGAACACTACGCGGTGTTCGATTGCGCCAACAAATGCGGTCGCAAGGGACAGCGGTTCATCCACCATTCCGGCCACATCAAGATGATGGCGGCGGCGCAGCCGTTCATCAGCGGTGCCATCTCCAAGACGATCAACATGCCCAACGAAGTGTCGGTGGGCGACATCGAGGAGGCGTACCTGGAATCCTGGAAGCTGTCGCTCAAGGCGGTGGCGTTGTACCGCGACGGGTCGAAGCTGAGCCAGCCGCTGAATTCGGTGTCGGATGATGATGCGTCGGACGATCAGGATGTGGATGCCCTCAAGCAGGAGAATGCGGTCGGGGGGGGGGGCTGCAAGACCTGCGGCGATCCGAGCCTGGCGATGGAATGCAAAACGGATCTGGCCGAGCCGGTGAAAATCAGCGAGCCGGTCGAGAAGGTGGTGGTGAAAGTTGTCGAGCGGCCGTTGCGGCGGCGTCTGCCGGACACGCGTGCGTCGATCACGCACAAATTCGACATCGCCGGTCATGAGGGCTACATCACCGTCGGGCTGTTCGAAGACAACACGCCCGGCGAGGTGTTCATCACGATGGCCAAGCAAGGCTCTACGATCGGCGGGCTGATGGACACGATCGCGACGCTGATTTCATTGAACTTGCAGTATGGCGTGCCGGTGGATGCGATCGTGCGGAAGTTCGAGCACATGCGTTTCGAGCCCGGCGGGATGACGATGAATCCGGACATTCCGTTTGCCAAGAGCTTTGTGGATTACATCGTGCGGTGGCTGGGGATGCAGTTTGTGCCGGGATATCGGGCGGCGAACGCACCGAAGCGCGAGAGCCAGATGAATTCGGTGGAACCTGCGACGGCGGGGGATCTTGGCGAGGCGCCCGTGGAAGCGCCCGCATTGCCGACGGGCGGCCGGCAGATCGTCCGCGATGCGCTGGCGGCCACGGAGCGGCCCAAGGGGAATGGCAATGGCCACGGCCACGCCGCCGGGCCCGAAATGATGACCGCCACCCTCAACATCGCCATGGGCACCCTCATGGGTGATGCCCCCACCTGCACCTGCGGCAGCATCACCGTCCGCAACGGCTCCTGCTACAAATGCCTGAATTGCGGGGCGAGCCTCGGCTGCTCGTAACCCATCCGCAAACGAGTTCATTCCCCCACACGCAGCGCCCGCGGCACCCCACAGCCCCGGGCGCTCCGCTTTTTGCCCAGCGCTCATGCTGCGAAACCACCAACAGGCCCGTTTGACCCGCCGGGCCGCCACGCGGTAAAGTGCTGTTCTTGAGCCATCCTGGGGGATGGTGTAACGGTAGCACAGCAGATTTTGGTTCTGCTTGTTCAGGTTCGAATCCTGATCCCCCAGCTTTCCCCCCGCATCCAGACCCCTACCTCACATCCCACAGCCGTTCAATGACCGCCCGCCCCGAGCCACTGGGCGAGGAGGGGCTGCATCGCTTTTGCCCAGATGTCGTAGCCTTTATCGTCGGGGTGGAGACGGTCGCGGAGCATCACGCCGGGGAGGAGTTTTCCGGTCGAGTCGGTGAGCTGGTCGTTGATGTTGAGAAAGCGGATGTGCTCGCCGTCGGCGAGGGCGGGGAGTTTTTTGTTGAGCTGATCGATTTCGCCATCGAGGGGTTTGTCTTCGCGCGGGAAGACGGCCATCAGGAGGATGTGGGAATCGGGGCTGCGGCGGCGGAGGTCGTCGAGGATGGCTTTGATGCCGGCGTACGTCTCATCGACGGAGTCGGCGGCGAAGACGGCGTTGCTGGCGAGGTTGTTGGTGCCGATGAGCAGGACGATGGCCTTGGGATGAAGTCCGTCGAGTTCGCCGTTGTCGATGCGCCAGAGGACATGCTCGGTGCGGTCGCCGGAGATGCCAAAGTCGCCGGCGTGGTCGTTGGCGAAGTGCTTGTCCCAGTCGGAACCGTGGCGGTGCTGCCAGAAGTCGATGATGGAATCGCCGAGCATGTAGAGGTCAATGCCGCCGGCCTTGGCTTTCTGGACGTACTGCTCGTGCATGCGCATGAAGCCGGTGTCCGGGGCGCCGGAGCGCGTGACTTTGAGGACCGGCTGATCGGCGGGTTCGACGCGCAGGCCGTCTGCGGAGGCGGAGGCGGCGGGCGGCGAGATCAGGCCCGGAGGCGCACCGACAGAGGGGGCGGCGGAAGCGACCGGCGTGGGCAGGGCGGCCGGCGCGGGCGGCAGGATGCGGATGGTTCCGGGCGGCAGATCGGCGCTGGCGGAGGGGGGCGTCGCCTGGACGACCCGCGGCGCGGGAGGTTGCGCCGGCGGGGGCGAGGCGACGGGCGCGGGCGCAGGCGGCGAGGCCACGGGGGCCGGCGCGGAGGGCGGAGGTTCGGTGGGAGCAGCAGCGGCCGGCGAGGCGGCGCGCGTGACGGGCGCGGCGGGAGGTGGAGCGGGAGGTGGAGCGGGGGGGGTGGGGGGAGCGGGGGGGGTGGGGGGGGGCTCGACGGCGCGAGCGAGAGAGGGATGGGAAGGCGTGGCGGCGGGCGGGGCCGAAGTGATCGGGGCCGGGCTGGGAACAGCGTGGGTGGACGGGGCGGCGGCGCTGGGGGCCGGGGGCATGGCGGGCGTCGAGGGCGGCGGCGGGTTGATGGTGATGGTGGGGACTTCCGCTTCCGGCGGCGAAGGCGGAGTGGCCGCGGCGGCGCGAGAGGGCGGCGGGACATATTGAGGAATCGTGCGCATGGGCGGCGCGGTCATGGAGGGGGCTGCCGGCGCGGGAACGGGCGGGGGCGCGGGGACGAGCGCGGCGTCAGACGAGGCGGGGGCGTAGGGCCCGGGTCCTTCGGCGGGACCGGTCCAGTAAATGGTGGCGTGATGCTCCATACAGGATGCGGTGGCGGCCAGGAGGGCGGCAAGCGTGAGGGCTGAAAGGCGGCGAGGCATGAAGGGCTCCTGGAAGAGGGACAGCCGGCGATGACGAGCGCCTGATTATTGCGCTGCTGGGGTCGATTGGCCAGCGGCGGGCGCTACGGCCGAGCAGGGTCACCGCAGGAACCAGCAGGGTTGAAACGAGCCCGGCGAGTGCCTATGCTGGCTAGCTTTCCTACCGTTAATGCAGGAATTAAGTCGCATATGTCCGTTGCTCCTTCAGCCGTGGCCTCTTCGGTCAACACCAGCACCCCGAGTAACCCCGGCGGAAAGGGCTCCGGGCCTGGAGCGGGCGCGGGGGGGGGCGGAGGCGGCGGGGGCGGAGGCGAGCGGGAGGGGAAGCCGGCGTCGCTGACGCATCTGAAGCAGTTGGAGGCCGAGGCAATCCATATCATCCGCGAGGTGGCCGCGGAGTTTTCCAATCCGGTGATGCTGTATTCGATCGGCAAAGACTCCTCGGTGATGGTGCGGCTGGCGCAGAAGGCGTTTTATCCGGCCCGCATCCCCTTTCCGCTGCTGCACATCGACACGACGTGGAAATTCAAGGAGATGATCCGGTTCCGCGACGCATTCTGCCGGGAGAACGGCCTGAACCTGCTGGTGCACACCAACCAGGAAGCCGTGCGCGAGGGCATCAATCCCTTCGACCATGGCAGCAAAAATTACACCGACATCATGAAGACCGCGGCATTGCGGCAGGCGCTGGATAAGGGCGGCTACGATGCCGCCTTCGGCGGCGCCCGTCGCGACGAGGAAAAGAGCCGCGCCAAAGAGCGCGTGTATAGTTTCCGCGACAAGCATCATCGGTGGGATCCCAAGAACCAGCGCCCGGAATTGTGGAATCTATACAACGGCAAGGTGAATCCGGGGGAAAGCATCCGGGTGTTCCCGCTGTCCAACTGGACGGAACTGGATGTGTGGCAATATATCTATCTGGAAAACATTCCGATTGTGCCGCTGTATTTCGCGGCGAAACGCCCGGTGGTCGAGCGCAACGGCGTATTGATCATGGTGGACGACGAGCGGATGCGGCTGCATCCGGGGGAGAAACCCGTCGAGAAACTGGTGCGGTTTCGGACGCTGGGATGCTATCCCCTGACCGGCGCGGTGGAGAGCGGCGCGACGACGCTGCCGGAGATCATCGAAGAAATGATCCTCGCACGCCAGAGCGAGCGCCAGGGCCGGGTGATCGATTACGACGAAGCCGGCAGCATGGAGCAGAAGAAGAAGGAAGGGTATTTCTGAGGTGTTTAGCCCCGGCCTTTGGGCCGGGGCATTCATTGTCGTCCATGGTTCTTGCTTACCACATCATCTTTACTGCGTACGGATTCTGGTTGCCAAATGATCCGCGCGGCTCCTGGTCCGATTTCGTATGGTCGTGGGAACTGGCCTGTTACGGTGAGGCGACCATGACGAGGTCGCGCTGTTCGGTAGCGGCGAAGTCACATGATCGCGACTTGCGCCAAGCGGCAAAGCGCGCGCTGTTGTACCCACCCGTGCATTTTGATGGCGAGCAGGCACGGGCGATCCGGCGCGGCTTCGCAGACGCATGTGATGGTGGCGGCTACGTGGTTTCGGCGTGTTCGATCCTTCCGGAACACGTGCACATGGTGGTAAGGCGGCATCCGGAACGACAGATTGAAAAGATCGGAAATCATTTCAAGGCTCGCGCGACGACTTTTTTAACCAATGAGCAGCTTCATCCCTTGCAGCATTTTCGAGATCGCCGTGGACGGCGGCCATCGCCATGGAGCGAATCGTTCTGGCAGGTCTATCTAAATTCTGATGCCGATATCCGGCGCGCGGTGCAGTACGTGCAGACAAATCCTGTTAAAGATGGATTGCGGCCACAGCGCTGGTGGTTTGCGCAAGATGGAAAACTCCCCGGCCCAAAGGCCGGGGCTAAACTGAGTGTTCGATATGTCTGACGCTTTATTGAACGAAGATATTCACTCCTACCTGGACCGCCACCAGCGCAAGGAGCTTCTGCGGTTCCTGACCTGCGGGTCGGTGGATGATGGCAAGTCCACCCTCATCGGCCGTCTGCTGCACGATACCAAGGGCATCTATGAGGATCAGCTCGCCGCCGTGAAGAAGGATTCCGTGAAGCACGGGACCACCGGGGCCGGCGAGATTGATTTGGCGCTGCTTACCGACGGCCTGCGCGCCGAGCGTGAACAGGGCATCACCATCGATGTCGCCTATCGCTATTTTTCGACGGACAAGCGGAAGTTTATCATCGCCGATACCCCCGGCCACGAGCAGTACACGCGCAACATGGCCACGGGCGCGAGCACCTGTCAGCTCGCGATCATCCTGATCGACGCGCGCCACGGCGTGATGGTGCAGACGAAGCGGCATTCGTTCATCTGCTCGCTGCTGGGGATCAGGCACCTGGTGATTGCGGTCAACAAGATGGACCTGGCGGGCTATTCGCAGGCGCGATACGACGAGATTTGCCGGGATTACCGCGCCTTCGCTGCAAAGCTTGGCTTCGGCGATATCCAGTTCATTCCGCTGAGCGCCCTCAAGGGGGACAACGTCGTCGAGCCCTCCGCGGCGATGAGCTGGTACGCCGGTCCGACGCTGCTTGAGCATCTCGAGACCGTGCCGATAGCCGGCGACCGAAACCTCACCGACCTGCGTCTGCCGGTGCAGTTGGTGCTGCGTCCGAACCTGAATTTCCGGGGTTTTGCGGGGACGATCGCGTCGGGGGTGGTGCGCAAAGGGGATCGGGTCAAGGCCCTGCCGTCGGGAACGACCAGCCGCGTGAAGTCGATCGTGACCTATGACGGCCAGCTGGGGGAGGCGTACGCACCGATGGCGGTGACGGTGACGCTTGAGGATGAAATCGATATTTCCCGGGGCGACTTGCTGGTGCACGCGGAAAACGAGCCGGGACGCCCGAAGCCGGAAGTAGCGAATCGGCTCGACGCGATGGTGGTGTGGATGCACGAGCAGCCGCTCTCGCCGGGCAAGAGTTACTGGTTCAAGCAGACGACGCGCCTGCTGACCGGGGCGATCAGCGAGGTGGCTTACCGGGTGGACGTGAACACGCTGGAGCATCGGCCGGCGACGGAGAGCGATGGCGCCGAAGCGCCCGGCGGCCTGGGGCTCAACGAGGTCGGGCGCGTGGTGCTGGCGCTCTCGGCGCCCCTGGTCTTCGATCCTTATACGGTGAATCACGGGACCGGGGCGTTCATCGTGATCGACCGCCTGACCAACACCACCGTGGGCGCGGGGATGATCATCGGCCGGGCGCGGGACGCCGAGACGCGCGGGCGGGTGAGCGAAGAGGAGAAGGAGGTGCGTCTGGGGCAGCGCGGGGCGGTGGTGTGGGCGGGCCGAAGCGTCGCGGATGCGGTCGAGCGCGCGCTGTTTGATGAAGCGCGCACGGTGGTGCGTCTGGACCTGGGGGCGTGGGGAAGCGCGGCGACGGTGCCGGCGCTCGGGGGCGTGGTGCGCGCGATCGCGGAGCAGGGCGTCATCGTGGTGGTGGGAAGCGATGACGTGCCGGAAGATGCGCTGGCGGAGCTGCTGGGGCTGCGGCTGGTGATGGTGGAAGGAAACGACGTGGAGGCCGCCGTGGCGAAGCTGCGGGCGCTGGGCGTGGGGGCGGCGGAAGAGGCGATCGGCGGCGAGGGAATCTGACGCGCCGGCCGTGGGTGCGACGCGGCGGACGGCGAAGGTCAGGGGTTGGTGGCGGGAGCCGTGGCGGGCGGAGGGACGATTCTGATGATGCAGTCGACGGTTGGCTCCGGCGCGCCGGCGGGAGCGTTGTTGGCCGCGATGCTGTTGGAGAAATTATCCGCCGGACCCGGCGCGGCGCGGGAGATGTCGGGGCTGGCGGCGGCGGCGTGATTGAGATCGACAGGCGGCGCCGCAGGACGGCCGGCGGCGTCAAATCCTCCGCCGCCAAATCCTCCGCCGCCAAAACCGCCGCCGCCGAGACTGCTCGCTCCGCGCCGGCCTCCAGCGCCGCCAAAACCCCCGGTACCCCCGCGCGCGGCGCCAGAGCCGAAGCTCCCGGCGCCCCCGCCCCCGCCCCCCCCGTTCTGCGTCGCGGCTGCCGCTTGCGGAGCGGGCGCCACGAAATCGCGTCCGCCGAGCGCGCCGATCACGGCCGGACCCTCCGCCATTGCCGGCGCTTGCCGCTGCACAGCGCCCGTATCGACAGAAAGGCGACGATCCCCCTGCGCGAGGCTCGTGATGTGGAACTGCTGCGCCAGGTCCACGATTTGTTCCGGCCGCAGCGCGAGCCGGTAGCTGGACGCACCATCAAGTTCCTTCCGCGCCGCCGGCTGCTTGTCCTCGATCTTCTTGTTCACCTCGTCGCCCACTCCCTGGCCATTGGTCGTCGCAAGATCGGTCGGGGGCTGCGTGCGGGTGTCGTTGGCCTGGGCGGCGGAACCGCGGTTATTGCCGGCCAGGTCCTGCTGCTGGGCGAGCGGAGCTTTCATCGACGAAGCCATCGACGGCGCGACTGCGACGCCCGATGCGGCGGCCTTCCACTGATCGAGCTGGCTGCGCAGGCGTTCAAAATCGCTCGGATCCTGCGCGGCGAGCGTGAGCACCAGCGGCTCACCAGGCCGGGCGGCCGGATTGAGCTCCGCCAGCCCTTCGACGGCCGACGCTACGGGTTTGAACGCGGGCGGACCGGACGCCGCTGGCGCCGCACGGGGTTCGGCCGGCAGGACGGAAGGCCTGGCGGCGGCAAATTGGGTCGCAGCGGCGCCGCCGGGAACGACTCCTGCGGCGCCCGGTGGCGCAGTGGCGATCATCGGCGCGAACCCGCTGGACGACGCGGGCCCGGTCTTACTCGCCGCCGCCAGTGAGTCCACATGTTGCGCCGCGGATTCAAGCGTGTCGGCGCCGGGCGTGGACGCCGCGCCGGCCTGGGCAAGCGGACCGGCGCCTCCCGCGCCAGGCGCTCCGGCGTTTGCCCAGCGGGCGCTTTCCTTGCGCGCGTCCACGGATTCCTTGATGACAAAGCCGATCCCCCCGATCACCAGCGCCAAGGCCGCGGCCAGCGCCCAGCCGGCGCGCCACCTCCGCCGCGGCGGCTCCTCGAACGCATCCTGGCCGCTCAGCAGCGCGGTCCGCTCCACCTGCTCCATCACGCGCGCCGCCAGATCCTCCGGCGCGCGGGTCCTGGGCAGCGACCGCACCGCATGCCGATCCGCCGCCATCCCCAGCACACGCGTCGCCAGCGCGGGATCCGTATTGGCCAGATAGACCTCCAGCCGGGCGGCCTCCGCGGGAGACAGCTTGCCGTCTAGATAGGCCGCGATACGTTCGTCGAGGTTGTCAGGTCCATCAGGCATCGGGATCAGCACAAAGACGCGATACAAAAAACCTCAGGAAACGCCCCTCACGCAGAGGCCGGCGGCGCTCCCGCGGCCGCCAGCGCATTGACCGCCTCGCGCAGCGCGCTGCGGGCCCGGAACAGCCGCGATTTGATCGTGCCCACCGGCACCTCGAGCACCTGCGCCATCTGCTCGTAATCACAATCTTCCACATCGCGCAGAATGATCACCGCGCGGAACTCCGGATCCAGACGACCCAGGGCCGCCAGCACCCGCTCGTGGTCCAGCCGCAACGCCGCCGCCGCCGCCGGGTCCGCCTCGCGGTCCTGCGCCAGCCGGCGGAGGGGCGCGGCCTGGCGGTTCAGATCGGCGGCCTCGTCGGGCTGGTGATCGAGGCTCACCGCCGCGCGATACCGGCCGGCGCGCCGCTGCGTCAGCGCCAGGTTCACCGCAATGCGGAACAGCCAGGTGTAGAGGGCCGACTTGCCCTCGAATTTGTGGATGTTCTGCAGCAGGCGCACGAAGGTTTCCTGCACGAGGTCCGCGGCGTCGTCGGGGTGCCCCACGATCCGGTAGACGCAGCCAAACAGGCGATCCTGATATTTCAGGACGAGGCCTTCCATCGCCGCCACGTTGCCCCGCTTCAGCTGCGCAACCAAATGGTCGTCCGACGGCGCGGCGGCCGCGGCCGGCGGCGCATTCGACGCGCCCGCGGCCCGGTCCGACGAAGTTGTGGCCAGTGGCCGTTCCACCGGTGCAATATCCTTTGACGGGCGTGACAAAAAAAAGTTCCAGCCGCGGCCTGCATTCTCGAATGTTGAAAATCGAAATGCAACGCAGCCGCAATCTTCGCCGCAAAAAACGGCCACGCCCGCCGCGCATGCGCCGGGCGTGGCCGGAAATGTTCAACCTGCTGGCCTTATTTCGCCGGCTGGCTCAGGGGCGGCGGTCCGCCCGCCGACTCGCCCGGAATCACGCTGTGCGTCTCGCTTGATCCGCCCCCACAGGCCGTCAGCGACAGCAGGAACGCCGAAACAATTGCCATCAACAGAGCGGTGCGCATACGGGTTTCCTTTCAATCGGAGCGCGAGTCCATTCCCACGCCATACTGCGAATAATTGCCAAAACCGCCCGCGCGTCAAGCGAATTCCGCGCAACCCCCCTTCCCTCAACGCCCAGACACCGTCATCCCCACCAGCTCCTGCCGCGCCAACGACGCCTCCCGACCGTCCCGATAAAACAAGTTGAACGTATCAAACGGAATGATCCGCCCGTCCGGATGCGCAATGTGCACGCACGTCTTCTTCACGCTCCGCACGTCCATGTCCCACGCATCCATGAACTTCATAATGATGACCCGAAACAGATTGCTGTACCCGATCTCCTCCGGCACCTGAATCTCCGGCAAACAGCACAGCAAATGCTTAAGCGCCAACGCCCCGCTGCCCGGCGAATGCCCGGTCGAAAATGCTTTGAAAATCTGCTCGCGCACGCCTTTGTTCCGCTCGTACACGATCGTGTTGCCCTCCCCCGACAGCAGCAGCTTCGGATCCATCAGCCGCGTCAACGGCGTCACACACCCCTCCCCCATCTTCAATGCATACGCCATCGCCAGGCAATCCGGATGGCACGGCACCGGAATGATGTCCTCCGGCAAAAACACCGGCGACTGCTCCAAAATCCGCCGCCGCACTTCCGACAGCGTCAACCGATCCTTCTCCGGATCAAACGCATCCAGCCGCCCCGCCACCTGCACCGGCTGAAACGTGACCCCGCGCACGCACTTCTGCTTGAGCGCGAAATCGATGATCTCTCCAATCTGATCCTCGTTCACCCCGCGCTGCAGCGTCACCACCAGCGTCGTCGACACGTTGTGCTCGTTCAGCCGCTCCAGCGCCCGCAGCCGCACCTCCCGCAAATCTTCCCCACGCAGCGTCACCAGCGCATCCGCCCGCAGCGAGTCAAACTGCAGATACACCTCGAACCCCGGCATATACGCCGCCAGCTTCTTCGCGAAATCCGCCTCCCGCGCAATCTTCACCCCGTTCGTGTTGAGCATCAGATGCTTGATCGCCCCCCCCGCCTTGCTCTTCGCCAGCTCCAGCACCTGCCAGAACTCCGGATGAATCGTCGGCTCCCCGCCGCTGATCTGCACCACGTCCGGCTCCCCCTCGTTCCGCACGATCGCCTCCAGCATGAACGCGATCTGCTCCATGCTCCGATGCGTCGGCCGATGCGGGCCGCTGTCGCTGTAACACACCGGACACCGCAAATTGCACATGTCCGTGATCTCCAGCAGCGTCAAACACGAATGCTGCTCGTGATCCGGACACAACCCGCAATCAAACGGACACCCATACTTGATCGGCGTGTTGAACCGCCGCGGCATCTGCCCCGGCTTCAAAAAATCCCGCTGCTGCCTGAAATACGACGCGTCGGTGGAAATCAGCACCTTCATCAGCTTGTGCGCCGGACACCACTTGTGCATGTACACGCACCCGTCCTGCACCACGATCTTCGCCTCCACCTTCCGCAAACAATGCGGACACACGGAGTTCGTCAGCTCATAAAAAATGTACGGCCGATCCGCCATGTTGCGCTCCCGCCAAAAAAGCAACGCCCTATTCTTCCGCCAAGCCCAGGGATCGTAATCCCTGGGCAACCCAGGACGCGCATCCACAAAAACGCTGAATCCTCAGCTCCCTCTTCGCGTCAACACCGGCATCGCAAGAACAGGATACACCGCAAAGTATCCCCATAACCATTCCGGATGGTCCGGAATCACGTGCACCTCCATCAGTCCCACCACTCCCGCCAGAACCAGCGCCTGGACGATGCCTGCGACTACCGCCATACGCACGGAACGAAAGGCTAAATCCGGCTGAAACCAGCGACGAACCAGCACCGCTAACGTCAGCATCACCGTCGAAATCGCCGCCGCCAGCAGTGAGAATCCCACTCCGATCAACCACATGCCCCACGCCGAAAATTCAAGTTCCCGCGGCGACCCCAGCACCCGCGTCAAAACCGCCGCAACCAAGAACAGCGCCGCCAGGGACGCCGCCGACGCCACGAAATAGGCGTCCAGCCGCCGCCATCTCCTGCCCTGCCGCCCACCCCAATACGCCAACGGTGTTCGCTCGCTCATGCCTCCACCCCCACCACCGCCGCGGCCTCTCGTCCTTCCCGCTCGCGCCACAACCGCCACGTACAAAACACGCACACCCCCACACTGAACACCTGTATCACGCTCAACCCCCCGATCCACTTGTCCGTCGGCTTGATGAACTCCACGCAAAACCGCCACGCGCAATACCACAGCATGAACCACCGGAACACCCGGCCCGTCCGCCAGCCGATCCCGCTCCGCCACTGCCACAGCGCCAGCCCGCCCGCCAGCAAAAGCATGAACACGCTTTCGTACAACTGCGTCGGGTGCCGCCGAATCCCATCCCCGAAATCCACTCCCCACGGCAACCCCGTCGCTGTCCCATACGTGTCATCGCTTAACCCGGTCAAAAAACACCCCACCCGCCCGATCGCCATCGACACGCACAGCGGATACACCCACAAATCCCCCGTCCGCTCCTTCACCCCCGTCAACCTCTTGGCAATCTCGACGCCCGCCCATCCGCCCGCCAGCCCGCCCACGATCGTCTTGCCGCCGATCCACGCCTCCAGCCCCAGCGTCGCCGACGCGTGCACCACCTGCCGCCAATTCTCCGCCCACGCCAGCAGCTTCGCCCCCACCAGCGCCCCGATCACCGCCCCGGCAATCTGCCACAAACGCGCCTCGGTGCTGCGCTCGCCTTGCGCCTCCTTCCCGCGCCACTGCCCGATCGCCACGCGCAACGCCGCGCCCACCACATACGCCGTCCCCTCCATCACCGGATGCGGATGCACCCGCATCCCCAACACGTGAAAATAGTAAGGAAACTGCACGCTTCTTCCTTTCCCTTGGTGATCCCCGGCGGCTATCTTACACGCAAAAGAGTCGGAGATGCGCATGCGCGAGCGATGGCGATCGCTGCGGGGGATTGTGGCGGCTGTTGTCCTGCAGGTGCTCGCGACCGCTTTTTCCACCACGCCCGCAATGGCCAGCCTGCCCGACCCGTCCGCTCCCCTCGCCGACCGCGTCCCCGCCGGAACGCTCGCCTATCTCGGATGGGCCGGCGCCCAGCCCCTCGCCGACGCATACGCCCACTCCAACCTCAAAGGCTTCCTCGACGCCTCTTCCCTGCCCGCGTTTTTCGCCGGCCTGCCCGATGCCCTCCAGCGCGCCTCGCCCAACCCCGACACTGCCGCGCAACTGCAATTTGCCGCTTCCGTCCTCGGGCCGCTGTGGCGCCATCCCACCGCGCTGTTCCTCTCAGCCGCACCCCCCAACGAGGCCGGACCGCCGGTGCGCATCGGCATCCTGTGCGACGCCGGCCCCGAGGCTCCGGCCCTCGCGCGACTCCTCGATCGCTTCGCCCAAAGCCTGCCCGATTCGCCCCTCAAACCCACCGTCGCCGCCGAAGCCCACGCCGTCGCCATCGCCTTCGGATTCCCCGCCGCCGGCCTCCTCCACACGCCGCCGCAATCCCTGGCGCGCGATCCCCACTTCGCCCAGGCCCTGCATCTGCCCGCCCCCGCCGCTTCCGCCGCACCGCCCACCCCCGCCCTCGCCGCTTACATCGATATCCATGGCCTCCTCGCGGCGCTCAATCAATACCTCGCCGCTCACAACCTCGCCGGCGCCCAGCACAGCTTCAACGCACTCTATGCCGCCACCGGCCTCGCCGATATCTCCCAGCTCGGCTTCCAGGCCGGCTTCGATGGCAAAAACTGGCTCCAGTTCACCAACCTCGGACTCTCCGCCCCCCGCCCGCTTCCCGGCCTCCTGCGCCTCGCCGCCCCACCCCCCTTCGACGCCCAGACCATCCGCCTCATCCCCAACGACGCCCTCGACGCCGACCTCCGCGCGCTCGACCTCCCCGGCCTCCTCGACGACCTTCAGGCCGCCTTGCCCAAAATCGATCCGAGCCTCCCCGCCCAATACGCCTCCCTGCTCCAGGCGTTCCGCCAACGCGCAGGCGTCGACCTGGAAAAAGACCTCCTCGCTTCCATCGGCAACGCCCTGATCACCTATCGCTCCCCGCTCCCGGACGGCGCACCTCCGCCGCTGGTCGTCATCCTGAAAATCCGCGACCCCCAGCACTTTGCCCCCGCCCTCGCCACCCTCGAACGCCGCTTCCCCAACCCCGGCCCCTTCCGATTTGCCAAGGTCATGCTGCCCGGCGCGCAGGTGAAAACGGTCCGCATGGGCGATCTGGAAATCGGCTACGCCCTCTGGCAAGACAACCTCCTGCTCACCAAAGTCCGCCGACTCCCCGCCGTCCTGCGGCAGCTCCAGCTTCAGTCCCAGGCCACCCCCACCGGTACACTCGCCGGCAACCCCATCTTCGCGGCCCTCCGGAAGCCCTTCCCCGACGAGCTGTTCTCCCTGGGCTACCTCGACGCCCGCCGCGATTACCCCGATATCGCCGCCGCCGCACATGACCTCTTGCCCACCGCCGGCGCCATGATCCACCTCAAAGTGCCCCCCGGCCTGCTCCCCTCCGCCGACGCCGCCACACCCTTCCTCTCCCCCGGCATCTCCGCCGCATGGACCGACCAGCAGGGCGCTCACTGGGTCCTCCGCTGCGCCTTCCCCGGCGCCCAGCTCATGGCCAGCAGGCAACTCGCCGCCAGTACGCTGATCGCCGGTCTGGCCTCGGCCTTCGTGGGACCGTCGCTCTCCCAATCCGCGGAAGCCGCCCGCCGCTCCGCCGATGCCGCCAACGCCCGTTCCATCGCCACCGCCTGCATCCTCTACGCCAATCAGCACATGGATCAATTCCCCGACAGCCTCGCTCCCCTCCTTGCCTCCGGCGATCTGCCTCCAAAAGCCCTCCTGCTCACCGGCAGCAGCACCCCTCCGCTCACGCCCGACCAGATCACCGCCATGGCCCCCGCCGCCCTCAGCGCCGCCCTCGCCGGCCATTGCGACTTCGTTTACCTCGGCACAGGCATGCCTTCCACCTCCGACAACAACATGGTTCTCCTGTACGAGCGCCCCCGCCCGACGACCCCCACAGGCATCCTGGTGGCCTTTTACGATGGCCATGTCGAGCTGGTCCCGTGGATGGCGCTGAAAGACAAATTCCAGCCGCTCAACGATTTCCGTCGCGCCCAGGGCCAACAGCCCATCGATACTGAGGCGCTGATACCGGTCGCCGCGCGACCCACCGTGCCGCCGGGCGGATGAGAATATAGCGAGGCTTCTCGACCGCCCATGACGCTTCGCCATTTAGCCATCTTCGCCAAATTGCCAAAATGCTTGCCTAGGCCGTCCACTTGTGCTATATCTCCCCTCCCTAATCCTTCTCTCATAGGTTTGTGCGAAATATGAGCGAGGCCTCGCCGCCACTCACCCTCTCGATCCTCGTCGTCGACGATGAGATCAACATCCGCAAGACCCTCGCCTTCTGCCTCGAGGACGAGCACCACCACGTCACCGCCGTCTCCAACCCCGCCGACGCCCTCGCCGAAGCCGCCCGCCGCTCCTTCGATCTCGCCTTCGTCGATCTGCGCCTCGGCGCCCAGCGCGGCCTCGACCTGGTCCCCCAGCTTCTCGCCCAGTCCCCCTGGATGAAAATCGTCGTCATCACCGCCTATGCCTCCATCGACACCGCCATCCAGGCCATGCGCGCCGGCGCCGCCGACTATCTCCCCAAGCCCTTCACCCCCGCCCAGGTCAAACTCGTCACCCGCCGCATCGCCGAGCTGCGCCGGCTCGAACAGAAAGTCGCCACCCTCCAGGATTCCGCCGCCAACGCCCCCCCCGAAACCGATTTCGCCTCCACCACCTCCCCCGCCATGCAGCGCGCCATCCACCTCGCCCAGCAGGTCGCCACCACCGACGCCACCGTCCTCATCCGCGGCGAATCCGGCACCGGCAAGGGCGTCCTCGTGCGGGCCATCCACAACTGGTCCGCCCGCAAGGACCACCCCCTCGCCACCGTCGCCTGTCCCTCGCTCTCGCCCGAACTCCTCGAATCCGAACTCTTCGGCCACATCAAGGGCTCCTTCACCTCCGCCCTCCGCGACAACCCCGGCCGCATCGCCGCCTGCGACGGCGGCACCCTCTTCCTCGACGAAATCGGCGACCTGCCGGTGTCCATCCAGCCCAAGCTCCTGCGCTTCATCCAGGACCGCGAATACGAGCGCGTCGGCGAGCAGGTCACGCGCAAGGCCGACATCCGCGTCATCACCGCCACCAACGTGAACCTCGAAAGAGCCGTCGCCGACGGACGCTTCCGTGAAGACCTCCTTTACCGCCTCAACGTCATCCAGATCGAGCTGCCCCCGCTGCGCGACCGCAAGGACGACATCGTGCCGATGGCCGAGCGCATGCTCGCCTTCTTCACCCGCAACAAACCCAAAAAAGTCCTGGGCTTCTCCCCCGAAGCCGCCAACGTCCTGCGCGCGCACCAATGGCCCGGCAACATTCGCGAACTCCGCAACGTCATCGAACGCTGCGCCATCCTCGCCGCCACCGACACCGTCACCCCAGAACTGCTGCCCGGCTCGCTGGGCGCCCCCATTGTCATGGACCCCCTCTCCGCCGACGCCCCACTGATCACCCTCGACAAGCTCGAAGAACTCTACATCCGCCGCGTGCTCGCCCAGACCAAATCCCTCGAAGACGCCGCCGCCACCCTGGGCATCGACACCGCCACACTCTGGCGACGCCGCAAAAAGTACCGGATTTGAAACCCCGCCCCGCCGCTCGCCGCTGGCCGCTCCAACCGTTACAACAGTGCTCCCATGCCATCGCCCGGAGCGCCGCCTCGTGCCCACTCTTGCCCAACTGCTGGACAGCGCCACCGACGGCATTCGCCACTCAAATGTCCCCGCCGCGCTCGACGCCTGCCGCGCCGCCCTCCCCCTGGCTGCCGCTCCCAACGACCTGTTGCGCCTCACGGAATGCGCCGTAACGATCATCAACAGCCACCCAGCCTCCGATGTCTTCGCCCTCGCCTACGACATCGCCGCCAAAACCCTCCCCCATTTCCCCGCCCATCCCGACCTCCACATCATGCTCGGCCTCTGCGCCCAAAACCTCGGCCGCCCCTCCGACGCCGCCCGCCATTACGAAAACGCGCTTCGCCTCGATCCCGCCTCCCTCACCCCGCGCGTCAACCTCGCCGCCCTCCTGCGCTCCGCCGGAAACCTCGACGAAAGCCTCCACCACCTCCTCGCCGCCCAGCCCATTCATCCCCACAACTTCGAGCTCCTCTACAACCTCGCCCTCACCCTCCGCGCCCTCAGGCGCCTCCCCGAAGCCATCGATTGCGCCCGCCAGGCCGCCGCCCTTCAACCCGACAATCCCGCGATCACCAACGATCTCGCCCTCTGCCTTCAGCAAGCCCAGCGCTCCGACGAAGCCATCGCGCTCCTCGAGAATTTCCTCGCCCGCCTCCCCACGCACCAGCACACCTGGGCCGCCCTCGGCTCCCTCCACTTCGACCGCGGCGACCTCGACCGCGCCACCGACGCCTGCCGCCACGCCGTCGCCCTTAACCCCGCCCACACCGATTTTTTCAGCAACCTCATCAACCTCGCCAACTACGATGACCGCCTCTCCCCGCAGCAACTTTTCGACATCCACCGCCAATGGGCCGCCACCCTCCCCGCCGTCGCCCGGCCCCAAACTCCGCGCGATCCCTCCCCCACCCGCCGCCTGCGCATCGGCTACCTCTCCTCCGATTTCCGCACCCACTCCGTCGCCTTCTTCGTCGAACCCCTCCTTGCCCACCACGATCACACACACTTCGAAATCTTCTGCTACGCCAACTTCCCCCCTCCCGCGCGGCCCGACGCCGTCACCCACCGCCTGCAAACCCACGCCGACCACTGGCGCGACATCTCCGCCCTCACCACCGAGCAAACCTTCCACCTGATCCAGCAGGACCGCATCGACATCCTCGTCGATCTCGCCGGTCACACCGCCCATAACCACCTCCCGCTTTTCCACGCACGCCCCGCGCCGCTCCAGGTCGCCATGATCGGCTATCCCAACACCACCGGCCTCACCCAAATCGATTACCAAATCACCGACGCCATCCTGCACCCGCCCACCGCTCCCGATTCCTTCGCCACCGAAAAACTCCTGCGACTGCCGATCTTCGCCTGCTATCAGCCCCCTCCCAACGTCTCTCCCGTTTTCCCGCCCCCCGCCCTCTCCTCCGGCCGCATCACCTTCGGCTCCTTCAACCAGCTCGCCAAGCTCCGCCCCCCCGTCCTCCACGCCTGGGCCCAAATCGCCGCCGCCTTGCCACGCGCGCGCTTCATCATCCAACACGCCGCCCTCGCCGATGCGTCCGTCCGCGCCTACACACTCGACCGCTGTGCCGCCGCCGGCCTGCCGCCCGAGCGCCTGTCGCTCAAACCCGCCGCCGCGCTGCTCGATTTCCTCGCCGACCTCCGCGACATCGACATCGCCCTCGACTCCTGGCCCTTCAATGGCCACACCACCTCCTGCCAGCTGCTCCACATGGGCGTCCCCCTCGTCACCCTCGCCGGCCAGGCCCGCCCCGGCCGCATGGGCGCTTCCCTGCTCACCCACCTGGACCTCAAAGAGCTGATCGCCACGACCCCGGAGGATTACCCCCGCATCGCCATCGCGCTCGCCCGGGACACAGATCGCCTGGCCGCGCTGCGCGCCACCCTGAGGCCCCGCATGGAAGCCTCCCCGCTGATGAACGCCGCCCAGTACGCTCGCGATGTCGAAGCCGCCTTCCGTGCGATCTGGACCGCCGCCCAGTCTGCATCCCCGCCGCCATAGGCTCCCGCAGCGCCTTCCCTTTCCGCATCCACGGCGTAACATCTCTTGATGCTCGTCACGCTCACCCTGCTTCTCTCCTTCGCTCTGGTGCTCGCGCTCGCGCTTCTCGCCGTTCAACGTCTCATCATTCGCCGCCTGGTGAAGAACCACATCGCCCGCCAGCGCGTCCTCGATGCCGCCCCTTCCCTTCAGACCATCCTCGACACGCTCCCGCATCCCGTCGCCCTGTTCTCGCCCGACCTGATCATTGAAACCGCCAACGAGCCGGCGGTCTCGCTGCTGCGTCTCTGGCCCAAAACGCCCGCCGCGGAACTCCCCCACCGCTGGCTGATGCCGCTGCTCGAAGAGGTCAAATCGCGCCGCCAGCCCGTGCACGCCGAGCAGCCCGCCGCCGCCGTGCAGGTCTTCGACCAGGGACGCGAACTCTTCCTGGTGCCCCGCGCCATCCCCCTCGCCGGCGCCGCAGGCGACTTCACCGGCATCGCCCTGATCCTCATCGACGCCACCGGCCGGCGACAGGCCGATGAGGCCAAGTCCGGCCTGCTTTCCACCGTGTCCCATGAGCTCAAAACGCCCCTGACTTCCCTCCAGATGGCCATCCACCTGCTGGTCGATGACGCCTCCAACGGCCTGGCGCCCCGCGATCGCGAGCTGCTCACCACCGCCCGCCAGGACGCGGAGCGGCTCAATCAGTTGATCGATGACCTCCTCGACGTCGGACGCCTGCGCTCCGGCAAGGCGCCCCTCCAGGTCGAACCCCTGCACGCCGGCGCGATCGTGGATGCCGCCGTCCGCTCGCTCCAGCGCGAGATTTCCGAAAAAGGCCTTGCGATTCAGATCGATTTGCCCGACACGCTGCCTGCCGTGCACGCGGATTTGACCCGGGCGGCCTATGCCATGGCGGCGCTGCTCACCGCCGCGCGGCGCATGGCCAAAACCGGCGCGACCGTCGCCATCGGCGCGCAGACCCATTCCGACTCCCAGGCCATCGTCATCCAGCTCCGCCACGACGCCGTCGATCCCCTCTTTGCCGAAGCCAGCTCCCCTTCCGGACGCGACGGCATTTCCCTGGCCGTGGCGCGCGAGATCGCCGCGGCGCATCGCGGTGGCATCGAGCGCCTGACCGCGCCCGAGGGACCGCAATGGCGCTTCACCCTGCCCCTCGCGCCTCTCGGCTGAGCGACCGCATGACGCCGCGACGTTTCCGCGAGAACCCGCCAGCGAGTATAAAAGAGAGCGATCCACATCTCTTACCCGCCGGTGCCCCATGCGTCAGGCCTCCAATCGGTGGTTGTCGATTCTGGTGATGTCCCTGGCCGCGGGCGTTGCGGGCCGCCAAGCCTCCGCCGCGCCGCCGGCGCCCCAGGGAGACCCCGCTTTCTTCTCCGCCGAATACGAGGGCCTCATGGCCCTGCGCGCCCGCCAGTACAAGCAGGCCATCGACGATTTCACCGCCGCCATCCAGCGCCAACCCGATCCCCGCATGTATCTCGCCCGCGCCGTCGCCGAAACCGTCTCCGGCGATTATCCCGACGCCCACGACGATCTTTCCCACGCCCACATCCCCAATTCGCGCGAAGGAACGCTCTGGGAATACGCGCTCTGGGCCGTCGCCGACATCTCCCCGCAGGGCAACACCGCCGGCTGGGGAGGCATGCCCGGTTACATGGTCCAGGGCCGGGACGATTACGACACCGCTTACGCCTCCTGCGTCGCTTATGACTTCGCGATGAGCGTCTACAACGCCAGGCGCACCGGCGGCGATCCGCACACGCCCGCGCTCCAGGCGGCGGCGGATAAAGCGGCCGCCTGGTTCGCCAATCGCTACCTTGCCTCCAAGGATATGGCCTCTTTCAGCTATCAAAATGCGCGGCGGCACCTCGACAAGGGCGAGCTCCAGGACGCCCTCGCCGCCGACAACCTGGCGAAAACTTTCTTCCCGTTCGACGGCGACATCCGCTTCATCGCCGGCGAGGTGTATCGCCGCTTGGGCCGTCCCCAGAGCGCACGCCGCGAGTACACGATCGCCCTGACCATCAACCTGACCTCCGCTCCCGCCTATCGCGGCCGGGCCCTCGCCGCCGCCGCCGAGGGCGACAATCGCCGCGCCATGGCTGACCTCGCCGCGGCTGAAAAATATGACCCGAAAACCGACGATCCCGCCGCCAGGCAAGTCCTGCGCATGGTCACCGCCGATCCGGTCATGGACGCGCCCTCCGCGCTGCTGGCGAAACTCGATGCCGCCGCCGCCGCCGGCAAGAGCGTCTCGGACCTCCTGCCCCTGGCCGTTCAATTTCAGCGAGCCAGCAGCGCCTTCTCCCGGCGCTATGATGAGGAGTATCAGGATCAGCTCCGGCAACTCAACGACGCCGCCCTCGCAGCGCCCAGGAACCCCGCGCCCCTCGTGGCCATGGCCAAATACATCCTCCAGGAACTGCCCAACCGCGGCGAATCCGTCGAGCCCCGCCGCGGCCTGACGCCCTACCGCTACCAGTATTCCCAGGAGATGGAGATCAGCCGCGCCTCGTTTTATCTGGGCAACGCCCTCAAGCTCGATCCCCGCAACGTGCCCGCGCTGGTCGAATCCGCCTACTGCTTCGATGCCGCCGGTCAGACCGGCCAGGCGAATAACGAAATCCAGCAGGTGTTGTCGATCGCCGGGGCCAACAACGCCGAGGCGATCCGCCTGCTCGCCGAGTATCGCGCCCAGGAGGCCGGCTCCTTGCGCGGCCGCGCTCAAGCGCTGCGCACGCCGACCTTCACTTCCTATTCCCACACGGAAAATCGTTCCGACGGCGTCTATGAGGTCACCACCACCTATCGCCACGACCCCACACAGGCGGAGCTTCAGGAAGCCGACCAGGACCAGGCCCGCGCCCAAGCCATCATCAGCGAGGCCCGATCCCTGATGGAGCAGGCGATCAAACTGGATCCCGCATCGCTCGAAGGACTGCTCCTCCAGAGCGAATACCAGTTTTACTTCGGCACGCCCGAGGCCACGCTCGGTTTCCTCCAGAAGGCCGTCGCCCAATACCCTCAGTCGCTCAAAGCCCATGACGCCCTGCTGACTTACTATCTCACCCACGGCATGGCCGATGAAGCGACCGAGGAGCGCATCACCGAAAACAAGCTCTATCAGACCACCGCCGGGCCCCTGCTGGAACGCGTGTGGGCGAACATTCATCCCAACGGCTGGCCGACGGTGCGCAAGGACATCGAACGCGCCCGGACGCTCGATCCGGCCGATGCCCGCACCAGCGCCTACCTGTCGCTGGCCCAGGCGGACGCGCGGGAGCGCGACGCTTCCGACGCCACGCTCCGCGTCGCCATCGCCCTGGAGAAAGCCCGGCTGGCGATTGACGACCAGGGCGCCGGAGCGAAGCTGCCCCGGAATGCCCAGGATTTCGCGCTGCTTATGCGGCTGCTGGCGCTCTCCATGACCCGCCATGTGCAGGCCAAGGACATCACCGCGGCGCTGGCCGACGCCCAAGAGGCGGCCTCCTATCCGCCGCGCTTCGCCCCCGGCGGCCTGGGCGCGGATATGTTCGGAGCCATGCTGCCCAATCCCAATGCCCCGGACGTTCCGGTTCCGACGCCGATGAACGGGGCGTCGCTGGCGGCGGCTACTTACGCGGCGGCGGGCGAGCTGCTCATGTCGCAGAATCAGCGCGATCCGGCGATTGCCTCCTTCCGCCAGGCGGCTGCCCTGGGCCACATGCCCGGAACCAACACGCCGCGGGTGTCCAACGCCAAGGGCGACTCGAACTTTTCCACCGACGCCACGGGACCCGCCGTCGCCGAGGCGTTCCTGCAGCTTGCGCAGGATGCGCTGGCGCGTCGCGATGGCCGCACCGCGATGAACGACTTGAACGCCGCCGGCGACGCCCAGCCGACGCGCGACCAGAGGACGCGCATCAACAACCTGCAAATGCAGACGGCGCAGTTCATGAACAACCCCAACAATCGCTGAGACACTGTTCGCGTCGGGCGGGGCGGGGGCGAAGGAGTGATGTCGTGGCTGGAAGGCGCGGGATGGCGCGAATCACGTGGGTGGCGGTGCAGGTCTTGCCGCTGGCGATGGTGGCGATGCTGGTGCTTTCGCAGTTTGCGGTGTGGCAGCTGTCGCTGGGGCGGGCCTATGTGGGCGTTTCCTGCTTCGGGCCTTTTGCGGGGTGGACCTCGCGGAACGGGGTGGCGTCGTTTCATGTGTTGCCGGTGGTGAGGCAGCTTTCGTTTTCGACTTTTTTCACCGGTGTACACTGGTTGAGCGGGTCTGGGGTGCGGACGGTGATGATTCCGTGGTGGATGGTGCTGCTGGGCGTGGCGGGGTGTCTGGGGGTGCTGCGGTGGCGGAGCGGAGCGGCAGGCGGGGGCGGTGGGCGTGGGGGCAGGTTTCCGGTGGGGGCGGGGAGCTGAGGGGGGGGAGGGTGGGGGGGGGTCAGGCGAGGGCGGCGGAGGCATCGCCTTCGAAGGCGATGTGGGTGGCGTTGCAGTGGAGGTGGTTGGTGGGGGCGTGGGGGGTGCGGTTCCAGCGGCGGTAGAGGCGTTGGGCGAGGAGGCTTTCGGGAGCGCTCTTGGAGATGAGGGGAGCGAGGGCGGAGAAGAAGCGGTCGGAGCGGCGGCCGCGGGCGTGGCGGAAGGCGTCCCAGGCGGGGGCGGCGGCGCGGCGGGCGTGGCGGGATTTGGTGAGCAGGACGAAGGTGTCGAAGGCGAGGGTGGCGAGGATGGCGTCGCGATCGGGGGTAGCGACGGGGGAAGCGCGGAGTTCGCGCATGGCGGCGGCCATGGCGAGGAGGCGTTCGGCGCGGCCCTGGGGCTGATGATCGGAGGCGCTGATGCCGTCGTCGTCGCTGCGGCGGATGAAGTAGTCGGCGATGGGCAGCTTGTGGTAGCGGAGCTGGCGGCACTGGGCGCGGATGTGGAGTTCCCAATCCTGCCAGCGGTGGAGGCCTTCGGTCCAGGCGTTGATGGAGCGGAGTTTGTCGCGGCGCCAGAGGACGCCGGGGGTGGCCCAGACGGAGTCGCCGCGAAGGAAGCGGTCGAGGTCGTTTCGGGAATCGAAGGTGGACCAGAAGCGGTTGAGGTCGCCGGGGGTCTGGCGGAAGATTTCGCCATTGGCGACGATGAAGTCGGCGTGGGGGCGGGCGTCGAGTGCGGCGAGTCGTCCGGCGAGGCAGGTGGGGGCGAGCAGGTCGTCGGAGTCGAGGAAGAGGACGGCGGTGGCCCGTGCGTGATCGAGGCCGATGTTGCGGCAAGTGGGGGCGCCGGCGGGGTTTCGGTTGCGCGAGAGGAAGCGGAAGCGGGGATCGGATGCGGCGAGGGAGCGGACGAGGGAGGCGGTATCGTCGGAGGAGCCATCGTCGACGACGATGGCTTCCCAGGCGGGGAGGGATTGGGCGAGGAGTGAATCGAGGGCCGGCCGAAGCAGGGCGCTGCGGTCTTTGGTGGGGATGATGATGGAGATGGCGGGGTACAGCATGGGATACTGAGCAAAACTACCGTAAAAGGAGGGGGTTGCAAGGGGAAAATGAGCAGTTCGTGAAGGGGTAGCTGCGCGGGGGAGTGGGAAGCGGTCGGGGGGATGGGGGAGGAGGGGGAGGCGGGGCGCGGGCGGGTGCCGACATTTTGGCGGCGGGCAGGTATTTTTATCGGCAGCGCGGGGTGAGGAGGGTGAGGGGCGGGGGCGTGGGTGGCGGGTAGCGAGGGCTGCGACGAGGGGGGTTGGGTGGCAGGGGATGGCAAGATAGGGGATGTGGAGCGGCATAGGGCCGGGGGGCATGCGGCGGGTGTCGGATGGCGGGGAGAGGGGGCGAGTTGAGGTTTTTGGGGTGGCGAGGTGGGGTTTTCTTCGATGTGTAGGGGGTGTTTTGCAAAAAAGGGTGAGTTTTTGCCGTTGTGTCTTTTGCGGATTGAGGTTTTTGTGCTTGTGTATGAGGTTTTTGCGGGAATTTGACACAGCTTTCTCCGGCCCGGCCCAGACGAGGGAAACACGAAGACACGAAGAGGTGAAGCCCCCCCCGACCACGAAGGTTTTTTGGGGTGGTTTGGGTCATGGCGCAGTGCTCCTCTTTGTCTATAGAGGGGTGGTGCGCCCAGTTTGTGCGCACAGGGACGGGGGGTGATTTGGGGTAAGGGGTTGGGGTTGTGGGGGTTGGGGCGGGGATTTTGGCGCGCGAATGTTTTTGGTGCATGCCAGATTGTGCGCGCGGGGAGGAGTGACATGGTGACAAGGTGAAACGGGGGGGACAAGGAGACAAGGGGACAGGGGGACAGGGGGACACGGAGGGGGGCAGGGGGAGAAGGTGGGCATGGGAGCGGGTTTGGGAGGTGCGGATTTTCGTGGATGTTGGGGTTGCGGCGGGGTAGGGTGAGGTGAGAGGGGCTACCGTGATGGGAGCGAGTTTGCGGAGAGATGGCGGCTATTGCTGGCAAGGGAGCAGGCGTGGGGACGATCCACATTTAAGAGTTTATATGGCTATTTATCTGCGTGAGGTTGGGATGGATGTGATGTTTGACCCCCTCCAATCGTTCACCCCCCGCGAGGAAGGGGACATACAATGACTCCTGACCCCTTTATTCCCCCCTTCAAGCGGTGATTCCGTGGGTTGGTTTTCAAAGATTTCAGGGCTTCGGCTTCGCTCGTGAAGCTTGGGTTAGGAGACGGTTGAGCTTTTCCACTATTTCAGGGGAAACCTGGGCTGCAGGCACGAGGGATGCGAGTTGGTGGTAATCTGCTTTGCGGAGGGTAATAGGGAGTTGGAGCTTTTCAAAGAATCGCTTAAATAACGGATCCAGAAACTCATCCGTCGCCTTCACATCGGGGCCCCATGGATCGGGCTTATTCAGTGTGGCCAGCGCCCGGGAGACTTCGGAAATTGCATCTCGCATCGCATCTTCGCGTTTACTCCGTTCGGCCTCGCCAAACAAATCCTGTTCGCCCGTTCCTCGGGCAAAGGCCAAAAGGACGTCCCTAGTGCAGAAGTAGTTCTCTATTTCCCGCCGGCTCCACATCATTTCCACCAAATCGTCGTTTGATTGCAGGTCATGGGGTACGCGATCAAAGATGGCGGCGCCGAGCAGATCCGGCTTTGCTTCTTTAAGCCCGTAGAAAACATCTCTCGCCTTCTTCGGCAGATTCGTGGATACGTAATGGACGAAGGGACTTTCCAGGAGAAATTTTGCATCATGATTGAGCGTGCGTGCGAAGGCTTTCAGGATAGCGAGGTCGGTGGAACCTTCCAAAAAGAGGACCCATCCCCTCTCTTCGGCTTGGTAATATAGATCCCAGCCGATGTCCGTGAGCGATTTCATGACTTGACTGGGACGGTCGTTCATGGTGTGCGGTTTACCGACAAACGCAATTACTTTTCCCTGACCGGCGGCTTCATTCAGGACTACTTCCGAATGGCTGGCGGCGACGATCTGCGAACCTTGTTTGTCGGCCACATCGGTAAGCAGCTGGTACGTCTGCCTCTGCCGAAGTATTTCGAGATGAGCATCCGGTTCGTCCAGAAGCAAAGTGGTCTTAGGGTTCGCGTACAGATGCGCAAGCAGCAATACGGTCTGCTGCAGGCCTCTACCGGCCGATGAAAGGTCGAGCCGGGCGCCGCCCGGCTCGTCGTAGTCCATGACGATCTCGCTACGTTCCGTAATATAGCTGGGCGAACGAAGCGCCACTCCGAAGAGGGACTCGAGCTTTTGCACCATCTCCTCCCAAGCGGCTTTGTTGTTCTGGTACACCTGATAACAAACGTTTCGGAGTACTTCCGCAGTTCTCCCCTGTCCGATCAAAAACGCAACTTCTCCGGCTTGTTTCAGGTGCTCCTGCTCAGCAAGGCCGGACATAGGGGGCAAGTATGCGACTCGCACGGCTTTGGCTTCATCGGGAATCTCTGAGAATCTGGACTGGCTAACCGGTTTGTTTTCACTCCCCTTGAGTCTAACGGGTCTACATATAAACGATTCTTCGTTTGCATAGTCGAATTCAAAGCCGCACTCCCACGGGACATCAGATGTGATGCCTGCGGCGATCACGTCTACGCGGATGTTGCTTGTTCTGGTGGCGGGCTCACCTTTTTCATTGCTGACCTTGCGTGTTTTGCGAGTACGGAGATTGTGCCAAAGGAGGTTGGCCGCTGGAATGGGTATGGAGTTCAGCTCCTTTCTGTTTACCGCGACGCCGGGGCGCTTTTCGGGGGAATCCTTTCCACCGCGTTTGGCGAGCCATGACCGCAGGCCGATGTCCCAGAGGGCCAGGGCCTGCAGCGCGGTGGTTTTCCCAGAATTATTGGGGCCGATGAAAACAACAGATTTTCCGAGATCAATTGTTGCTTCGGTGAACCGCTTAAAATTTCGAATTCTCAACTGCGTAAGCATCGCTTCCTCGTGAGGAGTCAGTGCAGGATATTTCCAGGCGCGGGATTACTGGGTGAAAGATACGAAGGCCATTGTGGACCGAGAAAAGAAGCGCGGCAAGTTGCGATGCGGACGCGGATATGCCCGTCCGCGGCGGCGGAAGATCGGGGGGGGCCGGCGGCGACGCGGCGATAGGGGGCGCGGAAGGCGTGGAGCTGGGAGAGGGCGGCGCGCCGGGCGGTGGTGCGGGGCAGGGGGGCGGCTGAGAGGGGCCGGCAGGGAGCGAGGCATTGATCGAGGGGATTGGGGCGGTGATTCAGGGGGGTTCGGTGGTGGAGAGGGGTTGTTGTGCTGGCGACGGCGTCAGGGGGTTTGTTATTGGGCGAGGAGTTTGGGGAGGAGGTCGTTGAGTTTGCCGCGGGCGTCGGTGCTGGCGAGGTTGCCTTGTTTATCGATGAGGAAGAGGGTGGGGATGGAGTCGATGCCCCAGGAGGTGGAGAAGTCGCTGTCCCAGCCGTTGCCCTGGTAGTACTGGGGCCAGGGGACGTGGTTTTGGGCGACGAAGTCTTTGAGTTTCTGGAGGCCATCGCCGGGTTGATCGAGGCTGATGCCGATGAACTGGACGCCCTGGTTTTTGAATTTTTCGTAGGTGGCTTTGTTGTCGGGCATATCGGCGACGCAGGGTCCGCACCAGGTGGCCCAGAAGTCGATGACGACGACTTTTCCCTTGAGGTCTTTCTGGAGGGAGAGGGGTTGGCCGGTGATGGCGTCGGTGAAGGAGAGTTCGAAGGGTTTACCGAGGGCGTCGAGCTGGTGGATTTTTCCTTTGGCCATTTTGCCTTCGGAGGTGGAGGGATAGGCATCGGCGACGCGTTGGAGGAGGGCTTTTTGTTTAGCGGGGTCGGAGGCGCGCTGTGCGAGGGCGGAGAGGAGCTGGGCGCCGCGGTCGTCTGTGGGGGCGGCGGAGATGAAGGCATCGGCGGCGGCAGCGGCGGCAGCGGGATCATCGCCGAGGACAGTGGCGACGGCGCGGACGAAGAGGATGTCGGCTTTTGGGGCGGGGTCGAGGGGCCTGGCGAGGAGGGGGCCGGTTTCGGCGAGGACTTGTTTGCCGCGGCGGTCCTGGGCCATTTCGATCCAGCGGGAGATCATGAGGTGGAGTGCGTCGGGGTTATCGGGGTAGCGGTCGTAGAAGGCTTTGGAGAGGTCTTCTTTTTTCTGGGTGTAGGCGTCGATCTGCTTCATGAAGTCAGCCATATAGGCTTGATCGTCGCGTTTGGCGGGATCGAGGGCGGGGGGCTTGAGGTCCTGGATTTGTTTGAGCATTTGGGCGGGGGTGGGGGCGTTTGAGTCGGCGGCGGGTGCGGCGGGTGCGGATGCGGTGGTGAGGAGGGCGGCGGTGAGGAGGGCGGCGAGCGGGGTTGGGCGGAGCATGGGGAACTCCTTTGTGAGGGTGGGATTGGCGAGAGTGCTGAGAGTGACGTTGCCGGTGGGCGTGGGTGGTTTCGGGGTGCGGGGAGGGGGCTTGCAACGGCGCTACGGGCGAGGGGGCGATGGGGGTTAATGGCGGGGGGCGGGGTCGGGGGTGAGGTCGGAGGCGAAGTTCTGGGTGGCGTAGAAGGAGTCCTGGTTTTGGTAGTCGCCGCGGGCGGCGGCGGGGGCGAGGTAGAGGAATTTCGGGTTGAGGATGGCGGCGCGGTGGGGTGGGGAGTTCATCCACTGGGTGAGGAAGGCGTCGGCGAGTTCGGCGTAGGCGTAATAGTTGATGACTTTGTGGGTTTGCTTGTCGGTGTAGATTTCGTTGGGCGGGTTGCCGGTGACGATATATTCGCCGGAGCCCATTTCGCGGGCGGGGAGGACGGCGATGTTTTCGCCTTCGAGATGGGGTTGGAGGCCGTTGTTTTTGAAGCGCTGATCCATGGTGGCGTTTTCGGGAGTGGGGGAGACGTGGTCGAAGTAATGGAGGGCGGCCATTTCCCTGGAGTGGCCTTGGGCGACGTCGTGGAGGATGCCTGAGAATTTGAAGGGGGGGAGGTTGTGGGCGAGGCGTTCCTGGTTGGTGCGGTGGAAGATGGCGGCATCGAGGAGGGGGAGATCGACGGAATCGGCGGTGATGCGGGATTGGAGGGCGGGGAGGCGGAGGAATTGGTTTTCGGGCATGGTGTAGAGGTCGGCGGGCTTTGTGGCGGGGGCGGTGGTAGCGGCGAGGAGGAGGGGGAGGAGGAGGGGGAGGAGGAGGGTTCGGTTTTGGGGGTTCGGTTTGAAGGTCATGGAGGGCTCCTGGGGGGTGGTGATGGTAAATAGTAAATAGTAATTGGTAATTGGTAATTGGCACACGCGCGGGCGACTGAGTGAAGAGACAGGATGCGAAGACAAATCGAGGCAGCACGCTGTGCTTGTGAGTTATTCGTGCTCAATGGCGGACGCATGGAATCGCAGGTGGATAAGTTTCGTTTCAACCGGGCCGAGGTTGAGTTCCCGTCGAAGATCCTGGCGGAGGCAATTGAGTAACGTCGTCAAATCCATGGACTGGGTGCGAGCAAATTCATTCACGATTTCTGCCGTCATCGTGACTTGCTCTTTAGTTCCGAAGAGTTGAATTTTTGAGAACGCGTTCTCGATAGCAGGGGAGGAATTTTGGTTGTAGGAGCGATGGGCAGCAAACTCTAATGAGAGAAACGCTTCGATTAACGCGGCAACTCGCAGCTCTCGGCTTTTGTTCCGGCGATCCCGGGCTGCAGCGAGACGGTGTGCTACAAACCATCCTAATACCGCTACCACGGTCGTTATGAGTAATGGAATTAATAGTTGCCAATTCATGCAGGAAAAACGGATGGTATGGATTGTCACGTGCCGGTGGAGAAAAAATCTCCGAGCGCTGGCGCGGTTTTTCTTATTTTCGTCGGTTTGTGGTGGGGGTCAATTGGAAAGTTGGTTTGGGATGATGACGGTGTAGGTCATTGGAGGGGGATGTTGTGTTTATTGCGGAGGGCGTCGAGGGCTTCACGGGCGGGGAGTACCTGGCCGCGGTCGGCCTGATCGAGGCCTCTTTGGATGCGGGCGGCGATGCGGGATTTTTCCAGTTGATCCTGGAGGTCGGCGACGCGTTGCTCAAGGGTGAGCACGCGGGATTCGAGTTCGGCGACGGTCATGGGCGGCTCCGTTGATTGAGGCGGCTTGCCATTATAGCGGATGGGGTGGCGGGAGAGGGGAAGGCGTGGTAGCGGGGCGAGGCGTCGGGGTGATTCGAGCGCACGGTGGACCCACCCCGCGGAGGGGGTGGGCTTGGGTTCGCGCGCGGGGGATCAGCCGGGTTGGGGGATGGGGCCGGTGGTGGGGCCTTCGGGGGTGGGGGTTCGTTTTTCTTCTTCGCGGCGGGCTTCGGCGCGGCGTTGTTGTTCGGAGGCGAGGATGTCGGAGACGGTGGGTTTGCTGATGGTTTGGCCGGCGAGGATGCGTTTGACGTCTTCGGCGTCGAGGGTTTCGTATTTGAGGAGGGCGTCTTTGAGGGAGGTGAGGGCGTCCTTCTTTTCGATGAGGATGGCCTTGGCTTCTTCGTAGGCGGTGGAGATGAGGCGGTGGACTTCCTGGTCGATCTGTTCGGCGGTTTTGTCGGAGTAATCTTTTTGTTCGCCGAAGAAGGACTGGCGGTTTTCGTCGGGTGAGAACTTGATGGGTCCGAGGGTTTCGGACATGCCGTACTCGGTGACCATGGCGCGTGCGACGTTGGAGGCCTGGTGGATGTCCTGGGAGGCGCCGGTGGACATATCGCCGACGTAGAGTTCCTCGGCGAGGCGTCCGCCGTAGCAGATGCGGAGGAGGGCCTGCATGTAGCGTTTGGAGTAGACGATGCGGTCTTTTTCGGGGATGGAGAAGGCGGCGCCGCCCATGCGGCCGCGGCCGATGATGGAGACTTTGTGGAGGGGGTCGTAATCGGGCTGGAGGGCCTGGACGATGGCGTGACCGGCTTCATGCCAGGCGAGGATGGCTTTTTCTTTTTCGTCGATGACACGGGACTTGCGGGCCTTGCCGAAGCGGAGCTTGTCGCGGGCTTCCTCGAGGTCGCCCATTTCGATGGCTTCCTTGTTGGCCATGGTGGCGATGATGGCGGCTTCGTTGATGATGGCGGCGAGATCGGCGCCGGAGAACATGGGGGTCTGGCGGGCGAGGCGCATGAGGTCGACGGAGCCGGCGAGTTTTACTTTGCGGGAGTGGACTTTGAGGATTTCGTAGCGGCCCTTGATGTCGGGGAGGGGGACGTAGACCTGGCGGTCGAAGCGGCCGGGGCGTGTGAGGGCGGGGTCGAGGACGTCGGCGCGGTTGGTGGAGGCGATGACGATGACCTGGTCGTTGGTGTCGAAGCCATCCATTTCGACGAGGATGGCGTTGAGGGTTTGCTCGCGCTCGTCGTGTCCACCGGAGGCCATGCCATTGCCGCGGCGGCGTCCGACGGCGTCGATTTCATCGAGGAAGATGATGCAGGGGGAGGATTCTTTTGCGGTTTTGAAGAGGTCGCGGACGCGGGAGGCGCCGACGCCGACGAACATTTCGACGAAGTCGGAACCGGAGATGGAGTAGAAGGGGACGTCGGCTTCACCGGCGATGGCCTTGGCGAGGAGGGTTTTGCCGACGCCGGGGTCACCGACGAGGAGTACGCCGCGGGGGATGCGACCGCCGAGCTTCTGGAAGCGTTTGGGATTTTTGAGGAACTCGACGATTTCGGTGAGTTCTTCCTTGGCTTCTTCGATGCCGGCGACATCGGCGAAGGTGATGTTGGTGTGTTCCTTGGAGAGGAGGCGGTGGCGAGAGCGGCCGAAGTTGCCGAGCATGCCGATACCGCCGCCGGAGGCGCGCATCTGGCGGAGGAAGAGGAACCAGATGATGAGGAAGAGGGCGAGCCAGGGGACGGTGTTCATGAGGAAGTTGACGATGAAGTTGGAGGAGGGTTTGAATTCGACGGTGGGGGCGGTGGCGCCGGCGTGTCCTTTCTGGGCTGCGTTTTTGGCTTGCTGGTTGAGGGCATTCCAGCCGTAGCCGTCGAGGGCGGTGGCGGGGTAATAGACGAGGTATTTGGGGGGTTCGCCGTTGGTGGAGAGGGGCTGATTGGGGACGCCTTCACGGAGGGAGACGAGGAAGGTGTAGGTGTTGGATTCGTCGCGGACGGTGATGGTTTTGACATCGCCCTGGGCGAGGTGCTGGGTGAACTGGTCGTAGGACATGGGGGTGGGGCCAGCGGCGCCGTTGTGGAAGAGGATGAAGAGGAGGAGAGCGATGGAGAGGATGAGGATCCAGCCGAGCATGGATCGGGAGAAGCGCATGTTGCCGTCGCCGCCCCCTCCCCCTCCCCCGCCGCTTCCGCCGTTGCCGCCGTTGCCGCCGTTGCCGTTGGGGGTGGAGCGTTTGGGGTCACGGGTCTGGGAGCGAGGAGAATCGGAGGTATCGAGGTTGTCGTGCTGGTCGTCGTGGGGATCAGGCATGGGGTCCTCGGGGTAGTGGCGCGGCCGGTAGAGAGATAATCGGACGTTGCAAACCAAGACATTATAGCCGGGGGGGGGGACGAAAGACGAAAGACGAAAGACGAAGGACGAAAGACGAGAGGCGAGAGACGAAAGACGAAAGCGGGTGTGATTTGGGAGCAGGCGGCGGGGATTGGGATCAGGGGGCGGTGGTGGGGGCGGTTGAGGGGAAGGTGGCGGGGGAGGCTTCGGGGGGGATGATGGGGGCGGGGATGCCGGAGGAGGTGGTGGCGGGCTGGGGTGGCGGGGGCGGGGCGGGTTCTGAGGCGGGCTGGGTGGCGGCGGTGGCGGGGGTGTTCCAATCGCGTTGGAGCTGATCGACGATGCCCTGGGCGAGGCGTTCGATGGCGAGTTGCTCGGCGTCTTCAACGCGTTCGTCGAGCTGAGGGATTTCGGTGGCGCTGCGGTTGAAGGAGCGGCGTTCGAGGAGGACGCGGCCCGAGCGTGCGTCGCGCCAGGTGAAGTTGACGACGACGGTGATCTGGCTTTCGCGGGGGAGGATGGTGCCGAAGCGGCGTGTGAGGACGGATTCCTGGATGTTGACGATTTCGCCGGAGAGGATGGTGTCGGCGCGGTTCTGGGGGACGATTTTGTAGGGGGTTCGGTATTCGATATTTTTGTCGATGGCTTCGGTGAGTTTGAATTCCCATTCGCGGCGGAAGGTTTTGTTGGCGAAGATGGGGACTGCGATGGTGTGGACGGAGCGGTTGTAGAGGGGTGTTGGGGAGTAGCCGCAGGAGGGGAGGAGGAGCGCGAAAGCCGCACATGACAAATGACAAATGACAAATGAGAAATGGCGGGTCGTGAAGCGGGTAGTCATTTGTTGGCCTCCGTGGGGAGGCGGCGGTCGAGTTCAGCGCGGGCGGCCTGGGCGTAGGGGGTATTGGGCCAGTTGGCGATGACGCGTTTGTAGGTTTCGGCGGCGGCGTGGTGGTCGCCGGCGCGCCAGTAGTAGCGAGCGATGGCGAGGTTTTTCTGGCCTTCGAGCTGATAGATGCGGTCGTCGATGGCGGGGATCTGGATGGCCTCGGCGGACTGGGGGTAGGCCTGGGCGATGGCGGCGAGGCGTTCGCGGGCGTCGTAGAGGGGCGTGAAATCGAAGAGGACGCCGCGGAAGTTGGCGAGGGAGGCCTGAGCGCGGCGGATTTCGGCTTTGCGGACGTACTGGGAATAGGGATAGCGTTTGAGGAAGTCGGTGTAGGAATCGACGGCCTCGGGGAATTCGCCGTGGTCGAAGTGGTAATCGGCGATGCGGATGCCGGCCTGTTCAGCGAGGGGGCTGCCGCGTTGTCGGTCCTGGATGCGGTCGAGGAGTTCGAGTGCATCGGCGGTTTCGGGGAGGATGCGCATGCCGAGGAATTTGCGTTTGTATCCGAGGAGGAAGGAGTCAGCGATGCCATATTCGCGTTGGAGGACGGGGAGGTAGAGGTCGGAGTTTGGGTAGTTGTTGACGAGAGCTTCGTAGGAGAAGAGGGCCTTGTAGCGGTTTCCGCGTTTGACCTCGGCGTCGCCCTGGAGGAGGAGGACCTGGGGCATGAGGGGGTTGGTTTTATTTTTTTTGATCCACTGTTTGGCGTTGTAGATGAGATCGCCGGTGTGGTTGTCGGCGAGGTCTTGGATCATCTGTGCGACCTGGCCTTCGGGGGAATCGGGCGAGGGCTGGACGATGGGGACCCAGGAGCCGTTCTGGAGTTGCCAGCCGGCGGGCGCGGCGAGGGCGAAGGTGGGGAGGAAGGCGGCGGCGAGCGCGAGAGCTGCGGCGCGAGCGGCACGTGAGAAACGGTGGAGCATAGGGGAGGGAGTATAGCGGGGGGAGAGGCGTGGGGAAACGGGCGGGCGCGGGAACATTTCCGCTCGAGGGAGCCGGCGGAAACACGCAGGCACGAAGAGGCGAAGGACCATGGCGCGGCGGGGCTGGAACCAAAGAGGAGGCGCTGTGCCTGGGCGAGCGTCGCTGGGATTTTCAGCGCGGAGGGCGCGGAGGACGGGGAGGGCGCGGAGGAACGGCGATGATCCCCCGTGACCCTGCCCCGCCCACCAGGCGACGACGTAAAGTGGCCACGAAGGGCACGAAAAGCACGAAAGTTGGATGCAGGAGTTTTGTTGCGGCGAGAAGAATTGGCGCGATAGTCGTACGGTGGCGAGAAACAGGGGGGGGGCCTTGGGAAGTCTTACTTTGGGATTTTTTTGCCGTTGCCTTGCCGGGATGGCCGCTGTGAATCATCGTCTGGGTGTTCGTGGGGGCTGTAACTTGGTGGGAGGGGCGGCGTTTGGGCTGAGGGAGGGGAAAGCGCGAATAATGGTTCCATGGGCTGGATTCGGAGATTGACGATGAAACGGATGATGGGCGTGTGCGTGGCGGGGCTGGTGATGGCGGTGATGGGGACTGCGCCGGTGATGGGGCAGGCGGGCGGCGGAGGCGGGGGCGGAGCGGCGGCGGGAGGCGGCGGGGGTGGAGGCGGCGGCGGCGGGCGCGGGGGGGGCGGCGGCGGGCGGTTTGGGGGTGGAGGATTTGGCGGCGGCGGGTTTGGGGGCGGCGGGTTTGCGGCGCGGGGCGGTGCGAATCCGTTTGAGAATGAATATGCGTTGATGCTGGCGAATTTGAATTTGACGGAGGACCAGCAGCCGAAGGTGAAGGAGAAGGTGGATGCGTTGGTGGCGGATGTGAATCAGTTTGACCAGAACGCGCAGGGGCAGTTGGGTCGCGGGGGGTTCGGGGGCGGCGGGGGTCGGCGTGGGGGCGGCGGCGGCGGGGCGGGGGCGGCAGGACAGGAGCAGGTTGGGGAGCGGATACGGTCGTTGGTGAGCGATTATGAGAAGCTGGTGGCGAAGGACCAGGCGGCGGTGGATGGGGAGCTGACGGCGGACCAGCGGGCGAGCTGGGAGACGATGAAGATCGACCGTGCGTTGGAAGGTCGCGTGCTGGTGATGGGGCTGAGCGGGGATCAGCAGACGAAGTTGAAGGAGCTGACGGCGGCGGCGGGGAAGGAGATTGCGGACTTGGCGGACTTGACGGATGTGGCGGCGATCGAGGGGGTTCAGGGGAAGCTGGCGAAGAAGATCATGACGGATGTATTGACGGACGGGCAGGCGGCGCTGGTGATGGGTGGGACGCCGTTGCCGCCGGTGTTGCAGATGATGGGCGCGGGGGGGGGTCGCGGGGGCGGTGCGGGCGGATTTGGCGGGCGTGGCGGGGGCGGATTCGGGGCGGGGGGCGGCGGAGGGCGTGGCGGTCGCGGCGGCGGGGGTCAGGGCGGCGGACAGGGTCGCGGGGGGCAGGGCGGTGCGGCGGGGGATCGGTTGCCGTGAGGGAGCATGGCGCGGAGAACGCGGAGAACGCGGAGTGCGCGCAGTGCGCGGAGAACGCGGAGTGCGCGGAGGGAGGGCGGTGGATACCACAACTCCCACGACGACGACGTCAAGCGGCCACGAGGGGGAATGGCCGGCAGGGCCGCAACCAAAATACCACGGAGCACACGGAGGGCACGGAGGAACGACGACGATCCCGCCCACCACACGACGACGTAAAGTGGCCACGAAGGGCACGAAGGGCACGAAAGTTGGGTGCGGGAATTTTGTTGCCGCGCGAAGGATTGGCGCGATCGTCGTACGAAAGACACGAAAGTTGTGGTCTGAAAAATCTTGTTATGGCGGGAAGAATGGGCGCGTTGGTAGTGCGGGGAGGGGAGGGTTTGCCGGCGGTATTTTACATGGATGGAGATACAAGCATTTTGTAATATGATTTATTTGGTGAAATTGGAGGGTGCGGCGAGCCGATGGAGGATAGGATAGGTCGTCGCAAGCCGGCCGCCGGTGCTGTCGTGTGATGGCGCGGCGAGCTGGCAGAGAAAAGGAGCTCGTTATGGGCAAGGGCAACAATCGTGACAAGCGCGAAGTGAAGAAGCCGAAGAAGGACAAGAAGAAGAAGTGATCGTGGCCGCGAGAGCGGCATGAAAGAATCGCGAGGCCTGGCGAGAGCTGGGCCTTGCGTATTTTTGCGGGCCGTGCGGGGGGGGACGTGTGTAGGGAACCACGGAGAACACGGAGGGCACGGAGGCCCCCCCGTGCCACGACGACGACGTAAATGGCCACGAAAAGCACCAAAGACACGAAATTTGTGATGCCAGAATCTTGCTACGGCGCACGGAGTTGGCGCGATGGGAGTAAGGAGGGCATGGAGACGCTGAGGGGGGATCAGCGTTTGGGGAGGAGGAGGACGGGGGTGGGTTTTTTGTTTTGCGGGCGGAGGGTGAAGAGCGGGGTGGGTGTGATGTGGAGGGGCGTGGTGTTGGTGGTGTGGAGGGCGGGGAGGGTGATGGGGGTGAGGGCGGGGAGCTGGGCGTGCGTGGCGGGGGTGAGGGTGGGAGTGGGAGTGGGGGCGGGGGTTGCGTGGGGCGTGGGGGATTTGGCGGCGGGGGCGGGAGCGGGCGCTGTGGGGACGATGGTGTGTGTTGGCGCTTGGGCGAGGTGGGAGGTGGGCTTGGGGGTGGGTTTGTGGAGCGGGAGGTGCGGGCTTGCGGGCGCCGGGGGAGTTTTCTGCGATGTCGGCGAGGTGGAGGTGACGTGTGCGGCGGGTGCGGTTGGCGTGGTGGTGGCGGTGGGCGCGGGTGGCGGGGCGATGGTGGTGGTGTCGGTGGGTGTGGGGGTGGGTGATGGCGGCGTGGGAATGGGATCTTGCGGAGTGGGCGTGGCGATGATGGGGGTGGCGATGGGGAGGATGGGAGCGGCGGGAGTGGGAGCGGGTGCGACTGGCGCGGGGGGTGTGGCGGGCGTGGGGGTGGAGGTGACGGGATCGGTGGGGGCCGGCGTGGGGATGATGGGAGTGGAGATTACAGGGTCGGTCACGACGGGTGTGGTGATGATGGGCGGCGTGACTACGGGGGTGGTTACGACGGGCGTGGTGACGGTGGGTGCGGTGGGCGTGGTGGGCGTGGTGGGTGCGGTGGGTGCGGTGGGCGTGGTGGGTGCGGTGGTGGTGGGGACGGAGACGGTGACGATGGGGAGGCTGACGGGGACGGGGACGAGGATGAGGATGCCGGGGCGGCGTGCGCCGGTGAGGGTGAGGGTGGGGTTGGGGGAGAGGATGTCGTTGGTGAAGAAGGAGAGGGTGGCGGAGAAGGTGGTGGCGAGGTTGCCGGGGAGGAAGGAGAGGGTGAGGGTGATGGAGGAGTGGGGGGCGAGGAGGAGGGAGGTGGTGCCGGGGAGTTGGCCATCGAGTTGGAAGGCGAAGTTTGCGGGGTTGGCGCCGCCGAGTTGGATGCCGGCGAGAGAGAGTGGGAGATCGCCGATGTTGGCGAGGGTGATGGTGATGGGGGTGGGCGTGACGTTGGGGTCGAAGGCGCCGAAGGGGATGAGGTTGTCATTGGGCGTGCCGGCGTTTTCGGTGATGACGAGGGTGGGCGGGATGGGTTTGAGGAGCGAGGCGTTGAGGGAGAGGGTGAAGGGGTTGGGTTGGTGGGGATCGTTGTGGAAGAGTTCGAGGGTGGCGCTGTAATCGCCGGGGTCGGTGCCGAGGAAGGAGACTTCGAGGGTGATGGCAGCGCCGGGGGCGAGGAGGAGGGAGGTGGTTCCGGGGAGCTGGCCATCGATGGAGAAGGCGAAGGCGTCGGCGTTGGGGCCGAGGATCTGGAGGCCGGCGAGGGAGAGGGTTTGGTCGCCGGTGTTCTGGATGGTGACGGGGATGGGCTTGAAGGAAGCGCCGGCGAGGGCGGTATTGAAGGAGAGGACGTTGTCGTTGGGCGTGCCGGAGTTTTCGGTGACGACGAGGGTGGGGGGCTTGAGGGCGGCGGTGATGGTGGCGGAGAGGGAAAGGGTGAAGGGGTTGGGCTGGTTGGGATCGTTGTGGAAGAACTGGAGGGTGGCGTGATAGACGCCGGCGGAGGTGGCGAGGAGCTGGACTTCGAGGGTGGCGGATTGGCCGGGGGCGAGGACGAGAGATGTTGTGCCGAGGGGTTGGCCATCGATGAAGAAGGCGAAGGCGGAGGTGTCGCCGGAGAGGAGCTGGAGGCCGGTGATGGAGAGATTCTGCTGGCCGTTGTTGGTGAGGGTGACGGCGATGTTGGCGGCGGAGGTTCCGGCGGCGATGGGTCCGAAGGAGAGGGCGTTGTCGTTGGGCGTGCCGGAGTTTTCGGTGACGGCGAGGACGGGCGGCGCGATTTCGACGAGGCGGTGGCCGAGGTTGGTGCGGACGATGTTCTGATCGGTGGTGTCGGTGGCACCGTCGTGATTGAGATCGCTGTTGGGGTTGTTGGGGTTGAGGGCGATCTGGAAATCGTGGACGTCGACGATGCCATCGCCGTTGGCGTCACCGGCGAGCTTGAAGAAGTTGATGGCGGCGAAGGTGGTATCGATGGTGTCGCCGAGGCCGTCGTTGACGAAGTTGAGACCATTGCCGGAGGCGTTGGTGATGGTGCCGGCGGCGAGGCGGAGCTGGTAATTGCCATCGGCGAGGGGGACGTTTTGGAAATCGAGGAGGAGGTTGTTGCTGGAATCGAAGGACCAGGTGAGGCCGGAGAGATCGACGGGGATGGAGCTGTTGAGGAAGAGCGAGAGGGCGTCGGGGTTGAAGGAGAGGCCGGCTTCGGAGAGGGGGATGGAGATCTGGAAGATGGTGGAGCGCTGGGTGAGGCCTGTGTTGATGACGGCGGGGCCGGTGATCTGCGGCGGGGTGGCATTGGCGAAGGTGACGTTGGAGAGAACGACGGAAGAGGCGGCGGGCGGGAAGCCGAGGAGATCGAAGGCGAGGGTGACGGCGCTATTCGGGGCGAGGGATTGGAGATCGATGGAGACGGTGGTGGTGCCGTCGGCGTTGCGGGTGAGGGAGACGGCGGGGGCGGTGTAGAGGGAGCCATCGGCCTGCATGTTGAGGAGGGCATCGGAGCCGGTGAGAGCGACGGTGCCGGCGAGCGGGGAGAGGGTGGAGGGATCGAGGAGGGCGACTTCGAAGGCGTCTTCAGGTTGGCCGGGATTGGCGGAGAAGGCGGCGGAGTTGATGGTGAAGCGGAGGGTGGTGGCGCCGGCGGGGAGGGAGAAGGTTTGGAGGAGGCGCGTGACGGTGGTGGAACCATCGGCGAGGGTGGCGTGGCCGGGGTTGATGGCGGCGGCGGGGGAGAGGGTCCAGCCGAAGTTGGGGTCGTCGGGATCGGTGATGGCGAAGTTGCCGTTGAGGATGCCGGTGTGGGGCGGGGTGGAGGTATCGACGGGCTGGAGCTGGGCGGCGTCGGGTGCGACGAGCAGTGCGCGAGTTTGCTGGACGTAAGCGGCGCCGAGGGTGCTGTTGCGGATGATCTGGATGACGGCGATGTCGGTGGCGGAGGGGAGCTTGCGGGTGTCGGCGGCAAGGGTGGGATTCATGAGATCGTTGGGGAAGGCGGCGGGGGCGAGGTGGTCGAGATCGGGGGAGAGGTCGAGGGCGAGGCCGTCGGAATAGAAGACGCCGTTGAGGACGTGGGAAGCGAAGGCGGGGTTGTCGATGGTGAAGCCGAGGAGGTGTCCGATTTCGTGGAGGAGGGTGGTGAAGAGGTCGTAGCGGCCGGTGATGGGGAGCGGGGCGGAGAGGTCGGAGATGTCGGTGTACCAGCCGTGGCCATTGGCGGAGGGGTCGACGGTGATGGTGCCGGCGGAGGGGCGGCCGTTGGCGAAGGCGGTGACGGTGGATTCGGCGAGCTCGCCGGCGGGGAGGTTCTGGAGGGCGAGGTTGATGGTGAGCGGGGCGGTGGAGAGGTGGAGGGCGGAGGTCCAGAAGGCGAGGGCGGCGTTGGCGAGGGTGTAGGCGGCGACGGGGAGAGGGACGGCGGGGGCGGCGGGGGCTGGGGTGGTGGGGGCGGGCGTGGGGCTGGCGGGAGCAGAGGGCGTGGGCGTGGGGCCATCGTCGGCGCGGAGCTGCGCGGGGGGCAGGGTCTGAGGGATGTATTGGCCCGGGTTGGAGCCATTGCCGAGGTCTCGTGGAGCCCAGGTATTGACGTTGGCGTCGCCGGCGGTCTTGATGACCTGGACGGAGCCAGGGTTGGCGAGGCCTTGTTCGCCCCAGATGCTGATGCCGATGTCGGCGCCGCGGGAGGCGTCACCGTGGAGCGCGTCGAGGGCTTCCCAGAAGTGGCCAGTGCGGTCGGTGAATTTGAGCAGTGCGCCGTTGGCGTCGGTGAGGATGGTTCCCGCGGAGATGACGGGCTGGTCGTAGCCGACGAAGCCGGAGTGGCGGACATCGGCGAGGCCGGGACCGCGTTGAAAACCGTAGGCGTTACCGGCCTCATCGAAGACGACGATGAACTCGGTATCGGTGGAGAAGCCGGCGGTACGGACGGGCCGGCCGTTTTTGGCCCAGACGAGATTGCCGTTGTGGGTGACGATGCGCTGGCCGTCGAGGGTTCCGTTGGCGGTGAAATCGACGGGCGGGGGATTGAACTGGGCGTCGGGATTGTCGGCGAGGTAGGCCTCCATTTCTTCCTTGGTGAAGAAGAGGTCAAAGGGGCTGGCCTGAACGCCTTTGAGTTTGTAGCGGGTGTCCCAGGCGCCGGCTTTATAGGGTGCGCGTTTGATGCTTTGAGCATCCATCTCGCCGAACTCGACGCGGTTCTGCATGGCGGATTCGACGTTCCAGTCGGCGAAGCGTTTGCCGGTGAGTTTCTTGGGGACGACCCAGCCGTCGATCGGCTCTTTGGACCAGGTATCGAGATCGTCGGCGCTTGGGGCGGCGGGCGGGGGCTCGCCGGCGGGAGGCGCTTCGGGCGCCGGTGCCGGCGCAGTTTGTTCGACCTTTTGAGTGGTTTCGGAGTCGGTTTTGAATTCCTGGACGACGGTTTCACCGGGGGTTGCGCCGCCGCTGTCGGGAACGGGGGGCGTGGGCTCCGGGGCGGGGATGGGCGCTTCGACGGTGGCCACGGGAGTCAGGCCTTCATCGAAGTCGAAGGGGCTGAGAGTCCAGGGTTCGGTGAGGAAGGAATCCATGGCGGCGGCGGTGAAAGCATCGGCGGCGGAGAGGGCGACAGCGCCGATGACGCCGCGGGCGGCGGAGGCAAGGGCGGCGGAAGCGCCGGCGGCGGGAGCCGTGGCGGCGGCGGCGGATTCGCGGACGGTTTCGCCGGAAGCGCCGGGGGATTCGGCGGGAGCGGGCGGCGGAGGTCCGGGATCGACCTGATCAGCTTTGGGCGCGGAGAACTCCTCCCCCTCGCCGATGCCAAAGCCGAAGCCATCCTCGAAACCAAGTTCCCAGGGCTGTTCGAGTTCGACGGCCTTGGCGTTGGGGGCGGTGTGTTCCTCGACGCTGGTCTGCTCAAGTTTGGCGGGCTCGGGTTCGGCTTCGACGGGCTTGCTTTCGGCTTCCTGGGGATGCTCGTTGACCATGTCCAGCGGGGGCGCGGAATCGACGACGGGGGGCGGCGGCTCGACGGCGGGCGGCGGCGTTCCCTCTTCGATCTGGGTGGCAACGACGGCTTCGGCGGTGGACTGTGCTTCGGGGGGCGGGCGTCCCGGCGAGGTTTCCTCGGGCTCGGTGATGGACTTGGGCTCGGGCTTGCCGGCGCCTTCATTGAGGGCGTGAACGGTGCCGCCGGCGGCAAATCCCAGGACGGTATCGATGACGTTTTTGTAAGCGTCCTGTGCCTGCTTGAGAGTGACCTTGCGGTCGTATTCGGACTTGCCGGCATTGGCGCCCGCGTCGGTGGTGATGCCGTTGGTGGCCGCGGAATAGAGGGTGGAGACGGAGTTGTAGAGACCGGTGGCAAGTTGTGGAGCGCCCAGGGCGAAATCGACGGCTTCCCAGGCGCCCAGCGGCGGGAAGGCTGCGCAGAGTGCGAGGTTGGCGACATCGATGGTGAAGTTGAGGGCGCGGGAGACGATGAAGGCGACCATGGGGCTCTGGGGGATGAGGTAATTGGTGAAGTTTTCGACAGCCTGCTTGGCGGCGGAGAGGACGGTCATGGGGAGGTTGATGCCGTAGTCGTAGATTTCCTTGGCGACGGCGCCGGCCTGCTGGACGGAGTTTCGGACGTCGTAGGAGTCTGGGCTGTAGACGCCGCCGATGGCCCAGGTGTTGTAGGTGATCTGGGAGACGCGGAGGCCGTAGTTGGAGATGAAGCGGGATTCGAGGCCGTCGATGGGGGAAGCGTCGATGCCGAAGTTACCGGAGGGATCAACGACGTTGGTGGGGTTGTTGGAGGCGTAGCGGTAGAGGTTGGTGTCACCGGCGGAGAAGCCCGCGGAGTCCTGGGTGAGGAAGCGTCCGAGGGAGGCGTCGTAGTAACGTGCGCGGAAGTAGTAGAGGCCGGTGGAGGCGTCGAATTCGCGGCCGGTGAAGAAGTAGCGGTTGTAAACGGAGGGATTGGCGCGGGAGACGATATTGCCGAAGGCGTCGTACTTGATGTGATCGAGGACGGCGGCGGAGTTGTCGATGAGATCGCGGGTGGATCCGAGCTGGTCGGGAAGCGTCCAGAGGACGTTGCCGGAAGAATCCTGCTGAGCGAGGAGCTGGTCGGTGGCGAGGCCATGAAGATAGAAGCGGGAGAAAGCGGCGGTGGCGAACTGGTAGGAGGCGAGGATGGAGGCGCCCGGGCTGGGGGCGGCGAGGGTGAGGGTCCAGTCGCCGGATTGATAGTCGATGGTTCCGGTATCGCCGGCGGCATCGGAGAGGTTGCCGTCGCCATCGTCGGTGAGCTGCGCGGCGCCGACGGTGATGGTGAGGGAGCCTGGGGTGAGGAGGCGGTGCATGAGGGCGCCGCTGAACTGGGCGCCGGAGTCGGTTGTGCCGAGGGCTTCTCCGTTAGCGGTGCCGGTGGCAGCGGAGAACTCCAGGAGGACGTTTTCCTGATCGTAGACGAAGCGGGTGGAGGCGTTGGGTTGCCCGGGGGTGATGACGGTTTCGGAGATGCGGCGGTTGAGAGCGTCGTAGGTGAAGGTGGTTTCGTCGAGGACGGTTCCCTGGGCGTTTTTGTCGATGACGGAGGTGAGGCGGTTGCGGAAGTCCCAGGTGAAGAGACGGACGGAGCCATCGGAGACTTTGGTGCGGGAGATGAGGTTGCCCTCGTTGTCGTAGGCGTAGGTGTAGGTGCCGTCGGACATGAGCTCGTTGTCGGGTCCGTAGACGGTGGAACCGGAGGAGCGGTCGCCGCCGGGATCGTAGGCGTAGACTTCTGAGGTTTGAGCGGGATCGGTGTAGTGGACGCTCTGGAGCTGGCTGTCGGGGTAATAGGTGTAGGTGATCATGCCGTCGGAGTTGGTGTCGGTGATGATGCGGTTGGCGTTGTCGTAGGTGAGGGAGTAGGTATCGATGGTGCCGCCGGCGGCGTTGGTGTGGACGAGGGAGTTGATCTGGTTGCTGGGGGAGTAGCCATAGATGCTGGTGGCGACGAGTTGTGCGCCCGCGAGGTCGGAGTAACGGCTGACGCTGGAGAGCTGGTAGGCGGTGGAGAGGTAGGTGAAATCGACGCGGAGCGAGGAGATAGCGGGACCGGACTGGCGGACGGAATTGAGGCGTCCGGAGTTGGGGTCGTAGATGTAAGAGGTGGTGAGGATGAGGGAGTTGTTGACGGCGGCGGAGACGGAGGTGATGCGGCTGTCCTTGTCGTAGGAGTAGGAGACGGTGGTGAGCGGGAGGCCCGGGGCGCCCTTGTTGGCGATGGCGGTGACGCGTTCGATGTCGTCGTAGGCGTACTGGTAGGAGGCGGAAGGATCGGAGACGGAAAGGAGCTGGCCATCGAGGTTGTAGGAGGTCTTGATGGTATAGGCGGGGGTATTGGCGCCTTTGGGGAACCACTGTTCGAGGGTGCGGTGGTTGAGTGCGTCGTAGGAGTATTTGATGGTGCGGCCGTCGCGGTCGGTGGTGAAGAGGAGGTTGCCGTCACCGTCGTAGGTCCAGGTGGTGGTGTTGTGGGCGGCGTCGATCTGGGAAATCATGCGGCCGAAGGGATCGTAGGCGAAGGTGGTGGTGTTGTTGTTGGGGTCGGTGAGGGTCAGGCGGTTGCCGGCGTTGTCGTAGGTGAAGTAGGTGGTGTTCTGGAGGGGGTCGCTGGAGGATGTGATGCGGTCGAGGCCGTCGTAGGTGTAGGTCATGGATTCGTTGGCGCCATCGACAGAGCCGGTGACGTTGCCGTCTTCGTCGTAGGCGGTGGTGGTGATGTGTCCGGCGGCGTCGACGGATTTGGCGGTGCGGTAAAGGTCGTCGGGTGTGTAGGTGAAATCATCGAGGCCGTGGTGGGTGTGGGTGATGAAGGATGTTTCGTCAAGGTAATCAGTGGTGGTATCGCCGTTGAGGGGGTCCTGAACGAGGCGGACGCGGCCGAGCTGATCGAACCAGGTCGTGACGGTGATGCCCATGGGATCGGTGACGGAGATGTGGCGGCTGTCGCCTGGCAGATCGAAGTAGGTCGTGGTGGTGGTGAGGGGCTGGGGGTATTGGTTGGTGGCGAGGGCGGTGGAGGTGAGGCGGTTGTCGGCGTCGAAGGTGCTGGTGCGGTGGAGGCCGCCGGGGCTGATGGTGGAGGTGGTGTTTCCGACGAGATCGTAGCCGAGCTGTGTGGCGGCGGCGACGGGGGTTCCCGGAGCGCGTGTGATGAGGGTGATGCGTCCGAGGAAGTCGGTGGTGTACTGGGTGACGACGCCGTCGCGATCGGTAAAGGTGGCGATGTGACCGACGGCATCGTAGGTGTAGGACTCGGTGGTCTGGTAGATGGTGCCGGAGGCGCGGACGATTTTGGTGGGGCGGTTGAGCTCGTCATAGGTGGTGACGGTCTTGAAGCCGAGGGAATCGGTGACGGTGAGGGCGTTTCCGACGGCGTCGTAGTCGGTTTTATTCTGGACGAACTGGTGGGGGGAGAGATAGAGGGCGTCTGTTTCGACGATGCGGTTCAGGCCGTCGTAGACGTAATGGGTGGTGAAGCCGCGTTTATCGGTGGCATCGGCGAGGTTGCCGTTGGCATCGTAGGCGTAGGTAGCGGAGTGGTTGAGGGCGTCGGTGACGGAGAGGATGCGTCCGTTGCCATCGTAGACGTAGAGGGTGGAGTGGCTGCGGGGATCGGTAACGCGGACGAAGGAGCCGCCGTCGAGGTAGGTGGTGGTGGTGGTGAACTGCCCGAGGATGGAGTTGACGGTGGTGGTGAGAGGCCGGTTGATGCCGTCGTAGGTGTGGTTGACGGTGTTGCCGTAGGGGTCGGTGGTGGCGAGGACGTTTCCGAAGGCGTCGTAGGTGGTGGTGGTGACGAGGCCGAGGGGATCGACGGCCATGACGAGGCGGTTGTCGGCGTCGTAGGAGAAGTGGGAGGTGAAGTTGAGGCCGGAGGAATCGCCGCGGGGATCGGTGACGGAGATGAGATTGCTTGCGGCGTCGTAGCGGTAGTAGGTGGTCGCGGCGATGGGTGAGCCGTTGGCGCGGGTGATGGTGGTGCGGCGATTGAGGTGATCGTAGGTGTAGACGGTGTCGTACTGGGAGCCGCGGGTGTCGAAGACTTCGAGCAGGTTGCCGTTTTTGTCGTATCCGTAGCGGGTGGTGACGGCGACGGTGGTTTGATAGGCGACGGTCTTGGCGGTGAGGCGGTTCTGATCGTCGTATGTGTTGAAGGTGATGTGGCCGTCGCCATCGGTGTAGGTGAGGATGTTGCCGACGTCGTCGTAGGTGTAGGTTTCGGTGGACTTGGCGGTGGGGGAAATATCGCGGGTGAGGGTGAGGACGCGGTCGAGGTGGTCGTAGGTATAGACGGTGGTGTAGCCGCCGCCGGGCTCGGTGACTTTGAGGAGGTTATGTTCGTCATAGGAGAAGAGCGTGGTGTGGCCGCTGGAGCCGGCGAAGGAGTCGGTCTGGGTGAGGACACGGTTCAGGGCGTCGTAGGTGTAATCGACCTCGTAGGGGGTGCCGTTGAGATTCGTGAGGGGGCCGACCTTGCGCATCAGATTTCCGGAGGCGTCGTAGATGAAGGTGGTGGTGCGGCCGGCGGCATCGGTCTGGGAGGACATGCGGTTCATGCCGTCGTAGGTGGTGCGAGTGATGCGGGTGGTTCCACCGACGGGATCGTGCTGGGTGACGACGATGGGATTGCCGGCGGCGTCGAGGGTGTAGTCGGTCTCGTTGCCCATGGCGTCGGTCTTGGAGGCAAGGCGGCGGTTGCCGTCGTAAGTGAAGGTGACGCGGTAAGGGCCGCCGGTGGGACTGTTGAGGGGGCCATCAATTTCGATAACGTCATCGGCCTTGTCGTAGAAGTAGGTGGTGGTGGAGGCATCAGAGGTCTGGTCGGCGAGGGTGATCGTTTTGACCTGGTTGTTGTTGTAATAGGTGCGTGTGGTGACGTTGCCGTCGGGGTCGGTGGTTTGCATGAGGTTGCCGACGGCGTCGTAGCTGTACTGCCAATCGGCTTCGACGGCGGAGTTGAGGGCTTTCTGCACCAGGGTGAGGTGGTCGAGGTCGTCGTAGGTGTATTTGGTGACGCGGTTGAGGCCGTCGGTTTCGGTATCGAGGCGGCCGAGGGCGTCGTAAGTGCGGCTGGTGGTGATCTGGTCGGGGGTTGAGAAGGCGAAGATGGTGGAGATGAGGCGGTTGAGCTTGTCGTAGGAGAAGAGGGTGGTGAGGGTGACGGCGCCGTTCTGGCGGGTGACCTGCTGTTGGATGAGATTTCCGACCTGGTCGTAGAAGTAGAGGGTCTTGAAGCCGGCGGCATCGATCATGTAATCCTTGCGGCCGGTGGTGAGGTCGTAGTGGTAATAGGTGTGGTATCCGCGGACATCCTTGATATCGATGATGCGGCCGAGGACGTCGTAGGTGACGGTGCTCTGGTCGCCGTTGGCGTTGGTGGTGGTGACGATTTTTTGTCCGTTGACGTAGGCGAAGGTGGTGGTGGTGGTGTAGTGCTGGCCGGAGGTGTTGGTGCGTGGATCGGTGACGATGGAGAGGTTGCCGTCGAAATCGTACTGCATGGTGATGGTGTTGTTGGCGGCGTCGGTGACGGAGGTGCGCTGATCGGCGGCGTCATAGGCGTAGGAGGTGCGGTACTGGGAGTTGGAGCGGTCGCCGTTGGCGCGGCCGTCGATGACGGCGACGACGTTTCCGTCGAGGTCGTAAACAGTTTCGGTTCTATTGCCGTTGCCATCGATGGTTTCGATGGGACGGTTCATTTCGTCGTAGCTGGTGAAGGTGGCGAAGGCAGCGCCGCGGGGGTCGATGCGTTCGATGATGTTGCCATTGTTGTCGTAGATGAACTGGGTGTCGTACATGCCGTCGACGATGGTGTCGGAGACGCGGATTTCGGCGTCGTATTTGTAGGTGACGGTGCGTTGGATGGAGGCGCCGGCGGCCTGGATCATGGAGGTGATTTTGCCTTCGCCGTTGTAGGTGTAGGTGGTGAGGTTGCCGGCGGGATCGAGCTGGGAGGCGACATCGTCGAGGAGGTCGTAGGTCCAGGTGGTTTTCTGGTCTCCGCTGCCGCCGGTGAGGTTGTTGGAGACGGTCATGGAGGTGCGTCGGTTGGCGTCATCGTAGGTGTAGGTGACCATGCCGGCGGCGCCGTTACCGTTGCCGGTGGAGGTGGTGAGGCGTGAGCGGCCGTCGTAGGTGAAGGTCTGGATCTGGCCGAGGGGATTGGTGATGGCGATGACGCGGCCGTCGGGATCGGGCTCGTAGGACGTTTTGTTTCCGGCGACGTCGTAGGCTTCGATCTTGTTTCCGCGCTCGTCGTAAATGGCGACGGTGGAGTAGCCCATGGGATCGGTGTAGTAGGAATACTGATCGCCGGAGATGTTGTCGACGGGGTAGGTGGTGAGTCCGGCGCTGTAGTCGTAAGCCCACTTCCTGGTGCGATTGAGGGCATCGGTTTCCTGGATTTCGCGGTTGAGAGTGTCGTACTGGAGGGTGGTGCGTCCGGGGGCGACATTGGCGGTTTGATTGGGGGATTTCACGGCGACCTGGTTGCCGGCGGCGTCGTAGCCGTAGGTGATGGTGGCGGTTTGATTGGTGGAGGAGAGGACATGTGAGATGGTGAGCACGCGGTTCATTTTGTCGTAGGTGGTGGTGGTGGTGTGGCCGTCGGGATCGATGAGGGTGGTGACGTTACCGGCGCCGTCGCGGATCCAGGTGGTGGTGGAGGTGCCGAGGCTTTCGGACTGGCGGTTCTCCATACTGTCGTAGGTGTAGGTGGTGATGTGGCCGTCGGGGTCGGTCATGGTGAGCATCATGCCGTGGGCGTCGTAGGTGTACCTGGTGGTGAGGGAAGCGTTTCCGAGGGTGACGGTTTTGGATTTGATGTTGCCGTTGTTGGGGTCGATGACGTAGGTGGTGGTGCGACCGATGCCGTCGGTGTAGGAGGTCATCTGGTTGAAGGTGTGCTCGTAGGTCCAGGTCTGGGTGACGCCGCGCGTAGTGCCTGGGCCATCGGGGAAATCGGTTTGGGAGATGAGGTTATTGAAGGGGTCATAGGTGTAGACGACCTTGTTTTTGAGGGCGTCGATCTGGGTCTGGATAAGGCCGTTGTCGGGCGCGCGGCTGGTGGTGGTTTCGGTGCCGTCCTTGTCCTTGGTGAGCACGAGCTGTCCGGAGCTGGTGAGGTAGAAGGTCTTGGTATCGCCGTTGAAATTGACATAAGTGGCGGCGGCGGCGTTGAGGAAGATGGCGTCGCCGGTGATGGGGTCGGTGCCCGGGCTGATGAGGACCTGGAGCATGGGGGGACTCTTGGGGTCGCTGGTGACGCCGTGATATTTGGCGTTGCCGTCGGGGTCGAAGGTGATGGATTCAGGCAGGATGGCGGTGGCCTGAGCGGGGGTGAGGGTGAACTTTTTGCCGTCGACGCGCGTGCCGCCGGTGAGGCGTCCGTAGACGGAGTAGGTCCAGGATTCCTTGAAGGAGGAGCCCATCTTCTGGGGATCGGCGCCGCGCGGATCGGAGGGGTTGGAGGCGTTGCCGCGCTTCTGGATTTCGGAGGTAAGGGCATGCTTATAGGCGGAGTTGTCGTAAGCGAAGGAGACGTAAGTGGTGTCGGGATCGGTGATCTGGGTGAGGTTGTCGCCGGTCTGCACGAGGGTGGTGGCGCGGTTCACCGGCTCGATGATCTGGGAGATGTGCGTGCCGTTGTAGACGAAGCGGGTGACCAGGCCGACGGGATCGGTGATGGAGAGGAGGGTTTTGTCGTCGGCGGCGTAGTTGTAGGTGGTGACGTTTCCGTTGCGGTCGGTGATGGTGGCGAGCTTGCCCTGGTCATTGAACTTGTAGGTGGTGCCGTCGAGCATTTTGCGGACGAAGGTGCCGTCGGTCTGCTGGAGGAGCTGGGACTGATCAGCGGATTCGGAGGTGTAGGGATCGCCGATCTTGTCGGGGGCGAGGAAGATTTCCGACTGGCCGTTGCCGTTGGAGAGCAGGACGGACCCGTCTCCCTGGTAGATCTGGTAGTAGTTGTTCATGCCCCATCCGGCGCCGAAGGGGCTGTCTTCCTGGTCGACGACGGCGATGGGGGAAATGAGTTGTGCGAGGCGTCCCTGGTAGACGTTGCCGACCTTGGTGTAGATGCCGTAGTTGAGCACGAAGGTGTAGACGCCGGAATCGGGGTAGACGGGGTTTCCGTTTTCGTCGGTGGATTCGAGATTCAGGAAGATGCCGGCGCCATAGGTGTAGTTGGCGGGGATGGTGGCGGGGAGCTGGTAGACGTTGGCGTTGGCGGGCAGGCCGAGGGCGGCGGCGTCGGTGGCGGTCATACCGGGGGCGGTCTTCGAGAAGGTGCCCAGGCGTGCGGTCAGCGTGACGACCAGCAAGCTGTCGGCGGGGAGATTGGTGGGGAGGTTATCGATGCTGAAGTAATAGAGGACGGTGGGATCGGCGCGGAGGGAGCTGTAGGTGAGGGTGACGCCGCGGGTCTGTCCGACGCTCTGATAAGTGGGCAGGTCGTGGGTTTCCATGAGGGCGCCGGTGTGGACGTCGGCGGTGGCGGTGAGACCGGCGCTGACCTGGAGGCTGTTGTTGGGGAAGGCGGAGAGGGTGGGCGCCTGGTTGTAGGGGGTGCTGGCGAGGGTGATGACGCCTCCGGGGAGATGGGGCGTGGCGGCCAGACCGCGAGGGAGGCGTCCGACGACGAGGGGCGCTTCCTGGTTGGGGGATTCGCCGAAGATGCCCTTGGGGGGCGTGCCGAAGGAGAGGCCGCGGGCGGAGTTGGTGTAGAACTCGTCGTCGGCGGCGATGTCGATGGCCCTGTCGATGTCGTCGATGGGGACGGTGGACAGGGGGCCGCGAAGCAGGTGGGAGAGGTCGCTGGGGACGGAATAGGGCGCGGGGATCTGGTCGGAGTTGCCGATGAAAGCCATCTTCACCTGTGCTTCGACGTCGGCGACGATCTGGATGGTGCTGAAGGCGAAGACGGAATTGAGCGCCTGGTAACCGGCGAGCAGCTCGGAGTAATCGCCGGAGAGCACGAGGTTGTCGGGGAAGCTGTTCTGGACGGGGCGCGTGGCGGCGACGAGGCGCGGCTGGGTTTCCGGATTGAGGAAATCGGTCTGGGGGTTCTTGTCGACGGGATCGCGGATGATGGCGACGTTGCCGCCGGCGGCGACGGGCACGGGGATCGTGAGGCCGTTTTTGTCCTGATAATAGAAGTTGAAGGTGAGCAGCGGGCCTTCGGAGGGGTCGTGCTTGGGGTCGTCGGGGACGTATTTGTCGTAGCCGGTGATGAAGGCGTAGGAGGGATGGGAGTAACCGAGGACGGATTTGAAGGTATCCGCGGGGAGATAGACGATGCCCGTGGCGTTGCTGACGCCGAAGGCCTGGTTGGGGCGGTTTTCGACCCAGCGGCGGATGACGCCGAAGCTGGTGAAGTCGGTGTAGTGGGCGACGTAGAGCTCGGCACCGCCCGTGAAGGTGGTGCGGACAAGCTGGCCCATGCCCTTGGTGTCGTCGAGCTGGTCGGTGAAGAGCATGACGTTGGGGTTGTCGGTGCCGGTGATGCCGTAGGGGTCGGGGCCGACGGGGATGACATTCTGAGCGGAGGGGGTATCGAAGAAGGGGGCCTTGGGATTGGTGGGGTCGATGTTGATGACGATGATGTTGCCGGTCTCATTGACGTACTGGCCCTGGAGGGTGCGGCCTGGTGCGGTGACATAGAGGCGCGTGGAGTCGGAGTTGATGGCGATGCCGCGCAGGCCCAGGGGGGCGAAGTAGGAGGGGATGGTGATGGTCTTGACGTGCTGGTTGTAGGTGGGGGAGAAGGGATCGACGTCGATGACGTAGATGTTGCTGCTGGCCTGATCGGAGATGTAGAGGTAATGGCCGGTGGCGTCGATGACACCCTGGAAGGGCTGTGCGCCGTTGGCGTTTTTGAGGCGGATGTGCTGGACGCCGCTGGTGAGCGGGTTGTTGGGGTCGTTGGGCAGCATGTCGATTTCCTGGAGCGTTTCCAGGTCGATGACGGCGATGCCGTAGTCGCCTTGCAGGGTGACATACGCGCGGGTGCCATCGGGCGTGACGGTGACGAAGCGGGGATAGAGGGAGGTGATGGTGGTGCCGACGCCGAGGGGGATCTGTGCGATGGGGGTGGGCTGGGCCTTGGTGACGCCGTTGATCTTGGTGGTCTGGGTGGTGTCGATGACGGAGACGTAGTTGCGGCCGGTGGCGTCGGTGCCGCCATCGGCCGCCAGGGCATATTGGTTCTGCGGGAGGACGTTGACGGCGTTGGAGGTGAATTCCTGGCGTGCGAAGAGGCCGTTGAGCGGCTCGGAGGAGGGGCGGGTGACGGTGATGAAGGCGTTGCCCAGGGCGATGGTGTTGGGCACGGGGATGTCGAGTTCGTATTCGTGCTGGCCGTTGACCATGCCCAGGTCGGTGAAGACGACGCCGGGATCGGAGCCGTTCACACGTGCATCGCGGCCGCCGACGAGCTGGACCTTGCCCTTATCGTCGAAAGTATCGCGGCCGCCGACTTCAAAGGTGACGTAGAGGTCTTTGTAGTCAGTGCCCAGGGGCAGGGGGTTGGCGGAGGTGCTGTAGGGGTTGTTGTAAAGGAAGTTGATGCCCTTGAGGACCACGCGCGGGGCGGGATGCTGGGGATCGGGGCCGAAGTCGAAGGAGGCCGAGACGATCGCCGGGGGCGGGACGGTGGGGAAGACGAGTTGCGGCGGCAGCGGGAGTGCGACGATGGCGGATTCCTGACCGGGTGCGAGGAAGACGCCGGTGGAGGTTTTGGTGCTCAGGGTGCCGACGGTGCGGTTGACGGTGATGGTGGTGTTGATGCCGCCGAAGGCGGGGATGAGGATGTCGCCGACGGAACCGGGGACGGCGTAATACTTGGCGGTCGAGGAGCCGCCCCATTGCATCTGGAGGGTGACGGTGCCTTCGGAATTGACGTCGTTGATGTGTCCTTCGAGGAGTTCGACGGCGCCCAGGTCGGCGGAGCCGGCGGCGACGACGGAGGTGAGATCGATGGAGACCAGCGCCCCGCCGTTGTTGGGGAAACCGCCGACGAATCCGCCATAGGGAGCGGAGGTGGTGCGGAGGTAGCCGTCGGCGCCGACGGTCATGTGATCGATGAGGAGCCAGGACTGGACGGGGCCTTCGGCGGCATCGGTTTCGATGGTGATGGGGACCCAGAGGTAGACCTTGGCGCCGGTGGGGAGATTGTCGGGGGCCTTGATGGTGACGCTGGCGGGCTGGGTGAGGTTGGCCCCGCCGAGATCGACGTGGAGGCCGCCGTAGAAATCGAAGCCGTCGGGGAGGGCGTAGGGCAGGTTGGTCAGCGGGGTGACGGAGATGGTGCTTCCGGAGGCGAGCGAGCCCTCGGGGATGCCCAGCGAGTCGCCCTGAGAATCGCCGACGATGCCCCCGGAGGAATCGATCGTCGTCGGCCCGGTGGAGGGGGTGGTGACGGTGATCGGGACGACCACGCTCTGGCCGCCGTTGATGACGGTGACGTAGACGGCGCCCAGGGCGGTGGGAGTGAAGAGCCCGTCGGGGGTGATGGCGCCGACGCTGGTGTTGCTGAGGAAGTAGAAGGTGTTGCCGGCGGCGGGGGCGAGATCGAGGACGTTGACGCCGGAGTTGTAGCGGACCTGGAACTGGCGTGTGACGCCCAGGGGCAGGGTGTAGGTGAGCGGGAAGAACTGGAGCGGGCGGGTGTCGGCGGCGCCGACAGTGACGGGCGTGGCGGCGGTGACGCCGTGGCTGACGGCGGTGAGGATCGCGGTGCCGTTGCCTTCGGCGAACAGGGTGCCGGAGGAGGTGACGATGAAGCGGGAGGGATCGGTGGTGGCGAAGTGCAGGAAGGTGGCGGGGAGCGGAGCGGAGGAGCCGTCGCTGAAGAGGCCGGTGAAGGTGAGCTGCAGGGCGGCGCCGGCGGCCGCCAGATCGACATCGCGCTGGGAGAAGGTGATGTTGACGAGCGTGGCGTCGTTGACGGTGACGTTCACGGTGGCGGTGTTGGAATCGAAGACGCCGTCGTCGGCGGCGAAATCATAGGAAGCGGCGCCGGTGAAGCCGTCGAAGGGGCTGAAGATGGCGGTGTGGCCGTCGGAGGAAAGCCGGACGGTTCCGCCGTGGACGTTCGAGAAGGTGTAGATCAGCGGGAGGCCCTGGGGGTCGCTGGAGAGCGGGGCGAGGTCGGTGAGCACGTCGAGATCGGGGTAGGTGGCGCCGCTGCCGCCGGTGACGACGGGCGGGCGATCTTCGGTGGCGCCGAAGTTGTTGGCGAGGAAGGAATGGTCGGTGGGGGTGACGGCGCCGTCGCGGTCGATGTCGGCGGCGAGGGAGTAGCCGGCCTGTCCGACGGAGGATCCGAGGGCGGCGGCGAAGAGCGTTTCGTCGACGCCGTCCACCGTGCCGTCGCCATTGATGTCGCCGGGCAGGAAGTAGGTGGCCTGGTAAGCGCCGGAGAAACCGGCGACGGGAAGCAGGACGGCGCCGGCGGTGGTGACGGTTTCGAAAGCGACGCTGTGAGCGCCGTTGTGGAGGACATCGAGGGCGACCGTGATCTGGCCGCCGGAGGATGCGAGTTCAGCGGCGCTGATGCGGGCGGCATAGAAGGCGGTGGCGCCGGCGGCCAGGGTGCCGGCGTCGGTCTGATTGAAGGCGAGGGTGTCGAGGATCGGGCCGGTGGATTCAAGAGCGCCGTTGGGGTCGTAGGTGGCGGCGGTCGGGGTGGCGTCGAGGGCGACGGTGAGCAGGTGTCCGTTGATGTAGGCGTAGGCGTCGTGATTGGCGGAGATCAGGTCGCCGGCGGCGTCGTAGGTGTAATGGACCTGCGTGCCGTCGGGACCGGTGGCGGTGGTGAGACGACCGGAGGAATCGAACTGGAAGGTGATGCGTGAGCCGTCGGGACCGATGAGGCCGCTGCCGGAGAAGATGAAAGTCTTTCCGTCGGCGGTGATTTGTTTGAGCTTGGCGTCGGCGCCGTAGCTGTAGGTGCGGCCGTCGGGCGCGGTGAGGGTGTAGGCGATGGTTCCGAAGGCGCCGCCGGCGGGATTGAAGGGCAGGCCGGTGCCGAGCTGGAAGTAGGAGCCGTTGACCAGCGAGAGCTGGGTGGCGGTGGTGGCGAGGGAGTAGAGGACGCCGGCGTCGGCGGTGAAGGCGGGGGTGTAGTAGGTGACGCCGCTGACGGTGTGGGCGACGGGGGTGAAGGTGAAGCCGGCGCGGGAGCCATCGGGAAGATCGACGTACACGCGCGTGCCGACGGCGAAGGGGTTGGGCAGGCTGTTGGCGGCGGCGGGGGCGGCGGAGCTGGCGACGTGGGCGTCGGCGCCGGCGAGGTTCCATCCGAAGCCGACGAGGCCCGCTTCATAGGCTTCGAGGGAATTGTAATAGCGGGTGAGGGTGAAGGTTTCGCCATCGAGGCTGGCGGTGAGATCGGTGGCGGTTTGGAGATACGCGCCGGACTTGTTGGCCGAATCGATCTCCATGACCTGGGAGCGAGTGGCGGTGCGGCCGGCGATGTCGGTGGCGGTGAGCGTGAGCAGGTAAGCCCCGTTGGCGAGCGTGGCAGGATCGATGGCGGCGAGGATGGCGTTGGCGGCGGTGGCCTGGCTGCCGGTGGCGAGCGTGATGGTGTTGGCGGCGCCGAGCACCGAAAGGGTGAGGCTCCATTTGTCGAGGTTGGAGCCGGTGACGGCGCCGGTGATGTTGGCGGGCGTCGAAATAAGGCCGGGCGGGTTGAGGCTCACGGTGGGGGCGGCGGCGTTGGCGTCCTTGACCTTGAGGTCGGCGGTGGCGGTGGCCTGCACGCCGTTGGAATCGGTGGCGATGGCGACGATGGCGTAATGGCCGGCGGCGGTGGGTGTGAAGGTCACGCGGCCATTGGCGTCGAGAGTCTGCGGCACGCCGTTGATGGTCATCACCAGCGAGGCGATGCCTATCAGGCTCGAGGCGGCGGCATGGACGACGACGGCCTGGCCGGGAACGGCGGGGAAGCTCGGGGTCAGGTCGATCAGCAGGCTGGGGGCCACCGGCTGCGTCGAGACGATCAGGCCCAGGGACTGCACGGCGGTGTACTGGCCGTCGGAGGCCATGACGACCAGATCGGCGCGTCCGGCCTGAGCGGCGCTGGGCGTCCAGGTGAGCACGCCGGTGGCGGAATTGAGGAGCGCGCCATCGGGCAGTCCGGTGGCGGAGTAAGTGAGCGCGTCGCCGTTGGGATCGCTGCCGGGAATCTGCAGGGTGAAGGGCCGGCCGATGAGCAGATTTTTCTGGCCGAGCGTGGCGATCGTCGGCGGCAGGTTGAGGTGCAGCACCTGGACCTTCACGGCGACCTGAGCCGAGGCGCCGCTGGTGTCGGTCGCCTGGAAAATCAGCGTGTAGTTGCCGGCCTGGCCGGGGGTGGGCGTCCAGGTGAATTCCTGCGTCTGGGGGTTGAAGCCGGCGCCGGTGGGCAGGGTTCCCACGACGGTGTAGGTGATGGTGTCGCCATCGGGATCGGAGCCGGCGAGCTGCAGCGAGATGGGCGTGTTTTCCTGGCCGAGGATGTTGGGGATTTGCTGGAGGATCGGCGGGCGGTTCGATTTGGCGATGGTGAGCAGCACGTTGGAATTGCTGGACATCGCGCCGTCGGAGGCGGTGAAGGTGACGACGTAGGAACCGTTCTGGCCGTAGGCGGGCGTCCAGGAGAACGCGCCGCTTTGCGGATCGAGCGTGGCGCCGGTGGGCAGATTGCCGGCGAGATAGGTGATGGCGTCTCCGTCGGGATCGGTGGCGGAGAGGGTGAAGGCCAGCGGGCTGCTTTCCGCGCCGTTCTGGTTGGGCACGGGGGCGAGCACGGGCGGGCGATCGGCGGAGCGGACGTTGATGGTGAAGGTGCGCGAGGCGGAGAGGGCGGGGTTGGTGGCGTCGGTGACGGTGAGGGTGATGGTGTGCGGGCCGAAATCGGCGACCTGCGGAATCCAGCTGAAGACGAACACGCCGTAGGTGCTGGTGGCGGCGAACATCGCGCCGCCGGGCAGGCCGGTGGCGCTGGGCGTGAGGGCGTGCTGCAGGAAATCGCCGGCGACGACGGTGAGGGAGATGGGCTGATCGCTGCCGACGACGGCGACCTTGTCGGGGATGAAGGGCAGCGTCGGCGGCAGATTGGGGGCGGTGGAGGTGAGCACGAACAGGATGGAGGAGGACTGGATGTTGTTGGGATCGCCGTGGCCGTTGTCGCTGGCGGTGAGGGTGATGGTGAAGTTGCCATACTGCGTGGCGCCGGGGGCGACGTGGATCGTGCCGGTGCCGTTGTGGTTGTCGGTGAGGGTGGCGAACGGGGGCAATCCGGCGGCGGAGAAGGTGATGGGATCGCCGTTGGCGTCGGTGGCGGAGAGCGGGATATCGAGCAGGCCGCCGGGGGAAACCGTCTGGTTGTCGATCGGCGTGACGACCGGGGGCACGTTGACGTCGCGCACGGTGACGGTGAAGGAGGTGCTGGCCGACATGTTGTCGGAGGTGTCGGTGGCGAAGAACGTGAAGGCGTGATCGCCGGCCTCGGCGGGGGTGGGGATCCAGCTCAGGATGTGGGTGGTGGGATCAAAGGATGCGCCATCGGGAAGCGCGGCGAAGGAGAAGGAGAGGGGGGCGTCGTTGCTGGTGTCGCCGGTGATGTCGGAGCTGATGGAGGTGGAGGAATCGTTGCCGGCGGGATATTCGGGATCGTTGACGCCCAGGCGGATGGTCAGCGGCTGGCCGGCGTCGATGAAGAGGTGCTGCACGGGCACGAAGGTGATCGGGGCGGTAACCGGCAGGACGGTGATGTTGAGCGTCTGGCTGCTGGAGGCGGAGGCGTCGGCGGCGGTGAAGGTGATCGCGTAGGTCCCGGCCTGGTTGAAGCCCGGCTGCCAGGTGAACACGCCGGTGGTGGTGTTGAGCGCGGCGCCCGGCGGCAGGGCGTCGGCGGAGAAGTTCAGCGCCGAGCCGTTCTGGCCGGTGGCGTGCAGCGTCACCAGCAGCAGCGCGCCTTCGTTGATGGTTTTGTCGGCGAGCGACGCGAAGATCGGCCGCTGGGCGACGGGGTTGACGACGATGGTGAAGGAGGTCGAGACGGTGTTGACGCCGTCGGAGACGTAGACGGCGACGCCGTTGTAGGTGCCGGCGTCGTGGGCGCCGGGGCGGTAATCGATGGCTTGCGAGGCGGCGTCGAAGATCGCGCCGGCGGGCAGGTTCTCGGCCCAGTACACCAGCGGCAGTCCGGCGGCATCGTAAGCGCCGACGGGGACCGTCAGCACGCCGCCTTCGTTCACCGTCTGCTTGCCGATGGGCGCGAGCACCGGAGCGGCCGCCTGGTTCATCACGCCGACCGTCCAGAGCTGGTCGACGAATCCCCCGCGGCTGTCATAAACGCGCAGATCGAAGGTGTCCTTGGCGGGATCGGAGGACTTGGGCGTCCAGACAACCACACCGGTGGCCGGGTCGATGGCCGCGGTCGAGGGGCCGCTGATGAGCACATAAGAGAGCGGTCCATTCTCGGGATCGGCGGCCTGCGGGCGATAGGTGTAGGGCGTGCCGGCGAGCGAGACGGTGCCGGGCGTGGAGCTGATGATCGGGAGTTGATCGGGAGCGAGCGCGGCGACGATTTCGGGCAGGAGCGTGATCAGCGCGCCGTCGGCGTCCATGATGCTGATGGTGCGCGACGGCGTCGTGGCGCCCGGCGTCAGCAACCCGGTCGTTTGCAGGTCGACGTAGGGGTGGCCATCGGAAGTGAAGCCGTCGGGGTTGATCAGCGTGTCGCCGGTTTCACCCAGGCCGGTGAAGATGAGGCGGACGGGGGCGGTGACGGCGGAATTGAGGCTGTTGCTCAGCGACACGTCAAAGGAAAGCGCGCCGGTGGTGCGATTGAGGCGCGTGTTGGAAAACGTCGGCGTGAGGCTGGCGAAATCGACGAGAATGGTGAACGCTTCGACGTAGGGCGCTTCGAGGCCCAGGGCCAGGGCGCTTTGCACGTCGGTGGAGATCGTGAGCTGGTAGGAATCGGGACGCAGCGATTCGAACCAGAGTTCCGCGCTGCGTGAGGCGGAATCGTACGTGATCGCGCCGATCGGAAGCGTCTGGCCGGTGGTGGTGTCGATGAGCGTGTAATTGGCGATGCTGGTGACCGAGTGGGGATCGCCGGTGGTGGCGTCCATGTCGGTATCGAAGGTGAGGGTGATGGAGTTGACCACCGGCTTGAGCGTCGAGCCGTTGCCGGGGGTCGTGAAGATGACGTGCGGAGGCAGGAGCGGGAAGAGCACGTCGAGCTGGTCGGATTCGGTGAGATACAGTCGGCCGTCGGGACCGATGTGGGCGAAATCGCCGCGGCTGCCGTCGGTGGCGACGTCGACGGTTTGCAGGGAGGTGAGGTCGACCATCGTGAGGGTGCCATCATCGCGCGAGACGAACAGCAGATTGGCCAGCGGCGTGTTGGCGGCGCCAAAGGCCAGGCCGACGGCGTCGGGGACATTGAGGATGGCGGTGGGTTTGCCGTGGGCGTCGAACTGCAGGATGGTTCCGCGTGTGGGCCAGGAAGCGCCCCAGAGGGTTCCGTCGGGGGCGAATGCGAGGCCGTCGACCCGGGTGCTTGAGAAGGGGTGGAAGGTGTGGGCGAGGGTGTCGAAGGTCTGGATGCCGCTGCCGGTCGAGACGTAGAGGGTGTTGCCCTGGACGGCCAGTCCGAGGCCGATCGAGTCGGCGTAGCGGCCGAGGATGGCGCCGGTGGTCGGATCGAGCTGGACCAGGGGGCCGCCGCCGGTGGTGGCCCAGAGCTGTCCTGCCGCATCGAAGGCCATGTCATAAATGGGCACGTCCAGGGTGATCAGCGGGGTCAGCGCCGCGCCGCCGGAGAGGCTGAACAGATACAGGCTGTTGCGTCCGGGGCCGCCGCTGATCAGGAGGTGCTGGCCGTCGGGCAGGAAGACCATGCCCAGCGGGCCGATCGAAGCGCCCGACTGCTGCACTTGTGTGATCAGCGAGCCAATGGTCAAGGGCGCCAGCACCGTGGTGAACGCCGGCGGATTCGTGCCCGGCAGATGGCTGGGCACGCCGCCCTGCGCCTGCACGAACACCGGATTGCTCGGCGGCACCTGTGGCGGCGGAGCGGGCGTCAGCGGCTCCTCCTCGGTGTCCGGCGCCGTCGGCAGAATGCCCAGGTTCAGGTCCGGCGAGAATGATGGCAGGTCGATGCCCGGCGGCGCGGATTCGATGTTGCCCGCGTTGTCCTCCGCCAGCACGATGAAGGATTCGCTCGTGCCCGGGAAGCCTGGAACCACCAGCGAGGTGTCGGTGATGTGGAGCTGGTAAATCGAATAGGGCCCGCCGTTGGCGCTGACATAAACGGTGTAATCCTTGATGCCGGTGCCCTGGGCGTCGTCCTGCGAAGTCCAGTTCAGGGCGTAGGAGCCGTCGGAGGTCTGCGACACGCTGAGCGTGGTGACCGGGGCGACGGCGTCGACGGTGTTGGAGACGGGGGCGGTGTCGATCGGCGAGCCGCCGTTGAGCACGACGCGCGCCGTCGCGGAGACGGTGTCGCCGCTGTGCACGGAGGACAGGACGTCGATGGTGTAGCCGATCTGCCCGGTCTGCCCGGCGCCCAGCAGCGAGAACGCGGGATCGGTCGTGGGCAGGCCCGTGCTGGGATCGATCGCCTGGATATCCCAGACGGCGATGCCGCTGTTGACATCCACGCCCGCGGTCACGTTGATCAGCACGCCGAGCTGGTCGGTGAAATCGAACTGGCCGGTGAACGACGCCCGGCCCGTGGGAATCGGAACGGTGATGCCGCCCAGCGTGATCGACGAGAGCCGGAAGGTGCGCACGTCCAGGTTGGGATCGAGCTGCTCTTCGATGGCGATATGGTTGATGCCGGTGTTGGGCGTGGGGTTGCTGAAGTTCACGGTGTAAGGCAGCGGCGTGTTGGCGGGGACGATGCTGGCGTCGCCATAGCCGTTGGGCCCGGTCATCGTCGCCGCGGTGCTGCGCGAGCCGGTGATGCCGAAGAAGTTGGAGAGATTCGGATCGGTGGGCGAGGCTTCCACGGCCTGGCCGGGCCCCACGTGGATGGTGAAGGTTTCGAAATGGGTCGGGCTGGAGAGGTGGAGGTCATAGAGCGATTCATCCGCCACCGCCCCGCCGCCGATGGCGCTGTCGTCGCTGCCGTAGAGGGTGCGGACCATGTTGAAGAAATCGACGAAGTCGCCGGAGGCCAGCGTGTTGGCGGCTTCATCGCCGGTGAACAGGCCGCCGGACATGATGGACACCAGGCTGATGAATTGCGGCGCGATCTGCACGACGGGGTCGGCATCCTGGGCGCGGAGCTGGCCGGTCTGCTGCAGCGCCGCCAGGTAGGCCGCATCCCAGCTGGGGCTGTCGGAAGCGGCCAGCAGCAGCGAGGCGGGCGCGGTATCCGAATTCAGCACGTTCTGCCGCAGGGTCTCGGCGATGTTCGTCTGATAGGCGACGTACTCGTCGCGCGTCATCGGCGTGGCGGAGGCCTCGATGTAAAAATCAAACGCCAGTTCATCGAGCTCGAAGGGCAGCAGGTTATTGAGGTAATTCGGGTCCTGCGCGAGGAGTTGGCGAAGCTGCGGATAGGCATCGGCCGTGAACGACACGGTGGCGAATCCCTGGTCCGCCAGGTCCATCGCCACGCCCGGAGCGCGCAGGTCGCCGTTGATGTTCACGACGGGATTGAGGCTGTCCCAGGTCACGCCGTCGATCGCCGGATGCCCGTTGAGATCGGTGCGGAAAACCAGACGCTCACCGGGAATGATGCCGGTGTTCGGATTGCTCAAATGGGGCACGCCGTATTGCACGAATACGTACGGCGTGTCCACGTTGGTGGTGCTCTTGACCGACAGACCGTATATGCCGATCTGCCCGAAATTCAGGTTCGGCGGCCCGCCCATCGCCACCGCCAGATCCAGCGGCTGCGCGGCTTCAATGAGGTAACGGTAGGGAATGATCACCGACCGCCCGTCGGGATTGGTCACCTGCACGTCATACAACCCATGCGGCGCGTTGGTGAAGTTGAACGTCGCCACGATCTCCGTCGCGTTGACCACCTTGTAGCTCACCGGCTCAAACTCGGCGATCGTCGGGCGGATCAGCTTCACGATCGCCTGCGGATCGAATTGCGCCCCGGTGATCGTCGTGGTCACATAGCCCGAGTCGCCGCCCACGTCCGGCGTGATCCCGGTGATCTCGAACGGCAGCAGCGTCGCGTACAGCGAGATCGGCGTGTTGCTCTGCGGCTCCGAATCGCCCACCACCAAAATGTAGTAGTACCCCCCCGCCGTCGTGGGAACGATCGCCGTCTGATCCGCCACCAGATGCCCGGTGAACGCGGAGTCGGAAGTCGCTTCCGTCGGCAGCGCCTCGAACCTGGTGTAGATCTCGTTGGCCCCGGCGTTGTTGGCGTTGGCCAGGTTGATCTGCAGCGTCGCGTTCGCCGGCGCCTGCACGCGATACAACCGCGTCTGCCCCGAACTGATGGTCGTGTTGAAAAGCTGGTCCAGTTGCAGCGTCTGCACCGACACCACCACCGGATCGAACGACGCGTTCGTGTTGTTGGTGACGAAAGGCCCTTCGTAAATGTCGTTGAAAATGTTCGTCCGCACGACCACGTAATAGCGCCCCGGCAACGCGATCGGCAGCACCGCCGTCAGCGACGCCGTGTAGGAATCCCCCGGCGCAAAGCTGTCCGAGCCGCCCAGCGAGCCATGATCCACCGTGCCGATCAGCGGATCTCCCACGTGATAATTCCCGTCGCTGGACAGGTAGACCGCGTCCGTCCACCCGCCGGTCGCCGGCACGTTGCCGTGATTGCTGACCGTCCACGAGACCGTGATCGGGTTGCCCGACGTCGCCACCTGCGGGCCGTTGACGATGTCCACCTGCAAATCCGCCGGCGGCGGCTGATCGATCAGCATCGGCACCGGGGACGCCGACGCATTGTTGCCCTCGTCGGCCTCGATCACGAAGCCCCGCACCTTGCCCGACGTCGGCGTGTCCGTCAGCACCAGCACGTAGTACGGCCCCGTGATCCCGTGCGGCAGCGCGAAGGTCTGCACCACTTCGTATATCTGCCCCGCGCCCAGCCCCGTCGTGTGCTTGATCGCCCCCAGGTAAATCGCGCTGTTCACGTCCAGCACGTTGTCCCGCGACAGGTACACCGTATCGGTCCATGTCGTCTGTCCCGCCGGAACGTCGCCGGCGCCCTGGTTGAGCACGATGTAATCCACCGTGAACGACTGGTTCATCAGCACGTGCGCGGGCGTGCTGATCGACGCGACCACCAGGTCCGGCGGCGGCACCGCCAGCACCGTGATCGGCGCCGCCGTCACGTTGTTGCCTTCGCCCTGGTACTCCTCCACCAGCCCGTCGCCGCCGCCGGTCAGCCGATGATCCCCGGCCGTCGACGGATAGGGCGGAGGATTCGCGTATCCGTCGATGACGAACGGCGAATCGGTGAACGCCAGGATGTAGAACGGACCCGAGAAGTTGAACGGCAGCGTGACCGCCATCGTCACCGTATACGAAGCGCCCGCCGCCAGCACCGTCGTGTGCTGCTGCGATCCCAGCAGCTCGTCGTAGTAATCCAGCGTCTGGTCCGTCGAGATGTACACCCGGTCGAACCAGTTGCTCGTCCGCGTGGCGCGATTCCCGATGTTGTTCACCTGGAACGACACCGTGATCGTCGAGCCCGCCAGCGTCGACGGCGTCACCGTCAGGTTCGAAATCGTCAGGTCCGGCTCGCGATACACCACGTTGAGCGCGCTGGAATTGACGTTGTTGGACTTGTCCGCCTCGTACACCCGGTGGGCGAACACCTCCGGCCAGCCGGGGAAGCCCTCCTGGGGAATCAGGTCGTCGTTGTCCGCCCCGCCCCTGCGATCGGAGAAGACGTACACATAGCGCTCGCCGGAAATGCCCGCCGGCAGCATCACGGTTGTCGAGCCGGTGTAAGACCCGCCATTGGGCATGCCGCCGCTGTTGTCATGCTGCACGGCGGCGACCATCGTCGCGCGTCTGTAAATGAACGTCGGGTCGGGCGAGACGAAGATGTAATCCGTCCACGACGTCGTCCCCGAATACACCGCCGCCCCGACGTTCTGCACCGTCCACGAGACGTTGATCGCCTCCCCCGAAAACTGCGTCTGCTGCCCGATCGTCACGTTCGTGACCACCAGGTCCGCCGGCGTGTCCGTGATCGTCGTGGGCGCCGACCGGCTGTCGTTGTTCGTGAACGGCCCCTCGAACACCCGCGCCTGCGGCGTCGGCCCCGCCAGAATCGAGAGAATCTGCTGCGCCGTCAGCGTGGTGGGATCCTGTCCATTCAGCGTCGCTTCCGTCGAATCCACGATCTGCTGAATCTGCTGCGCAAACAGGTCGTCCGTCGTCTGCGCCAGACCCGGCGACTGGTTCGTCTCCACCAGGAAGTAGTTCCCCTCCGCGTTCGGGGGCAGCGTGAACGTCGCCGTCTGCGTGTAAGACGCGCCGATCTCCAGAGCCCCCGAGTGCGGCATCGCAAAGACAAGCGTGCCCTCGTGAACCCCGTCCGGAGACAGATAAATCGCATCCGCCCACAGCGACTGGTCCGTCCGCGCAGCTCCCTGGTTCGCCACCGTCCACGTCAGCGTCACCTGGTTCCCGCCCTGCGCCGTCGGCGGCGCGATCAGCGACGTCACCACCAGGTCCGCCGGCGGCGTCAGCAGCACCGAAATCGGATCCGCCTTGAAATTGTCGCCCAGCAAATCGTGCGGCGCATCCGGGTTGATGTTCGTATCCAGGTGCTCCTGGAACACCGCGTGCCCCGGATCCGTCCACACCGTGATGTAATAATTCCCGCTGATGTAGTTGGGCAGCGTGACCGTCACGTTGTTGTCATAGAAGTCGCCGACGTTCAGCGTTCCCGAATGCCCGAACGCCCCCAGCATGAAATCCCCGCGCATCGGATCGGGGCGGTCCGTGCCCAGCGTCAGCCACACCTGGTCCGTCCACGACGACGGGAACGTCACCCCGGATCCCAGGTTCGTCACGCGGTAATGCACCGTCACCGGACTGCCGTTGAACACCGTCGCCGGGTTGAACACGTTCGACACCACCAGGTCCGGCGGCGGCACGGGCTGGGCGTTGATCGCGATCGGTATCGCATAGGCCGAATTATTCGCGTTCGGATAGGTGTCGATCAGGTTCTGATCGTCCGCCTTGATGATGATGTACGCGTTTCCCGACACGGCCAGCGGCAGGGTGAAGTGCGCGCTCGAGCTGTACGATTCCCCGCCCGCCAGCGCCGAGCCGTTGGGCAGCTCGCCCAGCAGGATCCCGCTCGAATCCAGCGTGTGGGTGAACGACAGATACACGCCGTCCTTCCACCGCGACGCCCCCACCGGCGTCGACGCCGTCGACAGGTTCGTCACCGTCCACGACACGTCGATTCCCGCCCCGGCCGTCACGGAGAACGAACTCAGCGTCGAGCTCACCGTCAGATTCGGCCGCGGCGTCAGCGACACCGCGATGTCATCCGAATTCCCCAGGTTGTTCGATTCGTTGGTCTCCAGAATCCTCGATCCCGAATCGGTCTGCACGAACAGCGTATAAATCCCGCTGATATGTATCGGCAGCGTGATCGTCTGCGTCCGCGTGTAACTCTGGCCCGCCATCAGCCCCTGGTTGTAATCGTAATCCGCAATGTGAATGGCGTTGGCGAAAACCCCGCCGGGCGCCAGGTACAGCGAATCCGTCCAGTGATAGCTGTTGTCCAGCGATTCCGGCCCGTTGTTGATCACGCTCCACGACACCGTGATGCTGTTGCCGTCAAACGGCGTCGCCGGCGCCGTCACCGAGCCCGCCACCACGCTCAGATCCACCGCCGGCGGCGGCACGAACTGCACCTGGATCGCCCCCGAATGCCCCAGGTTTTTGTCCGTGTGCGTGAACTGGAACGGTCCCGACGAATCCACAAAAATGTATTGCGTCCCCGACAGATTCGCCGGCAGCGTCACCTGCTGCGTCGCCGTGTAAGACCCCCCCACCGCCAGCGCGCCCTGATGGACGAACGCCTGGATCGGCGTAAGCCCGCCGGCGCCCGTCGGATCGGAGCTCACGTACACCTGGTCGTTCCACGCCGACTCATCCGTCGTGCCGATGCCCTGATTCGAAACGATCCAGCTGATGGTGATCGGCTGGCCGCTGAAGCCGGTCGCGGGCGCCGTCACCGAATCCACCGACAGCGCCGCATAGGGCTTGGTCACCACATCCACAAAATGATTCGGCTCCGCCACGTTCACCGGCGCCGGGTTGGCGTCGAACACCGCCCCGCCCGCATCCGTGCGCACCAGCAAATGGAAGTGCCCCTGCGTGGCGGGCGGCAGCAGAATGATCTGGCTCGAGGTGTAGGACGCCCCCGGATTCACCAGCCCCACGTGCGTGAAGTTGCCGATGACCACGTCGTCGCCGTTGCCATAGACATCGTCGCCCGAGAGCACCACGCGATCGGTCCACGTGGAAACCGTCCCCGTTCCCGTGCCGTTGTTGGTCACCGTCCACGACACCGACAGGTCCACCGGATCGCCCACCACCTGCGCCGGCGCGACGACGTTGGACACCGTAAGATCGGCATACGGAGCCAGGGCGATCGCAATCGGCGCCGACGCCGTCGTGTCATTCGCCGACGCCGCCCCTTCGATCACCACCCCGGTCGCGTTGGTCACCACGATCAGCCGGTACACCCCCGACAACCCGTTGGGCAGCGTGAACGTCGCCGACCCGTTATATGTTCCGCCGATCCCCAGCGTCCCCGTGTGCACGAAGCTCGACAGCGCCGTCGCTCCCGCCGGCACCGTCGTCGTCGTCGACAGATACACCGCATCCACGAACGTCCCGGTCACCGCCGCCGTCCCGTTGTTCTGCCCCGTCCAGTTCAGCGTGATCGTCTGGCCCGATTGAATCGGTCCGTTCGGCAGGGTGATGCCCGTCACCACCAGGTCCGGATGCGTCAGCGACAGGTTCCCCGAGACCGCCATCCGCGTGGACGCCGGCGACCGCGTGAACACCGTCGACGTCGCATCCGCGAACACCAGCAACTGATACGTCCCATCCGCCAGCGCCGGCAGCGTCACCTGGATCGACCCCGCATAATTGCTCCCCGCCGCCAGCGCGTTCACGTGCGGCGCCGACGCCAGCAGCGTCGCCGTGTTCAACGTGCCGTCCGTCGTCACGTAGACCCGGTCGATCCAGCCCCCCGCCGGCGGAGTCGCCGTCGCCTGCCCGGTGTTGGTCACCGTCCAGAACACCGCGAGCATCTGCCCGATGACCGTCGTGCCCGTGAACGTCACGTTCGACGTCGAAAGCGTCGCCGCCGGCGACAGGCTCACCGCCAGCACCGTCCCGCTCTCCAGCGAATTGTTCGCCTTGCCGCCCGGCTCCGACACCGCGTTGCCCGAATCCGTCAGCACGAAAATGTGATAATTCCCCGCCGCCAGATTCGCCGGCAGCGCCACATTCTGCGATTGCGTGTAATTCCCGCCCGACGCCAGCGGCCCACTGTGCGAAAAGGTCCCCAGCACCACGTCGTCGCCGTTGCCCAGCGTGTCGTCCGCCGACAGGATCACTTCATCATTCCACGTGAGCGCTCCGGAAATCCCCGCCGTCCCCACGTTGTCCACGCGCCACGCCACGTTGATCTGCTGCCCCGTCTGGCCGCTGGCAGGCGACGTGATCACATCCACCGCCAGGTCGTTGGGCAACGCCGCATGATTGATGTGAATCGGCGCCGACGCCGCGTTGTCCGCTTCCGAGCTCTCCGCCTCCGCGTTCCCCGAATCCGTCACCATGAACAGCGTGTAATCCCCCTCGATCCCCAGCGGCAAATTCGTCGTGAACACTTCCGTGTACGAGCCCCCCGCCGCCACGTCCGCGTTCACCGTCACCGCCTGCAGAAGCAGATTATCTCCCGCCCCCAGCACGCCCGATTGCGAGAGAATCAGTTCATCGGTGAAAGGCGCCGTCGCCGCCAGGTTCCCGTTGTTGGTCACCAGGAACGAGACGCTGATCTGGCTGCCCGCGCTTGCCGACACCGGCGCGGACGGCGCCGACGCCACCAGGTTCGGCTGCGAAAGCAGGATGTCGAAGGCGAACGCATCCCCCGCCTCGCCGTTGATGCCGTTGGCATTCTGGTCGAGTTCATTACCGACGAGATCGCTGATCGTGGGGGACAGTACGAAATGATACGTGCCGAGAGCGGCAAGGGTGGACAGGTTGATCCGGAAATCGGTCGCGTCAATTTCCGTGATCGCTGCGGCGGAGATGCTCCCCGGCGGCCCGTTGATCGACACCGAGCCCACCAGGAACGTCGCCGGATCGATCGGCTCGTTGAACGTCACCACCACCGACGTGATCGGCTGATGCACCGCACTTCCCGCGCCCGGCGTCACCGACACCACCTGCGGGCCGGTGCTGTCGATCGTAAAGTTCAGCACGAACGCATCCGTCGGTTCCCCGCTGGTCGCGTTGCCATCCTGATCCATCGCCAGACCGACCAAATCCAGAATGTCCGGCCCGACCGTCAGCGTGTACAGCCCGCTTGCCGACGCGGACGCAAACGTAACCGTGAATGTCGTCGCCGCCCCGTTCACCGCATCCACCGGCGTTACCCCCGTGATCGTGAACGCGTGGGACACCCCCGTCAGCGTCACGTCCGCCACCGAGAACGTCGATACCTGCACCGCTTCGCTGAACGTCACCTGCACCGACGACACCGGCCCCTTCACCGGCCCGCTGCCCCCCGTCGTCCCGTTCAGCAAACTCCCCGTCACGTGCGCCCCCACCGAGTGGAACGTGAACGTCCCCACGTACGCATCCGACGGCTGCCCCGGAACGCCATCCGCGTTCTGGTCCATCTCATCGCCCTGCAAATCCCGCACGTCCGGCCCCACCGTCAGCGTGTACGCCCCATCCACCGACAACGCCGCGAAATGAATCCGGTACGTCGTCGCGTTGATCTCCTCGATCGCCGTCACCGTCACCGCCCCCGACGCCCCCACCAGCAGCACATCCGACGCGCTGAAACTCGTCGGATCGATGATCACCGAGAACACGATATCAATATGATCCAGCGGCGCCGGAACCGCCCCCGTCGGCGTCTGACTGACCACCACCGGTCCCCCCGGCAGCGTCACATGCGTTGTCCCCGGCGCCGCCGCCATATTGTTCGCCCGATTCACGTCCGGCAACACGTTCCCCGCGTCGATGACCACCACCACCGTGTAGGTTCCCGTCGGCACGCTCGTCGGCACCGTGCCGCTGAAACTGCCGCTGTATCCCCCCCCGCCGCCCACCGCCCCGCTGTGTGCGACCGATCCTATCAGGATAGAGGTCGCATTCACCACCCCCCCCGCCGTCAGGTACACGTCATCCACCCAGTCCGTCCCCACCGTCCCGGTGCTCGCCAGATTGGTCACCTGCCACGTGATGGTGAGGGTGTGCCCCCCCGCCGCGGACGCCGGGGCGGTCACATTGGAAACCGCCAGGTCGGCGCTATTGGATACCGCGTTGATCACGATATTCGCATTGACGGTAATCGTGTACAGCGTCACCCCGTTGACGACCCCTCCTGTCACCGTGCTGAACGCCCCGGTCTTGCTGGCAAAATTCGTCACTGTGTAGGTCTGCCCCGCAGTCGGCCCGAACCCATCCGCCAAAGTCACCGACAGCGTTCCGTTCAATGTCGCCACCCCCGTGGTCGAGAGAAACCCGAACGCCCCCGACGCCGGCGTGCCCCCAAGCTGAATGTTCAACACCGACGCCCCGCCTTCCGCCAGCGATCCGGCCACCGCCAGAGTTCCGTGCGGCCCCAGGACCAGCGTTCCGTTGTTGGTCAACGCCCCGGCGGTCGTCAGCGAGGCTCCTTCCGTCAATGCGAATGATCCCTCGTTGTCCGCCAGCGAATTGATCGCCGCGAACGTCGCTCCCGCCCCGCTCAACGTCACCTGCGCGCTGTTGGTCGTGATCGTCACGCTGGGGATCACCAGCGTCGCCCCGTGCGTCGCGGCCCACGCCCCTCCCGTCAGCGTGTGGCCGGAAATCTGGCTGACCCCGCGCGTGAACGTCAACGTGCCAGAGGCCGCGATGACCGACCCCGCATTGCTGAAAGGCAGGTCCACGGCCGAGGTGCCGGTGCCGCCGGTCTTCTCCAGAATGCCGCTGACGGAGTTCGTCACCCCCGGATTGCCATTGCCCAGGGCCAGCCCGGCATCGCCCGTGAAGTCGAAGGTTCCTTCGTTGCTTATGGACACGCTGTCGTAGAGCGTCGCCGTCCCGCTCGCCAGAACCGTGCCCCGATTGTCCAGCGTCCCCCCCTGGTTGCCGCTGCCGTTGGCTCCGATGCCGGTGTTCCCGAAGAGCGCCCCCGGAGCAGACCAGGTCATCGAGCCCGTATTGGTGAGGGTGTGTCCGTCGAGATCGATGCCCGCCCCCGTCCACTGGAACAATCCCACCGGGAAATTGAACGTGGCGTTGGATCCATTTATGAGGATATTGGAGTTGAGCGACACGGCCCCGCTGCCCGAGCCCGTGTAAGACCCGCCGAAGACCCCCGCCAGAAGGACCGCCGCCCCCAGCGCCGCCGAATAGGTGCCGCCGGTGTTGGTGCCGCCGGTGAACGCCAGGGTGCCGGCGGCCGCATCGACCGATCCGCCCTGGTTGTTGAAAGGCAGATTCACGGTGGAGATGCCGCTGGCATCGGATTCCCACGTGCCGGTGGCGGCGTTGAGGGCGAAGGGGTTGCCGCTGCCGTTGTTGATGTTGCCGGCGGTCGTAAAGTCGTACCGCCCCTCGTTTTCCAGTTCGACGGAATCGTAGAGGGCCGGTGCGCCGCCGGCCTGGAAGATCGTGCCCTGGTTATCGAGGACGCCGCTCTGACTGCCGCTGCCGTTGATATCGATGCCGGTGTTGCCGCGGATGCCCGCCGTGGTGGCGAAGGTGAGCCAGCCGGTGTTGATCAGGGTGTGGGAGTCGAGGTCGATCTCATGGGCGGTCCACTGGAAGAATTGGGCGGGGAAATTGAAGGTGGCATTGTTGCTGTTGATGAGGATGTTTCCCCCGAGGGTCGCCGTGCCGCCGCCGGAACCGGTGTAAGTGCCACTGAGGAATCCCTGGAGTTCGACGGTGGCTCCCGCATCGGCGTTGTAGGCGCCGCCGGTGTTGGTGCCGCGACCGGGATTCAGTGCGCCGGTGTGGGCGTAGACGGTGCCGCCCTCGTTGTTGAAGGTCACGCCGGTGCCGGAAGCCCCGGCCCCCCCGGTTTTCTCGACCAGGCCGGTGTTCACAAATGTAGGGCTGGCGTTGCCGTAAGCGACGGAGCCATCGGCGGTAAAGTCATAGGTGCCCGCGTTGAGAATCTCGGTGCTGTCGTACATCGCCGGGTTGACGGCCCCCTGGAGGATCGTGCCCTGGTTGTCGAGGATGCCGCCCTGGCTGCCGCTGCCGTTGATGTCGATGCCGGTGTTGCCGTAGATGCCGTTCGAGACGTCGAAGGTGAGGAAGCCGAGATTGGTCAGGACATGGCTATCCAAGTCAATCTGTGCGGCGTTCCAGACAAAGTAATTGGCCGGGAAGTTGAAGGTGGCATTGCTGCCGGAGATGAGGATGTTGCCGCCAAGGAACAGTTGGCCGGCGCCGCTGCCTGTAAAGGTGCCGCCCAGAAAGCCTTGCAGTTCGACGACGGCCCCGGCGTCAGCGTTGTAAGTGCCGCTGGTATTGGTGCCGCGGCCGGGGTTGAGGGTGCCGGTTTGAGCGTAAACCGTGCCGCCCTGGTTGTTGAAGCCGACGCTGGTAGTCGAGGCGCCGGTCCCCCCGGTTTTCTCGAAGAGGCCGGTGTTGACGAAGAGGGGGTTGGCGTTGCCATAGGCGACCGCGCCGTCGGCGGTGAAGTCATAGGTGCCTTCATTGAGGATCTCGGTGTTGTCGAACATGGCCGGGGACCCGCCGGCGTGGATGATGGTGCCCTGGTTGTCGAGGGTACCGCCCTGGTTGCCGCTGCCATTGATGTCGATGCCGGTGTTGCCGTAGAAGCCGTTGGACGTATTGAAGGTGAGGAAGCCGGTGTTGGTCAGGATATGGTTGTCGAGGTCGATATGGGCGGCGTTCCAGAGAAAGTAATTGGCGGGGAAGTTGAAGGTGGCGTTGCTGCCGGAGATGAGGATGTTGCCGCCGAGAAGCAGTTGTCCCGCGCCGCCGCCGGTGAAGGCGCCGCCGAGGAAACCTTGCAGTTCGACGATGGCGTTGGCGTCGGCATTGTAGGTGCCGCCGGTATTGGTGCCGCGACCGGGAACAAGGGTGCCGGTTTTGGCGTAGACGGTGCCTGCCTGGTTGTTGAAGGTGACGCCGGTGCTGGAAGTGCCGGCGCCACCGGTCTTTTCAAACAGGCCGGTGTTGGTCACGAAGGGGTTGGCGTTGCCGTAAGCGATGCCCCCGTCGGCGGTGAAGTCATAGGTGTTCTCATTCAGGATGGAGACGGAATCAAAGAGGGCGTAGGAGCCGCCCGCCTGGAGGATGGTCCCCTGGTTGTCGAGGGTGCCGCCCTGGCTGCCGGAACCATTGAGATCGATGCCGGTGTTGCCGTAGATGCCGGCGGAGGTGTTAAAGGTGATGGTGCCGAGGTTTATGAGGGTGTGGTTGTCGAGATCGATGTTGTGGGCGGTCCACTGGAAGGTGTTGCCGGTGAAATCGAAGGTGGCGCCGGGGGAGTTGATCAGGATGTTGTTGCTCAGCCCCACGGTGCCCTGGCCCGCGCCGGTGTAAGTGCCGGAGAGGAAGCCGGAGATGAGGAGCGTGGCGGCGAGGTCGGCGGTATAGGTGCCGCCGGTATTGGTGCCGTAGGGCAGGGAGAGGGTGCCGGATTCCGAATGGATGGTGCCGCCCTGGTTGTTGAAGGTGACCGAGAAGGAGGAGGTTCCGGAGCCGCCGGTTTTTTCGACGGTGCCTGTGGCGGCGTTGGTGAAGTTTGGGCTGCCACTACCGTAGTTCATGCCGGCATCGCCGGTGAAGTCGAAGGTGGCTTCATTCTCGATAAGGACAGAATCGAAGAGGGTGGGACCGTTGACGGATTCGGCGATGGAGCCTTGGTTGTCGAGGGTGCCGCCCTGGTTGGGGGAGCCATTGATGGTGGGCCCGGTGTTGCCGTAGACGCCGCCGGTGGTTTCCCAGGTCATGTTTCCGGTGTTGAGGAGGGTGTGGCCGTCGAGGTTGATGTTGCCGCCGGCCCAATCGGTGTTTCCTGCGGTGGTCAAGGTGCCGCTGCCGATAAACAGATTGCCCCCCTGCAGTTGCAGATTTCCGCTAATGGCGGAAGAGGCGCCGATGGCCAGGAAGCCGCCGGTGAGTTGGAGGGTGGGAGCGTTGTTGGGGTCGGTCACATTGACGGAGAGGTCATGGACGGACTCCTGGTCGGAGACGGTGACGGTGACGCCGGGCACGTCGATAACGGCCGAATCGCCGGAGCCGGGCGCCTTGCCGCCGCTCCAGTTGGCGCCGTTGTTCCAGTTGCCCGAGGAACTGGAGGTCCAGGTGATGGTGGAAAGCAGGAGGCGGGTTTCGAGCCATTCGACGCCGGAAGGGCGCTGGTCCTTGTAGCGTGAGAGGCGCGCGGCCGAGGGGTCGGACGGGCCCTCCTCATGGAGAGCCCGCCGCAGAGCGCGTCCGAAAGATCGCAACGCAGAGAGCACAGAGTTCCCACAACACTGGCTTCCGGCGACCGCAATACAAGCCTGGTCGATTCGGAAAGGATGGACTTACGGAGTAATCGCCCGACCGTGGGCACGCAGGGGGAGTACGGCAGGGAGGGCACGGCGACGACGCAGAAGGAACAGCCCGACCGCCGGCAGCACGAACAGGGCGGCGGAAGGTTCGGGGACGGCCACCGAGACATGGGCGATGGCGTTGGAGGTATCGACGGAGAAGTTGCCGGAGCCGGGCGCGGCGACATAGTCGCCGGAGACATTGAGCTCCAGCGGGATGCCGGCGCCATTGGGATAGACGCTCAGACCGGCGGCGACGGTGGTCGCGCCGGGAGCGAGGGCTTTGACGGTGACGGTGAAGAGGGGCACGGTGGAACCGATGGCGATGCCGGGGGCATCGAAGACGGCGCTGACGCCGAGGAGGCCGCCGGTGCCGGGATCGGAGTTGCCGGTGCTCAGGGAGATGCCGGAGTTCTGGCTGGCTGCGCCGAGGAATTGGAGTTGGGAGCTGGTGGTGGGATAGAGGTCGATGTTGTAAGCGGTGAGGCCGTCGTTGAGGGCGCCGTTGGCGACCTGAGCGGAGACGGTGACGGTGAAGGTGTCGCCGACGTTGACGGAGCTTTTGTCAGATTGTGCGGAGAGGGTCACGAGGGGGCTGGCGAGAAGGGGTGCGGCGACCAGAAGCGCGCCAGCGATGGCGAGAGAGCAAAAAGTGCGCGTCATGAGTCACCGGAAATCAGCGCGGAGCACGCAACGGGGATGGAATCCAAGCAGCGCCGAAGGGAAGCTGTGGGAAAACCTACCCCAAGTTGGGGAGGGTGGCAAGAATTTTCTCACGATCTATGGAGATATAACGCGGGGATAGAGCGGAAAACCGCGACCAGCATGGCGGGGGTGTGAAGACAGGCAAAGTTTGGCCGTTCCGGGGGAGCAATCGGGCGCGGGCGGTTCGCGTTGAAAATGGGGGGAGGATGCAACGAGAGGATGGACATTATGGCATGGAAAGCGGTGCGGTGCGCGGTGGTGGCGGGGATGCTGACGGCGTGGGCAGTGCCCTGCCTCGGGCAGCAGCAGCATGCGACGCCGGTGACGGTGCATTGGCTGGACAGCGTGCCGGCGGCGGCCGATGGCGTGCAGTGGGGCGTGCCGTGGCCGGAGGGGGCGGTGCACAAGGCCGATCCTTTAATGCTGCGCGGGGCGGACGGGCAGGCGGTGGCGATGCAAAGCTGGCCGCTGGCGTACTGGCCGGATGGGTCGATCAAGTGGAGCGGGTGCGCGGTGGGGGTGGCGCCGGCGGCGGGGGGGAACGCGGAGGCGTTGAAGGGGCCGTTCACGGTGAGCGTGGGCAGCGGGCCGGCGGTGGCGCAGCCGATTACGGTCAAAGAGGATGGGAGCGGGGTGGAGGTCGATAGTGGGGAATTGCACTGCCGGTTCGTGCCGGGCGGATCGGCGGTGATGCAGTCGCTGGCGATCGGGGATCGGACGGTGGCGGAGAACGGCGAGCTGGTGGTGCAGTTGGAGGACCGGTCGCAGCAGGGGCAGGGAATCCTGCGGACGGTGGGGTTCACCAGCCGTGTGACGAAGGTGACGGTGGAACAGAGCGGGCCGGTGCGGGCGGTGATCAAGGTGGAGGGGATGGAGTCGGAAGATGCGGCGGCGGTCGCGACGAATGTGGACAAACCGGGCCGGACGTTTTTGCCGTTCGTGATGCGGTTTTATTTTTATGCCGGGACGGATGCGGTGCGGATGGTGCATTCGTTCATTTTTGATGGGGACCAGGAGAAGGATTTCATCCAGGGGATGGGGCTGCGGTTCGGGGTGCCGCTGAAGGAGGAATTGCACAACCGGCACGTGCGGTTTGTGGGGGAGGGGACGGGCGTGTGGCGGCAGCCTGTGCGGTTGTTGCCGGGGTATCGCAACGCGCTGTCGCCGGAGCAGTATGAGGCGCATCTCGCCGGGAAGCGGATGCCGAACATGGCCCAACTGCCCAACCAGACGGCGATGGAATCGGTGGCGGTGTACAACGATTTTAAACTGTCGCAGCCCAACCCCAACGGCTATTCCATCGACAAGCGCACGCAGGACAAAAGCTCGTGGTTGCATGTGACCGACGGCAAGCGGTCGCTGGGGATGGCGGTGCTGGGGGATGTCTCGGGCGGGATCGCGGTGGGGGTGAAGGATTTCTGGCAAAAATATCCGGCGGCGCTGGAGATCAACAAAGCGACGACGGCGGAGGGGACGCTGACGGTGTGGCTGTGGTCGCCGGACGGGCCGGCGATGGATATGCGGACGTATGACATCGAGCCGCACGGACTGCAGACGAATTATGAGGATTGGAAGCCGGGCTGGGGGACGGCGAGCGGCGTGGCGCACACGACGGACATGACGCTGTGGGCGTTTTCGGCGATTCCCAGCGACACGGACCTGGTGGCGATGGCGCACGAAGCGGCGGCGCCGCCGGAACTGGTGTGCACGCCGGAGTATTACCATTCGATCCCGGTGTTCGGCGTGTGGAGTTTGCCGGACCGTTCGACACCGACGCTCAAATGGGTGGAGGACCAGCTCGATCAGCTTTACACGTTCTATCACGACGAGGTGGACGAGCGGTCGTGGTATGGGTTCTGGAACTTCGGGGACATCATGCACAACTATGATTTCGGCCGACATGATTGGCGGTATGACATCGGCGGGTGGGCGTGGGCGAACACGGAGCTGATGCCGGACATGTTTTTGTGGTACACGTTTTTGCGCAGCGGGAAGGCGGATGTATTTCGGATGGCCGAGGCGATGACGCGGCATACCAGCGAGACGGATGTGTATCACGAGGGGCCTTTTGCGCCTTTGGGTTCCCGGCACAACGTGAATCACTGGGGCGATGGGGCGAAGCAGCCGCGGATCAGCCATGCGATGCTGAAGAGGTATTACTATTACCTCTCGGGCGGGGACGAGCGGGTAGGGGATTTGATGCGCGAGCAGCTGGATGCGGACCTGACGTACGACAAGCTGCAGGTGTACAACGGGTCGCACTATGTGCCGACGGAGGAGGGTCCGCGGTTGCAGGGGAATACGCCCGCGCCGAGTCCGGCGCAGCTTGCGGCGATGCCGATGCCGACGGAAGCGCCGCGGCGGGGACCGGCGGCGGCGGCGCAGACCTATTCAGATGGCAAGCCGATGGAGGCGCGCTATACGAACGTGGCGTTCAACCTGGAGTGGATCTGCTATTCGATCAACTGGGCGACGGAGTGGGAGCGCACGGGCGATCCGGTGTGGCGCGATCGGGTGATGGCGGGGATGAAATCGATCGTGGCGCGGAGCAACGGCGGACCGCTGGGCGCGAATTATTTCGACATCATTTTTGGCGGGCCGGAGATTCTGTTTGATGAGAAGCAGATGTTCGATTATCCGGAATTCTGGGACGGGTTCGAGAAGGTATGCGAGGCGGTGGCGACCAGCAGCGGGAACCAGATGACGGCGCCGCGCGGGGCGGCCTATGCGGCGTACATCAAGAAGGACCAGCGGCTGGGGAGCCTGGCGTGGGACAAGCTGGTGGGTGATGCGAAGATTGGCCCTGACACGCAGATTGCGCCGGATGTGAAGATCACCGGGCCGGAGGTGGTGCATCCGGTGACCGATCCGAATTTTCTGGGCAAGTCGGCGGGCTGGCAGTTGCATGGCGTGGCGAGCATTCAGTGGGCGCTCAATGCGCTGGAGGTGACGGAGCTGGCGAAGCCTTTTTTGCCGGAATGGGAAAAATCGCGGGGCATTTCGCGGTAAGATGCGGCGGCGGCGGGGTTCAGGGGAGCGCTCCGCCTGGTCGATAGAAGGGGGTATGGGTATGGCTGCGAATCCGGACAGACCGACGCTGCGAGCGACGTGGCGGAACATCCGCGGTGCGCGCGCGGTGCATGGGGCGTGGCGCAATCGGGCGGTGTGGGCGCTGACCGTGTATCACTGCGGGCGCTGGGTGCTGGGGATGCGGGCGACGCCGATGCGCTGGGTGGGCAACAAGGTTTACGGCTTTGCGATGATTTTTACGCCGATGATCACCGGGGTGTCGCTGGATCGGCACACGCGGATCGGGGAGAAATTCCACATCATTCATCCGGGCATGGTGCTGATTCATCCGGAGGTGCGGATCGGCGATCGGTGCGGGATCATGCATGGCGTGACGCTGGGGACCAGCCCGAGCAATCCCGGGGTGCCGGTGGTGGGGGATGATGTATTCATCGGTGCGGCGGCGACGGTGCTGGGCGGGGTGCGGATCGGGGATGGGGCGAAGATCGCGGCGAACAGCCTGGTGATTTGCGATGTGCCGGCGGGAGCGACGGCGATCGGGGTGCCGGCGAAGGTGTATCCGTCGATGGGGGCGTCATTGGGGGTCGGGCCATTGGCGGGTGCGAAGGCGCATGTGGCGGGCGGGAATGGCCAGAGCGGCGGCGTAGCCCGGCAGCGGGATGGGGTGGAGTTGCCAGCGATCAAGATCGGGTGAGCAGGGATTTTCGAGCAGCGCGACGCCGAGGCCGGCGGCTTTGGCGCGGGCTTCGAAGCGCGTCCAGGCGGTGAGGATCGCGGTGTTGCGCAGCGCGGGCGGGGTGCGTTGCAGGCGTCGGCGATCGTGAGCGGGCAGATAGCGCACGATGCCGTCGAGCGTTCCGGGGGGCGCCATGAGTGATTCCACATCCACGCCCAATGGGAGCCGCGCGATTGCGATGATAGAAAGGCCGGTGGTGTGCGAAATGCTGAAGTGGCAGCCGGCGAGCGGATGGAGGTGCGGCTTGCCGGAAGGCGTGCGGCGGATGTCGATGGGGCCGGGCACGTAACGGGAAAGGAGTGTCTGAAGCGGGACCTCGATGCGTCGCGTTCCGGGATGCGGAAACAGCCAGAGATCGATGGGATGGGCAGCAGGGATCATGGGGGCTCGACGGCGAGAGGAAGGGAGCGGAAGCCACGGAAGAGGATGTTGGCGTCGCGCGGGGGGATGGGGCCGTCGGGGCGCCAGGCGCGGAAGCGTTTGAGGAAGGCGGCGGCGACGAGTGCGAGTTCGAGGCGGGCGAGCGCGGCGCCGGCGCAGAAATGGCCGCCGTAACCGAAGGCGATATGGCGGTTGTCGGGGCGCTGGATGTCGAAGCGGTCGGGATCGGGGAAGCGTTCGGGGTCGCGGTTGGCGGCGGGCAGGGAGAGGAAGAGCAGCTCGTTGGCGGGGATGGTTTTTTCGCCCGCGGTGAAGGGCTGCGTGGTGGTGCGGTAGATCAGTTGAAGGGGGCTCTGGTGGCGGAGGGATTCTTCGACAGCGGCGGTGATGAGTTTGGGTTGCTCGCGCAGGAGGGCGATTTGCGCGGGGTCGGCGAGGTGCAGCACGAGGTTGCCGAGGGCTTGCACGGTGCTGGCGTGGCCGGCGAAGGCAAGGAGGATGGCGGTGGCGTGAAGTTCGTCATCATCGAGGCGGTCGCCCTGGTCGCGCGCCTGGATGAGCGCGGAGAGCAGGTCGGGGCCGGGATCGTTGCGGCGGCGTTCGACCAGCGTGCGGAAATACTCGCGGAACTCGGCCAGGGCGGTGTTCACGCGGGTGAGCGCATCGATCGAAAGCGCGGGGCTGAAGGAGGGAAGCAGCGCGGCGGACCAGGCTTTCACCTTCTCGGCATCTTCCCGCGGGATGCCCATGATCTGGTTGATGACGATCAGCGGCAGCGGGTAAGCAAATTGGGCGATGGCGTCGAAGCGGGTAGCGCCGTTGGCAAGGGCGGCGTCGAGAAGCGCGTCGATGGTCTGGGCGATCTGGCCGCGGATATGCTCGACGGCGGCGGGTGTGAAGGCTTTGTTGACGAGGTTGCGCAGGCGCGTGTGGTCGGGCGGGTCGATCTGCAGCATCCAGCGGCCGTACATTTCGTAGAGCAGGTTGTCGGCGGCGATGCCGGGACGGAGATAAAAACGCTCGTAGCCGCGCCAGTTTTTGACGCTGGCGGAAAGGTGCGGATCGCGCAGGGCGGCGAGGACGTCGGCATAGCGCGTGAGCACCCAGACGTCGAGCATGGGGCTGTGGTGCACGGGGTCTTCGGTGCGGAGGCGGCGGAGCGTGGGGTAGGGATCGTTGCGGTAGTCGGGCAGCAGCGGGTTGAAGAGAACGTCGGCGTGCTGGGCGCTCATGAGGGCTGCTCCGACAGACCGGCGATTTCGCGGGAGAGGTGCCCGGCGAGCTCGGCGATGGTGGGGTAATCCCACAGGGCCATGGCGGGCAGATCGACGTGGAGGGCGGCAGAGATTTCACCAGCGAGACCGACGGCGTCGGCGGAACCGATGCCATAGCGGACGATGGGCTCTGCCGGATCGATCTGCTGCGCGGGGATGTTGGCGACGCGCGCGAGGCGGGCGGTGAGCCACTGGGCGATGGCGGCCCGATCGAGTGATGGGGGGCCGGGCGCGCATGGGGCGTCGGACGCGGCGGGGGTCCAGAGGTGGAGCGGTTGCCAGGCGTTGGTTTGGTGGCGCTCGCGGCAAAGTGCGCGCTGGATTTTTCCGCTGGTGGTGCGCGGGAGGGCGCCCGGCGGCAGGAGGAGGATGGCGGCGAGTTCGAGGTCGTGCGTTTGCGCGATGGCGTCACGGATGGCCTGGACGATGATGGAGGGATCTTCACGGCGCTGGTCGCGGCGGAGTTCGCAGGCGAGGGCGACGGCCTCACCGGCATCGGTATTGAGCGCGAAGGCGGCGCACCCCGCGGGTTGCAGCGCGGGATGAGCGCTCTCGGCGGTGGCTTCGATGTCGTGGGCCATGTGGTTGACGCCGCGGACGATCAGCAGGTCTTTGAGCCGGCCGGTGATGTGGAGATGGCCTGCGCGAAGGAAGCCGAGATCGCCGGTGCGGAGGCAGGGGTATGGATCGCCGGGGAGTTGTGCGTGGAAGGCGTCGCGGGTGAGATCGGGCCGGCGCCAGTAGCCGTCGCCGAGAGCGGGGGAGCGCAGCCAGACTTCGCCGGCGGCGTTTTCGGGGAGAGGCGCATGCGTGGCGGGATCGACGATGAGGATTTCCGCGGGAGGGACGGCGGGTCCGCAATCGACGCATGGCGCGCCGGCGGGGGAGTCGGCGACGTGGATTCCCGCGCCGCGCGGCGCGGCGGAGACCATGAGGGTGGCCTCGGCGAGGCCGTAGCAGGGAAGCATGGCCGAGGCGCGAAAGCCGCTGGGGGCGAAGCGCCCGGCGAAGCGTTGCAGCGTGGCGGAGCGCACGGGTTCGGCGCCGACGAAGGCGACGTCCCAGGAAGAAAGGTCGAGCGTCTCTTTGGGTTCGGCGGGAGACTGCGCGCACAGGGCGTAAGCGAAGGTGGGGCCGCCGCTGGTGGTGGCGCGATGGCGGCTGACCGCTTCAAGCCAGCGCATGGGGCGCTGAAGAAACGCGGTTGCGGGCATGAGCGTGACTTCAAAGCCGACGAACAGCGGCTGGAGGATTCCGCCGATGAGGCCCATGTCGTGGTGCGGTGGAAGCCAGATGACGCCGCGGCTTTCGGGCGTGTGGCCGAAGGCGGCGGCGATCATGCGGGCATTGGCGACCAGCGCCGCGTGGGAAAGCATGACGCCGCGCGGCGTGCCGGAGGTGCCGGAGGTGAACTGGATGCAGGCGGGGGCGGCGGGGTCGGGCGCGGGGAGGTCGAGCGTCTCGGGGGCGGGGTCAAGCGAGTCGAGCGGGATCAGCGGGAGATGCGTCCAGGCAAGCGCGGGGGCGAGGGCGCTGGAGGCAAGAATGGCGGCGGGATCGGCGGCGTGGAGGATGGCGGCGAAGCGTTCGGCGGCGGGGCGGCGGGCGTGGCCGTTGGCGCGCGGGGGGAGCACGGGCACGGCGATAGCGCCGGCGTAGAGCGTGCCGAGAAATCCGGCGATGAAGTCGAGCCCGGCGGAATGGGCGAGCAGGACGGGGCGACCGGGAGCGCCGATGTGGAGGAGTCGCGCGGCGACGGCGCGGGCGCGGCGATCGGTTTCGGCGAAGGTCCATTCGAGGGCGGGCGGCTCGCCGGTGGGCAGGAAGCGGTAGAGCAGGCGCTCGGGCTGGCCGGCCGCATGCGCACGGAGCGCTTCGGGCAAGGTGCGCGCGTCGGAGCGATCCTGCGCGGAGGGAAGGAACATAGCCAGTCTCGGCGTTAGTCTTGGCGGAACCCACGGGCGCGCAGTGCGCCTGCCATGCGGCGGATCGCGCGATCCGCCAGCATCATACGTCGGTTCGATCTCCCGCGCTTCTTGAGGCGCAGGGGGGGCGGGGTTGCCGGTGGGGGATTTTTTGAGGGAGTGCCTAAGGTTTTGGCTCACGGAGGTCGCGGCGGCGGCGGAGAACTGCCGGGGGCCAAGCGGGAATCAGGGGGCGGGAAGCTCGGCCGTGAGGTTCATGAGGGGGGGCGCGGCGGCGGGCGCGGCTTGAGGGGCGCCCGGGGCGCGGCCGGCGCCGGCGGTGCAGGCGGGCTCGAGGTCGTTTTCGAGCTGGCGGAAATCTTTTTCGATTTGCGCGCGATCGGCGGTGACGGGAGCCAGATCGGCGGCAAGCTGGGCCTTGGCGACCTGCACGGTCGGATCGGCCGTGATGACCGCCTGGATGCGGGCTTCATCGGCGTGCAGGACGGTTTGCTGCGTCGCGCGATCGGATTCGAGAGTCGCCTGGCGGGCGGCGGCGGCGCCGCTGTCGCCGGCATCCTGGGCCTGAGTCACGGCGGCCAGGTCAGCCTGCACGGCGGCGCGCCAGGATTTGCTGTCGGCCTGATACTTCGCACGCAGTGGATCGAGCAGCCCGGACAGGGCGCTGATGGCCCCGGTGATGGCCTGCTGGTCGGCACGCAGGAGCGGCTGGAGAGATTTGAGATCGGCGTGGAGTTGTCGCTGATCGGCGTTGATGCGCTGGAGGTCGGCCTGCACGGCGACGCTGGCCACCGGCGTTCCGGGGGTGATCGGCGCGGCGAGAGGCTGGACCGTGCCCGAGAGCAGCATGCGCGCTTCGAGCGCTTCAAGCGTCAGGCTGATGGGCCCAGGGCGGCGCGGCATGAGTCCTCCCAACTGCCCCTCTCCCGGAGGCGGGGCGCATCTTCAGGGGAAGCCCGCGCATCGCGGCGGCGGCGTGGCGGGCGCCGGGGCGATCGTTCGCAAGGCGCATCCCAGCATACCCTGCCCGCGCCAGGGCGCCCCGGTCGCGAGCGGCGAGGCGAATCGCGCGCCGAGCCCGCGGCCGTGGGAGCGGCCGAGGGGGCTCCGCGGAGAGCGGCGGCACCGGAAGCCGGGACGTCTTCCCATCCGCGCAAGAAAGTGGAAGCCGCCAGAAAAAACCGGCGCCCGCCGCGCTGCCCGCTCGCGGCCGGGGCAGTGGGTACCGGCATGAGGCTGCGCGTTTGGTTGTGGGCCTTGCCGCGGGGTAGACTGGCGTGGCCGCGGAAGGGTAGAGGAATCGTTGCGCGGGCTGGGGGGAAACCGCCGGTGATCTGTCGCGGAAAAATAAAAAGATTCGCCAGCCCTGATGGAGGGGGGGGCAGAAAGCGCCGGTGGCGGCGGATTTTGGGCCGCGGCGCAACGGATTGTTGATGGGGCGGCGCTCCGGGGTTCCGGGAATCGCAGCCGCGGATTTTCGGTAAGCTGTTGCGGGCGATACCGCTGGGTTTTCACCGTGAGAAACTTATGACCGCTCTTAGCCTCCTCCAGAATGCCAAACAGGGCAGCCGCTCCTCGCTGGGGCGGTTGCTGGATGCGTACGGGGGGTATCTGACGCTGCTGGCGCGGGCGCAGATCGGCGGGCATTTGCGCGGGAAGGTGGATCCCGGCGATGTGGTGCAGGAAACCTTTCTGGAAGCGCATCGGCAATTTCCGCAGTTCCGGGGAGAGTCGGAACCGGAACTGCTGGGGTGGTTGCGGCGGATTCTGGCGGGACAACTGGCGCTGGCGGCGCGGCGCTTCCTGGGAACCAAGGGGCGGGATGCGCGGCTGGAACGGGAACTGGCGGTGCGCGTGGATCAATCCTCGCAGGCGCTGGAGCGCGGCCTGAGGGCGCCGGGATCGAGCCCCTCGCATGCGGCGGCGCGGCGGGAACAGAGCGTGCTGTTGTCGCAGGCGCTGGAGCGGCTGCCGGTGGATTACCGGGAAGTGATCATTCTTCGCCATCTGGAAAACCTGCCGTTCGCCGAGACGGCTTCGCGGATGGGGCGTTCGGAGGACAGCGTGCAGAAGCTGTGGGTGCGTGCGTTGGCGCGGCTGCGGCGGGAGCTGGGGGAGGCCGAGGAATGGGGCGGCGCGGGCAGAGGGCAGGCACGATGAAGGCGGCGGACCACCGGCTGTTCGATGAAGCGGGGGAGCCAGCGCCCAGCGAGGCGGGCGGTGCGCCGTCGGGGATGCTGGTGGAAGCGGTGCGTGAATACATGGCGGCGCTGGAGGCGGGGCTGCGTCCAAGCCGGCGGGAGTTTGCGGCGCGTTATCCGGAAATTGCCGACGAGCTGGCGCCATGCCTGGATGGACTGGCGTTTGTGAATTCGGCGGCGGCGCAGCTTCACGAGGAGCCGCGGGAACCGCCGCCGCTGGCGCCCCCGGCGACGGCGCAGCCGCTGGGCGATTTTCGGCTGATCCGGGAGATCGGGCGCGGGGGCATGGGGATCGTGTATGAAGCGATCCAGTTGTCGTTGGGGCGGCGCGTGGCGGTGAAGGTGCTGCCCTTCACGGCGGCGCTGGACCCGCGGCATTTGCAGCGTTTCCGCAACGAAGCGCAGGCGGCGGCGCAGCTTCATCACAGCAACATCGTGCCGGTGTACGCGGTGGGTTCCGATCGCTCGGTGCACTATTACGCGATGCAGTTGATCGAGGGGCAGTCGGTGGCGGCGATCATCCGGGCCATGCGGATGGCGCGCGGGATCAGCGGAGCGACGGACCGGCATTCGGCATCGACCGGCGATCGGCCGGACGTCGAGACGGTGACGCGGCTGCTGGACGCGGCGGCGCGGCTGGATCCACCCACGCAGGCGGCGGAGGAAGCCCTGGAGCCGGCGGAGGCTTTTCCGATCGCGCTGCAGGTGCGCTCGGCGGAACCGGCGGCGTCGCTGTCGCAGCTGCATACCGGCAGCCGGAGCACGTTTTATCGCACGGCCGCGCGGCTGGGCCAGCAGGCGGCGGAGGCGCTCGATTATGCGCATGCGGCGGGCGTGGTGCACCGCGACATCAAGCCGGCGAATCTGCTGGTGGACGTGCGCGGGAATCTATGGATCACCGATTTCGGCCTGGCGCAGATGTTCCGGGAAAACGAGCTGACGCAGACCGGCGACCTGCTGGGGACGCTGGCCTATATGTCGCCGGAACAGGCTTCCGGCAAGGCGGTGGTGCTGGACGAGCGCACGGATATTTATTCGCTGGGGGTGACGCTCTATGAGCTGCTGACGCTGCGGCGGGCGCTCCACGGGGAGGGGCGGGAGGCGCTGCTGCACCAGCTTTCCGCGAGCGATCCGCCGGCGATGCGCTCGATCGATCGGCGCATTCCGCGCGAGCTGGAAGTGATCGTGCAGAAGGCCTGTGCGAAGGACCCGTCGGAGCGCTACCAGACCGCGCGGGCGCTGGCGGACGACCTGGCGCGCTTCCTGCGCGACGAGCCGATCCTCGCCAAACCGCCCACGCGGTGGGATCGCCTGGTGAAATGGACGCGGCGGCACCGATCGCTGGCGATCGGCGGGCTGCTGCTGCTGGCGGTGATGACCGTCGGGCTGCTGACGACGACGGTGCTGATCGCGCGTGCCCAGCGGCGCACCAACGCGGCTTATGAGCTCGAGCAGCAGCGGACCTACGAAGCCGCCGTGCAGCGGGCGCGGGCGCATGGGAATTTCCTCGAAGCGCGCAAGGCCGTGGACACGTTCGCCACGATCGCCGAGCAGGAACTGACGGACGATCCGGTGTCGTTGAGCGCCCGGAGAGAGCTGCTGGAGACCGCGCTCAGCTACTACCAGACGTTCCTGAAGGACCAGGCCGACAACGCGGGCGACGCGGCGAACCTGGCGGCGGCGCAGGAGCAGGTATCGGCGATCCTCGACGAGCTGACGGCGGGCGAGGAATTTTCGCGGGTGCTCTCGCGCGTCTCGCTCCTGTCCGATCATGCGATCTGGCGCGAGCTCGCCCTCACCGACAGCCAGACCCAGCGCTGCGTGGCGCTGCAGGCGGAGATCACCGGGCAGGTCTCTGACATTCGCCGGCTCACGCCCCGGGAGCGGCGCGACCGCTACGACATGCTCGCCGAAACCGCCGACGCCACGCTGGCGGACATCCTGAACCCCGCGCAGTACACGCGCCTGCACCAGCTGGCCCGGCAACTGCGCGGGCCATACGCCTTCACCGATCCGGAAATCGTCACCCGCCTGGCGCTCACGCCGGAGCAGAAGGTCGAGATCCGGGACATCATCGAAGCCATGCACGACTCGCGCATGGCCAACCCGCCGCCGACGGATCGGCCCGAGCCGCCCGCAGCGCGCGAGGCCGCCTACGCGCGGGCGGTGACCAAAATTCTTGACCTGCTGTCCACGGATCAGCGCGCCGCATGGACGGCGCTGACGGGCGAACCCTACCATCCGCGGCGCTTCGGACCCCCCGGCCGCGGAGGACCCGGAGGCCCCGATGGACCGGGCCCCGGCGCCCATCGCGGCCCGCCGCCGGGATTCAATGCAGCGCCCTGAGGACTGCCGCCGCAGCACGTTCGTCACTGCTCGTCGACGCGAAACACGTACGTTCCCGATCCCACCTCCAGCGTGACCTCCCCTCCTGACGCGTCAAGCACTGTGACGCCCGGGGCGCTCGCGGCCGAAACCGCGCCTTCTTTCACCGCCGCCGCCGCCTCCGCCGGCACCACGACCCGCGCCCTGACATTCCCCGGCACCTCGACGCGCAGCGTCAGCCCGCCGTTCTCCTTTTTCCAAGCGCTGCTGATTTTCCCCCGCACCGTCTCCACGCTCGCCTCCACCCACTGCAGGGTTCCCACCACCTGCGGGGCGATCGTCACTTGCCCAAAGCCCGCATCATCGTCGCCGGTTACCGGCTGAATCCCCGCCAGCCCGCGATAAAACCACGCCTCGATGTGCCCCAGCATCAGGTGATTCTGCGAGTCGGATGGATTCGCATCCCACGCCTCGGTCAGCGTCGTGGCGCCTTTGCGCAACTGGTCCACGTATCCCGGCCCGTCGCCCTGAAGCGCCATGTCCAGCAGCACATCGCCGCGGCCGCCGTCGGTGAGCGCCTTGACCACATAGGAAAACCCCACATCGCCGGCGGTCACGCGGTTCTTCGCATCGCGCACCTCTTTCACGAGGTTGTCCAGCACCCGCGCCCGCTGGCCGTCGGGCACGAGCCCCACCGCCAGCGGCATGGCCAGCGCCGTCTGGCTGCCTTTTTCGTAGACGCCCGTGTCCGCATGAAAAAACGCCGCGTTGAATGCCGCCTTCACCGCCGCGGCTTCTTTTTTCAGCGTCGCCGCATCCTCGGTCTTGCCCAGCACCCGCGCCTCCGCCGCCAGCGTCTCCAGATCGCGGTAAAAAGTCGCCGTCCCCGTCAGTTCCAGGCTCGTCAACTGCGCTGGGCCGGGCTTTCCGGGACCGATGTCGAACCAGTCGCCCAGCCCATAGCCCACGATGCCTTCCTTCGACCTGCCGCGCAGATAGCCCACGTACGCCTTCATCGCGTCGTATTCGTTGGCCAGCGCCCCTTTGTCGCCGTAGCAGGTGTACATCAGCCACGGATCGAGCACGACGGCGCTGCCCCACTCCGGCGCATCGCGAAAGCCGCCCGCGAATTGCGTGTACTCGGGCGCAATATCGGGCACCAGGCCGTCCGGCGTCTGCGCCTCGCGCATGTCCAGCAGCGTCTTTGCATACAGCCCGCTGACATCCCAGTTCATCATGATCGCATCGCCGACCAGGTATCCCTGCTCCAGCCACCCCAACTTTTCCCGGTGCGGGCAATCGGTCAGCACGCTCTGGGCATTGCTCAGAATCGCCATGTTGATCAGCGTGTGAATCTGGTTGAGCGTCGCATCGGAACTTTTGAACGTGCCCGCCGGGGGCAGGTCGGCATGCGTGAAAATGCCGTCGATTCCCGTGATCGTCGCATCCCCCTTCACCGTCGCCTGCACGTAGCGAAAGCCGTAATACGAAAAACGCGGCGCCCACACTTCCTCGCGGCCGCCCTTGCAGGTGTACTCGAACCATTCCGGCGATCCCGACTGCCGCTGCGTCACCTGCCCGTCGCGCCCCAGCAATTCCCCCGGCACCAGGCGCACCACCGCCCCCGCCGCGCCCTTCACCTTCAGCCGCGGTCGCCCCGACATGTTCTGCCCGAAATCAAACACCCGCACCCCCTCCCTCGGCGTCGATTCCTTCACCACGGGATACACCGCCGCCTGCACCACCGCCGGTTCCATCGCCGCGACCAGTTGCGCCTTGCCATCGCCCGGCGCTTCCACCTCCGCCGCGGCTTTCCATTGCCCATCGGCAAACCCCGCCGCATCCCACCCCTCCAGCTCCTTGCGCGCGTCCTCATCCTCGCCCCCATAAATATGATTGAACACCACCGGCCCGCGCGCCGTCCTCCAGCTTCCATCCGTCCCCACCACCTCCCGCCGCCCGTCGGCATACTCGCACACGATCTCCGCGATCACCTTCGGCGGCCCAAACGTCCCCACAAATTTCGTGTATCTCCCCGGCACCTTCAGCACGTTGTACATCCCGTTGCCCAGCATCACCCCCACCGCATTCGCACCCTCCCTTACCTGCTGCGTCACATCATATGTGTCATACAAACAGGTCCTGGCGTAATTCGTCCAGCCCGGCGCGAGCACCGCCGGCCCCACCTTCTGACCATTGAGCTGCAAGTCATACTGGCCCAACCCGCACACATACGCCGTCGCATGCACCAGCCCGGCGCGGACCGAAAACTCGTGGCGAAAACAGGGCGCCGCCTCCGGCGCCTTGTCCGCATCGTCCCCGGGAAAACCGATCCACTTCGCCTCCCAGCGAGCCATCCCCGCCCGCCACATGCCCGTCTCGCTCCAGGCCGACTCGCCCCCGTTCTGATCCCACACCTTCACCTTCCAATACGCCACCTGCCCCTCCGCCAGCGCCTTGCCGCCATAGACCACGAGCACCGACGCCGCCCCCGCCACGCGCCCGCTGTCCCACAAATCTCCCTCATCACGCGCCAGCGCCGCCGCCGATGACGCCACCACGACCCGATACGCCCCCTGCATCACCCCGCGCTTCCCCTCAGCGCCCACTGCCCATCCCAAGCGCGGCGTGTCGCGTTGATCCACCGTCACCACGCCATGGTGATTCTCCACCCGCAGCTCGCCCACCGTCACCGCCCCCGCGCGCGACATCCACAGGCAGATCCCCGCCGCCATGGTCAACAGACGCATGTTCGTTCGCTTCATCGCAGCCTCCGTTGTTGCCATTTTCCGCAATCCCGCCCGCTTCGTCACGTTATTCCCACGCTATTGTTGTTGCAGGAGTTTCATCATGTTCACAACGCGCCGCGCTGCTCTGCTGTTGTTCGTGGGCGGCGCCTTTGCGCTCCGTGCCGCCGTTGCCGCTCCAGCCGCCCCCGCGCCCTCCGCCACGCCAACGGACCACAAACCCACTCTCTTCATCATCGGCGATTCCACCGTCAAAAACGGCGCCGACACCGGCTCCAACGGCCAGTGGGGATGGGGACACATCCTCCCCATGTTCTTTGACCCCGCCAAAATCAACGTCGTCAACGACGCCCTCGGCGGCACCTCCGCCCGCTCCTTCTTCGAAATGCCCAGCCTCTTTCCCGAAGTCATCGCCAAGGTGCGGCCTGGCGATTACGTTCTCATGCAGTTCGGCCACAACGACAACACCCGCCCGCCCGAATCGGATACCCTCCGCTACCGCTCCGACATCGGCGGCAACGGCGAGCAAACCGTCGAAGGTCCCAAAAGTCCCAAACTTGGCGGCGGCAACGAAACCATCCACACCTACGGCTGGTACATGCGCCAGATGATCGAGCAAATCCAGGCCAAACATGCCACGCCGATCGTCTGCTCGTTGATCCCGCGAAACAACTGGCGAAACGGCAAGATCAATCGGGCCGACCAGTCCTACGGCCTCTGGGCCAAGCAGGCCGCCGACCAGGATCACGCCGCCTTTCTGCCGCTGAACACCCTCATCGCCGACACATACGACAAGGAAGGCCAGGAGAAGGTCACCGCCACCTACTTCCCGACCAGGGAAACCACGCACACCAACTGGGCCGGCGCGGTGCTCAATGCCCAATGCGTGGTGGAAGGCATCAAGCAGCTCGACCTGCCGCTGAAAAATGACCTGCTGCCGAATCCTCCGGAAATCAAGGAACCCGCGGCGGGCAAAGGCCCCGCCGATTTCCCCTCGCAGCACTGACCCTTTTGAAGGATGCACTCGATGTTCGCTACCTCTCGCCGTCTCGCCGCCGCACTCTTCGCCTGCGCCGGGCTCGCCGCCGCCGGGCTCTTCGCCAACGCCGCTCCGCCCGCCCCCGCGACCGGCCACAAGCCCACCGTCTGGCTGATCGGCGATTCCACCGTGCGCAACGGCTCCTTCGACAACGGCGCCACCGCCGGCCAGTGGGGCTGGGGACATCTCCTGCACTACTACTTCGACCCCTCCAAGGTGAACGTCGTCAACGACGCCATGGGCGGCACCTCCTCGAAAAGCTATCAGGATTCGCCGACGCTCTGGCCGCTGGTGCTGCCGAAGATTCAGCCGGGCGACTACGTCCTCATGCAGTTCGGCCACAACGACGGGCCGGCGTCGCTCAAAGGCAACGGCGACGACACCGCCGAAGACACCGGCCGCGGCGCTCAGCCCGGCGCGCTCAAACATTCCTTCGGCTGGTACATGCGGCAGTACATCGAGCAGATCAAAGCCAAGGGCGCCACCCCCATCGTTTGCTCCCTCATCCCGCGCAACCGCTGGGGCAATGACGACAAAGTGATGCGCAACACCAACGACTACGCCCTCTGGGCCAAACAGGCCGCCGAACAGGATCACGCCCTTTTCATTCCGCTCAACGACCTGATCGCCGACAAATACGACCAGTTGGGCCGCGACAAGGTCGAAAAGGTGCTCTTCAACGTCGACAACAGCGGCCGCGCCGAAGGCACGCATCCCAACTGGAAAGGCGCCACGCTCAACGCCCAGTGCGTCGTCGAAGGCATCAAGCAGCTCGACTGCCCGCTGAAAAATGACCTGCTGGCCGACCCTAAAGTTCCCGATCAGCCCGACATCACCACCAGCGAGCACGGCGAACTCGGCCCCGACGAAAAGGGCGCCACCGCCAAGTGGGAATCCGGCGCCGCCCGCCGCGCCGCCGCGACCTCGCAGCCCGGCAGGCCCTGACCACCCTCCGAACGCCTCCCCGCAACCTCAACAATCGCAACGCCGCCGGCTGGTGCTCCCCGCCGGCGGTTTTTTTCTTGACATTGCTATTTAGACAGGCTAAATACATAGTATGCAACAGATCACCGGCGACAACCTCCGCGGCCACCTCGAAACGCTCATCCTCTCCGCCCTCAAACGCGGTGAGGCCCATGGCTTCGAAATCCTTAAACGCCTCGAAAGCGCCGGCTCCGGCGCGCTGGCCCTCAAGGAAGGCTCCCTCTACCCCGCACTCTACCGCCTCGAAGCCGCCGGCCTCGTCAAGGCCGCCTGGGAAAACGACACCCCCTCCTCCCATGCCCGCAAAGGACCACGTCGCCGTATCTACCGCCTCACCCCCAAAGGCGGCAAACGCCTCGCACAAGCCAAACAAGACTGGGACCTCTTTGTCCGCGTCATCGGCGGCATACTTGGAGCAGCGACATGACCGACACGACCACCGCCCTCATGATCCACGTCGAACGCATCGTCCGCCCCCTCCGCGCCACCTCCGCCCGTAAACTCCGCATGCGCCGCGAACTCCTCGCGCATCTCCAATCCGCCCTCGACGAGGAACGCGAGCGCATTCCCGACCAGCCCGCCGCCATCGCCGCCGCCCTCAAGCGCCTCGGCGACCCCGCCGAACTCCGCCGCTCCCTCGATGCCTCCGTCCCGCGCATCGAAAAACTCTTCCTCTTTCGCTTCCGCTCCCCCGCGCGCATGCACGCCTGGGGCGAACGCTCCAATCGCGAGATGGGCATCGAAGGCATGACCCTGCTCCCCACCCTGCTCGCCGGGATTTCCGGCACCCTCCTCGCTTACTGCGCCCCGGCCCTGAACGCCCTCTACTTCGGCAGGCACTACCGCGACGTCCTCGAAGTGGCGCTCGGCAACCACACCCCCCGCTTACAGCTTGGCATGCTCGCATGCGCCGTGCTGTCGCTGGCGCCCATGGTCATGGCGTTTCACGTCATCGGCCGCCGCGCGCGGGCCGAACGCCTCGGGTGGAAAGACGCCGCGCTCGCAGCCGCATTCATCACCGCCTCGCTCGCCTGGATGTCCGCCGCCATCCTCTCCGTCGGCAGCGCCATCTCCTGGCCACCGCTCGCCGTCAGCATCGTCACCGCTCTGCTCGCGCTCGCCGCGCTCTCGCTCCTGGGCCGATGGGTGCGCACCGTTCCCCGCCCCCACACCGAATGGCTCCGCCTGCCCCTCGACGCCTGATTCACCCGCCCCGCGCCAGCCGCTCCGCCACGCTCACCCCCGCCAGCCGCCCCGTCGAAAACGCCAACTGCAAATTGTATCCCCCGCTCGGCCCCGTCAGATCCAGCACCTCCCCCGTCAGATACAACTCCGGCACGATCCTGCTTTCCATTGTCCGCGGATCCACTTCGCTGAGCTTCACGCCGCCCGCCGTCACCATCGCCTCCTTGAATCCCCGCGTCCCCGTCACCGTGAACCGGCAGTTCTTGATCCGCTCCACCAGCCGATGCATCTGCCCGCTTGTCAGCGTCGCGCACGCCTGCTCCCGCGAAATTCCCTCCAGCTCCAGAAATTTCTCCGCCACCCGCCCCGGCAGCGAAAATTCCCGCCCGCGCTCGCCCGCCGCCCTTTCGACGGCCGTCCGATCCGGACTCGTCGACTCGATCACCACCTCCCGCGCATGCTGGCTCAACATCGTCCGCAGCAGCTTCCGCCCCTCCCGCTGCTGCCACGAGCGCATCAGCCCGTGCAATTCCTCGTGCGTCCGCCCGCGCGCAAAATCCACCGCCAGACCCACCTTCCCCACCTTCTCCAACAGCTCCGCGACGATCTCCGACACATTCAACACCGCCGGACCCGACAACCCGAAATGCGTGAACAACAAATCATTCACGCTCGGCGCCGGCTTCCCCGTCGCCAGCTTCGGCAAACTCCCGCTCACCACGATACGCACCTCCGCCCCTTCCACCGCCACCCCCTTCAACTCCCGCGCCCACTCCTCCGCCACCAACAGCCCCACAATCGCCGGCCGCGGCGTCACGATCGTGTGCCCCAGCGACGCCGCAAACCGATACCCGTCCCCCGTCGTTCCCATCCGCTGATAACTCATTCCCCCCACCGCCAGAATCACCGCCCGCGCAACATGCGAAGCTCCATCCGCCGTCGAAACCCGGAAAGAAACCACGGAGGACACGGAGTTCACGGAGGATGAATTTTGCTGTATCTGCGTGCCCTCCGTGTTCTCCGTGGTTTGATCCGCCCGCTCGATCTCCACCACCGTCCCCGCGTTCCCCGTATACACCTCCACGCCCAGCTCCCCCATCCGCGCCACCAGCGCATCGACCACCGACTGCGCCCGATTCGAATCCGGATACACCTTCCCATCATGCTCCACGTGCGATGGCACCCCCAGCCCCGCAAAAAAATCCCGCAGCCCCTCGTTGTCCAGAGCCTCCCGCCCCCGCAGCGCCGGCGTCAAAAACCGCCCGTTCCTTCCGAACTGCTCGATCAAAAACTCCACCGTCCCCGCATTCGTAAAATTGCAACGCCCCCCGCCGCACACCAGCACCTTGATCCCCGCCCGCACATTCTTCTCAAAAATCGCGATCCGCAACTTCCCCCCATGCCCCGCGCCCGCCTCCCCCGCCCCAATCGCCGCCATCATCCCCGCCGCACCGGCCCCCAGAATCGCCAGGTCGTAAACCCGCGTTGTTTCACTGCTCTCCATCATCAAAGCATACCGGCCATCCACAATCTCTCACACCGCTCCCTCCGTCCGTCCTCCTTGCCCTCCGTGCTCTGCGTGGTTTTCACGCATTGTCCGGCCGTCTCAAAACCATTCCTTCCGCCGCACCATGTACGTCTCGTAAAACTCCTGATCCGACTTCGTCAAATACATGATCCCCTCAATCAGCGCGATCACATGAATCACGATCGCCCCCAGCCCGCAGGTCAGCACCGATACCAGCAGCATCGTCAGCCCCGCCGTCGTGTACCCCAAAATAAATTTGTGAATCCCCAGCGTGCCGATCAGGATCGCGCAAAGCCCCGCCGCCAGCTTCTTGCTCGCCGCCTCCGAATAGGGATTCGGCGCCGGCGGCGGAATCGGAGGATACCCCGGTGGTGGCTGCCAAGAACCCAGGCTCATGATTGCTCCAAATTCGTCCGCAACAACTCAGCCGCCTCAATACGTCCCCGCACCCGCCGACGTCCCCGACACGATCGCCACCCCCGCCGAGCATCCCAAGCGATCCGCCCCCGCATCCAGCATCTGTTTGGCCGTCGCATAATCCCGAATCCCGCCCGACGCCTTCACTTTCAACCCCGCTCCGCCACCATATTTCTTCAGCCACCCCACGCTCTCGACCGTCGCCCCGCCCTTGGGATGAAACCCCGTGGAGGTCTTCACAAAGTCCGCCCCGCCCTCCACCGCCGCCCGGCACCCCAGCGCCGTCTGCTCCTCGTTCAGCGCCGCCGTCTCCAGGATCACCTTCACCACCGTCCGGGGCGACACCGCCCGCGCCGCCCGCACCACCTCATACACATCGTTCCGCGCATCCTCCAGATCCCCCGTCAGCAGCGCCGGCAACGAAATCACCATGTCGATCTCCTGCGCCCCATCCTTCGCGCACGTCGACGCCTCGATCGCCTTGATGATCGACCGGTTCGCCCCCAGCGGAAATCCCACCACCGCGCACGCCAGCACCGCCCGATCCGTCTTCCCCGGATCGTTCACCCCCGCTTCCCGCAGCAGCCCGCTCACCAGCGCCGTCCATCGGCCGTTGACGCACACCGACGCAAAGCGATGAGCCACCGCCTCCCCCACCACCTTGCGAATCTCCGCCTCCGTCGCCTCTGCCTTCAGCAGCGTGTGGTCAATCGTGCGCGCTAGATCAATACCCGCCATGGACTCTCCTTTTCCCACCATCTTACCCCTCCCCTCAAAAACCCGTAACCCCCCCCCGACGCCGACGGCGAACCGGTCCACAAATGGACACAAATCCCCACAAATGCGCTGTCCCTCAATCGCCCGATCCCACCGACCACCAAACCGTTAAAAAATTCCCTGTTTACGCCTTCCCCTTCCGTCGGACCGTTAGCTTACCCACAGCGCATTCGTGCCGATTTGTGTCCATTTGTGGACAATTCCCGTTTCGTGTCGTTCGTGCCTTTCGTGGCCATTAACGGTCACAACTCCGCGAACTCCATCGAATCCGTCCGCACCGTCCCCGCCGGCTCCTGAATCCCCGCATAGCCCTCCATCCCCGCCAGCGTCATCTCCTCCCGCACCGCCGCCGGATCGAACCCTCGCCCGCCCGCTCCGCCGACGCCACGCCCCAGCAAATCCCACACGATCTGCCCCACCGCCCGCGTATCCTCCAGCGCGGGAATCGCCTGCGCAAAAGGCTGCACCCGCCCCTCGAAATTCTCATACACCCCATGCTTCTCCGCCCACGTGCAGGTCGGCAAACTCACCGTCGCCTTCTCATACACCGGCCCGCGACGCGTCGCCATCCGCACCAGCGTCTGCATCCCCGTCACCACCTGCTTGTAATCCGCCACGTGCTCCACCGGAAACGGATCGCTCGATTGCAGCGCCCCGGTCACCTTCTTGCCCTTGATCTTCTCGTGCAGCTCCGCCAGCGAGCACACGTTCCCCCCGAAATGCGCCATCACCTTCTCCGCCCCGCGCCGGTTCGGCGCCTTTTCCGCCTTGATCGTGAAGGTCACCGCCCCCGTCGCCGGATTCTTGAACACCTGGTCCTGGCCCTCCACGCGCACCGGATTCATCACGATCCACGCCTGCGGATCCAGCGACCGCGCATACTTCACCTGCAGGAACATCTCCTCCGTCGCATCGAACGGCGAAAGAATGCACGCCAGGTTCCCCGGCCCACGCGCCGCCGCCGCCCGCAATTCCTCCTCCGCATGCCGATACGCCGCCTCCCACGTGATCTCCGCCGAGCTGCCATACTGCAAACGCTCCGGCACGCGCAGCCGCTCCGTGCTGTGCACAAACCCAAACCCATACCGCGTCTCATCGCTGATCCACCACTTGTTCACATCCTGGTTGTACCGCGGCTTGATGCGGTAGATCCGCCCCTCGTTGTGATGAATCTCGATGTTCTCCCCCCCGCTCGTCAGCGGCGAAATCGACGGCGTGCTCTTCAAAAACCACACGCGCTGCGTGAACAGAAAATCCTTGTCCAGAAGCGCCCCCACCGGACATATGTCGATCACGTTCCCCGACAGCGGATTGTTCACCGGCCGGCCCGGAAACACGTCGATCTCCTCCCGGTGCCCGCGCCCGAACACCGCCAGCTCGCTCGTCCCGCTGATCTCCCGCGTGAACCGCACGCACCGCGTGCACATGATGCACCGGTCGCTGTACAGCAGCACATGCTCCCCCACTTCCTTCTTGGGCTTCTTCGCCTTGTCTTCCAGAAACCGCGACTCCGCCCGTCCATACTTGTACGAATAATCCTGCAAGTAGCACTCCCCCGCCTGGTCGCACACCGGGCAATCCAAGGGATGGTTGATCAGCAGAAACTCCATCACCGCCTGCTGGTTCGCCCGGCTCTTCGCCGACTTCATCCACACCTTCATCCCGTCCACCGCCGGCGTCTGGCACGTCGGCACCAGCTTCGGCACCTTCACCAGCTTCGTCGGATCCTTCGGGTCCGGACTCTCAATCTCCCCCAGGCAAATCCGGCATGATGCCACGATCGACAGCCCCGGGTGATAGCAGTACGACGGGATCTCCACCCCGTTGTCCTGCGCCACCTGCAGAATCATCTTCCTGCCTTCCCAGGCAACCTGCTTTCCATCAATTTCCATCGTGGGCATGGGGAATCCTTTTGGTGCTGATTGCCGATTGGCTTTGGCGAAGAACAACCGGGGGCATTCGCTGCCACAACTTCGCCATGATATCGCGACCAATGCGCGTTGTCGCTCTGTCGGCAATGCTTAGGGAGCCGCGCCAGAAGTTAAATTCTAGGAAGCCTTCGCCAGCGCCCGCCGCGCCGCGAGCGGCAGTTCCAGCGAAAAAAATCGCGTCGCCGAATAAAGATAATCCTCCCCCGATTCGTCAATCACCCGTACACAGCCCCGCTCTTTGGCCTCCCCATCCGGCACAACCACGTAGAGCTTCCGCAACTCCAGCGCCGCCTCGTACCCTCTGTTGTCGAGGCACAGCAAATAACGTTGATGCGATTTTTTGCTCACGGCGCATCTTCCAGAAAACGTTTGATCTTCAGCAAACGCTTACCTTTGCCGTGGGCTTCGCACCAGTGCACCTCGGCAGCCACTATTGTACCATCCGACAATTTCAGACCGCCCGCCCTTTCATTTCCGCCACCGATCCGACCCAAAGATTTCCGGAGACGGGCGAGTTCACGGATTCCGCGCCCAACCGCAACGCTCTCCACCTCCTCGATAGGCCCTACCACTTCAAAATCCATGCACGCCCAGCGCCACGACCGACTCACTCGCGCCTCACACCCCCCCCCCGTCACTTCCACCCCCTGCACGCTCTCGCTCTTGATCGCCCGCTTAAAATCCTCCGGAAACTTTTGCAGAATCGTCTTCATCACCCAGTTCGTCCCATCCGCCAGCCCGCAGATCGTCGTCCCCGGCATGCTGCCCTGCG
>DASZTO010000078.1:0-32889 GCA_035548175.1 Phycisphaerae bacterium | reverse complement strand
CTCTATCTGACGCAGCTTCTGGTCAATCTCCCGGCCACCCCGCTCAGCCAGCTCGGTGCGTGGCTGCCGGATCAATGGAAATCACCAAATCCTGCCCCGTAATGCCCCCGCGACATGGGTGCGGTTCACGCAGCGCTCACTCAATTTCTGAGTATTCTCCTTTGAACTGCTTCAAGACATCTCCTTTGGCGGGAGAGTTTCCTTGAAAAACCTCATTGTTCATACGGTTCTCCTTTCTGCTCCTCCACTTCCTTGCACTTGCGGTTATGGCATGAATTCGTGCTCGGGAAACATAACCAGATAGGGGGGGCGACGCTGCCTTGCGTCTCGGGCGCGCGGTCTGGGCGCTTTTCCCGCCGGCCGTGATTTGGTTTCTGAACGTTAATTGTTGGGAAATGCCGACCCGCGCCTTAACATGGCAACATGATAAGGATAACTGGCCTTCATTTTTATGTGGGATCAGTATCAGGGCCGCCCCCGGTTGGCCTACAAAAACCGATCGTCAATAACGATGGGTCGCTCGCCCGACTCTTCCGAGAGGCGCTGCTGAAAAACCAAGAGGCGTTCACCGTCAATCTGCAGATCCCGAATCATCCTCTCCTGCATTGCAACTTCGCACGGTGCGGCCAGGCTGCTGGCGTCGCGCATTGGTTTCGCGGAGATCGCACCGAAGCGGTGACCGCGTACTTGCCCGGTGTCGATGAGGATGACGAGTATATTGTGGAGAGGGCGCTGGCGTTGAAGCCCCACCCCATCTCGTTGCACGACTGGCACAAAGTGTTGGAAGCAGAGCGTCCGATTTACGCCAATTTCCTGCTTTCTCCGCAGGGGGCACAAGATCGACTTCTGGCTCAAGCGGCAGATGTGCTCGCCTTCAGTTTTTTCTCGATCCTTGGACAGGCTGAATCGTCCTGAGATAACCGCCACATCATCGTTTTGTGCCAGCTGCAATTCATGCAGATGCAACTTGCTGAACCACACTGGTTTCGGACGTAGCGGGTGCGTCAAACTCCACCGACGCCACCATATGTTTGGGCTCCACCGCCGCATAGTGTCGGCGACAGATTTCCGGCGAGTTGCCCATCATGGAACTAATGTGATAGAGGCTCACTCCGCGCTGGGCGAGCGTTGAGCCGAACGTATGACGGAAGTGCAAGCAGCCGAATGGCATGATCAATGCCCCCTTTTCATTCTTCCAGCCAATCCCCTTGGCAACATTGAGCGCACGGAGGTCAGAAGCAAAATTGTCCGGGTCGTAGCGGCCACCCGCAGTGTTGGGAAAGATCCACGTTCCCTTGGGGTGTTTGAGTTGCCATCGGTCCAGGTAGGTCCGAAGCTGCGAACTGACGGGAATCGAACGGTTGCGCTTCGTCTTGGGTTGCCAGAAGTCCCCATCGACAGTCTTGGCCCGTACCCTGATGGTTCCCGGCTTGTCCTTGGGTAGGTCGAGGTCACGTCGCGTCAGCCAGAGCAATTCTTCTCGCCGAAGTCCCGCGTAGATTAGACAAGCCACCATCACTTGCATTTGAAGGTCATCAGCCAGGCCGTCAAGCTGTGACGTGATCTGGTCTCGATCCAGATACAGAATCTCCGGCGCGGACTCCTTGTACTTGGTCACATCACGCACCGGGTTTCGACCATAGGGCATCCTTACGCCACCTTCGGTGGTAGCCCAGGTAAACAGGGACGACAGCGAATCCCGAAATCGGTTTCCCGTTTTTGGCTTGAGTTTGCGGTGCGTCATCCGATTACGGATGACCGCCGAAATCTTGGCCGTGGTGATGGCCTCAAAATGGCCGGCGGTGATGACCGGTTCCTTGAATCGCCGATCCGGCTGGGTGGTCCTCGGCCGTTTCTTGACTTTGGGAGACAGCTTCCGGCTGGTTACTTCCAACGCCTCGCACACGGGACCAAACGCATCGCGAAGGTAATAGATCTCCGTTTGAGCGGTCTTAGGGGTGTAGGCCACACGGATGTGCTGAATGTAGTTGGTGAGGACGTCGGCGATTGGCGTTTCAGTGGGCAATGCTACGCTGGCATCTCCCTGAGCCTCGGCGTCCTCAAAATCGCGAAGCATCTGCTTGGCGATTTGTTTTGACTCATGGGCGCGCTTGCGAAGCTGCTTGCCGCCCTCCCAGTACTGAATGTAGTAGACGATGCCGGAGTCGAACTTCCGCTGGATGAGACTTGCCATGTGCGGCTCCCAGATCAGGGACCACTGGAGTCGGCAAGTCCAATTTTTATGTTTACCCGCGTTTAGTGTACGGATTAGTGTACGTCGAGGCAAAAAGCGGGCACAAAAAAAGGACTCGCGTCATCGCAAGTCCTTTTCCTGCAAGAAATTAGCGGGGGGAGGATTCGAACCTCCGACCTCCGGGTTATGAGCCCGACGAGCTACCAGGCTGCTCTACCCCGCGATGTAGAACCACATTCTTGCGGGCGGGTGGGGCAAAGTCAAGCTGCCGCGGAACGCGGGTGGCCGCGCGGGGCCGATGGCGACTTCTCGGGGGTTCTGGAGCGTCCTAAGTAGGGGAGTGGACGCGGAGGGCGGGAGGGGGAACAATGAGTGGTAATCGATCGAAGATGAGAGCAAGTTCAACCCGGCGGGCGGTGCGGCCGTCGGGCGGATATTGAGACACAGCATGAGGTTTTCAACGGAACGCAAGGTGCTGCTGGGCTTTCTGGCGGCGCTGGCGCTGTTGGCGGCGGTATCGGCGGTGGCGGTGAACACCACGCGCCGCGCGCTCCAGGCCGAGCAGATGGTGGCGCACACGCACGAGGTGCTCGAGCAGTGCAGCCGGCTGGAGAACGACGTCGGGCAGTGCAGCGGGGCCATCCGGTATTACACCAGCAATCCGGATCTGTTTCCGTTTGACGAATACGAAGCGGCGGCGTCCGATGCGCAGCAGGCGCTGGCGAAGCTGCGGGTGCTGACGCCGGACAACGCGGCGCACCAGAAGCACCTCGACGAGCTTGCCGCGCTGCTCGAACCCAAGTTCCGCGCGACGAAGCCGGGCGTGAACGTGGATTTTTTCAACGCCACCTGGCGGCGCGATGTGACCGCCCCGATTCGCCGGATCATCGATCTGATGGCCGACAGCGAGCGTCAACTGCTGGCCCAGCGGAATCAAGACGCGCAGGAGGGCGGCGCGAGCACGCTGGTGGTGATCGGGGCGGCGAGCGGGCTGGCGGTGGTGATCACGGGCACGGCGCTATGGCTGATTCTGGCGGACCTGCGCGCCCGGCGCGCGGCGGAAGAGCAGCTTCGGCTCGCCAGATTGCAGGCGGAGGAGGCGAACACGGCCAAGTCGTCGTTCCTGGCGAACATGTCGCACGAATTGCGGACGCCCCTGACGTCGATCCTGGGCTACACCGACCTGCTGCTGGCGACCACGGACGGCCCGACGCGTGACCGCTATACGGTGGCCGCGCGGCGTTCGGGCGAACACCTGCTGAGCCTCATCAACGACATACTGGACCTCTCGAAGATCGAAGCGGGTCGGCTGCAGATCGAGACCGTCGAATGCCGCCTGCCCGACCTGCTGGCGGATGTGGATTCGCTGATGCGGCCGCGCGCGACGGCCAAGCAGATCGATTTTTCGATGACCTATGAAACACCCGTGCCCGAGCGGCTGCTCACCGATCCCACGCGCCTCCGGCAGATTCTCATCAACCTGCTGTCCAATGCGGTGAAGTTCACGGAGCGCGGGTCGGTGCGCCTGGCCCTCCGCTACGAGCTGGGGATGGCCAACTCGCACCTGGTGGTCGATGTCATCGACACCGGCATCGGCATGACCGGCGACCAGGTGCGCGACCTTTTCGAACCCTTCGCGCAGGCGGATATCTCGACGACCCGCAAATATGGCGGCACCGGGCTGGGCCTCTCGATTTCCCGCCGGCTCGCCCGGATGCTCGGCGGAGAGCTGACCGCCAACTCGATCCAGGGCCAGGGCTCGACGTTCCGGCTGACGCTGCCGGTATCGACGGCGGGGGACACCGCGATCACGCCCGCGGGCGATCTGCCCCGGACGCTGGCGACGCCGGCGCCCGCGCCGGTGGTGCATCTGGCGCTGCGGCTGCTGCTGGCGGAAGACGGTCCGGAAAACCGGGAGGTGCTGTCGCTGCAGTTGGAGCGCGCCGGATGCGCGGTGGCGACGGTTCCGGACGGAAAGGCGGCGATGGAAGCGGCGCTGGCCGCCGTGAAGGAGGGGCATCCCTACGACGTGGTCCTGATGGACATGCAGATGCCGGTGATGGATGGCTATACCGCGACGAGCCGGCTGCGTGCGGCGGGTTATGCGGGCAAGATCGTGGCGCTGACGGCGCATGCGATGCGCGAGGACCGTGAGAAGTGCCTGCAGGCGGGCTGCGACGAATATGCGCCCAAGCCGGTGGATATTCCGGCGCTGCTGGGGCTGCTGGCGGAGGTGACCGGGAGCGCGGGGCTTGCGCAAGAAGCGTCTTCATCGGCCGAAACACCGGCGGCGGGGGCGAGCGCCGGCGCGCCTGCACCGGTGGATGATCCGGTGCTGCGCGACCTGACCGCCAGGTTTCTCGACAGCCTGCCGGAAAAAATCGCGGCGATGCAGAGCAGTCTGGACGGGGGACGCCTGGAGGAGGTGGCCGCGCACGCGCATCGGCTGGCGGGCGCGGGGGGTTCGTATGGCTTCCCGGCGATCACCGACGCAGCGCGCAAGCTGGAAAGCGCGGCGCTGGCCCGGGCGCCGGGGAACATGCTGCGTCCGCTGCTGGCGGCCTTGGGCGAAACCACCGAGGCAGCGCGGGCGTCGTTCGTCTGAAAAGATTTCACCAGCAACGCAAAGGGCTTGTCACGGAAATATGCGGAAACCGCACCCGCCGTCAGCGCCGGGCGGGCGCAGGCACCGGCGGCGGCGGGACGGTCAACAGCAGGCGATGGCCCGACCAGTCCGTCTCGGGCGCGGCGGGGTTCCCTCCCCCGGCCGGCGGCAGGGCCGAGATGGGCAGCGATTCCCCCTTGCGATACAGCACGATTCCGATATGCGTGACGCCGGCGAGCTGGTCGGGCGTCAGCGGGGTGTGATCGACCCACCATTGCTGACCGTGCACGTAGGCGTCGCCGACATCCTGAGCGTAGTCGGCCTGTTTGGGGAAGGAACCGTCGGCGCGGATCAGGTGGACGGCGATGTTGTAATTCAGCTGCGTGTCGTGGGTCGATTCCCAGACCAGCGTCAGCATTCCCCACCCGTTCTGCGCCCGGGTCACTTTCCCCGCCCGAAGGATCAGGTTCGGACCAAACGCCAGGTGCCTCACCTGCGCGCCGGAAATGTCGCCGGCGAGCGTCTGGGCGTTCGCGGACGTCTCCGGCCGCCAGAAGGGATAGCGGGAGCGCACGATGATGGGGATCAACAGGCACAGCAGCAGGACCGTGTCGATGACCACGGCTTTAAGGCCCGGTTCGAGGAAAGGATCCCAGAAGGAGCGTTCTTTGCCGCCGGGGGTCTCGAGGGTTTTCTGCAGCACGGCGCGTTGGCCGTTGGAAGCGCTGGGGGCGATGTCGCCGGCGGCGGGCGCGGGCGTGGCGGCGGCGGCGACCGGGCGCTTGGGCGCGGGCTTCGGCCACAGGCTCAGCATCCACGAACGGAACGGCCGCTCGACCACCGTCCAAATCAGGTGCGACACCACCAGCACCAGCGCGAAGTAGACGGGGAACACGATGTATCTTGGCATCGCCGAATAGACCTGGAATTTCCAGGCGTATTCGCGCAGCAGGATCTGGTGCACCAGGTACACGCTGAAGCTGATCTCGCCCAGCAGCACGCCCAGCGGCGCGGAGAGCAGGTAGGAAATCCATCCCCATTCCGCCGCCATCGCGAACACCAGGAAGGCGAACGCCAGGCTCACGCAGCCTCCCTGCTGGAGCCAGGTGGACGCCGGTTCGCCCAGCCAGCTCACGTGCATCGCGGCCGTGCCGATCACCTGCGAGTAATACATGTTGAGCAGGACGAGGCCAAAGGCGGCGGCTTCGACGAGGGTTCCGACGACGGCGCCGACCCTGAGTTTCTGTCCGAACTGCCGCCACACCAGCGCCGTGAACATGCCGATGGTGAACTCAAACACCCGCGCCAGGGGATTGATGTACACCAGCGACGCGCTGACGATCTGGCTGGGAATCGCCGGGTTATAGACCGGCAAACGCCAGTAGAGCGAGAGCTCGATCATCAGCATGACCAGGCCGGCGGCGATCAGCATCTTCCACCACCAGGTGCGGTCCCACCGGTGGATCAGGAAGGGGAAAAACAGATAAAACGCGAACTCGGTGGAAATGCTCCAGGAGACGCCGTTGTAAGAGAAAAACTGCGACGTGTAAGGAAACCACGACTGCAACAGCGACAGGTTGAGCGCGCCCAGCCCGATCGCCTGGGCCCAGGAATGAAGGTTCAGCCGCACGAACTTGTGCAGCACCGCGATCACGAGAATGAACGTCGCCAGGTGCGCCGGCCAGACCCGCGCGAAGCGCGCAAAGAGAAACCGCCCGCGCGCGTTCCAGCTGTCCAGCGACGGGTACACATAGGTCAGGATGAATCCCGAGAGCACGAAAAAGAAGGAAACCGCCTGAAACAGCAGGAACGGCTTCATCAGCGCCGAGGGCGGAAGCATGCCCACGTCCGGCGAGTGGTGCACGACGATCATGGCCGCGGCGACGAAGCGCAGCGCCGTGAGGGCGTGAAGCCGGCGTACCGGGGAGGCAGCGGGGGAGGGAGCGGGAACCGCCATCGTGCGGAAAACTCCTGGTTCGGGCGCGTGAAAAAACAAGGCGGGTAGCCTAAAGCCCTGAGCGGGGAATTGCACGCGGGGCGATCGCCCGGCCGCCCCCGATTTTTTCGCGGGCCGGCGTTCCTTGGCAGGGCCGCATGGGTCGGCTATTCTGCTGGATTCCCCGGATTTCAGACTGTTGTCAACGGAGTGTCGCCATGTCGTTTGCCATTGAAGTCGTCCACGCGCGGGAGATCCTGGATTCGCGGGGGAACCCGACCGTGGAAGTGGATGTCGTTCTTGAAGATGGCACGCTCGGGCGCGCCGCCGTGCCCTCGGGCGCCTCGACCGGCGAGAACGAAGCCGTGGAGCTGCGCGACGGCGACAAAAGCCGCTACCTCGGCAAGGGAACCCTCAAGGCCGTCCAGAACGTCAACACGCTGATCGCGCCCGAGGTGATCGGCCTCGATGTGCGCGACCAGGAAGAGATCGACCACGCCATGATCGCCCTCGACGGCACCAAAAACAAAGCCAAGCTGGGCGCCAACGCGATCCTCGGCGTCTCCATGGCCGCCGCCAAGGCCGCCGCCGAAGCCTCGGGCCTGCCCCTCTACCGCTATCTCGGCGGTTCGGCCGCGAAGGTGCTCCCGGTGCCGATGATGAACATCCTCAACGGCGGCAAGCACGCGGACAACAACGTGGACTTCCAGGAATTCATGATCCAGCCGTGGGGCGCTGAGAGTTTTTCCCACGCCCTGCGCATGGGCGCGGAAATTTATCACGCGCTCAAGGGCGTGCTCAAAAAGAAGGGCTACAACACCGCCGTGGGCGATGAGGGCGGCTTCGCTCCCAACCTCAAGAGCAACGAGGAAGCCCTCGAAGTCATCGCCGCCGCGGTCAAGGCCGCCGGATACAACTTCGGCAAGGATGTCTTCGTCGCGCTCGATCCGGCCACGTCGGAACTGGCCAATGAAGCCAGGGAAGCCGGCAAGAGCGGCTACAAGTTCTTCAAGAGCTCCCAGGAAATCGTCACCTCCGACGCCCTCGCCGCCGTCTGGGCCGACTGGGCCGGCAAATATCCGATCCGCTCCATCGAGGACGGCATGGCCGAAAACGACTGGGACGGCTGGAAAAAACTCACCGAAAAGCTCGGCGAAAAACTCCAGCTCGTCGGCGACGACCTCTTCGTCACCAACACCGAATACCTCAGGAAAGGCATCGCCACCGGCACCGCCAACGCCATCCTCGTGAAGGTCAACCAGATCGGAACGCTGAGCGAAACCTTCGAAGCCGTCGGACTCGCCATGCGCAACGGCTACGCCGCCATCCTCTCCCACCGCTCCGGCGAAACCGAAGACGCCACCATCGCCGACATCGCCGTCGCCACCAACTGCGGCCAGATCAAAACCGGCGCACCCGCGCGCTCCGACCGCGTCGCCAAATACAACCAGCTCCTGCGCATCGAAGAGGAGCTCGGCGACCGCGCCATCTACGGCGGCAAGTTCTGGTCGAAAGGTTAAGCAACCCGCGCTACAACCGTCGCGCCCCCCTACCGGGCGCCGGCGAACGTGCGTTCGATCCGCCGCACCAGCGCTTCGAACGCCGCCGCTTCCAGCGCCGGCGACGCCGCCTCGACGGAAATCTCCTGTTCCAGCGGGACCCAGCTTTTACAGCCGGCGTAGGCGGGCGTGTTGGCCAGGCGCACGGGCGCGGGCAGGGAATACGCGCGCACGGCCACCAGGTAGAGCGGCTTTTCCGGGCGATAGGCGAAGCGCAGGTCCAGCAGCGGCGCGTCCCAGACGTGCAGGTCGTCGAGCGATTCGAGCGCCCGACGCGAAGGAACTTCCCAGATGCGGGCCGCTTCGCCGTAGCCGGTGATCTCCACCTCCGCCGGTTCGGCGGCCAGGCGGCGGATGGCGGCGCGTTTCTCCGGCTTGACCATCTCCGGGTTCTGATGGATGAAGGTGGGATAAAAGAGGAAACGGGGGTGTTCCAGTTCGAACTGGTTGTCCGATTCCAAAATGCCGCCCTTGCGCAGCAGCACGATCTGCCGGCCGGCGAGCAGTTCGCGGATGGTGAGGTCCCATTCCTTGAGGGCGATGTGCAGCGTGTCCATGGCGGTTAGTATAGGGCCAACCGTGCGACTGCGAATCCCCGCGAAAGGAGTTCCCCGATGGTCCGCGCATTGTGCGCCCTGTTTCCGCTTTCCGCCCTCCTCCTGGCCGGAGCAGCGCCGGCGACGGCCCCGGCGACCGCGCCGGTGGCGCATGCCGCCACGGCGCCCGCCGATTGGCCCACCTGGGTGATCGACCTGCCTGACAAGAAAGTGTCGGTGACCGTGAGTTATCCGGCGGGCTGGAAGAACACGCGCGACGCCTCCGGCAAGCCGCTGCTGACGCCGCCGGACGCCCAGGCCGCCGCCGATCAGCCCCACTGGACGTTCGATATAAAAACCGATCCGCAGAATCGCTCGGCGGCGCAGCTTCAGGGGCAGTACGCCAAGGCCCTCGAAGCCACCGGCCGGAAAGTCCTCACATCCGAATCGCTCGACCTGCCCAATGGCAGGAAGGCGGCGGCGATCACCAGTTCGCTCGCCGCCGATGGCCAGACGCTGACCGTCCGCAACACGCTCATTCCCCTGGGAGACGGCCGCCTCATCATCACGACCGAATCGGCGGGAGAGGGCTCCTGGAAAAATGTGGCGGACAACTTTGCCAAGGTCACCGCGTCGATCCAGGTGACGATTTTGCCCGTGCCATGAGTCTGGGCCACGAGCCTCCTGTGAATACGTTCGCCCCACGGCGCGCTCACGCGTGAACTCCCGAGACGCTTGGCGTAGAATATCGGGTCTATCTTTTTGCAGTCGCGCGCGGAGCAACAGAGTGGCAAGCCAGAGTTATGATGTGGTGGTCGTCGGATCCGGGCCGGGGGGCTACGAAGCGGCCGTGCATGCGGCCCAACTGGGCAAAACCGTGGCCTGCGTGGAGAAGGCGGAACTGGGGGGCATCTGCCTCAACTGGGGATGCATTCCCACCAAGACGCTCATCCACGATGCCCACCTCTTTCATCAGGTGGTCTCGGAAGCCGCCGCCTGGGGCCTCAGCGTCGACAAGGCCAGGCTGCAGTGGGACAAAATCGTCGGCCGCTCGCGCAGCGTCGCCGGAACCCTCTCCGGACAGATCGGCTTCCTGTTCAAGAAGAACAAGGTCGCGCACGTCAAAGGCACGGCCTTCATTCCCAGGGCCGGCGTCGTCGAAGTCCGCAACGACAAGGGCGAGCTGACCGACACCCTCACCGCGAAAAATATCCTCATCTGCACCGGGGCGCGCAACCGTGAACTGCCCGGCCTCAAGCCCGACGGCAAAATGATCCTCACCAGCCGCGAGGCCATGATCCTCAAGGAAATCCCCAAAAAACTGATCATCATCGGCGCGGGGGCGATCGGCGTCGAGTTCGCCTACATCTACGGCGAGTTCGGCACGGAAATCACCATCATCGAAATGATGGAACGCATCCTGCCCATCGAGGACGAAGAGGTGTCCACGCGGCTCGAGGCGATCTTCAAAAAGCGCGGCATCAAGGTGCTCACCAGGACCAAAACGGAAAAGCTCGAGGTCGCCGGCGACAAGGTAAAGGCGACCGTCAGCCCCGTCGCCGGGGGGACCGGCGGGCCCTCGGAAGTGATCGAGGCGGACAAGGTGCTCGTCGCCATCGGCGTCACCGGAAATGTCGAAGGGCTCTTCGGGGCGGGCGTGACGCCGGAGATCGTCAAGGGGCATATCAAGGTCGGCAAAGACTATCAGACCAATATCCCGGGGATTTATGCCGCCGGGGATGTCATCGGGCCGCCCTGGCTGGCGCATGTCGCGACGATGGAAGCGAAGATCGCGATCGAGCGGATGTTCGGCGCCACCCGGCGGGAAATGGATTACTCGCTGGTGCCCGGCTGCACCTATTGCGTGCCGCAGGTGGCCTCCGTGGGCCTCACCGAAAAGCAATGCAAGGAGCAGGGGCTGGACTACGAGGTCGGCAAGTGGATGTTCGCGGCCAACGGCAAGGCGCTGGCGATCAACGCTCCCGACGGCTTCGTGAAGCTGATCTTCGAGAAGAAATATGGCGAGCTGCTCGGGGCGCACATGCTGGGTGCGGAAGTCACGGACATGCTCGCCGAGCTGGTGCTCGCCAAGCGCCTCGAAGCGACGAAGGAAGAGATCATGAACACCATCCACGCCCATCCCACGCTTTCCGAGGCCGTCATGGAAGCCGCCGGTCAGGCCGGTGGCCACGGCAAGTGACGCTCGCTTTCCATCCGCCGATGTTCGCACGCTGGACAACCCTGCCATGACCATGCCGCCGAATGATCCCGCTCCCGAATCCGAGCAGCCCAAAGGCCCGTGGCTCTATTCGGGCGCCAAGCAGCCCACCCCGGCCTATGTGCCGCCGCCCGCCACGCCAGCGACGCCCACAACACCGGCCAACGCTCCGCCGCCTCCCCCTCCGACGGCCCAGGTCCCCGCCACGCCGCCCACATCCGTCCCCCCCCCACCGCCCCCGGCCCGCAAACCGCCTCCCGAAAAAAAACAGGACCCCTCCCTCGCCGGCATCGTCGACACCATCGAAGCGATCATCATCGCGCTGATCCTCGCACTCACCTTCCGCGCCTTTATCGTCGAAGCCTTCGTCATTCCCACCGGCTCCATGGCCCCCACCCTGCTGGGCGCCCACTTCAAGGTCATCTGCCCCGTCTGCGGTTACGAATTCGACCGCAACGCCGACCTCAATTATCAGTATGACCCCGCCACCAACCAGATCGTCAAGGCCCCGCCGCGCTCCGAGCTCGCCTCCAACACCGACATCCCCGCCGACGACAAGGGCCTCCCGATCTGCCCCAACTGCCTCTCCGTGATCCCCTACGACGCCATGCCCCAATACCTCGGCACGCATGCGGTCACCCAGGACGCCAATCGCGGCAAGATGCCCGGGCTCGTCCCCTTCGCGCTGGCCAATAACGGCGACCGCATCCTCGTCCTCAAATACCTCTACAGCCTCCTGCCTCCCAAACGCTGGGACGTCATCGTCTTCAAGGAACCCCTCAAGGCCGAAGACAATTACATCAAGCGACTCATCGGCCTGCCGGGCGAAACCGTCGAGATCGTCCACGGAGACGTCTACATCGGGCCGCCCGGAGCGCCCAACGATCCCGCTGCGCGGCAGATCGCCCGCAAGCCCCCCTCCGTCCAGAATGCCGTCTGGCAGCTCGTCTATGACAACGACTTCTATCCCAGCGACGAAGGCAAGCCCCGCATCGACGGCTCCGTCTGGACCAATCCCTGGCATGGCGAAACCCCCGGCTGGGATATCCACAGCCCCATCCTCACCTTTGCTCCCCCCGACGGCCAAAACGGCGGCAGCCTCCACTTCGTCGCGCGCACCCCTTACGGCCTCAATCTCCTGGGCTACAACAACGACATCGTCGACGTCCGCGGAGCCGCCTGGAGCGGTCAAACTGCCCCCATCATGGCCGTTGGCGATCTCCACCTCGAAACCACCTGGACCCCCGCCGACGACAAGCCCACCATCGACCTGACCCTCGGACTGCCGGCCAACTGCTTCAAGGCCCACTGGGGTCCCGATGGCGTCACCATCTTTCGCGTCCATCCCGGTCTTAACGCCGACGCCGTCCATCCCGTCGCCGGCCCCCTTCCCGTCCCGCCTCCCCTGAAAAACAAGCCCGTCCACGTGGTCTTTGAAAACGTCGATCGCAGCGCCCGGCTCTTCATCGACGGCAAACTGGTCGCCAACTACGAGCTGCCCTGGTCCGCCGCCGATGCCCTCCACGACGGTGAACGCGATCTGCCCGGCTCGCAGGTGATCCGCATCGAGGTCTCCGGCGCTTCCACCCTCTCACACCTCAAGCTGCTCCGCGATCTCTACTACACCCAGTCCGTCGATTACCCGCCGTCTCCCAATCCCCGCACCGCCAACGCCGGCAACCCCCTCACCCTCGGCCCCGACGAGTTCTTCCCCCTCGGCGATAACTCCCGCGAAAGCTCCGATGGCCGCTACTGGAGTGAGGTCTATCCCGCCCTCGACGACCTGGGTACGCGCGAAGGCATCGTGCCCCGACGCTACCTCCTGGGAAAAGCCTTCTTCGTCTACTGGCCCGCCGGTTATCCTGTCCTGAACAACCTCAGTCTCCCGGGCGTCCCGACGCTCCCGATCATCCCCAACACCGGCGACATGCGCCTGATCCGCTGACCCCCCCGTCCCCCAAGACGCTGCTGCGTGGAGGGCCCGTCTCGTGACCGAAGATCGTCTCCCCTGGCGCGCTTCCCTGACGCTGCTATTGGCGGCCTCGGCAACGATTCTCGCCGCCGGACCCGCCTCCCGCCGCGCCGCCGCCACCGCTCCCGCCACCGCCGCCGCCGCCGCCACCGCCGCCGCCACCCGTCCCGCCCCCGATCGCTCCACGCCCACCGCCGCCCTGGCCGCCTATTTCGACGCACAGCGCCGCCTCAACGCCGATGACCTGCAATCCCTCATCACCGTCACCGATCCCGACAAGCTCCAATACGTGCAGATCGTCCTCAACTGGATGCTCTGGACCCACGCCTTCGAACGCGCCGCCATCGCCAAATTCGGTCCCGCCGGCCTCAAGGTGCTCGGATACCTCCGCTCGCAGGATGACCAGCTCGCCCTGGACGCCAGGCGGCTTGCCCATGCCGATACCGAGTTTTCCGACGACCGCTCCCAGGCCACTGTGTTCCTGCCCGTCGAGCCCGACCGTCCCACCGGCCTCCAGGCCGATCGCTTTTTCTTCCTCGACACGTACACGCTGCGGCATACCGCCGACGGATGGCGCGTCGATTTCCTGAAAACCTACGACTGCGCCGACCCCGCCAAAGAATCCCTCTATCGCTTCGAGGCCGGCGCTTTTCCGCGCCTTGCCACCGCCATGAAGGACCTCACCGACCAGCTCTCCGCCACCCCCCAAAAATTCACCTCCGCCGCCATGCTCCAGGCCGCCTGGGACCAGCACCTCAACGCCATCTACACCCAGGTGCCCGACAAGTAACGAGTAGTCAGAAGTCAGAAGCACAGTGCGCACGGACCACTGACCACTGCCCCCCCACTTGCTTCTCCCCCCCGCCTTCGCGAAAATCAACCCCCAGCTCATCCATCGCGAAAGGGCAAACCATGGCCGACCACCTCGTCTGCTGGGTCGATATCCCCGTCGTCGACCTCAAACGGGCCGTTGCCTTTTACGCCGCCATCCTCGGACAACCCGTCAAAATCGAAACCGCCGGACCCGGACAGGAGTTCGGCCTGCTCCCTCATGCCGGCGATTCCGTCTCCGGCTGCCTCGCCGTCATGCGCGGCCGCACGCCCTCCCAGGACGGACCGCTCGTCTATCTCTCCGTCAACGGCCGCCTCGACGCCGCCCTCGATGCCGCACGCGCCGGCGGCGGACGCATCATCCAGGAAAAACACCCCATCGGTCCCTACGGTTTCCGGGCCCTCATCGCCGACACCGAAGGCAACGCCATCGCGCTCCACTCGCAAAAAGCCTGACCGCCCCGCATCGACCCTTCTCGCCGCCTTTTCCTCCCCCGGCATCCATCTTGCTCCCCGGCATCGCACTTCTCTTTTGGGAGTCCGCCATGCGCACTTTGCGTTTACTTGCCCTCTCTTGCCTCTCCGCCGCCCTCCTGGGCCTCCCCGCCTGCAACGACAATTCCGCCACCACCCCCCAATCCCCAAGCAACGTCACCGGCGGCGGAGGTCCCGCCGGCAGCGCCTCGCCCGCCAACCCCGTCGGCGTCGGCTCCTCCTCCAATGGCTCGGGTACCCCCGCCACCACCCCAGGAACCCAGACCATGGGCGGCACCCTCGGCGGATCCGCCGCCGGCACCACCGGCAACGGCGGCGGCGGACCTCCCGGCCCCACCACCCAGCGCTGACCCGCCCGCGCGCGGCGCACCAATCGCCCCGCCATGATCCAGCTGTCATGATCCAGCCGTTATGATCCAGTTTCGTTGCCAGCCTGAACGCCCCCGCCGCGCCGCGGACACCCCCGCCGCCCCCCCTACCACCTGCAACTCAAGGCCGGAGCCGGATTCGAACCGGCGACAAACGGATTTGCAATCCGCCCCATTAGGCCACTCTGGCATCCGGCCGCGGAAAACGCATTATAGCCGCCCGCCGGCCCATCAGACAATCGCCGCCGCTGTTCCAAAACGACTCCATCGCCATGAGCCATCCGCAAGCGGCAAGCGGCAATCCGTAATCGGCAATCGATCACGCCCCCCTCACTTCGTCCCGAGCATCCCCGCAATCGCCCGCAGATGATCCTCATGCCACGACGTCGCCCCGCCGTCGTTCGAAAAAATCGGCCAGTCGTGCCCGAAACGCCGCATCTCCGCGATCGCCTCCTCCACCGGCCAGTGCTCGTATTTCATGCGTATGTACGCCGTCACGATGCCCGTGCGGTCGTGGCCCGCCGTGCAGTGAAAATCCACCCCGCCCTCCCGCGCCAGCGACAGCAGCTTCGCCGCCGTCCGATCCAGCACCGCCGCCACCTGCACGTCGCTCATCGTCTGCAGCGAGTGCGGCCCGCTGTTGGACATGGGAAGCGCCACGAAGTTCACCCCCACCGCCGCCGCCTCGCGCTTCTCCAGTTCGATCCATGGCGTCGTCAGCGCCGTGCCCTGGGCCGACTTCCCGGTGTCGCCCGACTCGGGATCTTCATTCTCCAGGCTCACGATCGTCCGGATGCCCAGGTCCGCCATGTGCTTCAACCGCTCGTGCGCCGCGGCCACCGTCCGCGGATCGCCCGGATCGGCCCCCGCCACCTCCAGGTCCCGCAGCGGAGAGGCGCTGCGAAACAGGTGGTCCTCCCCCGCCACCCGGCCCAGCGCGTGAAAATTCAGGATCACCGGATCGTCCGACGGAACCTTCTCGCCGACTTCCGTCGTCTGCGCCGCGGCCACTGACGCCGGAGCCGTCGCCGCCCCAGCCGCGGCCGAGGCGTTCGACCCCCCGCACCCCGCCAGCGCCGTCCCGCATGCCAGCAGCGCCGCCAGCAACATCTTGCACCAAATCTTGCACCGATCCATCGCCGCTCCATCCGCCGCCTGATGCCGCGCCCGTTTCACCCAGCTTCCGCCGCCCCCGGTCGCTGTCCGCCGCTACCCCCCGATGCGGTTCATCGCCTTGTTGCCATGCTGCGAATGCGTCACCGGCTTCATCGTCGTGCAACTCGTGAACGCCGACTCCAGCAACTGCGACGCATCGGCAACCGAGCCCTCCGCCGTCAGACGCGTCCCGCGCAGCAGCGGTTTCAAATCCACTTCCCCGCCATCGAACAGGCACGACCGCAGCAGACCGTCCGGCGTCAGCCGCAGCCGATTGCAACTCTCGCAAAACGGATGCGACATCGCCGAGATGAACCCCACGCGCCCCGCCGCCCCATCCAGCATCCACACCTTCGCCGGCCCAACCCCCGGCTCGCTCTCCCGCCGCACCGGCGCCAAGCGCCCGTGCGCCGCTTCGATCGCCGCGCGAATCTCCTCCTCGCTGATCATTGCCGCCTCCGGATGCTCCGTCAGCCCCGAGCGCCCCAGCGGCATGAACTCGATGAACCGCACCGTCACCGGCATCCGCCGCGTCAGTCCCGCGAAATCCGCCACCTCCCCCTCATTCACCCCGCACATCGCCACCACATTCAGCTTCACCTTCATCCCCAGCCCCAGCGCCCCCTCGATGCTCCTCCACACCTTGTGAAACGCCGCCTCGCTGCTGCGCGTGATCTCCGCGAACCGCTCCGGCTTGAGCGAATCCAGCGACACCGTCACCCGCCGCAGACCCGCCGCATGCAACCCCTCCAGCATCGGCGACAGCAGCACGCCATTGGTCGTCAGCGATAAATCCTTCACCCCGGATATCGGCGCCAGCATCCGCACCAGCTCCGGCAAATCGCGCCGCGCCGTCGGCTCCCCACCGGTCAGCTTGAAATGCGTCACCCCCAATCCCGCCGCCGCCCGCACCACCGTCGCCAATTCCTCATACGACAGCAGGTGCGATTTGGGCAGCCACTCCACGCCCTCCTCCGGCATGCAATACACGCAGCGCAAATTGCACACATCCGTCACCGAAATCCGCAGCATCTTCACCGCGGAAATATCCCGAGGCCCGCTGATCGGACCATGCGGATTCGGATGCGCTTCCACCGCGGCAGGCAGCACCGTCAATGAATGCCGCACCGGAGGTTGGCAACTCGCCGTCGTCATCGCCCCGATTATAGCCGCCAACCCCATTTCCTCTTATCCTGCCCCCTACTTTTTTCCCCGACCGACTTCTGACCACTGACCACTGACCACTGACCACTCGCACGCCCGGAGCCCCAATGTCCCGCCGCAGCTGGCGACTCACCTCCCTCATCGCCGCCATCCTCCTGGCCAGCTTCCTGTTCCAGCTCCCCACCTCCCTCACCGGCGGCGTCGCCGACTGGCAGGAATTCGCCTTCTACGACCCAGGCACCGTCCTCAAAGGCGACATGCTCCTGGCCAAAGGCTACCTCCCCACCCTCGACTTCGGCTACACCCACGGCCTCCTCAGCCTCCTCTACGGACGCATCGGCTTCTTCCTCCTCGGCCGCTCCCCCTGGACCTTTTTCGCCCTCACACTCCTGTGCGAGTTCGTCATCGCCTGGGCCTTCGCACGCATCGCCCTCGCCCTCCGGCTCTCACAGCCCGCCCTCATCGTCCTGCTCGTCGGATTGCCCATGGCCCTCCTGCCCGCATACCTCACGCTCACCCACCCCCTCGAAGCCATGTTCATCGCCCTGGCGCTCGCCGAGCAGGCCCAGGGCAAACGCCACCGTGCGCTCTGGCTGCTCACCGTCTGCCTCTTCGTCAAACCCTCCATGGCCTATGTCTACGGCGCCCTGCTCGTGGCCATCATCCTCGCCGGCAAAAACCGGCGCAACACCACCCGCGCCTTCGGCGGCGCAGCCCTCACCGCCCTCCTCCTCGCCGCAGCTCTCGCCCTCTGGACAGGCCCCCTCCCCGTCTTCCGGACTCTGCTCCCCCTCACCGGCGCCAAAACTTACGCCGCCACCGGCTTCGGCTTCTTCAACACCAGCGGCCGAGACCTCTGGTGGCGCCAACCCTGGTGGGCCTACATCGGAACGCCCGTCGGAATGGTCCTCCTGGGCGCCCTGACCTGCACGCTCGGCGCGCCTTACGCCCTCCTCCGTCTCTTCCGATTTCCACCTCCCCCTGCCCCGAAAAGCTTTCCCCCCTCCGCTCCCCCCAGCATCCTCTACGCCGGCCCGGACATCAATTTCGACACGGCCCGCTGCCGCCGCCACGAAATGCTCGCCACCGTCGCCCTCCTCGAACTCGCCTTCCTCCTGGGCTTCTACGGCTGGACCGGCTCCTGGACTTATTATTCCTATCTCCTGGTGTGGGCGCTGGTGCTCGCGACTGAAGAACTCGTGCGCGTGCGCCGCTGGACCTGGCTGCCGGGGACCGTCGTCGCCCTCCTCGCCCTCTCCTATTGCGAACTCATCGGCGTCGCGCTCAACGGCTGGACCGCCAAAGACCGCCCCCCCTCCGCCGGAGGCCTCTGGGTTTACCCGCAACTCTGGCAGGACTGGCGGGACGCCCTCGCCGCCACCCGCGGCCAACCCACCCTCCTCATGACCAACGGCTGGCCCCCAGACCTGCCGCCGAACGCCCAGCTTCCCGACGCCTGGTTCCCCGAGCTGGGCATCCCCACCGCCCCGGAAATCGAGCGCGTGCGTCAGCAGGTCGCGCACGCCCAGTACGCCATCCGCTGGCACGCCTATCAGAATTTCGAGGATGTCTGGACTGAACCCCGCCTCGCCGCCGAGCGCAAGCGCTTCGTGCCGATCTTTCAGAACAGCCACTTCACCGTGCTCGAACGCATGCAAAATAGTCCACAGAGTACACGGGCGGCTAAGTGATCGGGAGAGACACCCGGCTTCGCCCGTGTAGCTCTCTGTGGATCCCTCGGGTAGGCGATGAAACCCTCTTCGGACCAAATCCGCTTCCGAATAACTACGCGTGAAGCGCCCCCGCCGCACGTAACGCCCGCAACGCGCGCAACGCCAGCCCCCGGCGACACTAACTGCCGGTGGGAAAATTTACCGATCGTCAAAAAGAAAAATCAGCCGATCGCGGCTTGCGGGGTGGGACGAAAATTGTCGTTGAACTTCGTCAGCGTCACCTTGTTGCCCTGCGGGTTGAACACCACCGACGACATGTAGTACCGCATCAGCAGAATGCCCCGCCCCGACGCCATCTCCAGGTTCTCGTCCGTCGTCGGATCCGGCAACGCCGCCGGATCGAATCCGCCCCCCTGGTCCTCCACCACGATGTCCGCCCGGTGGTTGCTCACCCGGTACTGGATGCGCACGATTTTTTCAGGGTCCAGCTTGTTGCCGTGCTTCACCGCGTTCACCAGCGCCTCTTCCAGCGCCAGCTTGATGGCGAAAAGGTCTTCTTCGGCGAACTGATGCAGCTTGCACGCATCGAGTATCTCGCACTCGACCGTGCGCGCCCGGTTCAGGCAACTGCAAAATTCCACCGAAATCCAGGGTTGCTCCCCGTCGGGCGTCTGGGCGAGCTTCAGCTTGCTGGGACGGTTTCGCTTCATCGGGCCGCCGTGTGTTTCGGGAGGCATGGATGCAACCTCGCGGTGCGAAGGAATCCATTCCTCCTGGTGAAGATATCGGACGGACGCGGGGGAAAGGTAAGCGGCGACCGCCCCTGTAGCTGAAAAATGCCGGTGGCTCAGGCCGGCTGAAGGCTGTCCTGCGCGTCTTTCACCGTCGGATAGATGCGGAACAGCTTGTTGAGTTTCGTAATCAGGAATACTTCGTAAATCTGCGGGTTGATGTCCGACAACCGCAACTGCCCACCCTTCTGCTTCACCTTGTTGTTGATCGTGATCAACGTCCCCAGCGCTGCCGATGAAAGATGATCCACCGCCGCGAACGAAATGATGATCTTGGGCTTCTCTTCCTTCTCGATCAGCGCCGTCAACTGCTCGCCGATCTCCGCGATGTTCCCCTCATCCAGAATCTTGCGCGTCGTGAACTCCACCTGCACAGTGTCGCTGTCGTCGCTGCGCGTGATCTTCAGACGTGCCGGTTCCTGGGCCATGTGTCTCTCCGCCAGGGGCATCCGCCACGCCGCACCCCTGCCCAGGTGCTTTGCGGAGGAGAAGCCCCCCCGATTGAATGATAATAATCGAAGTTGCGGTGTCAAGAACCGTTTAGCGCTGTTGCATCCCTGCGCCAATTCTGCGGTATCACCCCGGACCCCTCGAACAGATCCACCACCGGCGACCCCAGCGTACGCCGCAACTCCGCCGCCCGCCGCGGCCCCTGCACCGGATTCATATTCGCCACCACCACCAGCGCCGGCGCCCTCAGCTTCCCGCAGCCTTCCCGCAGCCCCGCCCATGTCACCAGCGGCGTTCCCCGGTAATTATCGGCCCCATCGCCGACATCCGCCAACCGATCGTCCGCCACCGCCACCACCTCCAGCGACAGCTCCCGCGCCGCCTGCCAATAGGCCAGCAGGTTCTTCCCGTAATCCGCCAGCACGATCCGCCGCGTACGGTGCGTCCGGGCCGCCAGCGCCAGCCGCGCCCGGATCACGTTGAATTTGAAAATTTTCTCCACCGCCATCGGCGAGAGCAGGTGCCGATGATGATCCCGCTCCGCTCCCCATCGCGCCAGCCCCGCCGCCGCCCCCTGTAAAAACGCCTTCTTGTGCGCCTGCCCCTTGGAATCGCCCGCTTCCCGATCACGCCGGCAAGCCATCCGGAAATACCGATCCAGCCAATCCGCCGCCAGTTGGTGGCACAACGGTTCCGGCAGATACCGCGCCAGCAAAAACAAATTGTTCCGCACGTCCAGCCGCGTCGTCCGCGCGGCGATCCGCGCCCCGGGCGTCTTCAAATGCGTCAGCGGCAAATCCCCGAACCGCCGCACCGTGAATCCCCCATTCACAAGCCGAAACGAAAGATCGTACTCCTCCGCCTGCATGAAAAAATGCCCCGGCAACATGTGCGGCCAGGCCCCGATCGCCTCCAGCGCCGACCGCCGCAACCCCGTCCCCGCCCCGATAAACACGTCCGGATACGCCGACGCCTCCCTCGCCCCATCCGGCAGCGTCACATCCAGCACCGCCGCCCCCAACTGCGGGTCCGCCTGGAAATGGCGCAACATCTGCGCGGCCGTCCCCGGATGCGGAAACGCATCATCATCCAGCAGCAGCAAAAATTCCCCCCGCGCCCGCTCGATCGCGAAATTCTTCGCCACCGGTCCCCGATTCCGCTCCCGCCGGATCAGCGTCACCTCCGGCAACTGCCGCGCCACCAGCTCCGCCGTCCCATCTGTGGACGCATTGTCCACCACCAGCACCTCAAACGCCCCCCGCGGAAGCCCATTGCCCAGCGTCCGCCGAAGACACTCCACCAACACCGGCCCGCGATTGTGCGTAGCCACCACGATCGAAAGCTGCGGGTTCATAAAACAATTATCGGGCAAACAGGACGCCCGACTGCACGAGGGTTTCGCCCCGGCCGCTGCCTCCGTGGGGTGTAGTTCTCGATCCGGGTAAACCTCCGAGACGCGACCGTGAGGGAGCGTGGGGGGGGGGGGGGAGGCGGGGAATGCCGCCATGGTGGATTGTTACCCGGAATAGAACCCCTTCGTGGCATGTCGTCTCCATCGCAGCCACTGGAAGGCTGACCGCGGTACACTATGAGCGGTCGGTGGCGGGTCCAAACGGAACCGCCAAACGCATCCTGGGACGCATTTTTCTCTTTTTCCTTCTCACTCACGCGGAATGCAACAAAGAGTTATGGAAGGCGCGGCTAGGAATACACTGACAGCGATCCGCTTCGAAAAATTGCCCGGGGATTACGCCGGTCTCGTCAACACCTTCATGCCGCGGGCTATCCACGATGAGGTGGATTACGCCAACACACTCGAAGTCATTGACGCGCTCGCCGGCCATGATCTTACCGATGAGCAGGAGCTCTATCTCGACACCCTCGCAACGCTTGTGGAAGCCTACGAAAAAGATCACCATGACATGCGCAGCAAAAAGCTGTCGGGTGTCGAGGCGCTGCGCTTTCTCATGGACCAGCATCAGATGACCGCCGCCGATCTCGGTACACTGCTGGGAGAACGCACCGTCGGCTCAAAAGTCCTGCGCGGCGAACGCAAAATTGGTCTGACCTACGCACGCATCCTCGCCAGACGCTTTGCCGTCGATATTGGCCTGTTTCTGACTTAACGGACGGGAAGGAGTCGCCCGCATGCGACGCAGCTACATCGGAACGCTGGTGGCTATCGCGGCGGTGTCCGGCGCCTCCGCCTGGGCTGATTTCTCCGGAAAAGTCGTCGACGAACAGGGACGCCCTGTGCCAGGCGCGCTCGTCAAGGTCGAGGCGGCACCTTCAAAAACCGCCGACTGGTCCCTCTCAGACAAGGACGGCCTGTGGCGCGCGCCCGAGTCGGCTACGCCCGCCGCCGCGCTCCCCGTCTATGCCTACGCGCCCGACCTCCAACTCCCCGCCGCCGTCCAACCCGAGCAAATCCCCGTCGCCGACCTCCTCGCAGGCCGCGCCATCCTGCGCCTCACCCACGCCCAGCCCGTCAAACTCACCGTCACCGACGGCTCCCGCAATCCCCTGCCAAACGCCGCCGTCGCCGTCGTCGGCCACACCGAAACACCCGCCACCCCATCGGCCCAACCGCAGCCCGTCCCCATCGCCCCCACGGGCACCACCATCGGACTCGCACAAGGCAACGTCCATCTCCTCGTGCAAGCCAAGGGTTTCGCCCCGCGCGTCGTACAGTTTCCCGTCAACGGACCCATGGGCGCGACCGTCGTCCTCGGCCCCGGTGAACCCCTCGTCGCACGCATCGAAGATCAGCACGGCAAAGCCATCGCCGGCGCAACCCTGCGGCCCGTCGGCTGGGTCGGCCTGCCCGAATCCCTCGACCTCGGCGTCTCGCTCACCAGCGCCGCCAACGGCCTGGTCGAATGGGATGATGCCCCCGCCGCCGTCGTCCGCGCCCATGTCACCGCCCCCGGTTTCCTCGCCCGCGACGCCGTCGAGATCAAGCCAAAGGCTGACAACCACATCACCCTCGTGCCCCAGGCCCCCATCCTCCTGCATCTTCAGCAAGCCGGCGGCCCGACCGGCGAGATCAAAGGCCTCTCCATCACCCGCGGCGTCGTCGACGGCAAACAAACCCTCTGGGACCCCCAGCCCCTGCCCGCCGAAGCCCTGCACCGCGACAAAGCCGGCGACCTCTCCTACACCGAAACCCAGGCCCACGACGCCCTCCTCTTCCGCGTCGCCGGCGCCGACATCCAGCCCGCCCAGACCGCACCCATACCCCTCGACGGCAAACAGCACGCCCTCACCCTCACGCTCACCCATGGCGACCGCATCGGCGGAACCCTCACCGACGCCGCCGGCCGCCCCGCGCCCAACGTCTCCGTCCGCCTGCTGGAACTCGGCGACCCCCGCGCCGCCGCCAATTCCCCTCCCGCCGAATTCACCCAGCTCCTCTCCCCCGACGCCCTGCAACAGCACCCCGCCGATGTCGCCACCACCGACGCCGCCGGCCGATTCGCCTTCTCACCGCGCTCCGCCGACCTCCTGCTTCTCGCCCAGGGCGACGCCGGCTACCTTTGCGCCCCCATCAAACCCGACGCCGCCCTTGGCTCCTTCAAGCTGACCCCCTGGGCCGAAATCGACGGCACGCTCCGCCAGGGCTCCCGCCTCGCCGCCGCAGGCACCTGGGTCACCGCCCACGGCAGCGCCGGCGCGGGGCTACCCGCCTTCCAGGGCGCCGGACGAACCGATTCCAAGGGCTACTTCCGCATCCCCCACATGATCGCCGGCGCAGCCGTCGTCACAGGCCCCGGCGCCCCCGCCGAAAGCGTCCAGCTTCAGCCCGGCAAACGCATCTCCATCACCCTCGGCGGCGGCGGACGAACCGTCGTCGCCAAACTCACCAACCCGCCCGCCGCCGCCGCCGATTCCCCCGCCATCATCGAACCCGTCCTTCCCCTGCCGCAGGTCACCCTCCCCCCCGACTTCCACATGTCCACCAACAGCCAGCGCCAGGCGTTCTACGACACCTGGCGTCAAAGTCCCGCCGGCGCCGCCTTCCTCGCCGCACAAACCGCCGCCGCCGCACATCACGATCACCCCGTCCTCAGCGACGACGGCTCCCTGCGCATCGAAAGCATCAAGCCCGGCGATTACCGCCTCCGCTTCGGCGACGTCCAGTACCCCTTCACCGTACCTCCCGCCCCGCCAAACGCTCCCGACCAGATCCTCGACCTGGGCGCACTTTCCCCACAACCCGCCTACGCAAAGCTCACCGGCCAGCCCGCTCCCGATTTCCTCCTCGTCCGCTTCGATGGCAAAGCCGAGACCCTCTCCTCGCTCTGGCAGCCTCGCCCCGCCGGCAGCGGCGATGTCGTCCTCCTGGAATTCTGGGCCTCCACCTCCGCCCCCTCACGCGCCCAGGAAGTCCCGCTCAAGAAAATCTTCGACACCCTCGGCCCCGCCGGCGGACGCCGCAGCCGCCTCGAAATCGTCTCGCTCTCCACCGATGACCAGGAAGCCGCCGCCCGCACCTACGTCCAGGCCCACGCCATGCCCTGGACCAACGCCTGGATCGGTCCCCTCGGCGCCCCGGGCGCTTTCGCCGCCCAGGTCTACGAGGTGCGCGAGTTGCCCACCTTCGTGCTCATCGACACCCAGGGCAAAATCGCCGCCATCACTCATCACGCCGACGCCATCGCCCCGGCCGTCCACCGGGCGCTCTCCGGCCAATAGCCGGTCGCACCCGCGCCCGCCTCAACGCCAGCCCCCGGCGCGGAACCGGAAACTTGCGCCCACATGGTCCCACCCCGGAGCCACCCACACCGCTCCCGCGCGTGGCGGCCGCTCATAATGCCCCCGAACCCACGACCACCTCCCGCCCGGATGCGTCCAATAACCACCGACCCAGAGGAACCCCGGCCCAGGCGGCGCCGGCACGACCTCGTAGACCGGCGCCGGCGCAGCTTCCTCCACCACCACTGGCGGCGGCGCCACGTCGGCCGCGGCGCCCGGCGGGGCCGGCACATACATCGGCGGAGGCGGCGCATAACCCGGTGCCGGCGCCACATACACCGGCTGCGGCGGCGGCGACTCGACATACACGCGACGATCATAGTGCCGCTCATAATACGGGTCGCCGTGCAGCGTAATGTCGCCAACGCATCCCGTCAGCGACCCCGCGAACCCTGCCAACGCCAGTGAACCAACAACTAAAGCACGCATAGAAAATTCCTTATTGATGGGCGGAACATGATAGGCGCTCCATCCCTGCTCGTAAACGCCACCGCGCATGCCCTCCCTCGAGGTGGCGGCCGCCACACCGGCCCTCCAGCCTCCGCAGTGACGCCCAAGCCCAGTTGAACCGATAAGACCACCTGCTAGGATGCCCACCATGCCATCGACTCCTCCCGTCTATTTGTTTGAAGATTCGCAAGTCGATCGGTTGTACCCCCTCACGTACAGCCGGCCTGTCAGCGACCTGCGCGTCGGCGGCCTTACCCTCGGCCAACGCCTCGCCCGAAACCTCTTCCCCACCGCCGAAGACTCGAAACCTCGACCCCTCGCCGGCATCTTCCTCCGCCCCGCCATGGCCGACGCCGCCCGCCTCCGCTCCCCCTTCCCCGTCAACCCCACCCTCGCCCCCTCCGATGGCCTCTTGCTGATCAACGCCCGCTGGCTCCTGCTCCAAGGTGCCGAACGCTTCGAGACCCCCCCGCCAGACACCGCCGGCCTCTCCGCCTCCACCGTCGTCTGGATCCACCTCTCCCCCCGACTCGCCGGGCGCATTGACCCCGCCCGCCTCCACGAGCCCGCCACCCTCGAATCCATCCTCCCGGAAGTGCGACGCCTCTCCGCCGCCGGTCCCGGCCGCCTCATCGACCGCCCCTGGCAGCTTCTCGAACACCAGCGCGCCGCCATCATCGAGGATTTCCGCCGCCTCGGACCCGCCAGCGCCGGCCTCCTCTATCCCGGCGTGCATGTCCTCGACCCGGAAAACGTCCACGTTGCCGAGGGCGTCAAAATCTGGCCCGGCGCCCTCCTCGACGCCCAGGCCGGCCCCATCATCATTGAACGCGATGCCGTCATTCGCGCCAACGCCGTCATCACCGGCCCCGTTTACATCGGCCCCGGATGCCTCATCCGCACCGGCGCCGACATCCGCGAAGATTCCACGCTCGGCCCCGGTACCCGCGTCGGCGGCGAAATCTCCAACGCGCTCTTCCTCGGGCACGCCAACAAACAGCACCACGGCTTCGTCGGAAACTCCATCATCGGCGAATGGGCCAACCTCGGCGCCGGCACCACCACCAGCAACCTCAAAAACACCTACGGCGAAATCCGCATGCCCCTCAACGGCGCCGACGAACCCACAGGACGCCAATTCCTCGGCGCACTCATCGCCGACCACGCAAAACTCGGCATCGGCACTTACCTCTCCACCGGCTCCGTCGTCGGTTTCGCCTCCCACATCATCGCCCCACGACCCCCGCGCTTCGTGCCCTCCTTCGCATGGGTCACCGACAAGGGCATCGCCCGCGCAGATTTCGAAAAGCTCGAAGACATCGCCGGCATCGTCTTGGAACGCCGCGGCCTCCAGTTCACCGCCGCCGACCACGAACTCTGGGTCCGCATCGCCTCCGAGTGGGCCGCCGCCGAACGCTACCCCTGGCCCCCGGAGTAGCCGATGCCCGAAAAACGCTTCTTTCCCTGGAACCGCCGCGTCGCCGCCACCCTGTTCCTGCTGGCGATCCTCACCTCCGCCCTCGCCGTCGCCGCCGACATCTTCGCCCTGCCCCCGCTCCCATCGACCACCCAAACCACCCGCCCCGCCGCCAGCACGCGTCCATAAAATATCGCAACGTTCGCGCGGCCCTCTTTGGCGGCATCGGCGTCCCGCCAATCCTCGGCCAAAGGCCGATCCGCTCAAGGCGCGCGGATGTTCATTCCGGACAGCGCGGCCTGCGGGCCGCCATCGGGCGGGGACGCCAATGCCACGGCTCCCCTGCTCAACCAGGCGGCCTGATGGCATCGCCTGAGCGACCATAAAAAAAGCGTGACCGCGGAGGTCACGCTTTTTTCTGCGCCGTGGGGGGGGGCTGTGGGGTTTCCAGGGCGCTTCAGTAACCGACCTGCGCCACGTGCGGATCAGGCTGCACGTTGTTCACATGCAGGATCGCGTCCAGCGGCTTGCCCGCCGGCGTATCGATCCCATAGCCCGACGTCCGCACCAGCACGGTGTTATACGTCTGGTTGTTGTAAGAAAAACTCGCCGTCTGGTTCGGCGGAACCAGATTGTCCGGCAGGATGACCACCGCCGTGTGGGCCTTTGCGTCCACCAGCGCCTTGCCGTACGTCTTGCCGCTATTCTGATCGATCAGCCGCACTTCCGTCGTGTTGGGATTCACAAACGCTCGCAGCGCCGCATCGCGATCCTTCACCTGGCTCGTCGCCGCCGCCACGGCGCTGTTCGCCTGCTTCAGCTTGCCCTGAAGCGCGATGTTGTAATATGCCCCCGCCGTCAGAAACAGCATCGCCGCATAAAAGCCCCAGCGATAAAAACGACCGCTGTCCCCGGTCGCCTTGCGATACGCTTCCATGTTGAACGTCGCCGGCGCCGTCGCCTCGAGAATCCGCGCCCGAAGGTCCGCCGGCGGATTCAGGTGCGGGCTCGCCGCCGACAGCCGCGCCGCCGTCTGACGCAGCTCCCGATCCGTCCGCCGCACGCCCTCATCTGCGCCCGACAACTGCTGCTGATACGCCACGCTCTCCGCCGCCGTGTTCGCTCCCATCGCTTCACACGCCGCCGCGTTCAACAGCTCTTCGGTCATCGTTTCCATGGTGTTCACTCCTCGGCGGCCAGCGGCTCGGCCACGGGCGGCTCGCCCATCAGCTCCTTCAGCCGGTCGCGGATTTTCAGCAGACCCAACCGGATCCGTGTCTTGATCGTGCCCAGCGGCACATTCAGCTTCTCCGATATCTCGACGTGCGTCAGCCCGTCAAAAAATGCCAGCTCTATCGCATGCTTCTGATCCTGCGGCAACTCCGACAAACACCGCCGCACGTTCGCCGCATCCTCTCGCGAGACCGCCAGATCATCCGGCCAGTCCTCCGCGTCCGGCGCGTCCGGCAGGTTGTCCCCCACCGGCTTGAGCACGATCCCCGCGCTCCGCGACCGCAGCCGATCCAATATCCGCGTCCGCGCGATCATCATGATCCACGCCTCCGGGCTCCCCCGCGACGTGTCATAATTCGCCGCCTGACGCCACACCTGCGAGAAGATGTCCTGCGTCACATCCTCCGCCCCGGACCTGTCCCGCAGCATCCGCACCGCCAGCGAAAACACCACGCTCCCCATCAGGTCATACACCTGGGCCAACGCCGCGTGTTCACCTCGCGCTATACGTTGCAGATTCTCAAATAGTTGCGCGCTTTCTGGACGGGACCGGCTCACAGCGGAAATTCTCCTGGCGGGCACCGCGGCGGCGCCTGTGACCCCCGCCCCCGCCGCCGCAAACCCGCCATCTTCGCCCCTCTCCTGCCCCGATGCAACACGCCCCACGCCCCGCGCCGGGGGGGAACAGACCGGAGAATCAAGCGTTGCAAGCGACACGTTGGACAGGCCTCGTGAGATCGGTGGTTCACAAGGCTTTACGCACGCCGCCCGCCCCGGGATTGCCGATCACGAACCTCCCCCTGCGATTTTGCCCTTCAGTCGAGGTAGACCGCGGAACCTGGGGCAATTGGGGGAATCTGCCCACGCTTCGCAACCACATCCGATCCATACAACGCAAAATGCGATGAAATCTCGATCAAACAGTCCGCCGTCCCATCCTTCTTCCGCGGCACCACCGCCCCCGCCCCCTCCAGCCACATCGCGTTCCGCTGCGTCGTCGTCGCCACGCTCGATGCCGGCGAATCCACCCCCTCCGCATTCTTGATCGGCGCAAACTCATCCAGACGGTTCGTCTCATAAATAATGCTCCGCTGCGTCAGCGGCAACGCATCGAATACAAACGTCTCCAGCTTCACCGCATTGGGCTTCTCCGGCTTCACCGCCTGCCCCGTCGCCAGATCGATGTGCGGAATCTTCTTCTCCGCCCGATGGAACGGCAGCCCAAACCCTTCCTTATTCAGCTCCTCCACAAAATCCACCCGGATCGCATGCAACGCAATCGACCCCGCCCGAAACCGCAGCTCCCCATTCGCCAACCGCTGCTCCGCCAGCTCATCCGGCAAGTCCGAATACTCGATCACCGACATCTTCCCCTCGATCATCGCAAAATTCCCCAGCTTCTCCTTCGGATATGCCTTCGGCAGCATCTTCGACGACATCTGCGCCCCATCCATATCGTGCAGCCCCACAAACAGCGGATCCACGCACCGCACGATCGGATTGTCCACCTGAAAATACGAAATCTGCGTGATCCCACGCTTCTTCATGTCCGCTATCGCCCCCGACTTCCACAACGCCATCAGCGACCCCCCATGCCCGTTCGGCGACAACGCCAGCGAATCCTTCGCCTCCAGCAGCACCTTGCCGTCAAACCCGATCGCCGGCATCTGGTCCTGCGGGAAAAACATCACGTTGCTCTTGCGCATCCCGAAATAATTGTTCGCCGCCCAGAATTCCCGCGTCGCCTCATCATTCTGCGGCGACGTCATGATGTAAAACGGAATGTCCCTCCCATACCGATTCCCCGCCGCCAGCAGATACTCCGCAAAACATTGAAACAGCGTCTTGTGCTTCACCGGCGTCGCCGGAAACGTCCCCTTGGGTCCCTCCCACCCCAGCCGCGTCCCCTGACCGCCCGCCACCACGAACGCCGCCACCTTCCCCTCTCGCAGCAGCTGCTCCCCATGCCCGAACGCCTCCCGCAGCTTCCGCTTCTCCCCCCCATCCGACGGATCGTTCGCATAATACGGCGCCGGCTCCACCGCCCCCGCCCCCGCCGGCAACTCAAACTTCTGCGGATGCTTCACCACCGTGTCCACCAGCTTCGCGATCAAGTCCCAGTCCAGCGACGACAACTGCTTCGCAAAATCCGCCTGCTGCTCCGGCGTCAGCTGCGCCCAAAACGTAAACACATGCGCCTGACCGATCCCATTGAGCTTCGCCGCCAGGTCCGCATACGCAAGTTCCGCTTCATATCCCATTGCATCCTCCGTTCGACCAGGATTCTCGACCGCCATTCTTGACCAGGATTGTAGCGACGCACGCGAATTCGCGGGAGATGCCCCCCTCGATTCGCTGCTTTCCCAAACTTCACGCCATCCCCCGCACGCCACCGCTACTTCCCCTCCGGCAACGCCAGCGTCCGCACGCTCCCCTCGATCCCCCCAATGTAATTCTCCCACTGCGACGCCAGACACGTGAACGTCACCACATACAGCGTGTTGTCCTTCGTCAGCATGTACTGCCGCGATCGCAACTTCAGCGGCCCCAGCGTGAACGTCCCCCCGAACGTCACCGCCTCCCTCCCCGCGATTTTCACCGGCGTCGGCTTCTCCGCCACCTGATAGTTCGAAAAATTGCTGTCCTGCGCCAGCCGCGCCTGCTGCGCCCCCGCATCAAAACTCGACCCCGGCTCCGCCGATATCGCCAGCACCGCCTGATACTCCCCCGTGTCGTCCGTGTCCCGCGATGGCGCCCGCGCCACCAGCACCGTCCGCCGGCTGCTCGCATCACCGCCACGCGCCGGCGCAGGATCCGCCGTCCAATTCGCCGGCAGCGTCATCGTCACTCCCCCGCGCGTCACCGCCCCGCCCACCACATTCCCCCCACCGCCCCCAGGCGCAGACCCCCGCGACGCCGCCCCCATCGCCCCCAACGCCCCCATCAACACCGCCGCCATCGCCGCAACTCGCCGCATTCGTCATCCCCGTTCCACACGCCGCGCCAGGCGCATAAAAAAAGCCTCCACATGGTGCCGTGACGAGGTGAGGTTTCGAACCCTGATTAACAGGGCGGGCCGCGCGGAGAAGCGTTTCGAGACTTCCACGACTAGTCCGCACACATGCCGTCCGAAAACGGGCGTGCAGGGAGGCCTGTCCGTCAGTCCACCTCTCGGGGCCCTTGGTGATGCTCATCGGTCCGAAGCCACTGAGGACCTCGTTAGCACGAACACAGCAGAGGCTCATCCTGTTGTAGCGAACCCCGGCCAAGGAAGCAACTCAATTCCCGCCCCCACGCCCCGCGCCCTCCCCCTCAAGTTTCACGTTGCCCGTTTTGCATTTCGCGTTTTGAGTTTTGACTTTTGCGTTTCGCCTCCCGCCTCCCCTACCATGCCCCCATGCTCGCCCTCCTTACCCGCTCCCGCCGCATGCCCGGCGGACTCGTCTTCGGGCCCCCCGCCTGGACCCCCCGCGAATTCCTCGACGCACCCGCCATCCCCCCGCACCTCCCCCACGAACAATCCGCCCGCGCTCCCCACTCCCGCGAAGATCTCCTCCAGCTCCTCGATTCCCTCCACCTCGCACGCACCTCCGACATCCTCCCCCCCCTCGTCGATCAGCTCCGCGACCTCGAACATCGCCGCTGCCGCGACCTCGTCCTCAACCTCCTGCCCACACAGCCCGAATTCGCCACCGGCGCCGCCCTCACCGCCCTCGCCCTCGAAGACCTCCGCGCGGGACTCTCCGCCATCCAGCGCGCCCTCCGCGCCCAAACCGTCCTCGTCGTCCTCGATAAACACGACGCCCCCACACGCCGCATCTGGAAAAAAAACGCCCGCGGACACCGCCCCGGACACGAATCCGTCGCCTACGAACTCCGCCCACTCCTCAACCGCTACCCCCAGGCACACCCCACCCCCCTCGCCCGCACCCTCTTCGGTCGCCGCCTCCAGGTCGGACACCTCCCCTCCCGCGCCGGACGCGTCTTCCTCGACCCCGTCACCGCCTGGGCCTTCGGTCGCTACGTCCGCGCCGGCGAGCCCTTCTCACACCGCCCCCTCCAGCTCTTCTTCGACCGCGCCTCCGCTCCCCCCAACTCCCCCCCGGACGCTCGCTTCGCCCTCGCTCGCATCGGCCAACCCGTCGCTGAACTCCTCTCTCATCACCATATCTCCATCGACAACCGCCAGATCATCCTCAATGGCATGCTCGCCGGCGAAGAGGTCGACCCACTCCTCGCCACCATCACCCCCTGGACCGATGCCATCGCCGTCCGCCAACCCCCGGTCTGCGAAACGCCCCACCCCTGCATCGCCTGCGGATGGTGCGTCGACGTCTGCCCCACCTCCCTCATCCCCATCCACCTCTTCGACCTCGCCAATAAAGCCCAACACTTCATCGCCACCGCCCCCATCACCCCCACCGGAGGAGGCGGCTTGCCAACGACACCCGACCCCCTCCGCGCTCGCCCCGCACGCGAAGCCCTCCACTGCATCGCCTGCGGCCTCTGCTCCTACGTCTGCCCCACCCGCCTCCCCCTCACCCGCCAAACCCTCCGCCTCCGAAACTGGATCCTCGCCGAACCCCCCCAAACATAACCCCGCCCATGCGCCGCCCCGTCTAGCGCCCGCCCAACGGGCCGCCCCTGTGTAACGCCGGCCCAACGCGCCGCCCGTGGCCAGCTCCGCCCCCGACAACCCCGACGGAACCCGATGAAATTCTCAATCTTCGACCAGCCCCCCGCCTGCCCGCCCGGCCCCAACCCGTCCAGCACGATCGTCGACAACCCCTCCGACCACCGCCGCAAACGTCATCCCCTTCTCCGCCGAACCAGGCTCGTCCCGGCACTTGCGCTTCCAGAGAAAATAACTCTGATACCGCAGCCGCTCCCGTTCGCAAAACGATTTGATGCTCAAGCCACTGCCGGCCTGCCGCGCCAACACCCCGTCCTGGCGTACATCGTGACGAGCAAGTTCGCCGACTACCTGCCGCTGTACCGGCTGGAGGGCATCTTCGAGCGCAACGGCCTTGAGATCAGCCGCGCGACGCAGAGTGTCTGGTGCGTGGATGTGGCGGAGTTGGTTCGTC
>DASZTO010000077.1:0-20720 GCA_035548175.1 Phycisphaerae bacterium | reverse complement strand
CATGGGGGAGGGGCAAGCCGCTCAAGCGGGGGGCAAGGCGCTCATTTTTTTGACTTTTGCTGATTTTTGAAAGGTGTTGGGATTGGGGCGTTTGGGAACGTCGAAGGGCAAGGCGCTCAAGGCGCTCACTTGTTTTTGCATGACGCGTGCGCAGAGCAGGTCGGGGGTTTTGGGTAAACGGCGCAAGGGGACCTGCGAGGGTTTGGGGGGATTTTGGCATATTCTTCTCCCGGTGGGACGCGGCCAGTGTCGGCTGAGGCCGAGGGCTGAAAGTTGGGGCGTCGCATAGACAGAACGCATGGGGCGAGAGGAAAGTTCCCGGAAAATCCGGGATCGGGGCGATGGCACTCAAGGTCGCGGCCCTTGAACGTCCGGTCGACCAAGCGCTCGTAGCGGGTACTGGGGGCTGTCCCAATGCCGGAGACGGCAGGCGCAAGTTGCGAAATAGTCCTGCGTTGAGCGAGGTCTCGTCGCAGGATATTGTTCTGCTTTGCCCTCGGCTTACTCTAGGAGCGATGCTCATGGCCAATATTTACGAGCAGAAGTGTGAAGATCTACATATCTTACTTGAGAGGTCTAAAAGTGGCGACGGAGCGACGATCCTGATTCCTGACCTACAGAGACCGTATGTGTGGACTCCCAACCAAGTTACGCTATTGGTCGACTCTATTATTCGTGGGTGGCCCTTCGGTACGCTTCTAATGTGGAAAGCAGGCCCGGATGAACTCCAACGAATTCCTCATCGCCAGTTTTGGCAAGTCGTGGACCGCACGGACGAGGGTAATGGAACCGTAGTTGCCAGGAAAGATCCGCCGGCATCCTTCCACATGGTCCTCGATGGCCAACAACGTCTGCAGAGTTTGTTGCTTGCACTTGGAGGCGACGGCTGGGGATTTAAACTTGAGGACCGCGAGTGGAAACAAGAGCTTCAGGACATTCGCCGGAGGGGCCGCTCACCGAAGTATGCACATTGGTCGAAGGGAAGTCTGTGCTTTGATACAGACGGATTTTTGACAGAGTATGAGAGGGTTGGGAATGTGCAATCAATTGACTACCGCAATGTTCTGAAGTGGGTCATCACCGACTCAGTCGATGGACAATCGAAGTGGAACAGAGGTGCAACCTACGAGGAGCCTCTCGAACGATCAGCGGCGGGTCAGAACGTCGGGAGGTTCGTTCGACTCAGCCGACTCTGGGCTGCTGTAAGTCCAAATCCCCTTATCAAAGAGAAGCAATTCCGCGATGAGGCACAAAAGCTGTACGTGGAAAATGGCGTGCCTACGGGCAAGGTGGACAAGCTTTTGGCGCCGACGGGTGAACTGATGAGCACGCTTCGAGACGTGAAGACGGAGAAAGTAACATTTTTGGAACTCAGGGAATTCGACAGGGACGTGTGGACGGAAGATGCCTACAACGACGCGATTGTGACGATCTTCACCCGCCTCAATACAGCTGGCAGAACGCTGACAAGGCAAGAAATTACCCTCGCCTGGCTTAAGGTCGGATGGAAACCTGAACTTACGGGCGACACGCCGGCAGGAGAGTGCTTCGAGAAACTGCGAGATGAACTGTGGGACCGTGGTGTCAAGCTCGACATCGACGAGCTCGTAATGGCCGCGTCATTTCTCTGGTCGGTCGTCTGCAACCAAGGCCAACTCTTGGCAAATAAGGACCTCTTGCGTGGTGCAACTATTCAGCCGATGGCAGAGGAGCTTTCCAAGAGGTGGAAGCTCGTCCGCATCGCGATGATGGATGGACTTGACCGCGTCAAAGAACGCGGCCTGAAATTTGGTCCGGGTGGACAATTCGATTCCTTATATTCCATCGCCGTGCTGTGGGCTTGGCTTTACCTTGCCACAGAGTGGAGCGCCTCTCGCGAAATGAAAACACTCGATCGTGACGCCTTTCAGAAATCTATCTGGAGGATTTTCGATTCAGTCGCGGAACGATGGCTGTTCGGTTCGAGCTGGGCGGGGCGGTGGTCGAGCAAGTCGGGCGAATCTGCTCGAAAATACGCAAAGCTGCTTAATTCGAAAGTTCTAGCCATCGCTGCGTCCAAAACCAGCATTGAGGTTTTGGGAGTTCTTGAAAGGGTAGCCGAGGAAATCGTGGCGGACACTGCAGACGATGCAACCGCATACATCAACACGGTAAGCGTGAATGCGAGAGGTGCCGTCTCCGCCTTCCGCGATTTGTTGTGGATCTGGCACCGTATTGATGCGGAGCGTTGGAAGATGTCTCAGATTCCTTTGCGCACCAGCAGCAAATCACCGGAATGTGAAGTTGACCACTTGGTTGCCTACGCGCTTTACGACGAGCGCGCTAAAACCGCCGCAGCAGGCGACCAGTCGAAGTACGACGCGTTGCTGACCGCGATCAACTCTTTGGGCAATTGTTCATTGCTTGAGAAGACCTTCAATATTTCCAAGAGCAAGAAGCAATTGAAGGACTTTCTTGATGAAGTAGATGAATTTAAGAGTGGGAAGCTAAGGATTGACCAATGGGCCAAGAGCATGCACATTTCACATCCGCTGCTGACGCCAAGCGCATTTGCCTTGGACGAAATCAGGGCGGGGTTTGAGTCGAGGGACTCTGCGGTGCGGGACGAACTGGTCGGCTTTGTTCAGGGTAAGAGACGCCGAGTAGATGTGAGCTGACGCGAGAGCCCGCGCAAGAAACGCTGTTTGGCGGCCGGCGCAGCTGGCGAATGTCAAGCAGGAAGTATGGACCGCAACCGGAAGCGCATTTGGCGGCCGACGCGCCAAGGCATTGCTTTGTATGACTCGTTTGCGGCATTTCTTCCACAGTGGGCGGGGCGGACTTGCGGAGGGTATGTTGTGGCGGATGGACGGCGGGTGATTGAGGTGAGTGTGGGGGAGTTGCGGGCGGTGGCGGGATTTGGGGTGGGGTGTGCGTGGGGGGTGCTGGGGATATTTGAGGGGGAGCAGGTGGGGGATAGGCGAGTGCGGGCGTCGATTGAGGCGGCGCGGGGGTTTGCGGAGGGAGGGGAGCGGACGAAGGGGATGCGGGAGGGGGCGTGGGGGGCGATGCGGGCGGGGCGGGAGGCGCGGGAGGCGGGGTGCTGGGCGGCGGGTGAGGCGGCGCGGGCGGGGATGGCGGCGGCCGGGGCGGGGTTTTTGCACCCGCTAGCCAAAGCGACGCAGGTGAAACACATTGTGGGCGCGGGGGCGTATGCGGCGCGGGCGGCCGAGCTGGCTGCCGGGGATGATCGGACGGTCGGGGCGCGGGAGGTGGAGCGGCTGGCGGGGCTGGCGGGGGCGGTGGTGAGGGCGGTGCTGCGGCGGTATCCCGCCGCGCCGGCGGGTGGAGGGAGGGCGGGAGAGTTGATGCGGGAGTTGGATGGACGGTTGCGCGTGCGGTGAGTGGCGCAGGCGATTTTCAGGGGGCTCAGGCGGGGAGTCTGCGGCGGCGGAGGAGGAACGGGGTGGCGAGGACGAGCAGGGCAAGGGAGGCGGGTTCGGGGACGGAGAGGGCGAAGATGATGCCGGTGTCGTTGGCGCCGCCGCGGAGGGTCATGCCGTAGAGGGTGTTGGTGGAGGGGTCGAAGGTGAAGGAGCCGCGGGGCCAGTATCCGTCGGTGGCGCCGCCGGTGAAGGTGTGGAGGATTTGGAAATCGGCGCCGTCGGTGTTGATGGAGAAGATGTAGCCATCGGCGTTTGCGCCGCCCATCTGGGTCATGCCGTAGAGGGTATTGCCCACGAGGTAGAGGGAGTCGGCGGGGGAAGCGCCGGTGTCGAAGTCATGGAGGTCGGTGAGGGCGGAGCCGTCGGTGTTGACGCTGTAGAGCGCGCCGCCCCCGTTGGCGCCGCCGCTGGAGGCCATGCCATAGAGGGTGTTGCCCGAAAGGATGGGGGTGGTTTCGAAGCCGCTATAGGGACGAGGCGAGAGGGGGAACAGGGACGTATAGCCGGCGCCATCGATGTTGAGTGTGAAGATGTCGCCGGTCCTCACGCCGTAGATAGTGGAGCCGGAGATGGTGAGGCCGGCGAAACGTGGACCACCGCCGTTGTAGCTATAGAGGGTTTGGAAGTTGGACCCATCGAGGTTCATGGAGTAGATGCCGCCGTGAGAGGTGAGGTCGGCGGAGGTGACGTAGAGGGTGTTTCCGGAGAAGGCGACGGGGCCGGTGAAGTTGTTGCCGAAGTCAAAGGTATGGAGGAGCTGGTAGTCGGATCCGTCCGGGGCGACGCGGTAGACGTTGTTGCCCGACCAGGTGGTGCCATAGAGCATGCCATCGGGACCGAGGGCAACGCCGCCGTAGGCATTGAGGCCGGAGTCGGGCAGGCCATAGACGATGGAGAGAGTGTTGCTGGCGATGTCGTAGCGGGCGACGGTGCCGCCGCCGTGGGGGCCGCCGGTGACGCCGGTGAAGTAGAGCGAACCGTCGAGGAGGACGGGGTGGGCCTGGGACTCGATGACGCCCTTGGAGGCGGCGGGATCGAGGGAGGTGAGGAGGGTGTAATCGGCGCGCGCGGGCAATGCGGCGGTGAGGGACAGGGCGACGGCGATCAGGGGGAGGATGCGGCGGGTGTGCATGGTTCCTTCTCCACGATGGCGGTTGCGTGTTGGTAAGTGGAACTTACCCCGGGAATGGGGGACGGTCCAGTAAAAGGAGGCCTATTTTTGAGGGACTGTCCAGCGCGGGATTGTTCATTATTCACTTGTGGGGAAAGGCGTTCGCCAGCGGTGCGAGGGCGCGATGGATGAGGCGTTGCGGATCGGCGGGGCGGGCGCTACTGAGGGATGGCCTGATAGGCGGCGGGGAGTTTGAGGGCGTCGTGCTGGGCGCTAAAGGTGGCGAGGGCATGGGATTTGATAGTTTCAGGGCTGGCCCCGTTTGGCAGGAAAATGGTTAGAAGGATTGCGCGGGAGTTATCGATACGGAGAATGGCGGCGGGTTCGGTGGCGGCGGTGAGCGAGGCGAGGGCGCCCAGTGGAACGGTTTGGCCGGAGGCGGTGGGCAGGGCGAGCGCCTGAAGGGCGTCGGGGGAGAGGTGCTGGTCGCCGGCGAGATGGACCTGGACCTGCCGGCCGTCGGGGGCGGTGATGGGAACGGAGGAGAAGGCGAGCGCGAGAAGGTCGGAGAGGTCTTCGGTGGAGACGCCGAGTTTGGCGGCGGCGTCGCCGTCGATGGCGAGGTGAAGGGAGGGGAGGTCGTCGCTGGGGAAGAGGGCGAGGTCGGGGGCGTCGGCAGTGGATTCGAGACGGGTTTTGCCGGCTTGGGCCCATTGGCGGAGAAGGGCGGGATCGGGGCCGACAAGGGCGAGCTGGATGGCGGGCGGGGCGAGGGTTCCGTCGCCGATGAGGGCGACGCGAAGCGTGGCGGCGGGGCCGAGGGCGTTGCGGAGATCGGCGGCGGCGCGGGCATGATCGGGATTGATGAGGAGCAGGTTGAGGCGGGCGGGGAGTTGCGGATTGGAGAAGGCGAGGCAGGCGGATGCCGGGGCGAGACGGTGGGTGATTCGTGCGAGGCGATGGAGGAGGTCGGCGTTGGCCTCCGCGGATTGGCCGCGGGGGACGTCGCTTTCGATGAGGAGGGCGCGATCGTGGGCGAGGTCGGCTTGCAGATCCAGGTGCGTATCGGGAGGGAGCGCGGGGGCTACGTCGAGCAGTATCTGGTGGATTTGTGCGGTGGTGGGTTGGCCGGAACTTGTGGTGATTGACAGGAAGATTGCGGGGGTATCGTTGAGCGTGGCGAGGCCGGTGTTATGTACTTCGCTGCTAAGTTTGGCGATGTCGCTCAGATGGATGGGTGCGCCGTTGCGTGTGGCGATGAGGGTGTCTTGCCATGGCGGGGCTGTCGAGGCGGTGGTTCTGGGGGCGCCGGCGAGCGCGTGGAGGAGTTGGGCGGCGTCGAGGCCGTCAGCGGTCATCGCGGCGGGATCGACGGTCAGCGTGGGCACGTCGTCGGCAGCGCCGAGGAGTTCGACGTTGGTGACGCCGGGGAGGCGGGCAAGCGGACCCTCGAGGTGGGTGCGGGCGAACGCGGTCAGGTCGGCGGGCGTGGCGGTGGGACTGGCGAGGGCGAGCCAGAGGCGTGGCAGTTCGGCGGGCTCGCCGGGGCGGAGCTGGGGAGGGGAGGATTCGGCGGGGAGCTGGGCATTGAGACCGGCAAGAGCCGTTTGCACGGCCTGCAGCGCGGCGGAGGAAGTTTCGTTGCGAGCGAAGCGCAGGATGGCGGAGCATCGGTCGGGGGCGCACAGGGTTTGAATGTGCGTGAGGTTGGGGATCGGGAGCAGGGCGGTGGTCAGGGGGCGCGCGATGGCGGAATCGATGGCGTCGGCGGATGCGCCCTGGAGGGTAAGCGTGACGGTGATGCTGGCGGGCGGCTGGGCGGCTGTTTGCGAGGTCGCGGTTGCGATGGTGGTGGGGGCGGCGGAGGTGACGGGGGCGGCAGGCTGAGAGGCGTCTCTGCAAGCTGTTGCGAAGATCAGCGCGGATGCGATGAGCAGGACATATTGAGAGTTCGTTCTCATGGACACACCTGAATGGCTGGTGAAGGCCATGGTAGGCCTCGTGGGGGTAAGCGTCAAAATTGACGAAGGGCCCGGAGTGCAGGCGGCATGGCGGGCGTGACCAATGCATTGAAAAACTCCGTGCTCTCCGTGTGCTCCGTGGTTTATCCGGCGTTGCAAACGGTTGCAGTGATCAAGCGCTCTCGATGAAGGCACGGGCGGTGAGGAAGATCTGTTGGAGCATTTTGGGGGTGAGTTTGCCGGTGAAGGTGTTTTGCTGGGAGGGGTGGTAGGAGCAGAGGATGGGCGGGCCGGCCGGGAAGGTGTGGAGGGCGGCGTGGGCGAAGCGGGCGCGGGGCGTTTTGCGGGGGAGCCAGGAGTTTTGTTTGTAGAGGGCGAGGGCGGTGTCGAAGGCGATTTTACCCAGGCACAGGAGAAGGCGCAGGTTAGGCAGGAGGGCGAGGGTCCGTTCGAGGAACGGGGCGCAGGCGGCGAGCTCGATGGGGGTGGGTTTGTTGTCGGGGGGTGCGCAGTGGGCGGCGCCGGTGATGGCGCAGTCGATCAGCGCGAGGCCGTCGGCGGCGTGGACGCTCGTGGGCTGGTTGGCAAAGCCGGTGGCGTGCATGGCGGCGAAGAGGAAGTCGCCGGAGCGATCGCCGGTGAAAAGGCGACCGGTGCGGTTGGCGCCATGGGCGGCGGGCGCGAGGCCGAGGATGAGCAGGCGTGCGGTGGGCGGGCCGAGGTTGGGGACGGGTCTGGCCCAGTAGGTGTCGTTGCGAAAGGCGGCGCGTTTTATTTGTGCGATGGAGCGGCAATGGGCGCGGAGGCGCGGGCATTTTTCGCAGGAAGCGATCTCGTGATTGAGCGCGTTCCAGCCGGCGTCGGGAGAAAGGCGAAGGGGCATGGTGCGGGTCATGGGCGTGCGGGATTCCGTCGATGAAGAAAGGAGAATGGTAGCACGGCGGGCTGGGCGACGTGATACACTGCGGCGAATCATGGGAGCGAGGCAGGTGTTATGGGAGCGCTGCGCGAATTTGCGGGAAATCCCTTTGGGGTGCTGGGGCTGGGGCCGGGGGCGACGCAGGGGGAGGTGGATCGGGCTGCGCGGCGGATGCGGGTGATGATCGGGCCCGAGGCCGCGGCGGCAGCGGGCAAGGGAAGTGCGGAACGCGCGCGGATGGCAGTGGAGCGGGCGGTGGCGCAGCTGGCGGATCCATTGGAGCGTGTGCGGGCGCGGGTGTGGTGGCTGGGCGATGGGCGCGGAAAACGCGCGGAGATGGTGCAAGCGGTGATGGGGCTGGTGCGGAACAGGAAGGCCGGCGGCCGGCGGATCGGGCGGTGGACCCGGGCGCTGGCGCGGGCGGAGGCGGTGGCGGCGGATGGAGCAGTGCTGGCGGAATTGCAGCAGCAGGAGCGTGCCGGGGAATTTGAAAAGGCGGCGACGGCGGCGGAAGTGGCGGCGGCGCTGGGGGAAGTTCCGGGCCGGGTTGCGGAAAGTTTTGCGCAGCGGGCGTGTGAACGAATGCTGGATGCGGACGATCCGCGCGTGGCGCTGCGGGCGGCGGAAGTGCTGGGGCGGTTTGGACCCGGCGAAGCGGCGCGGCGCGAGTTGCTGGTGCGGATGGAGGACTACCTCACGCGCGGGTTTGACCAGTGGAAGCAGCGCGTCCACCAGGCATGGCTGTCGCGGCAGATTTCGTTCATGCGGCCGATGTGCGACGGCGCGCTGCGCGTGCATCGCAAGAAATTCGCCCCCGTGATGGCGGCGCTCGAGCGGCACGGCGCTACGGAAGACCAGATGTATCGGATCCGCGCGGCGGCGGCCGGATATCTGGATTACCTGTCCCAGGCGTATGAAGGAATGTACCGCTATGGCACGGCGCGGCGGGTTGCGGGGCGGGCGGCCTCCGCGGCGCACGGGACGGCGCGGGCGTGGGACCTCGATCAGCGGTGGAAGCGGCTGAAGCGGGAGCGGTGGCGGTTTCGTCCCCGGCCGACGGCGGCGCGGCGGCGGCGCTCCTGGCAGGGATGGGGCGTGGCGGTGGGGATTGCGATCGGCGCGCGGACGCTGGCGCTATTTCTGGCTTCGCCGGGGCAGACCGAAGACCTCACGCCGCCCGCGATCTCGCTGCCTCCGCCGCCGCAGGTCCAGCCGCATGTCACGCCCCCGGACATCCAGGAGTACCAGCGGTGGCTGGATGCGGGAGCGGGCCGGCCCACGACGGGCCCGTGAGCGCCGGCGCGGCCGCTCTTGCTGTAGACTGTGGCGGATTTGGCCGAGGGTGGGGAATGAAGGAGCAGGTATGGCGATGAAGATGGAAGTGACGGTGGATCAGCTGGCGGCGCTGGCGGTGGAGCACTGGCGGATGGCCACGGTGCTGGGGCCGGCGCTCGAGGCGGCGGGCGCGGGGGCGACGCCGGTGCGCCATGCGCTGCGCAAGATGGGGGATGTGCTCAAGGCGTGGGAGATCGAGGCGCGCTCGCTCGACGGAATGCCTTACGATGCGGGGCTGGCGGCTCGGGTGATCGACACCGTGGAAGCCGGACGGGCAGCGGGACTGAAAAAGGGCGAGATGCGGATCGTCGAAACGGTGTCGCCCCTGGTGATGCGCGGCGGAGAGGTGGTCCGCACCGCGGAGGTCGTCATCGAAAAGGGATGAAGCAACCAGCACGCCACGCAAGCGCGCAACATTGACCACTGACCACTGACCACTGACTACTGACTACTGACTACTGACTACTGACTACTAACTACTCTCTTCTGACCACTGGAAACCACATGAGCACGATCGATTTCGGCATTGATCTGGGGACGACGAATTCCTCGGTGGCGTGCTGCCGGGGCGGGGAGCTGCGGATTTTTCAGACCACCGAGCTGATGACCGTGACCCCCTCGGTGGTATATCTGGGCCGCAACGGGCGCATGCTGGTGGGCAAGAAGGCGTACGACGCGTGGCCTGGCGATCCGCAGAACACCCAGGCGGAATTCAAACGCTGGATGGGCTTCTCGGACAAGCTGCATTTTCCGGCGGCCAACCGCGACATGAGCGCTGAGGAGCTGTCGGCCGAAGTGCTCAAGAGCCTCCGCGCCGATGTCCGTCGGGCGACCGGCGAAGAGCTGACGGCGTCGGTGATCACCGTGCCGGCGGCGTTCGGGGCGCTGCAGTGCGATGCGACCGGGCGGGCCGCGAAAATGGCCGGCTTCCTCGAAGCGCCGCTGCTCCAGGAACCGATCGCGGCGGCGATCGCCTACGGCGCGTCGGCGGCCAGCGACGGGGGCCAGCGCTGGATGGTCTTTGATCTGGGCGGAGGCACGCTGGATATCGCGGTGGTCTCGACGCGCAACGGCCGGCTGGCGGTGCTCGAACATCAGGGGAACAACCGTCTGGGCGGCAAGGACATCGACCGCGCTATTGCCGAGCGCCTGATCTGGCCGGCGCTCGCGGGGCAGTTCAAGCTGCCCGCCCCGGACGCCCAGCCGCAGGAATATCAGCGGCTCTTCCGGCAGATCGTGCGGCTGGCGGAGCAGGCGAAGATCGCGCTTTCAACAGCGGATTCGGCGCCCATCGATGTGTTCAACATCGGCGCGGACACCGAGGGAAATCCGATCGAGGCGACCCTGACCCTGACGCGCGCCGAGATGGACCAGCGCATCGAGCCGCTCGTGGCGAATTGCCTGGAGCTCGTGAGGCGGGCGCTGGCGGGCGCGCGGCTGGGCGCCGGAGACGTGGACCGGCTGCTGCTGGTGGGCGGACCCACGCAGATGCCGGCGATCCGCGGAGCGCTGGCGTCGGTGTTTCCGCGGGGCGCGGGGGTGCTGGATCATTCGCTGGATCCGATGACGGTGGTGGCGCAGGGTGCCGCGCTCTACGCCTCGACGGTGGAGCGCACCACCGCGGGGCCGGCGGCGCCGGCGGTTGCGGGGAAGGCGGCGGAATCGGCGGACACAAAAGCCGGAACGGCCGGCGCCGCTGCCCAGTTGAAGCTGAATCACGAGCGCGCCTCCGGAACGCCGCAGTCGCCGGTCGCCGGGACGTTCACCGGCGGCCCGTCGGTCGAGGAGGTGAAAATCGACGCCGAGGGCGGCGTGTGGTCGTCCGGCTGGGTCGCGGTGGCCAAGAAGACTTTCGTGATGGAAGTGCTGCTGACCCCGCACAAGCCCGTGACCAAATTCCGGATCAGCGGGCGCACGCGCTCCGGGGCGGCGGTGGCGCTGGAGCCCGGGGAGTTTGCGATCGCCTTCATGCTGCCGATGGCCGCCCCGCCGCTGCCGCATACCATCGCCATCGAGCTCTCCGCCGATTCCTCCAGACCCGCGTTCGATCCGGTCTTCAAGCGCCACACCCCCCTGCCGGCCGAAGCGCACAAAACCTATCGCGCCGACCGCACCCTGCGGCCCTCCGATGGCGACACCACGCTGCCGATCAAGTTCTGGGAGATCGAGGTGTCGGACGATCCGCAGGAGCGCTGGTGGGATGGCTGTGTGCACATTCGCGCGGAGACGCTCAAGCGGCCGCTGATGGAGGGCACCGAGATTTCGCTCACCGTCAAGATCGACAAATCACGCAAGATGACCGTCGAGGTGTTCGTCCCCGCGCTCAACGAAGGCTTTACCGACAACGTGTACGTGCCCGATCCGCCCACCGCGAAGAACCAGTTGCAGGAGCAGCTTGGTGTATGCTTCGACCGCATGCACCGCGTGATGCAGGCGATTTATGCCGACGACCGCGACGACCTCCGGGAAGACGCCCAGACCCTGCAGATGAAGCTCGAGTTCATCGCCGAGCAACTGGCGGAGCACGAGCGCCGCGCGGCGCTCACCGGCGGCGGCGATCCCGATGCCCTGCTGGCGGCGACCGAAAACCTGCGGAAAATCCGCGTCTATCTCACGCAGCTCGAGGAACAATTGAGCGTGACGAATCGCGCCTCCGCCCTGATCACCAAGGTCAAGGGCCAATACCGCTACACCGCGTCGCTGGTGGCGCAGTTCGGTAATCCAGCCCAGCAGGAACCGCTCGAAAAGCTGCGGGCGCAGATGGATCGCTACATCGACTCCAACGACACGCGCGGATTGCGCTATGTGTACGATCAACTCTGTATCATCGCCAGCGGCCTCAACGCCAACCGCGCGGAATTCTGGCAGGGCTGGCACGACGAGCTCCGTCACCCCTCCTCTCGCTACGTGAACGCCGAGCAGGCGGCGCACTGGATCCAGCGCGCCGACGACGCCCGCGCCAGAAACGACCTCACCGGCCTCAAGGAATCGGTGCGCGAATTGTGGAAACTGCGCCTCCCGGATCAACTCGAGGCCTCGCAGGACCAGGCGATGCAATCCGGCCTGAAATCAGATTGACCGACCGACCGGAACGGTCCACAAATTCACACAAATCACCACAAATGCGTTGACGCCCGACCGCACGACCCGTTCGCTGACGATTTTTTCTAAAAATCTAGTTTTGAACCCACCGCGAGGGAGGAGCGCACTGCCCAGCGCATTCGTGCCAATTTGTGAACATTCGTGGACAATCCCCGTCCCCGCGTTCTCTCCAGCGATCAGGCGGCTTGTTCGACAATCTCCACCGACGAAATATTCCGCACCGGAATAATGGCAAACCGATCCGAGTCCGGATACGCGAAAATACCTGCGTCTTCAACAGATGCACCAGCGACGGATGGTGCGCCTCATAATGTTGCCCCCCATTGGTATTGATCCTGAAGGGCGCAAAGGGCCGCGCATTGATCAAATCCTCCAACGCCTCTTTGTCCATCTCCATTCCTTTCGTCACCTCTCCCCCGCTTTCGTGTCCTTCGTGCCTTTCGTGGCCATTTACCCCTGCCTACTTCAACTCCACCGACCAATACGCGTGATCCAGAAAATGCTTCCACGAAGCATACTTGTCCGACCCCAGCCGCAAATTGATCACCGGATTCCGCTTCGGCTTCACCGGATGCTTCATCAGGTGCATGTGCGCCTGGTGCGGCGTCCGCCCGCCCTTCTTCGCGTTGCAGTACACGCACGCGCACACCAGGTTGTCCCACGTCGTCTTGCCCCCATGCGACCGCGGCACCACGTGATCCAGCGACAACTCCTGCGTCGAAAATTTCTTCCCGCAATACTGGCACGTCGAATGATCGCGCGCGTAAATGTTCCGCCGATTCAGCTTCACATCCTGCCGGGGCAGCCGGTCGTAACCCAGCAGCCGAATGATCCGCGGCACCGCGATCTCAAACCGCACCGTCCGCACGAAGTCGTGATGTTCCCGCTCGTATTGTGCCTTGAGCGCCGAAATCTCTATCCACGACGTGATGTCATAAGACAGGTACCCCGCATCCTCCACCGACACCACTTCCGCCAGATTCCGGCACAAAAGCGAAAACGCCCGACGAGCCGACACCACCCGAACCGCCATGTACAGGCGGTTCAGCACCAGCACATTACATCCCAGGCCTGACGCAGGTATCGCTGCTTCCACCGACGGTGCTCCGGTAAGGGGTCATCCAACCTCCCCACGCGAAAACTCTCGGGCGTTTTCACTCATGAGCCTAGTTTCCACACCCGCGCAAGTCAATATGTCGCCCCCCTCCGTCCCGCACCTCACGCAATCCAAACCTCTTCTCAAAAACTCCCCCCCGCGCAATTGAATCGTGATAACTTTCACTTGTACAATGCCCGTTTCGTTTCGCCGGACCTCCCCCGCCATGACCGTCCAAACCTCCCCCGAACTCCCTCCCGCTCCGCCTCCAGCCCCCGAACCCCCACGCGCCAAATCCCCGCCCCTCCCCCCCTGCCCCGAATGGCCCCTCGAACGCCTCATCAAATTCATCGGCCGCTTCACCGGCGCCCTCGGCAAATCCCTCGATACCCTCGCCACCTTCCCCATCCTCAAACCCATCCTCAACACCCTCAACTCCATCTGGGTCGGCATCGGCATCCTGCTGATGGTCGCCCTCTACGTCGCCATCGGCTCTGGCTTCGCCAACCTCCGCGCCCGCATGGAAATGACCGACCTCCAGTTCTTCGACTGGTACCCCATGCGCATCCTCGTCGCCTGGCTCGCCCTCACCCTCACCGTCGTCACCCTCCGCCGTATCCCCCTCACCCTCTTCAAGCTCGGCTCCTGGACCGTTCACGTCGGCATCCTCACCCTCATCGCCGGCTCCGTCTTCTACTTCTCCCACAAAACCGAAGGCTCCATGCGCCTTTATCCCAACCAGCCCCGCGATTCCTACTTCGACGCCACCCAGCGCGCCCTCTACACCTACCCCATCCTCGCCAACGGCCAGCCCGATGAAGCCCACGCCACCATGACACCCCTGCCGAACCTGCCCATCTATTACGAGCACCTCCTGCAAACCGGCAACGCCATGAACCGCCCCGTGCCCGATTCCGCCATCGCGCCTCTGGGCCCGCAATATAAGGATGTCCACGCCACCATCACCGGCTACTACGCCGCCGCTCTCCTCGAACCGCGCTGGAAAGTCGACCGCCACGCCGATGCGACGCAGCCCGCCGGCCCCGGCGTCGACGAACCCAACCCCGCCATCCGACTCAGCCTCACCCTCACCGGCATCGACTCCGGCCAGTGGCTCATCGCCAATTCCCCCGCCGGCCGCGTCCTCGATCACCCCGAGGACAACAACGCCCCCTTCGGCATCGAATACCTTTACCACCCCACCCCCGAGCAGCTCGCCGACATCACCACGCCCCTCGACGGCCCCCTGGGCATCACCGTCCGCATTCCCTCCAAAAAATTCACCAAAACCTTCACCGTCCAGCAAGGCCAGAAAATCCCCCTCGATGGCACGCCCTACTCGCTGGAAATCGGCGAGCAGCAGGTCTTCCCCATGCTCTCCAAGGGCTACGAAAACGCCATCTCCAACAGCCTCCAGGTCATCATCACCCGCAAAAATCCCGACGGCTCCACCACCACCATGGACCGCCGCGTCCTCTTCCGCTATCCCGAACGCTCCCCCGATTTCATCACCGGCCCCGACGGCAAACCCAAACGCGTCCAGGACCGCCTCGACAACGACATCCAGATCACCTTCCAGGACGCACAGCGCGATCAATTCTGGATCGTCGACCAGCCCCCCCCCTCCACAAACGCCCCCACCGGCAAGCTCGAACTCATCGAACGCGCTGCCGGTGGCAAAGTCCTCCGCAAACCCCTGGCCCTCGGTGAGCAGGGTGCCGTGCAGGTGCAAGTCGGAGCGCCTCTCTCCGCCAACGCCATGAACGCCGCCCCCGGCGTGCCCATGGAGCTTGCCGTCCTCGATCGCACCGGCCACCTCACGCAGGTGCAGGAACCCACCATCATCCCCCCCGCCGAACGCAAGGCCGGCCAGACCGCCATGGACGCCATGCAGTTTTCCGCCCTCGAGCTCGAGGTCACGCGCGGCGATTTCAAGGCCGAAAAACTCTTCGTCCCCTTCGTCCAGTTCGCCCAGGTCGGCGACAAAGAGCCCGGCCGCGAACCCACCGTCCTCGACGTGCCCGGCGTCGGCAAGCTCGGCTTTCTTCTCTCCACCACCCGCCGACCGCTGCCCGCGCAGGTCACGCTCACCCACTTCGAAGCCGTCCGCTATCCCGGCGCCACCCACTCCTACGCCAACTACATCTCGAACCTGCGCTTCACCGACGAAAAATCCGGCGCCGCCGCCGACAAGGTCGCCCAGCTCAACGAACCCGCCGCCGACCGCGGCCTCTACTACTTCCAGGCCGGTTGGGCCGGACCCGACGCCCCGCCCGCCGAGATGTTCTCCATCCTCGGCGTCGGCAACCGCCCCGGCATCCCCACCATGATCGTCGGCGCCGCCCTCATGCTCATCGGCATCGGCTACGCCTTCTACGTCAAGCCCATCCTCCTGAAGTTCAAGAAGGCCCAACTCGCCGCCTGGGCCGCCGCCCATCGCCAATCCTCCTAACCCCGAGGTCCCCATGCGAAGTTTCCCCTACTTCCTGGCCGCCGTCGCCATCCTCGCCGCAGCCCTCCTTGCCCCCGGCGCCCGCACCGCCTTCGCACTCTCCATGGACCAGGCCGACCCCCGCAACGCCCTCCCGCAGGACACCCAGGCGCCCGCCGCTCCCACCGCCGCCAACCCCGCCGCCGAACCCCAGTTCGGCCCCGGCGTCGACAACGCCGCCGAAGACACCGACGTCCCACCCGCCCAGCGCGCCGCCTTCGAAAATGCCCTCAACCTCTCCGACTTCCGCAAGCTCGCCATCCAGCACAACGACCAGATCAAAATCATCGACTCCTGGGCTCGCCAGTCCCTCTCCACCATCTCCCACCGCCAATCCCTCCCCGGCAAAGACCCCGTCGTCTCCGCCCTCGACCTCGTCTTCCGCCAGCCCGCCTACATGGATGAAAACATCATCTACGTCACCTCCATTCCCATCCGCGAAGAACTCGCCAAATTCGCCCCCACCCCCGAGGAATCCGCCCGCATCATTCACGACGCCCGCGTCAGCTTCAATTTCCTCACCCGCGCCGATGTCGCCAAGGAACTCGACATCCTCGCCGCCAACAGCACCTCCACCAAAGCCGTCGGCGAACTCGAACTCGCCATGGATACCTTCAAAACCCTCAGCGGCACCCTGCACATCTGCCCGCCTGACGCCGCCCACCGTGATCAGCCCTGGCACCACCCCGTCGATCTCTGGGCCAACTTCCCAGAAGGCCGGAAAGCACTTCAGCAACGCAACGTCAATGCCGACGTCATCCCCGGTTACACCCCCGATCAGGCCCGCCGCGTCTGGCTCGCTGTACTCCAGATGCGCGACGGCTGGGGCGCCGCCGACGCCACACGCGTCAACGCCGGCATCGCCCAGCTCGATCACCTCCTCCCCTCCATCGACCCCCAGGGCTACCCCTCCAACGCCAAACGCACCGTCGAACTCTGGTACAACCGCTCCTTCGCCGGCACCATCCTCGACGTCTTCGTCTACCTCGTCGCCCTCACCCTCTTCCTCCTTGTCGCCGTCGGCGTGAACCAGCGCCTCGAAAGGCCCGCCCTCATCGCCTTCGCCCTCGCCCTCGCCATCCACATCGCCGCCACCGCCGTCCGCTGGTGGCTCGCCGGCCGCATCCCCATCAAGAACGAATTCGAATCCGTCCTGGGCTCCGCCCTCCTGGGATGCTGCGTCGGCTTCATCCTCGAACTCTGGAAACGCAACGGCATCTTCGGCATGGCCTTCTCCTTCGTCGGCTTCCTCGCCATGACCGCCTGCTTCACCTTCCCCTTCGTCCTCGGCACAGACATCGGCCAGAACGTCGGCAAAGTCGCCGGCATCCTCGACTCCTACTGGCTCTACATCCACGTCAACATCGTCATCGCTTCCTACGCTCTCATCGCCGCCACCTTCTGCATCGGCCTCGTTTACCTCCTCATGAAACAGTGGTTCTGGATCAACCCCATCGAGCCCGGCTTCGATGACGCGCCCGCCGCTGACTCCCCCACCCCCGGCCCCGGCGGCGCCGCCGTCGCGCTCGCCCCCGTTTCCTCCACCACCGCCATCGCCCAACTCCGCGCCCAACGCCAATCCCTGCTCACCATCCTCGACTCCGCCAACATCGTCATCCTCCAGATGGCCACCTGGTTCCTCGGCATCGGCATCATCTGCGGCGCCGTCTGGGCAGACCACTCCTGGGGACGACCCTGGGGATGGGACCCCAAGGAAACCTTCGCCCTCGTCACCTGGATCGTCTACCTCATCATCATTCACCTCCGCCTGGTCACCAAAAGCAAAGCCGACTGGACCGCCTGGCTCTCCATCGCCGGTTTCGCCGTCATGATGTTCAACTGGATCGGCGTCAACTTCTTCCTCGCCGGCCTCCACAGCTACGCGTAAGAGCGGCGGAAATGAACGCCCCAGATGTCCAGGAGGCAAGTAATTGGTAACTGGTAATTGGTAATTGGCTGTCGCCGGAGAATGGAGCCCCCATCTGATGCGCCAGCAAATTACCAATTACTAATTACCAATTACTGCCCCGCGTCACCGGACTCACCCTCCCCTCGACAAAGGACCCCCCATGCCCGCCCCCACCGAATCCGACATCCTCTCCGCCCTCCGCTCCGTTCACGACCCCGATCTCTTCAAGGACCTCGTTACCCTCCACCAGGTCAAATCCATCAAGCTCGCCGAGGGCATGGTCGCCATCGAACTCTCCACCGCCAGCCCCCTCAAGGATCGCATCCGCGCGGAAGTCGAAGCCGCCGTCGCCAAGCTCCCCGGCGTCGAAGAAGTCATCGTCAACTTCTCCGCCCCGCTCTCCACCAAAGCCGCCACCGCCCAGCGCCCCCCCGGCGCTCCGCCCGGCGCCGCCCCTCAGCCCAAATCCCTCCCCAACGTCAAACACATCATCGCCGTCGGCGCCGGCAAAGGCGGCGTCGGCAAATCCACCATCGCCGTCAACCTCGCCGTCGGCCTCTCCCTCGCCGGTAAAAAAGTCGGCCTCCTCGACGGCGATATCTACGGCCCCTCCATCCCCACCATGCTCAACCTCGTCGGCAAACCACCCTCCGTCGTCGCCGACCGCATCATCCCCTTCAAACTCGGCCCCGACAGCAACCCCCTCGTCACCATGTCCATCGGCTTCCTCGTCGATCCCGAAAAAGCCCTCATCTGGCGCGGCCCCATGGCCCACGGCGCCATGCAGCAAATGATCCTCCAGGTCGAATGGGGCGAACTCGATTACCTCATCGTCGATCTACCCCCAGGCACCGGCGACGTCTCCCTCACCCTCGCACAGACCGTCGCCCTTACCGGCGCCGTCATCGTCGCCACCCCCCAGGAAGTCGCCCTCGCCGACGCTCGCCGCGCCGTCCGCATGTTCCAGACCCTCGGCATCGAAATCCTCGGCGTCGTCGAAAATATGTCCTACTTCGTCTGCGAACACGGCTCCGAATACGACATCTTCGGCCGCGGCGGCGCACAACTCATGGCCCAGAAAATGGGACTCCCCTTCCTCGGCGAAATCCCCATCGACACCCGCCTCCGCCTCCACTCCGACAACGGCACCCCCTTCGAAAATTTCGCCGCCACCACCCGCTCCAGCACCCCCCTCAAATCCCTCGCCGACCTCCTCGACAAACAAGTCGCCGTCCGCCTCGCCACCCGCCCCGCCGCCAAACCCATCACCTTCCGCATGTCCTGATCCGCCCCCTCAATTGGCATTGGGCAATTGGCATTGGGCAATCAGCAATCGGCAATCCCCTTCGTCATTCCGTCCCGTCCTCTGTGTCTCTGTGCCTCTGTGGCAAAAGAACGCCCCGCGCACCCGAGCCTCCCATGCCCCCCCTCAACCTCCCGATCATGCAGCCCCCCCCCGCCCCCTCCCCCGACCTCCTCCGCCTCGCACTGCGCGCTGAAGAATCCTGCTCCGCCGCCCTCACCGATCCCCTTCCCCTCGCCTGCGGCGCCGCCTACGCCTCCCAGGAATTCCCCAACCTCCCCGAAGCCACCTGCGTCTACCTCTCCGACACCGCCCTCGAAAACCCCCGCGCCACCGCCGAAGAAATCACCACCACCTTCCAACAAAAAAACCTCCACCCCTCCCAAATCCACCTCCCCACCAGCAAACCGCCCAACCCCTCCCAATTGAACCAGTTGCACCAATTTTTCCAATCGAACCCCCTCCGCCTCACCACCGACTCCCTCATGCGGATGACGAATCCCTCCTTCCCGGACGAACCACCCGCTCAAGCCGCCACCATCATCCCCGGCCGCGCCGCCCTCGCCCTCCTCCGCCACCTCGCAGAATCCACCGAACAAGCCTGGGCGGGGAGCGGAACCACCAACCCCGGCGAACTCGCCCAATCCGCCGCCGCCGCCACGCGCCTCCTCGACGATCCCCACATCGACAACCTCCTCGCCCTCACCCACGACGATCCCCCCGTCCCCATCGGCACCCTCTACCTCGCCCCCGCCAACGACGCCCTCCTCATCTACAACCTCTACGTCCACCCCGCCCACACCCGCCGCCGCATCGCCACCACCCTCCTCCACCACGCCGCCGACCTCGCCGCCCGCTCCCGCGCCAAACACCTCCTCCTCTTCTGCAACCAGACCAATACCCCCGCCCTCACCCTCTACCAAAAAATCGGCTTCACCCCCATCACCCCCCGCCACACCCTCACCCTCACCCCATCAAACGCATAAACAATTGTGCACACGAAAACGCTTGCGTCGTCGCGACCCGTCCCTCCCATAATGCCCGCTCCTCGACACCTCACCCCTCGTACCTCCGCACAAAACCCCACACCTGCCGCGCCAACCCCTCCTTCTCCGGATTCCCCTCCACATACGCAATCGTCCGCAAAATATCCTCGCGCGAATGCAGATACACCGAATAAGGCCGCTCCGCCCACACCGGATGCCCCGCCGCCACCACACCCTCCTCCTGAAACGTCACCCGCACCTGCCCCGCCAGATGCTCCCACATCGCCTGATAAGAATCCCGATGCACCCTCACACACAAATGCACATGATTAGAAACCACCGCACACGCCCACACCATATACCCCCGCCGCCTCACCACCTCCCCCACCATCTCCCCAATCCGCCCCCGCATCCCCCCATCAAACCACACCGGCGCAAACTCCAGCCGCGGCATCGCTTCCTCATAAAAAGCCCGCAACTCTTCCCGCGTCGGCTGCAGCGACCTCCTTCCAGGATGCGCCTCCCCCAATTCCCGAAACTTCCCCTCCCGCACCTCCGAAGACCCGCTCCCCCGCGGATCATTCGCCAGCCAAAACCCATACCCCGACAAAATCAAATGATGCGCCAATATCCGCCGCAAATCATTCCGCACAAAAACCTCCTCACCCACCATCACCCCCGCACAACTCCCCTGCCGCCCGCCAACGCTTGCGTCGTCGCGACCCATTCCCCCCCTAATGCCCGCGCCTCAACATACCATCCCCCCCACTGAACCGTCGCACAAAGATGTCCCTCGCACAACTCGCCATGCCCGCGCCAACGCTTGCGTCCGTCGCGACCCGTTCCCCCCATAATGCCCGCCCCTCAACCCATTACCCATTCACACAAACCTTGGAAATTCCATGTACACCTATCTCCCCCGCCGCACCATCCCCAACACCCCCCCACGATACCCCCTCTCCACCCCCGGCCGCACCACCATCGGCGTCTCCACCCCGCTCCCCTCCACCCGCCCCCGCGCCCCCGCCTCCTTTAACCTCCCCAACGCCCGCTCCGCCGCCTCCCGTCCCACCCCCGCCACC
>DASZTO010000076.1:0-8472 GCA_035548175.1 Phycisphaerae bacterium | reverse complement strand
CGGTCCCCCCTCCCCCCCCCCCCAACGCTCCCTCACGGTCGCGTCTCGGAGGTTTTAGCCGGATCGAGAACTACATATTCCGGGTAACACTCCATGGCGGCAGTCCCCGCTCCCCCCCAACGCTCCCTCACGGTCGCGTCTCGGAGGTTTTAGCCGGATCGAGAACTACACCCGGGCGGGGGGGGGCGGGGGTTCTGGGTTGACGGTGGGTTTTGCCGATGATAGTGTCGGCCTGTGAATGGATTGGTCAGGGACCCGTAAGGAGATGGCGATGCCGTTTCTGATTGGTGGATATATGGCGGTTCGTGGCAGGGACGTGTTGGTGAGGATGGCGATGATTGGGGCGGTGGGGGCGCCGGGGGTTTTGCTGGCGCAGACGATGCCGGCGGGAGGGGGGGCGCCGGCGGCGTTGCCGGCGCCCGGTGGAGGTGGGGGTACGGCGGCGGCGGCGGCGGTGGATGAGACGAAGCCGTTTGTGGGGGTGGTGATGGGGGACAAGGTGTATGTGCGGGCGGGGCCGGGAAATGCGTATTACGAAATGGGGCAGTTGGGGAAGGGGGACCTGGTGCAGGTGACCGGTGCGCGGCTGGGGTGGTATCAGATTTTGCCGCCGAATGGGACGTTCTGCATGATCGCGAAGGATTATGTGGACGCGGACGCGGCGGGCCAGAACGGGACGTTAAAGGCGGATTATGTGAATGTGCGGGCGGGGACGGCGTTGTATCCGAACCGGGATCCGTCCGCGGTGCTGACGACGCTGCGGAAGGGGGCGAAACTGACGATCCTGGGGAGCACGGACAAGTATTATGAGATCGCGCCGCCGGAAGGGGCGCGGGTGTATATCAGCCCGCAGTTTGTGCAGGCGGCGCCGGGGGGGACAGAGTACAAGGTGCCGGAGTTGAAGTTGCCCAGCGGGATGAGCGGGCCGGCGAAGAACACGGTGAGCGCACCGGAGAATTTGCCGCCGACGGCGATTGAGATTTCGCCGGGCGGTGGGACGGGCAATGGGGGGCAGGCGGCGGGAGGTGGGGCGGCGACGGAGCCGGCGGGGGGGACGGGAGGAGCGACGGCGATGGCGGGAGGGGCGGGAACGGGCGGCGCTGAGCCGGGGGAAGGGATCATCATTGGGAACGGGGCGGCGGGGAACGGGGCGCCTGGGCCAACGACGGAGCCGACGCATGTAGCGCCGCCGCCGCCGGCGGTGACGTTTAATGGGGAGGCGGCGAAGAAGTATGACGAATTGAATGGGGAGTATCAGGCGGAGCTGCAGAAGCCGCCGTTGAAGCGGGATTTGGATTCACTGATCAAGTCGTACCAGGAGCTGCTGGGGGAGAAGGATTTGGCGCCGTCGGTGAAACTGGGGAGCGAGTCGCGGTTGAATGCGTTGCAGAAACTGGCGGCGATTCAGCGGCTGGCGCGGGAGAACACGCAGTCGCAGGACGCGCTGAACCAGCAGCGGGCGGCGTTGCAGCAGGAATATGCGACGGCGGAGAAGGCGATCGAGGATTACGAGAAGACGGGGCCGTACCTGGCGGAGGGGACGCTGCAGACGTCGACGGCAGTGCAGGGGAAATATGCGTTGGTGAACCCGACGACGGGTCGGGTGGTGGCGTATGTGGATCCTGCGGCGGACGTGGACATCGGGTCACTGGTGGGCAAGTACATTGGGGTGCGTGGGACGACGGATATAGCGCCGGGGACGCAGGTGAGCGTGATCCACGTGAGGAATGCGACGCTGCTACCGGGGCCGGGTGGAACAGACAAATGATCGTGCGACTCGGTGGCCCAGTTCCCGTCTTCTGTCTTCTGACTACTGGCTACTGACTACTTCCTTCCGTCTTCTCGATTCTGGATTCGTGGTTCTCCCATGGACGTGATTGTGGTCAGTATTGGGGCGCTTTCGAAGAATGCGTTGTGGGGGGAGCGGGTGGGGGTGCGGGCGAGTCATGCGACGACGACGCTGGTGAGGACGACGGCTGGGGAGGGGGATCGGTCGGGTCGGGTGGTGCTGGTGGATCCGTCGTTGCCGGGGCAGATATTGGCGGGGCGATTGGATGAGCGGGCGGGGATGAAGGTGGAGGGGGTGACGCACGTGTTTTTGACGAACTGGCGGCCGGTGCATCGTCGTGGGCTGGAGGCGTTTGGGCATGCGAGGTGGTGGATGCACGAGCGGGAGATCGAGGCGGCGCGGGAGGCGTTGGATGGTGCGGAGGAGGCGGCGGCGCGGCAGGGAGCGGAGGCGGAGCGGCTGATCGAGCAGGAGCGGGCGCTTTTGTCGCGGGTGGAGGCGGCGCCGGAGGAGCTTGGAGCGGGGGTGGATTTGTATCCGTTGCCGGGGTATACGGCGGGGCAGTGCGGGCTGCTGATTGCGGAGGCGACGAGCACGACGGTGATAGCGGGGGACGCGGTACCGACGGGGGGGCATTTTTTTGCGGGGCAGGTGTTTGGGGATTGCTTTGATTTGAAGGCGGCGAAGGAATCGCTGGTGGAGATGTATGAGGTGGCGGACGTGGTGGTGCCGGGCCATGATAATTGGTTTTTGGCGCGGCGTGGGGGGTAGGGGGGGAGGGACGGGGAGGGGAGGTGGAGGGGAGGCAGCGCGTGCGGCGGGGGGGCAATTTGGGCGAGAGTTTCCGCGAAAAGCAAAGCCTTCGAGAGAGGCGAGGGTGGGGCGGGCGGGTGTGGGGCGTGGCGACGGGAGGGGGAGGGAGTAAAGACGAGAGCGAAAGACGAAGGGGGTTGGGTGGTTTGGGGGGTTAGTTGACGGGGTTTGGGAGGGTGGCTACCTTTAGTCGTGGCGGCATGCGTCGGATGTAGGCGTGCTGGACCGTGGTTTTTTGTATGGGGTTCGGGGAGTTGTGGAGGAGTTTTTCCGTGAACATCACGATAACGGGCCGGCATTTGGAGATCACGCCAGCGATACGGGCGCATGCGGAGGACAAAGCGAACAAACTGACGAAATACTACGATTTGATCAAAGAGATCGAGATCATACTGGACGGACACGAAGCGAAGCAGAAGCGGGCGGAGGTGGTGGTGAACGCGGAGCATAGGAACATGTTCGTGGCGCACCATGAGGGGGAGGATTTGTATGGGTGCATCGACCAGGCGACGCATAAGATTCAGCAGCAGTTGACGGCGCACAAGGACAAGTTCCGGAACCGGAAGCATCCGAACAACGCGTAAGCGGGCCGCGGGTTGTGAGCTGCCGGCGAGCGGAAGCGGCGGCGAGAGCGGCGAGGGTGGGGTGGGGAGCAGAAGCAGAGGAATTCATGAAACTGGCGGATTTCATCGTCAAGGAAGCGATCATACCGGAGCTGAAGGGCACGACGCGGGATGCGGTGGTGCGGGAGCTGGTGGCGGCGCTGGGAGCTGCGAAGGCGATTGCGCCGGGGGAAGTGGAAGCGGTGGTGAAGGCGATTATCGATCGAGAGCGGACGGGGTCGACGGGGTTTGGGAAGGGAGTGGCGGTTCCGCACGTGAAGCATCCGGCGATCAAGAAGCGTGTGGGAGCGATCGGGCGGTCGACGGTGGGGATAGATTTCGCGGCATTGGATCAGTCGCCGGTGTACAGCGTGTTTTTGCTGTTGTCGCCGCCGAACAATCCGGACGGACATTTGCAGGCGATGGAGAACATTTTTCGGAACCTGCAGGAGGACACGTTCCGGCGGTTTTTGCGGCAGGCGGACACGAAGCAGAAGATCGTGGATTTGCTGGATGAGGCGGACCAGGCGGGGGCGTCGCGGTAAGGGAGCGTGGCAGGAGCAGTGGTAAGCGAGCGTGAATTTTTCGCAATGAGCGGTATGGATCGACAGGTGACCATCCAGAATTCCCTTGGGTTACACGCCCGGCCGGCGATGCAGTTCGTGGATGTGGCGAACCAGTATGAGTCGGCGATCAAGGTGTGGAAGGGGGACCAGGCGGTGGATGGGAAATCGATCATGCAGATGATGATGCTGGCGGCGACGGAGGGGACGGCGTTGAAGATCGTGGCGGAGGGGCAGGATGCCGGGGCGGCGTTGGATGCGTTGGAGCGGCTGGTGAATTCGCGGTTCGGCGAGGAGTGAGGGTGGACGCTACAATAAGGAGGACGACGACGTAAAGTGGCCACGCAAGGCACGAAAAACACGAAAGTTGATCTGAAGATTTTGTTATGGCGCGAAGAATCGGCGCGCAAGTAGCAGGGAAAACAGGAGTATGGGGTTGGGAGATTTTGCGGGTGGTTTGAGGGTATGGGTACGAGTCCGGTGGAAGTTTCGGCGTTGGGGGGGGGGGCGGGCGCGGGGGGGGCGGGGGGTCGGGTGACGTTGCAGAGGTTGCGGGAGATGAAAGGGCGGGGGGAGGTGATCTCGATGTTGACGGCGTATGACTATCCGACGGCGCGGCTGCTGGGGGAGGCGGGGATAGAGATATTGCTGGTGGGGGATTCGGTGGCGACGACGGTGCTGGGGCATGAGACGACGACGAAGGTGACGCTGGAGTTTTTGCTGACGATCACGGATGCGGTGAGGCGTGGTGCGCCGGGGGCATTTTTGATGGCGGACATGCCGTTCGGGTCGTATCCGGACGTTCCGACGGCGGTGGGGAACGCGGCGCGGTTTGTGCGGGAGGCGTCAGCGGACTGCATCAAGCTGGAGGCGGACGTGCGGCACGCGGGGATGGTGGCGGGTTTGTCGGCGGCGGGGTTGGTGGTGTGCGCGCACGTGGGGCTTTTGCCGCAGCGAGCGGCGTTGCAGGGTGGCTTCAAGGCGCAGGGTCGTACAGCGGAGGCGGCGGCGCGGGTGGTGGGGGACGCGGTGGCGTTGTCGGAGGCGGGCGCGCAGCTGCTGCTGGTGGAAGCGGTGCCGAACGAAGTGACGGCGGAGATTCAGCGGCGGACGACGGTTCCGGTGCTGGGGTGCGGTGCGGGTCCGAGCGCGGACGGGCATGTGGTGGTGACGCACGATCTGCTGGGGTTCAACGGGAGGCCGCCGCGGTTTGCGGAGGTGATGGGGGATGTGCCTGGGGTGATCAGCGCGGCGGCGGGCGAGTATCGGAAGGCGGTGCGGGAGCGGCGGTATCCGGCTGCGCGGCATCAGTATCAGATGAAGCGGTAGAGCGGGGCGTGGGGATTTTTTTTAAGAAGCGGCGGAAAAAGGGGGGAGTTTGGCGTTAGATGTGCGCGTGGGAAGCGTCGTTAAGGGTGTCTCACGTATGGACATCTGCCTGAACGGTAATTGACCTGGAGGAATGTTGTTATGAAGTCTCATCAAAAAATGATGTGGTCGGTGGTGGCGGCGGCGGCGATTGCGACGGGGTCGTACTTCGGCACATTGACGCTGGAGGGGGGCCACGCGGCGTTTGGGCAGGGGCAGTCGCAGACGGCGAAGCCGACGGAGCAGCCTCAGCCGGAGACGGTGGCGCCGGCATCGGATCTGTCGAAGGCGTTTCGGGCGGTGCATAACTCGATGAAGGATGCGGTGGTGAACATCGACATCACGAAGAAGGTGGCGGGCGCGCCGATGGGGGGCATGGACCTGAACAATTTGCCGAAGGAATTCCGGCAGATGCTGCCGCCGGGATTTCAGCCGGACGACCAGGGGGACCAGGGCGGTCAGGCGCAGCAGGCTCCGCAGGAGATGATCCAGGGGACGGGCTCTGGGGTGATCGTGAATGCGGAGGGGTATATATTGACGAACAATCACGTGGTGGACGGGGCGGACACGATCAACGTGCGTCTGGATGACGGGCGTACGTTCAAGGCGAAGGTGATCGGGACGGATCCGAAGACGGATCTTGCGGTGGTGAAGATCGATGCGGATCACCTGACGTACGCGAAGTTCGGGGATTCGGACGCGATGCAGGTGGGGGACTGGGTGCTGGCGTTCGGCTCGCCGTTCAATTTTGAGCAGACGATGACGCAGGGGATCATTTCGGCGAAGGGGCGGAACGTGCCGATCATCGAGGAGCACGATCCGAACCTGGCAGGGTACACGTACGAGGACTTTTTGCAGACGGACGCGGCGATCAACCCGGGGAACTCGGGGGGTCCGCTGGTGAATCTGAAGGGGGAAGTGATCGGGATCAACGCGGCGATCGCATCGAACACGGGGGCGTACAACGGGATCGGGTTCTCGATTCCGTCGAATGAAGCGAAGTACATCATGCAGTCGCTGATCAAGAACGGGAAGGTGGTGCGGGGGTACCTGGGGGTGCTGATTGAAGATGTGAATCATCCGGCCCCGCAGGACAAGGACCTGGTGCAGAGCATTCGGGATTCGGGCTTCAAGGACAACAAGGGGGTGCTGGTGGCGGGGATCAACGCGGACAGCCCGGGCGGGAAGGGGGGCCTGAGGGCGGGGGACGTGATCACGGAGCTGGACAACAAGCCGGTGGATACGGTGAATGATCTGCGGAACCAGATAGCGCGGACGAAGCCGGGGACGGAAGTGACGCTGGAGATTTTCCGGGATGGGAAGACGACGAGCGTGACGTTCCCGGTGGGGACGCAGCCTGCGGGAAGGGAGGCGACGCAGCTGGCGTCGGCGAACGGTGCGAGCCGCGGGCAGTCGTCGGACCTTGGTGTGACGGTGCAGAGCCTGGAGGAGGGGAAGGCTCGGCAGTATGGGTTGTCGTCGGGCGAGGGGGTGGTGATCACGTCTGTGGCGCCGGAGAGCGAAGCGGCGAATTTGGGGTTGAAGGCGGGGGATGTGATCACGCACGTGGGGCGGCAGGACATCAATTCGCCGGCGGATTTGAAGAGTGCGTTGGAGAAGAATCCGCTGAGCAAAGGTGTGCGGATGATCGTGAGGACCAGCGACGGGACGGAACGGCTGGTGTTTGCGAAGAAAGACTGATGGAGCGTTCCTCCAGGGCCGCAAGGCCAAGGCAGGCCCGCCGGGTTCGAGAGAGCCCAGGCGGGCCTGGCTGTTGGAGGGGAAGGGGGAGGTGGTGAAGGGAGGAACTCATCCGCTAGCCCAACGCGACAATTTTTCCGCAAACGCGTCAAGTTACCGCATGGGATTCTGGAGAATTGTCGCATGGGAGGCGTGGAGAAGCGGGGTGGGCGGAGGGAATGGAAAGTGGGAAATGGCTCTGGTGAGCGAGGGCGGGGGGTGCGGGGGAAGATGCCATGAAAATCGCGGTAAATGCCGGGGTTAAGGCAGGACCTCGGCACGTCCTTTGTTGGGGGTCATACAAGGCCATGGCCGCAGGGATGGGGCGTCTCGCGGGTCCGGTGCCTGGACTGGTAAACAGGAGTTTTGGTGATGGAAAATGCAGAACGAGCGTCCACCCGGAGCCTTCGAGGCTTTGCTTCGATGGACAAGGACAAGCAACGGATGATCGCCAGCAAGGGTGGTCGTGCGGCGCACGAGAAGGGGACGGCGCACGAGTTCAGCTCGCACGAGGCATCGATGGCGGCGAAGAAGGGGCATGAGCGTGGCACTGCGCATGAATTCACGCCGGAGGAAGCCCGTGTGGCGGGGCGGAAGGGGGGCTTGGCGCGGGCGCAGAATCGCGCGCGGAACGGATCGAGCGACGGGGAGGGGAGCGAGGGGATGGAGATGTCGCCGAACGAGCTGACGTCGAGCGAGCTGTCGAACGGGTCGATGATGGCGCGGGGGGGCGAGGAATCGCGCACGGGCGGCATGCAGGAATTGCGGTAAGACCGGTCGATGCCAGCACTGTGAAAGCCCGATGTCGCGTCATGGCACATCGGGCTTTCGTGCATTTGCGGGAATAAGCGGGGGTGGGCGTGCGTTGAATAGTATTTGCGGCAAGCAGAAAGGGGTGCAGCGCGATGATGGGAATGAGAGGAAAAGAGACGGGCCGGGGGCTGGTGATGCTGGCGGTCGTGATGTCGAGCGTGGGGATGGCGCGGCTGGCGTGGGGGCAGGAAGCGCAGCCGGCGTCGTTTCGGGGGACGGTGGTGTCGGCGAGCCCGGACGGGATGTACTTTACGATAAGCGTGAGGGGGGGGGCGGAGGTGACGATCAAGACAGCGCCGGGGACGCAGTATCTGCTGGATGGGCAGCCGTCGAACTTTGGGGAGGCGGTGCGGGTGGGGGAGCCGATCAAGGGGAAGGTGACAGCGGATGGGGTGGCGGTGCAGGTGGTGACGAGGTTGTCGGATGTGGATCGGATCGGGAAGGCGATAGGATCTCCGCCGGAGGAGTGGCAGGTTCTCAAGCCGCTGGTGGCGGACGTATTGAGTTGCCGGTCGGCGTTGGACGCATTGGATAAGCGAGCGTCGGCGGATCGGGTGGGCGCGCCGGAGGGTACGGACGCGGATGTGGAATCGCAGCTGGAGCAGGAGCGTGAGAAGCGGTCGGAGGCGGAGGCGAAGCTGGCGCAAGCGCGGGCGGCGTTGACGCAGCTTTTGACGGTGAAGCAGGAGTGGATGCTGGTGCAGATGGGGGTGCTGGAGTAGGGGGGTGGTTAGTGGTCAGTGGTCAGATGTCAGGAGTCAGTAGATGGAGGGAGGGGGAGGAG
>DASZTO010000075.1:0-17272 GCA_035548175.1 Phycisphaerae bacterium | reverse complement strand
CTGCGCGCTGGAGCGGGAGCCGGGCCGCGCCATGCGCTTGCCACGCCGCTACCACTCCCTTTGCCGCGCATCACCTTCTTTAAACCTGCTCTTGCCTGCACAGCTTCCAAAACCCTCCCTTAAGTTCCGGACGGTACTGGGGAATTTTCGGGGGGGGAGGGCGGGCGGGGAGGGGCCGCCGATGGACGGGGATGGACGCCGATGGAATCCGCGCCTGCGGCGAGGGCTGAAATGATTCCTGACCTCCTGACGTTTTATTCCCCCTCGGGGAGCGACGTCTTATGGCGGTATGAGCAGTTTCAGGCCGGGAGAGATCGTGTTGGGATCTGCGATCTTTGAGCGGTTGGCGGCGTAGATGTCTTTCCAGCGGTTGGGGGTGTCGTACATGAGGCGCGAGACGCCGGAGAGGGTGCCGCCGTCGGGGCCGCTCGAGAGGGTGTAGGTGAAGGGGCGGGGTTTTGCGGCGAAAGCAGCAGTGACCTCCGCGACGTAATCGTCCTGTAGGGTGGTGAGGGCTGCGGACATTTCGTCCCGTGCGGCAGGGGTCAGTGTTACGGTGTCGGTTCCTCCGCTGGGCAGGGGAACCTCGATGGCGGCCGGGTTCGCAAACCCGAGGGCGTAGCGGGAACCGTCGGCTTTGATGGCGACGATTCGGATAGAGATGGGGGCCGGATCGATACAGGCACCGTCCGCTACCAGTTTGAGCGTTTCCTCCGTCACCGTGCTTTTGAGGGCGGCCCCGCCATGAAGGGCGGCGATAATGGCGTCTCCGTGTTCCTTGGGAATGACCTTGTTTTTGAAAAGCGGTTGGACGCGTTCATAGCGGACGAAGTCTTTGGGAGCGGGCGTGGTGATGGAGAGGGCATTGGCTGCGACAATGGCCTTGATGTCGTCGGCGGAAAGAGTGGCGGCGGATGTCGGCGCGGGTTGAGACGTCGGTGGCGCGCCGCCGGCGGCGAGTGCGGCGGTGCATCCGGCTGCGAAAAGCAGGGCGGCAATTTTGGTCGATTTCATTTTTACGCCTTTCCTCTCGGTCCAGCCGACGTGTATCCGATGTCAGTATAACGCACATCTCATTAGAATTGGCGCGTAAATTTGGAGGGTGTCATGGGCAAGAGCGGGTGGGTAGCGGTTTCTGGGGTGGTATTGCTGGCGGTGGTTGCGTGTGCATCACCTGCGCCCGTGGCGACTCCTCAAACAGTCAATGCTCCGTTACGCGACTTGCATGTGACGTTTGTGGACTATGCCACAGAGCAGGCGTTTGATGCGGGGGCGGCACAGGGTTTGAAAACGAATCCGAAGATCACGTTGCGGATTGTGTCGCAGAGGGAGGGAGAGCCGCTAGAGGTGGAGCTGCGCGATGTGGATGCGGGGCGGTCGTACCAGGGGATTGTGCAGGTGGGCAAGGCGGTTTCGTTTGCGCCGGAGCTCGTGGGGACCAGCGGGTTGGTGCTGGTGGCGCGGGATGACGCGGCTGGGAGCGCGACGTTTCGAATCAATTGGGGCGGGGTGAAGGAGTGAAAGAGGGCGTACTCTTATTGCAGATCGTGCGACTGGCAAACTTTAGAGAACTGAGCGCGGTGACCACACGCTGAAGCGTGAACTCCGGGCAGTTTTTTTTTACGGGGAGAGTTTCTTTACTGAGCGCGGTCTAATGTTAGCGTAAGTCCCGCCCCTGCGAAGCAGGATCGAGGGAGGTGGGGATTGTTGCCAATGTCAGTAAGGTGGCGGGCCGCTTCCTGATCCAGTTGCTGGAGCGTGTCGGTGGTGTGGTTGGCCATGCGGCGCCAGCACCTGCACCTATGACGATGACGGCCGGCTGCTGACCGGTTCGGTTTCGGGAGAGGACTACACGTATGATGGCGCGGGCAACCGCGCAAGCCAGGGCACTGATACCGTGACCACCGGCACCAATAACGAGTTTTCCGATGAGGCACCTGGCGGATGTGGCGGCGCCATCAGTGTCGATGGGGTATGGGAGGTGGTCGGACGCGGATGGACGCCGATGGGGGGGTGGGGGAGGGCCGGGGATTTTTGTGGATGGGGCGTTGGGAGGTGGGGTATGGTGGCGGGGCGGGAGCGATGGCGGGTGGTGCGTTCATGTGCGGGGGGGGTCGCGGGTTGCCGCAGCGTGGGCGGGCGGAGGCATGAATGCGCTATGGCATTGAGGCATGTTTTGGATTTCGCGGATGGATGGGGAATCGGTATGGCGAAGGGTCGGACACTTACCGGCTTCCCATTTTGTTGCCTGCCTCTCGCCCGGAAAGGCCGAGAAATGGTTCCTGACCCCTTTATCGCCGCTCGCCTCGTCCGCGCCTGCGGCGAGGGCTGAAATGATTCCTGACCCCTTATTACGACAGCCCGGGCCTTCTCCCGGGCGGCGGTCTTGTCTTCCTGGGTGTGGATCGCCTGGAGCATCGATGCCACCCGTGTGACCTTCCCTTGAAACTTTTGAAGATCCACGAGGTTTTCGATCTGCGCGCGCGCTTTCGTGGAATGGTGTCGGAATCTCCCTGCCGTGTTCCCCCAGGCACACGCTTCCTCACGGTCGCGGCTCTGAAGTTTGTCTGGATCGAGCGCTGTATGGTTGGCAGGCGCGGCCTTGGAAAACTCGGGGAAATTCGAGGGCACGCAATCTGGGGGGGCTTGCCCGCGTTAATGCGCCAGCCCGCGTGGTTTTTTGGAGATGCCGATGGCTCGTTTTTTTGCTGGTCGCTATGGGTTTGTGGCCGCCGTGCTGGCGGGGGCGTGTGTGGCGCGGGCGCAGGTGCCGGCGGGTGGTGCTGCTGCGGCGCCGGTGACGATTACGCAGGATGATAGTTTTTTTACGATGGATAATGGGATTTTGAAGGCGCTGATCAGCAAGAAGTCGGGGGATCTGGTGTCGTTGAAGTTCAAGGGGACGGAGATGCTGGCGACGATTATGAATGAGGATGGGACGCCGAATTTGAAGGTGGATCCGCCGGGGGATCCGGGGCGGAGCCAGTTTGGGATGACGGATCATATGTATGGGTTCTGGTCGCATGACACGATTTGCGATCATATTGAGACGAAGACGACGATCGATCCGGCGGGGAACAATGGGGTGCGGGGGGAGGTTTCGGTGAAGGGGATTTCGGACGGGCAGAAGCTGGGGCATGGGCCGGGGGCGCCGCGGGATGGGGATTTTGCGGCGGACATTGAGATACGGTACACGCTGGGGCAGGGGGAGACGGGGCTGTACACGTATTGCACGTTCACACATAAGCCGGAGTATCCGGATGCGACGCTGGGGGAGGCGCGATTTTGCGCGAAGTTGAACAAGGATTTTGACTGGATGCTGGTGGATGCGCATCACAACATGTATTACCCGCCGGACGGGGAGGCGCAGGGGTGGGATGACAAGTACAACTACACGACGGTGCAGTTTGAGCATCCGGCGTTTGGGTGGGCGAGCGTGCAGAAGAATGTGGGATTTTTCATTGTGAATCCGTCGGTGGAGTATTTGACGGGGCCGCCGACGAAGGTGGAATTTGAATGTCACCGGGACACGAACCAGATTGCGGCACCGTGCGTGCTGGATTACTGGCGGAGCAGCCACTACGGCGGCGGGGGGGTGGATGTGGCGAAGGGGGAAGCGTGGACGAAGGTGATCGGGCCGTTTTTGCTGTACTGCAACACGGGGAACAATCCGCAGACGATCTGGGCGGATGCGAAGGATCAGCAGAAGAAGGAAGCGGCGAAGTGGCCGTATGACTGGGTGAGCGGGGTGGATTATCCGCACAAGGAGGAGCGGGCGACGGTGAGCGGGCGGTTGGTGCTGTCGGATCCGCTGGCGCCGGCGGGGGTGAAGATGACGAATCTGCGGGTGGGGCTGACGTATCCGGATTATCACATCACGACGAATCGGCAGGGGGCGACGAACTCGCTGGCGGATATCACGTGGCAGAACGATTCGAAGCATTATGAATTCTGGACTCGCGGGGATGGGACGGGGGCGTTTGCGATACCGGAAGTGCGGGCGGGGAAATACACGCTGCATGCGATTGCGGATGGGGTGCTGGGGGAATACACGCGGGCGGATGTGACGGTGGAGGCGGGCAAGCCGCTGGACCTGGGGACGATTCAGTGGACGCCGGTGCGCCACGGGCGGCAATTGTGGGACATCGGGATACCGAATCGGAGCGGGTCGGAGTTCGCGGGCGGGGATGATTATTTCCATGACGGGATGGGGTTGATTTACGCGCTTCGTTTTCCGAACGATGTGCATTTCACGATCGGGCAGAGTGATTACCGGAAGGATTGGTTTTACCTGCAGGTGCCGCATGCGAGCGAGGCGGCGATTGCGGCGGATACGGTGAATGCGCAGCCGCGGCCGGTGCGGGGGGCGCGGTTTGGCGGGGCGGGGGCGGGGGCATTTCCGGGGGCTGGGCCTGGGCGTGGTGCGGCGACGCAGGCTGGCGCGGGGGCAGCGCGCGGCGGGGCGCTTGCGGGGCGGGGCGCGCGCGGGGCGGGTCGGGGTTTTGGCGGGGGACGGGGGCCTGCGGTTGCTGCGGCGCGGGCGACGCCGTGGACGGTGGAGTTCGAGTTGCCGACGGCTCCGCATGGGAAGGCGACGTTGCGGCTGGCGATAGCGACGGCGAACACGCGGCAGATTTCGCTGGCGGTGAATGACCAGCCGGCGGGGGAGTTGGATAATTTGCCGACGGATTCGGCGATTGGGCGGAATGGGATTCAGGGGATCTGGTATGAGAAGGAGATTCCGTTTGACGCGAGCATGCTGAAGCAGGGGGCGAACACGGTGACGCTGACGATTCCGCCGGGGGGGCTGACGAGCGGGATTATTTATGATTACATTCGGTTGGAGCTGGATGATGGGACGACGGCGGAGCCGGCGGGGGGGGGGCGGTGAGGGAGGGGCGATGGAACGGGAAGTGGCCGCCGATGGACGCGGATGGACGCCGACCGCCCCCCCCCCGGCTGACGACGACGTAAATGGCCACGAAAGGCACGAAAAGCACGAAAGCACGACGACGGGAGTTGTTCCACGAATGTACACGAATTTGTACGAATGGAGGTGGTGGGATTGAATGGAACTGGGCACCGATGGACGGCGATGATGGGATTGCGGCGAGAAATCTTGTCAGCAAGGTATGAAAGAGGTTGTGACGAAGGTGGAGGTGGATAAGGGGGCGGGGGCCGGGGAGTTTACGCTGGAGGGGTTGAAGGTGGCGGTGGGGACGGGGGTGAAGGATGTGACGCGGGAGCCGGAGGTGGAGTATCGGTATGGGGAGGAGGGGGGGGAGTGAGGGGAAGCGGGGCTAGCGCGGGGGTTGAAATTGGGTGCGCGCGGCGGGTGCGGCAGGGGGATTCGTTTTGTTGGAAGGGATGTTATGATTGGGTTGAGGTGCGAGCATGACCACGAAGTCGTTGCAATCCCTGATTGATAAAGCGAGTGCGTTGCCGGCGGAATTGCAGGAGCAATTCGCGCGGCAGTGGCTTGCGGAACTGGAGAACGAAGCGCTTTGGGACGAGCAGTTTGCCGGGTCGCAGAGCGTGCTGGAAGAGATGGCGAAGAAAGCGTTGGAGAAGTTTCGCGAGGGAAAGACGATTGCAAAAGGGTGGGATGAGATTTGAATTCCCATCTCGATCCCGCGTTTCTCCGGCTGTATGAGCAATTGCCGCGGCATATTCGGCAACAAGCTCGGAAGGCATACCAGCTTTGGAAGTCCGACCCGAATCATCCGAGCCTGCACTTCAAATGCGTCAATGTTCGCATGGGCGCGTATTCCGTTCGCGTGAGCCAAGGGTGGCGTGCGGTGGGCGTCAAGTCGGACAACGATGTAATCTGGTTCTGGATCGGTTCTCACGCGGAATACGATCGACTGCTCAGAAGTTTTTGACGGTTCTGCGGTACGCGGAGAGGGGTTGCGGGCGCAGTGTGGTGACAGAAGACTCTAAAGAGGGTCAGTGGTCGGCGGGGATTTCAGGTTCGGGGGCGAGGGGGAGTTCGAGGATGAAGAGGGCGCCTTGGCCGGGGGAACCTTCTTCGCGGATGGCGCCTCCGGCGGCGGTGATGAGTTCCTGGCAGATGGTGAGGCCGAGGCCTGTTCCGCCGCGGGGGACGGTGTCTTCGGGGTCGGGGGAGGCGAGAGGGGTGGAGGAGTCGGGGCGTTTGGTGGAGAAGAAGGGGTCGAACATGCGATCGCGGACGTGGGGGGGGATACCGGGGCCGGTGTCGGCGATGCGGATTTCGGCGATTTTGCCGCGTTTGATGATTTTTCCGGTGATGGAGAGTCGTTTGATGGCGCGGCGTGGGGGTGCGTCGGGGGTGGCGGGAGCGGGAGGCGAGAGGAGGGCGGAGCGGGCGTTGACGACGAGGTTCATGAGGACCTGCTGGAGCTGGCCGGCGTTCATGGCGACGCGGAGGCCGGGCTGAATTTCGAGGGTGAGGGTGATGCCGTCTTTGGCAGGATCGCGGGAGAGGCAGGCGAGTGTTTCGGAGACGGCGGCGGCGACATCGGCGGCGGTGGATTCGTCGCCGCGGGCGAAACCGAGGAGGCTCTTGGAGATGTTGGCGAGGCGTTCGGCGCCGGTGAGGGCTTTGTTGAGGGCCTTGGTGCGGAGGGGTTCGTCGCCTTTGTCGGAGAGGGCGAAGCGGGTGTAGGAGATCATGGGGGTGAGGATGTTGTTGAATTCATGGGCGAGGACTGCGGTGACCATGCCGAGGGTGGCGAGTTTGTTCTGCTGGGCGAGGTTTTGCTGGAGCTGGTCGATGCGGGTTTGGAGGGCATCGAGGGCGAGTTCGATGGAGGAGGCGTCGAGCAGGCCGAGGGTGGCGAGGGGATGGGCGGGGGCGAGGGGAGAGGGATCGGAGAAGGAAGCGGGGGAGGAGGCAGGGGGGATGCGGCGGGGTCGGGCTTGTGCGCCACGGGGGTCTGGCGAGGAAGGGGAGGGTTCTGGGGGCGGAGTGGGGGGAGCCACGGGGTTCCTCTCGGTGAGACGTGGGTACAACACCGCGGCGGGGCTGGCCCGGCACAGCGGTAGGGTGTGTATCGTCAGCGGTAGGAGGCGCGCTTCATTGTGGGGCAGACAAAAGGGTGGGGAGAAATGAGGGATTTTCTTTTTTTGCGGCATATTGGCATTGTTATCGCGTGTACGATTGGGCGAGGGGAGGCGTGGGGATTCACGGGCGTTAAGCTGGGGGGGTTAGAGGGGTTGTAGGGTTGAGCAGCTCAGCAGCAGGTTTTTGGACCTGCGTTTGTGTGGGTCGGGTGTCAGATGAGAGGGGGTTTTAGGTGCGAGGAGGTCTGGTCATGGGTCGCAAGATTTCGGTAATGGCGGTGTTGGCAAGTGTTTGTGCGTTGAGTGGGGGGGCGTTTGGGCAGGCGGGGCCGCAGCAAGCGCGGGTGCTGGTGTTTCCGATGCGGGCGATTCATGTGACGGCGGAAACGGATTGGGTGCCGAAATCCGTGGATGAGAATATAGTTGATGCGCTGGACCGGTCGGAGCGGTATGCGGCGATTCCTTATGGGGGCGCGCTGGTGGTGCAGGACAACAATCAGGCGGCGCGCAACGCGCGGCAGGCGAATTTTCCGCTGGCGGTGCGGGGGACGATTCAGGTGGTGGATACGCAGGTGCGGCTGACGGCGCAGCTTGTGGATTCGCATGACGGGAGCGCGGTGCGGACGGCGATCGCGACGGGGGCGCTGTCGGATCTGCTGAAGGTGGAGGATGACCTGGCGGCGCAGCTGTTGGGGGAGAAGTCGGAGACGGGAGGGGCGCAGACGGCGGCGGGGCCGGCGACGAATCCGGCGCAGCCGCCGATACAGATTGTGATTGAGAATACGCCTCCCGCGGCGCCGGCGCCGGATTACAACTATGCGGGATATCCGTATTCGGTGAATCCGTATGGGGGTTATCCGTACAACCTGGTGGGGTATCCGGGGCTTGGGTATCCGGGGGTGATCATCACGACGCCGGGGAATGGTGGAGGGCGGCACGATCATGACCATGACCATGACCATGATCATGACGGGCACGGAGGGAACGGGCATGCGCCTGGGGCGATTTACTTTACGCCTGGGGTGCCGGAGGTGGGGCGGAACACACCTGGGGGTCCGGCGTTTGAGCCAGGGGTGATAGGGGAGCCGTCGATTCCGTTGCCGCGGCAGAGTCCTGCGCCGGTGACGCCGGTGACGGCGCCTGGGCCGACGGCGGGCCCGATTCATGGGTTGTCGGTGGGGCAGCCGGGGGTGACGGGGGGAGCATCGTGGAATGGGGATGGGCACCGGTGAGGGGTGCGATGTTGGTGAAGCGGCGCGTGTTATCTGAGCGAACACGGGCGGGACGCGCGTGCCACGGACGTCCGTGCCACGAGGGCGGGGTTATTTGCCTTTGACGAAGAAGGATTTGATGGATTCGTAGATATCTTCTTTGGCGTTGACGCGGTTGGTGATGAGGTTGTCGCGGCCGGGGAGGAGGTCGTGGAGGACGTTGATGAAGTTGCCGGAGCCATAAGCGCTGGCGACCTGGCAATAGCCGAAGAGATTGGCGGTGGGGAGGATGTGTTCCTGGAGGAAGCGGCAGCATTCGCGGGAGTCGGATTCGGAGCAGTTGTCGCCGTCGGAGAAGTGGAAGAGGTAGATGTTCCACTCGTTGGGGTCGTAGTGGGCGTCGAGGAGCTGGCGGGCGCATTTGAAGGCGGAGGAGATTTTGGTGCCGCCATCTTCGCGGAGGTGGTAGAAGGTTTGTTTGTCGACTTCGCGGGCCTGGACGTCGTGGACGATGTAGCGGGATTCGATGCCTTTGTAATTGCGGCGGAGCCAGGTGTCGATCCAGAAGGCTTCGATGCGGACGAGTTCTTTTTGCTCATCGCCCATGGAGCCGGAGACGTCCATCATGTAGACGATGACGGCGTTGGATTGGGGGGCGAGGACTTCTTTCCAGGAGCGGAAGCGTTTGTCGTTTTTGACGGGGACGATGACGGGATTGGTGGGGTTGTAGAGGCCGAGCATGATCTGGCGTTTGAGGGCTTCACGGTAGGTGCGTTTGAAGTGTTTGAGGGATTCGGGGCCGACGCGGCGGATGCCGGAGTATTTGTCGCGGATGGCGGTGATTTGCTTGCGGCCTTTGGGTTCGATGCGGGGGAGGTGGAGTTCTTCGCCGAGGATGTCGGCGAGTTCTTCGAGGGAGACATCGACTTCCATGAGGTGCTGGCCGGGCTGATCGCCGCCCTGTTTGCCGTTGCCCTGGCCGACGGTTTGGCCTTCTTCGCCATCGCCGGCGCCGATGCCGCCGGAGTTGTCGCCGTAGCGGAAGGTGGGGATTTCGATGCCGTGGACGGGGATGGAGATGAGGTGCTTGCCTTCTTTGCCGATGAGTTCGCCGCGGGTGAGGAATTTGCGGAGGTCGCCGCGGATGCGGCCTTTGACGATCTGGCGGAAGCGTTGGTGGTCTTGGTCGATCATGGGGGACTCTTAAATTGGCTCAATGCGTTCAGTACGACCGGTTCGTGCGTCAGCAAATTCTATGAAGCTTCCGGCCCGCAAGTTGTGGGGAAATACCACGAGTATTCGCTTCGTGGGCATTTTGGCCGAAATCGTTTGGAAGCCTTCGAGATCGGGGAAGCTGGAAAGCGCTTGTCCAAGTTCCTGGGTAGGAGCAGTTCCGACAGGCTGGCTTACAGAATCGAACGGCTGGCGGGCGTAGTTCGCTCTCCAGTCACCAGTGATTTCCTGAGCGGTAGTCCGCAACAGTGCGAGTTGCGAGGTTCTGGTGATGTCCGCAATGCTCTGGAGTTGAACGCGAATAGGCAGAATGGACCAAGGACTCGCGGGATTGGAGATCAAGAAGGGTGGTTGGCCTGACAAGGAGAGCGGCGAGCCCAGGATAGCGCCGACCTCCAGAAGCGCGACCTGGTGATCTTCCGCAAGATACAGGACCTCGAATTGAGGAAGAGCGGTGGCCCCTTCGTTGTAGCGGGAAGCAGCCAGCGCGGTATGTGAAGTTGCGAGTGGTGTTGACAGAAATGACGGGTGAAAAGCCCGGTACCACATACCTGTCAATGGCCCTCGCAGCAGAGAGGGGCACCCTCCAAGATTCATGTGAACATTCCGTAACGAATGGAGCGAAGAACCAGCCGAACGAAGTCTTCACGTCCTTCTTCGAGCAATTCCTTGGCGGATTTTCCGTAGAAAACTGTATTGGGGGTGTCGAACCACAGGTCGGCATCCTGGATTAGTTCGCGGGCGTCGTCACGAACATCGGCGTGTTCTCCGGGGAGAAGTTTAGGTACTACAGCTTGCTGAGACATCGATTACTCTCCTTTGCTGTCGCCGCGGGCGAAGATGCTGGCGACGTAGTTGAGTACGTCGGTGGCGGAGACTTCATTGTAGCCGAAGTATTTGATGAGGCGTTGCTTGACGACGTCGATCTTTTTCTGGGTTTCGTCGTCGACGACGCTGCTGACGAGGTTTTTGAGTTTGATGGTGTCCTTCTGGTCTTCGAAGAGCTTGAGTTCGAGGGCCTTGAGGAGGCGGGCGTTGGTGTTGTATTCGAACTTGCGGCCTTCGATGGCGAGGGCGCCGATGTAGTTCATGATTTCCTGGCGGAAGTCGTCCTTGCGGGAGTCGGGGATGTCGATTTTTTCCTCGATGCTCCGCATGAGGCGTTCGTCGGGCTCTTCATCGCGGCCGGTGTATTTGTTGCGGACGCGCTGCTTCTGGGTGTAGGCCTTGACGTTTTCGATGTAGTTGGCGGCGAGGCGTTTGATGGCGTCTTCGTCGGCGGAGATGGCGCGCTGGACTTCGCCCTTGAGGATGTCTTCGTATTCCTCGCGGACGATGCCGAGGAGTTCCTTGTACTTCTTCTTGGTTTCCTCGTCGTTGATGAGGGAATGGTGGTCGAGGCCGATCTCGATTTCGTTCAGGACCATGAAGGGGTTGACGGTTTTTTCTTCCTGGGCCTGGTGGGAGACCATGGCATTGGAGAGTTTGTCCTGGATGTAGCGGGGGGAGATGCCCTGCATACCTTCGCGGTGGTTTTCTTCCATGAGCTCGCGGACGGAGTCCTCGGTGTAGCCGGGGACGGATTTGCCGTTGTAGAGTTTGAGTTTCTGGATGAGGGAGAGACCGGCTTTTTTGGGTTCGCTCAGGCGGGTGAGGACGCCCCACATGGCGGCGACTTCGATGGTGTGGGGGGCGATGTGGATGCCTTTGACGCGCTCGGGGCCGAAGTCTTTGAGATAGATTTTGATTTCGTCGTCGAGACGGTTGTTGTAGGGGACATCGATTTTGAGGGTGCGGTCGCGGAAGGCTTCCATGAGCTCGTTGTTCTGGAGCTTGCGATATTCGGGCTCGTTGGTGTGGCCGATGATGACTTCGTCGATGTTGGTCTGGGCGAATTTTTTGGGTTTGATGGCGTGTTCCTGGGAAGCGCCGAGGAGGTCGTAGAGGAAGGCGACGTCGAGCTTGAGGACTTCGATGAATTCGACGATGCCGCGGTTGGCGATGTTGAGTTCGCCGTCGAAGTTGAAGGCGCGGGGGTCGGAATCGGAGCCATAGAGGGCGATTTTGCGGTAGTTGATGTCGCCGGTGAGTTCGGTGGAATCCTGGTTCTTTTCGTCCTTGGGCTGGAACGTGCCGATGCCGCGGCGATCTTTTTCGGAGAGGATGAGGCGGCGGACCTTGACGTGATCGATGACTTTGAGCCAGTCGCCGGAGTAGCGGAGGAGGAGGTCGTCGAAGGTTTTGCGGCAGAAGGGGCAGATGTCGCCGTAGAGACGGATGCGGCGGTCCTCGGGGAGATTTTTGTTGAGTTCGGAGATGACATCGCGGCGGGCTTCGACGGGGATGAGGAGCAGCGGGTCTTCGTGCATGGGGCAGGGGACGTATTCGAGGGATTCGCCCTCTTCGCCGTAGCGTTCGTTTTTCCAGGCGAAGGTGTAGAGGGCGCCGGCATCGGTGCGGGAGTAGTGTTCGAGGCCTTTTTTGAGGAGGCGTGCGATGGTGGATTTGGCGCTGCCGACGGGGCCGTGGAGGAGGAGGATGCGTTTTTCGGTGCCGAGGCCCTGGGCGGCGGATTTGAAGAGGTCGACGAGGCGTTCGAGGGCTTTGTCGAGGCCGAAGACGGCGTCGGCGCCATTGTCGATGGGGTCGGCGAAGAAGTTGTACTTGATGATGTCCTGTTTGAACTGGGTATATTTTTCGAAGCCGTAGGAGAGGATCATGTCGTAGACGCGCTGGAAGGAGTTGCGTGCGACCTTGGGATTTTTGGCGACGATGTCGAGGTAATCGTTGAAGGAGCCTTCCCAGTGCTGCTGGCGGAATTTCTCCTGATCGAGGCGTGCGGTGACGAGGCGGAGCAGGGAAGCGGATTCAGGCATCTTGAGGTCTCCGTAAGGGGCCGACCGTTGGGAGCGGCGGGCCTGGGTGGGGGGCGAGCGGGCCTCGCGGGGGTGCAGAAGAAGGCGAAGGCGCGGGAGGCGCGGAGGGAGCGCGGGAGCCGGGGAGCGGAACGACCCCAAGGGGAAGTATCGTCCGGCGGGGGTGAATTCGGCCTTCTTTTGCGATTGTCAAAACGGAGGCGGGTTGCCCGGGCGGGCACGTCTGACGGCCGGTGGACTCGGGCCACGTCGCCGCGATGGCGGCCGACCTGGCGGCTGAGCGGGGGATATCCCCGCCGAAGTCAGTATAGCTTAACGCCACGCGGGGATGGGGAGAAAAAATACGGATGGTGCGGATTCGCGGACGGGCGGTAAATGGGCCACGAAAAACACGAAAGGCACGAAAGTTTTTTGGGGGGATTGAGCGGAGAGGGCGGGACGGAACACGGGCGGGACGCCCGTGCCACTTCTTAGGAGGCGAGTCCCATCCATTTGGGGTTGCGGGCGGTGCCGTCGAAGCGGTCGGAGGTTTTGAAGAGTTCGAAGGCGCCCTGGGCGGCGGCGTCTTTGGTTTTGGCGAGGAGGGCGGCGACTTGGTCTTTGGTCATGGGCTGGAAGGATTGGGCGGCGGCGAGAGCCTGGTCGAGGATTTTGTCGCTGTCGATGCCGCAGATGACGGTGGCGACGGGGAGGTTCATGGCGTATTGGATGCATTGTGTGGCGGAGAGGGTGTTGGAGCGGAGGAGGATGCCGCCGCCGAGGGTTTTCATGGCGAGCGGGGCGGTGCCGACGTTGAGGAGTTCGGGGACGACGAGGTGGGCGAAGGAACGGAAGTGGGCGTCCATGACGTTGAGGGGCATCTGGCAGGTGTCGAAGTGGAAGTTGTGCTGTTTGGCGACGGCAAGCATGCGGAGGTGGACGGCGGGGTCTTTGTGGCCGGTGAAGCCGATGAAGCGGATTTTTCCGGCTTTTTTGGCGTCCTGGAAGGCTTCGACGGCGCCGCCCTTGGCGAAGAAGCGGTCGGGGTCATCCATGCGGATATTTTCGTGGAACTGCCAGAGATCGATGACGTCGGTCTGGAGTCGTTTGAGGGATTCGTCGAGTTGTTTGGCGGCGGCGTCTTTGGTGCGGCCGTCGACCTTGGTCATGAGGAAGACTTTTTTGCGGTAGCCGTCCTTGAGGGCCTTGCCCATGCGGAGTTCGCAGTCGCCGTCGTAGTAATCCCAGCAGTTGTCTATGAAGGTGATTCCGGAGTCGATGGCGCGGCGGACGATTTTGATGGCGGTGTCTTCGGCCGGGCCGCCGATGTGTGCGCCGCCGAGACCGACGAGGGAGACGGTTTCGCCGGTGTTGCCGAGCTTGCGATAGAGCATGTCGCCTTTGCGGGTGGATTCGGGGGTGGGGAGATCGGGGACGGGATCGTGGACGGCGGGGTCGGGGCCGGAGGGGGTGGCGATGGGGGAGTTGGATTGAGCGTGGGCGAGGGAAGCGGAGGCGGCGAGTGCGGCGGAAGCGGTGAGGAAGTCGCGGCGTGTGGTGGAGGTCATGGGAAGGCTCCATGAGGGGGGGCGCGGGAATTTTCGCGCGCGGGAGTGGCGGGGGCAATGGAGTGCAAAGGTTGGGCCGGGGTTCGGATGAGTGGGGTCAGGTCCGACTTTTGGCCGAACAAGGGGGGCAGTTAGTCGTTGCAACTTATTGTTAATTCTCATGTAAAAAAAGTTTGAAACTCACGGTATGGTGACGCGTTTGAGTAAATGTGCCCATGTTTTGAGGCAGGAAGAAACGGATGGCGCGGTGGATTCGGTTGGCAATGGTGGCGGTGGTAGGCGTGCTGCTGCTGGGGACGCGGATAGCGCGGTCGCACGTGGAAGCGCGTTGGCGGCGGGACGGATTCACGGCGACGATGTTGAAGACGAGTGCGCGGCGACCGGGCATGCAGGTGGCGGTGCCGGAGCTGATCAATGGACATTTTGCGCCGCCTGTGGGGGCGACATCGTGTCAGCCATGGACGGGGCGGGACAGTTACGGGCGGTTGGAGAGCGTTGGGGGTTACGATTGTTTTGAGTCGGTGAATTACCTGATCACGGGGGATGCGAGCCGATGCGTGTATCGGAGCTGGGCGCGGGAGGAGCTGAAGGAGCCGGAGTCGGCTGCGGCGTGGAATGCGTTTGAGGAGAGTCTGCGGGTGGGGGATGTGGTGGAGTTTGTGGCGACGGAGCGGTCGGCGAGCGGGGTGGTGACGACGAGTCCGTTTCATGCGCAATTGTGCATAGGTGCTGGGGGCGTGATGTATGGGGCGAACAATACGCCGGCGTTTGACGTGGTGCGCGGGGTGCCGACGATCGTGAAGCACTGGGATGTGTGCCGGCCGGAGGATTATTACTACGCGCTGCGGTCGATGGACGGGGCGTGGGGGATGTGCGGGTATACGCAGAGGTATCGGGTGGTGGTGTATCGGCGGCCGTGAGGAGGGGGGAAATGGTGAATAGTAAATGGTGAATGGGGAAAGAAGTGTTCGGGGGTGATAGGAGATGGGGGGGTTATTCGACGTTTTGGACTTGTTCTTTGATGCGGTCGATGGCGGATTTGATGTCGACGGTGAGGCGGGCGATGGCGGCGTCGTTGGCTTTGGAGGCGATGGTGTTGGCTTCGCGGAGCATTTCCTGGGAGATGAAGTCGAGTTTGCGGCCTGCACCGCCGGCGTCGGGGTCCTCTTTCTCGCAGACGTGGTAGAACTGTTCGAGGTGTCCGCTAAGGCGGGCGATTTCCTCGGAGATGTCGGCGCGATCGGCGAAGAGGGCGACTTCCTTGAGGAGGTCGGAATCGGAGAGGGAAAGCTTGGCGTCGTTGACCATCTGGTTGACGCGGGTCTTGAGTTTTTCGTGGTAGGCGCGGACGACCTGGGGGGCCTGGGCGGCGACTTTTTCCAGGGCGTTGCGGATGACGGCGAGGTGCTTCTGGAGATCGGTCCAGAGGGCGGCGCCTTCTTTTTGGCGCATGGCGTCGAGGCGGGCGAGGGCTTCGCGGACGAGGCGTAGGACAAGGGCCTGATGGGTGGCGAGGTATTCGGCGGAATCTTCGCCAGCTTCGACGACGCCGGGGAGGGTGAGCAGGTGGGCGAGATCGACGCGGGTGGGGCGGGTGATTTTCTGAGCGAGGGTTTCGATCTGTTCGAGGTAGGTGTTGAGGACGGATTGGTTGATGGCGATGGAGGTGGTGGAGAGCTGGTCTTTGACGGAGACGGAGAGGACGAGGGAGCCGCGGCCGATGGTATCGCGGAGGAGGCGGTCGATGTCGGGTTCGAGGTTGGCGAGTTTGTCGGGGAGCTTGATGACGGCTTTGAAGAAGCGGTTGTTGACGGAGCGGATTTCGACGGTGCAGGAGATGCCATGCTCATCGGCGGCGATGGAGCCGAAGCCGGTCATGCTTTTGATCATTGGGGGGCTCCGGGGGGTTAGTGGGGGGCGGGGGCGGAAGCGGAGGGGGTTACGGGTGGGGTGAGAGGCGCGGCGGCGTGCTGGGAAGCTGGGCCGGCAGCGGGTGGCGGGGCGACAGTGAGAGCGGCCTGGGAGGCGGGTCCGGCACCTGCGGCGGGATTGGTAGCGTTGGCGGCAGCGGGGGGCTGGGCGGCGCCGGAGATCGTTTCGTGGTAGCCCCTGAAGGCGAAATTGAGGGCGACGGCGAGGAGCATGAAGATGACGAAGAGCACGACGGTGATGGTGGTGAAGACGTCGCCGGTTTTGGTGCCAAAGGCGGAGCCGCCGCCGCCGCCGGAGCCGAAGGCGCCGGCGAGGCCGCCGCCGCGACCGCGTTGAACGAGGACGACGAGGATGAGGAGGATGGAGACGGCCATGAAGATGAGGCTGAGGGTGGTGATCATGCGGGTCCGGGGGTTAGAAGTCAGGAGTCAGAAGCTTAGAGGTTAGTGGTGTTTGGCGGCGGAGATGATGGCGAGGAATTCGTCGGGTTTGAGGGATGCGCCGCCGACGAGGGCGCCGTCGACGTCAGGTTGGGCGAGGAGTTCGGCGGCGTTGGAGGCTTTGACGGAGCCGCCATATTGTATGCGGATGGAGTCGGCGGTGGGTTGGTCGAAGATTTTGGCGAGTTGCCGGCGGACGAAGGCGTGGACTTCCTGGGCCTGCTCTTTGGTGGCGGTGAGGCCGGTGCCGATGGCCCAGACGGGTTCGTAGGCGATGACGAGTTGGTTGGCCTTGGATTTGTCGAAGTTTTTGAGACCCTCGGCGAGCTGGGTTTTGCAGATATCGAAGGTTTTGTTGGCCTGGCGTTCTTCGATTTTTTCGCCGACGCAGAGGATGGCGGTCAATCCGGCATTGACGGCGGCGAGGAGTTTTTTGTTGCAGAGGGCGTCGGTTTCGCCGAGGACGTGGCGGCGTTCGGAGTGGCCGATGAGGACGTATTTGCAGCCGACGTCGAGGAGCATGGAGGCGGAGATTTCGCCGGTGAAGGCGCCGTTGTTTTCGAAGTAGACATCCTGTGCGCCGAGCTGGATGGGGGCGTCTTTGATGGCCCATTTGACCTGGCCGAGGTAGACGAAGGGGGGGATGACGGCGACGTCGGTGTCGCCGAAGTGGGAGGCTTTGGCGGCGAGTGCCTGGATGAGGGCGAAGGCCTCGGCGGCGGTGAGGTTCATTTTCCAGTTGCCGGCGACGAAGGGTTTGCGCATGAGGGGGGCTCGCTGTTGGGGATTGAAGCAAAGACGGGCGATTATGAAGGAATGGGGGGCAAAAGGGAAGGGGGCGGGTTTGGCGGGGTGCATGTCCGTACTTGTATCGGTCCAAGTTGATATGATGAGACTCAGGCTGCGGCGGTAGCCGTGGGCTCAGGAAGGGAGCTGGCCGAGGATGACAAAGGAGCGAGGAATGGAATTCCTTCAAAGCACCGCAGGAG
>DASZTO010000074.1:0-44367 GCA_035548175.1 Phycisphaerae bacterium | reverse complement strand
CCCAACCCGCCACCCAACCCGCTCCCCAAATCTCCCGCACCTCCCTCCACCCCAACACCGGCCTCTGGTCCCTCAAGCTCACCCTCCCGCCCAACGCCGCCGGCACGCTCCTCCACAACTTCCCACAGCCCCTCGACCTCCACGCCGCCGACACCCTCCAGCTCGCCGTCGCCCACATGGACTCCCCCGCACGCTCCGCCACCTATGCCGCCGCCGTCGTCGCTGTCGATTCCGCCGGCACACGCGTCACCGGCGACTTCTACCCCCTCTTCTCCCAATGGCAAACCATCCCCCTCGATCTCCCCTCCGCCGCCACCCCCACCGGCGACTCCCCGCCCCTCGACCTCGCCCACATCGCCTCCATCGGCCTCGCCCTCAAACCCCTCGCCGACGCCTCCACCGTTCCCCCTGCCGCCGCGCCCCTCGACATCCAGACCGACTCCTGGGCCGCACTCTCCGATTCCCGCCCCTACACCGGCTTCCGACTCGCACCGCCCAACTCCTTCTACGCCGAACGCCACGGCACCCGCATCCTCGTCGGCCTCACCGGCTCCTACGAACTCGCCTTCTCCAACTCCTCCACCTTCGGCGCCGCCCCCTCCCACCCCCCCTTCCTCTCCATCACCCAGGGCACGACCCATCGCCTCGTCCTCGGCCAACCCAACACCGGCCTCATGCTCCTCGACCCCGCCGCCCTCGACGCCCTCGCCCCCCAAAACTCCCCCGCAACTCCGCCCGCCTCCTCCGCCGCCTCCCTCGGCCTGCCCACCCCCGCCTCTCCCGGTTCCGACAACACCGCTGCGATCTCCCCGTGGCCCGGCGCACAATCCACCATCTCCTTCGAATGCACCTGGGCTTCCCCCGTCGCCGTCCTCATCGAAGCCAAGCAGCAGGTCGGCCCCTACGACCGCCTCTCCCGCCCCGCCGCCGCCCTCACCTGGCGCTTCATGGTCTACCAGCGAGGCCAGGTCTTCGTCCACGTCGATTGGACCAAAGAAGGCGGCACAAACCTCCCAGCCCCCAACTCCTGGGCCCTCGCCCTCGACGCCGCCACCCTCAACACCGACGCCGCCCTCGACGCCAAATCCCCCGCCGACGCCCAGCGACTCCTCGCCGCCCTTTACCCGCAAAACTTCCACGCCAACGCCCAGGCCGCCCTTCCGCACCAGATGCAACCCGGCGCCCCCGTCGCCATGCTCGCCAAAACCTACGCCCAGATGCAAAACCCCTGGTGGTGGGCCGACCACGCCGGCGGACACACCCGCTTCTTCGGCAACGGCATCCCCGAGGCCCCCAGCCCCACCGACCACGCCCCGCTCGACGCCATGCTCCTGGTCAACGCCCCCAACGCCCTCGCCCAGGCCAGCTCCTTCTCCCAATACCTCTCACCCCCCCGCCTCCGCATCCGCCAGGGCGAACTCGACCGCAACTTCCCCGGCGATCCCGACAACGACGGCTTCGTCGATTCCTATGGCTTCCAGGTCATCCGCCTCGCCTCCGGCCGCGCCGCCTTCACCGTTTACCCCGACAACCGCCCCCTTTTCTACCCCGCCTTCCTCTTCACCATCCCCGCCGTCGAACGCCCCGCCCTCGACCTGCCCCACGAACGCCTCCTCATCAACATCGACGGCAAGCAGTTCGCCGACCCCCCGCAATTCCCCGACGGCTCGTTCCTGCTGCAACTGCCCTACACCCTCGACCGGCCCGTTTCCATCGAAGCCCTCCTCGTCAAGAAATAACCAAACCCTCACCCGGAGCCCGCACCAATTGCCCGATCCTCGGCACTCCCTTTGCAAAACCCCCTGCGTCAACGCCGACGCACCCCTGACGGAGCAGTTCATGGCCAAGCAGATTTCCAACCGCATTTATTCGCTTTACGGCCGCTTTTATGACGCGACCAAATTCCTCTTTCGCAAACGCCTCGAAAAAGCCATCACCTCCGTCCCCTTTCATGCGGGCGATCGCGTCCTGGATATCGGCATCGGCACGGGAATGTCGCTGGAGTTTTACCCGGACGATGTGCACGTGACGGGCATTGACCTGTGCCCCGCCATGCTGGCGCAGGCCCTGAAAAAACTGGACACAAAAGCCGTCCGCGCCGGCGCCTGTCGCTCGCACACCCAGCTTCTCCAGGCCAACGCGCTGGAATTGCCCTTTCAAAATGAATCCTTCGACACCGTCTTTCTTTCGCACCTCATCACGACCGTGCCTGATCCGCAGCGCTGCCTCGCCGAGGCGTTTCGCGTCGCCAGGACCCACGCCCATCTGGTCATCGTGAACCATTTCCGCTCGCCCTATCCCGTGCTTTCGTGGATCGAAACGGCGCTCGATCCGATTTGCCGCAAACTCGGCTGGCGCTCCGATCTTTCGCTGACCGAACTGCTGGCGCCGGCGAAGGTGGAAAACCTGCACCTCGCCCGGGAGACGCCGGGCGTGATGTTCCGCATCGTGTACCTTGAAAAATCCCACGACACGCTGCGCCTGGCGCGCTTCCCCAAACCGCTGCCCCCGGCCGAGCCCACGCTCGATCCGGCCTGACGACGACGGAGGCAGCGATCGGCGCGGCCGGAGAAGCTCATGACCTCGTGGACGCGCCTTGAAAAAGTACGCCGCCCGCAGTGACAGCGGTCGGCCCTGCGGTATCATGCCGGTTTCCCCCCCCCGGCCCCGATACCGCGAGCCCGCCATGCCGCACGCCGCTCCGCTGTTGCTCACGCTGAACGCCGGCTCCTCAAGCATCAAATTCTGCGCCTTCACTCCGACACTCGATCGCACCTTGGCCGGCCAGATGGAACGGATCGGTTCACCCCACGCGCGGCTTTCCGCACACGGGCCAGAGGGGCGAGTTGAATCCCGGGAGGTGGAGGCCGGCGACCACGCCGCGGCGGTGACGGTGGTGCTGGAGTTCCTGAATGAGCGACTGGGCGCCGGCGCGGTTCAAGCGATCGCGCATCGGGTGGTGCACGGCGGGCTGCACCTGCTGGAGCATCAGCGGATCACGCCGGCGGTGGTGGAGGAGCTGCGGCGGAGCGAGCCTTACGATCTGGCGCACCTGCCGCGGCAGATTGCATTGATCGAAGCATGTGGGAAGCGGTTTCCGGAATTGCCGCAGGTGGCCTGTTTTGACACGGCATTTTTCAAGGATCTGCCGGCGGCGGCGCAGGCGATTCCGCTGCCGGGCGAGTTGATTCCGGGATTGCGGCGGTTCGGTTTTCACGGCCTTTCGTACACGTATTTGATGTCGGAGCTGGAGCGGTTGGCGGGAGCGGAGGGGGCTCGGGGGCGAGTGGTGCTGGCGCATCTTGGCGCGGGGGCGAGCCTCGCGGCGGTGCGCGATGGAAAGCCGGCGGATACCACGATGGGCTTCACGCCGCTGGCGGGGCTGGTCATGGGGACGCGGCCGGGCGACATCGACCCGGGGCTGCCGGTGTATTTGCTACGGACGAGTAAGCTTTCGGCGGAGGAGCTGGATGATGTGCTGTCGACGGAATCGGGAATGTATGCAATTTCCGGCGGGACGGCGGACATGAAGGACCTGACCGAGCGGCGCCGGACGGATCGGCGGGCGGCGCTGGCGGTCGAGATGTTCACGTACAGCGCGCGCAAATTTATCGCGGCGATGGCGGCGACGATCGGGGGGATCGATACGCTGGTGTTTTCCGGCGGGATCGGCGAACACGCGGCGGAAATACGGGCGGAGATTTGCGGACCGCTGGCGTTTTTGAATCTGCGGCTCGACGGGGAGAGGAATGCGGCGCATGCGGCGGTGATTTCCGGGCCGGAGTCCGGCGCGACGGTCCGGGTCATTGCGACCGATGAGGAGCTGGTGCTGGCAAGAATCTCGCTGAACCTGGTGACGCTTTCGTGAGAAAGGATTGGTTATGGCTGGACCGTTATCGCAGGAAATGCTGGAAAAAATGGATGCCTATTGGCGGGCGGCGAATTATCTGTCGGTGGGGCAGATTTATCTGTTGACCAATCCATTGCTGCGCAAGCCTCTGGAGAAGTCGAACATCAAGCCGCGGCTGCTGGGGCACTGGGGCACGACGCCGGGCCAGAATTTTATTTATGTGCATTTGAACCGGATCATCAACGCGTACGACCTGAACATGATTTACATCGCGGGGCCGGGGCATGGCGGGCCGGCGCTGGTGGCGAACACGTACCTGGAGGGGACATACTCGGAGATTTATCCGGAGATCACGCAGGATGAGGCGGGTCTGCGAAAGTTGTTCAAGCAGTTTTCGTTTCCCGGGGGCATTCCTTCGCACGTGGCGCCGGAGACGCCGGGATCGATTCATGAGGGCGGGGAGCTGGGATACTCGCTGTCGCATGCATTTGGGGCGGCGTTCGACAATCCGGAGCTGATCGTGGCGTGCGTGATCGGAGATGGCGAGGCGGAGACGGGGCCGCTGGCGACGGCGTGGCATTCGAACAAGTTTTTGAACGCGGCGACGGATGGGGCGGTGCTGCCGATTCTGCATCTCAACGGCTATAAGATCGCGAATCCGACGGTGCTGGCGCGGATTCCGCGGGAGCAGCTTGCGGAATTGCTGCGCGGATATGGATGGAACCCGCTGTTCGTGGAGGGTGACGATCCGGCGAAAATGCACCAGTTGATGGCGGAGACGCTGGATCGGGCGGTGGCGGAGATTCGGAGGATTCAGGCGGAGGCGCGGCAACATCCGGATGCTGCGGCGCAGCCGGCGCCGGCGTGGCCGGCGATCGTGCTGGTGACGCCGAAGGGCTGGACGGGGCCGAAGGTGGTGGACGGCAAGCAGGTGGAGGGGACGTTTCGTGCGCACCAGGTGCCGCTGGCGGAGCCGGACAAGAATCCGGAGCATCTGCGGCAACTGGAGGGGTGGCTGCGGAGCTATCGGCCGGAGGAATTGTTTGATGAGGCGGGGCGGCTGAAGCGGGAGATTGCGGAGATTGCGCCCCATGGGGAGCGGCGGATGGGCGCGAATCCGCATGCGAACGGCGGGGTGCTGCTGCGCGACCTGCGGATGCCGGATTTTCGCGAGTATGCGGTGAAGGTGCCTGCGCCGGGGGCGGTAGAGGCGGCGGACACGATGGAGCTGGGGAAGTTTCTGCGGGATGTGGCGCGGGCGAATCTGGATCAGCGGAATTTCCGGATTTTCGGGCCGGACGAAACGCTGTCGAACCGCTTAAACGCGGTGTTTGAAGTGACCAATCGGCAGTGGGAAGCGGCGATGGCGCCGAACGATGAATTCCTGGCGGCGCAGGGGCGGGTGATGGAGGTGCTCTCGGAGCATCAGTGCCAGGGGTGGCTGGAGGGATACCTGCTGACGGGGCGGCATGGGCTGTTCAATTCGTATGAGGCATTCATACATATTGTTGATTCGATGTTCAACCAGCATGCGAAGTGGCTGAAGGTGACGAACTGCCTGCCGTGGAGGCACAAGATTGCGTCGCTGAATTACCTGCTGGCGTCGCACGTGTGGCGGCAGGATCACAATGGGTTTACGCACCAGGATCCGGGGTTCATCGATCACGCGGTGAACAAGAAGCCGGAGATCGTGCGGGTGTATCTGCCGCCGGATGCGAATTGTCTGCTGTCGGTGATGGACCATTGTCTGCGGTCGCGGCATTACGTGAACGTGGTGGTGGCGGGGAAGCACCCGGCGCCGCAATGGCTGTCGATGGAGGAGGCGGAGCGGCATTGCACGGCGGGCGTGGGGATATGGGAGTGGGCGAGCAACGACGCGGGGGGGGAGCCGGACGTGGTGATGGCGTGCGCGGGCGACGTGCCGACGCTGGAGACGCTGGCGGCGGTGTCGATACTGCGGGCGGAGCTGCCGGGGTTAAAGATTCGGGTGATCAACATAGTGGATTTGATGAAGCTGGTGCCGCCGACGGAGCATCCGCACGGGATGCCGGACGCGGATTTCGACATTTTGTTCACGCGGGACAAGCCAGTGATATTTGCGTATCACGGGTATCCGTGGCTGATTCATCGGCTGTCGTATCGGCGGACGAACCATCACAATCTGCACGTGCGCGGATATAAGGAGGAGGGGACGATCACGACGCCGTTCGACATGGCGGTGCTGAATGATATGGATCGGTTTCATCTGGCGCAGGATGTGATCGATCGGCTGCCGCAGCTGGGATCGAAGGCGGCGTATTTGAAGCAGCATTTGCGGGACAAATTGCTGGAGCACAAGAGTTACATTCGGGAGCACGGGCAGGATATGCCGGAGGTGTTGAACTGGCGGTGGGGGGCGAAGGGGTGAACGGTCGGGATCAGACGATGCGTTCGCCGGGGGAGACGGGGCGTTTGATGCGGATGGCGCGTTTGCCTTTGAACTGGCCGACGAGGGCGGCGAATTTATTTTTGCCTTCGATTTGCACGATCATTTCGCCGGAGGCGGGTTTGTCGAGCTGGAGAATGTCGCCGGCGGAGAGATGCATGAGCTCGTCGAGCTTGATGGTGGTGTGGCCGAGGAGGACTTTCACGAGGAGCGGCGCGCCGGAGAGGTTTTTGTGCATGGCCTTGATGTCGGAATCGTTGGCGGCTTTTTTGGTGTAGGTGAACCAGTTCTGCTGGGAGAGCTTGGACATCACCGGCTCGATGACGTTGAAGGGGACGCACAGCGACATGGTGCCGGCACGGTTGCCCATCTTGATTTCAAAGCCGATGACGACGACGACTTCGTTGGGCGGCACGATCTGCACGAGCTGCGGGTTGGATTCGGTTTCGGTGAGCTCGAAGTTGATCTTGAGGATGTTGGCCCAGGCTTCGGAGAGGTTGGCGAGGGCGCGGTCGGTGAGGCGTTTGACGAGACGCCATTCGATCTGGGTGAGGGGGCGCTGGGGAATGAAGAGATCGGCGCTGGAGCCGCCGAGGAGCCGGTCGATGATGGGGTAGATGATGAGGGGGGAGATTTCCATGCACATCTGGCCGTCGAGAGGCTTGGCGGAAAGGAGGTTGAAGCAGGTGGGGTTGGGGAGTGCGTGGATGAATTCGGAGAAGGTGAGCTGCTCGATGTTGGCGACGGAGACTTCGACGATGGTGCGGAGATAGCCGGAGAGGGCGGCGCCGAAGTTGCGGGAGAAGCCTTCATGGAGGGCTTCGAGGGCGCGCATCTGGTCTTTGGAGACGCGTTCGGGGCGTTTGAAGTCGTAGGTGCGGATTTCGACGTCGGTGATGCGTTTGGAACGGGAGAAGATTTTGGCGGTGGATTCCTCCTTCACCGCGCCGGAATCGACGGCGGCGAGGAGGGCGTCTACTTCGGATTGATCGAGGACATCGGGCATTGGTTAGGTATCGGCTGGGGTCGCTTGTTTTCTTAATCAGGCGACAGAATCAGCCTGCGACCGGCTCCACGACGCCCAGCGTGGCTTCGAGGAGGGCCATCCAGTTGGCGACGGCTCCGTCCATTTCGTATTGGAGGATGTCGGCGAGCAGGACGAAGTCGTGGTTGGTGAGGGCGGACTGGATTTCGGAGAGGTGCTGGCAGAATTCTTCCATGATGGCTTCGCCGTGGAGGTCGTGGACGGGCAGGGTTTTCAGGGTGATGCCGGCGAGTTTGGCGAGGTTGCCGTAGGCGTGCTGGATTTGATGCCAGGCGGAGAGGATGGAGTTGAGGCGTTCGAGGGCGGGGCCTGTTTGGCCGGATTCGAGTTGTGCGGCGACGGCTTTGTGCTGCGGGGAAAGCCACTCGATGAGAGCGGCGAGCTTGCCCAGGAGGGTGAGGGAGAGTTCTTTTTTGTCGCCGGTGAGGACGGCGACCTGGCGGTCGGAGATGGCGGTGGCCTTGGCGTGGGAAAGGGCGGCGCCATCGACGGGGGTGCCGTCGAGTTCGACGCTGACGACGATCCGGCCGGCGGGGAGGTGGTTGTCGACCCAGTGGAGGGCGTCGTCGAGGGTGGAGAGCTTTTTGGCGGCGGCGACAGGCTTGCGATCGAGCAAGAGGGACATGGCGGACTCCGTTCCAGGCACAAGATGTCTCACTGCGTGTTATCGGTCTGGGGGGGTTGAATCGGTTAGTGAAAATGGGGAAGGGGAGGAGAGCGGGAGTCAAGGAGACCGGAAGAGGGGCGGGTGGGGTGGGTAGAGGCGTCGGGCGGATTTGAGACGGTTCGGGGTTTGCAGCGTGGTGGGAGGGGAGTGATTGTGTTGTCTGGATGGGTTGGAAGCTGGCGTTTGTGGGGCAGGTTGTCCAAGACGCTGCGACAAGGGGGTGCGATTTGTCTGGGAGGCGGGCGAAGGGTTCAGAAGGAGGATAAGATGAATCGCGGAGCTTTGCGGCTGGTGTTTTTGGCGGGGCTGGGAGTTGCTGTCGGGCCGTTGCGTGCGACGGAATTGCTGCCTGGGGAGGCGTTGAGCGCGGGCAGGATTTCGGCGGGGAACTCCAGCCCGGGGATCCTGACCATGCAGGTACCGACACCGTTTTTTTACGAGGGCCCGTCGAGCGGGGGCCTTCGGCATTTTCAGTACTACAACACGTTCGGGGGGCAACTCGTCGAAGATGGGCAGGGGGACACCGAACTGGTGTATGGATTTGCGGGGCCGGTTTTTGGCGAGCACCCGACGTTGCCGGGAGACCCGACGCACACGGTGTCCGGCTTGCCGGCGGATGCAGTGGTGTCGGTTGGGGGCTTTGGAACGGCAGCGGTGGATGTGTCGGTGATCTCGAACCCGGTTCGCGAGGTCGGCGTGCAAACGATCGAGCGATCGGCGGATGGAAATGTGATCAGCTTCACGGGATTTTCGGGAACGGCGACGGGGGGAATGAATCTGCTGAGCGACGGATTCGTATTCCAGGTGGCGGGGGTGACCTTCGGGCCGTCGACAGCAATGGCGACGCTCGTGGATGCGGAGGGACAGGAGCGGGTTTTGACGGTTGACGCGATCGGTCCGACCCCGGGCGGGGGAAATCTGCCTGAACCGGCGACGATGGGGTTGCTGGGGGCGGCGCTGGGGGGCCTGTGGGTCAGGCTTGGGCGGCGTTGAGAGGCCATGCCGGGGCTGGGATCATGAGGATCGAAGAGAGTCCCGGCTGCTGAGGGCAAGGGAAAGAGCCGTGAAAAAGGGCGGTCGTCTTGCGACGACCGCCCTTTGGCGTTTCCAGAGGATGTGCGTGCGAATCAGGCTTCGGCCCCGGCGACCTGGTTGCCGGGGTTGACGGCGGCGGATTCGTGGGCGGCGCCGTTGCCCGCGCCGATCGGCGCGACCACGGTGGGCGCCTGGGCGGGTTCGGGCGGCGGGACGGGAATCTCCTCGGGCTCCTCGACGGGTTCGCCGTTGCGGGCGAGCGTCATGTCGAGGTAGGGCTTAAAGGCGGTGCCCGCGGGGATCAGGTGGCCGAGGATCACGTTTTCCTTGAGGCCCTGGAGCGTGTCTTCCTTGCCGGCGATGGACGCTTCAGTGAGGACCTTGGTGGTCTCCTGGAAGCTGGCCGCGGAGACGAAGGACTCGGACTGGAGGGAGGCCTTGGTGATGCCCAGGAGGAGGGTTTTGGCGGTGGCCATCTTGGGACGTTTGCCCTTGGCGGCCGAACCGCTCTTTTCCTCGACCTTGGCGTTGATTTCCTTGAGCTCGTCGCGCGAGACGACGGCGCCGATGGCCAGGCCGGAATCGCCGGGCTCATCGATCTTGAGCATCTTGGCGAGAGCCTCGTTTCCATGGCGGAAGCGGAACTTGTCGACGACTTCGCCGGGCAGGAACTTGGTGTCGCCGGCGTTGTCGACTTTCACCTTCCGCAGCATCTGCGCGATGATGATCTCGATGTGCTTGTCGGAAATCTTCTGGTTCTGGGTGCGGTAGACGTTCTGCACTTCGGCGAGCAGATAGGTCTGCAGCGCGTCTTCGCCCTTGATGCGCAGGATGTCGTGCGGGACCAGCGGGCCTTCGATCAGCGGATCGCCGGCATCGACGGAGTCGCCGGTGTGCACGCGGAGCGTGGAGGCCTGGGGAACGTGGTGTTCCTTTTCGATGCCGCCTTCGCCGCGGATGACGATGGTCTGCTTGCCGCGGCGTTTGTCGCTGGCGATTTCCACGGTGCCGGAGATTTCCGCCATGATGGCGGGATCCTTGGGCTTTCGGGCCTCAAAGATTTCCGTCACGCGGGGCAGACCGGAAGTGATGTCGGCGGTGCCCTTGGACTCCTTGGGCTGGCGGGCGAGCAGCTGTCCGGGCTGCACCATCTGGCCGGAATCGACGTCGATGCGGGCCTTGGCGGGCAGGAAGTGGAAGTCGAGGATTTTGCCGTCGGCGGGGTCGACGATCTTGATCTGGGGGTGGCGTTCGCCCTTGTGCTCGACGACGACGAAGCGTTTCGGGCCGCCCTTGCCTTCGGCTTCGGCGCGGACGGTTTCGCCTTCCTCGATGTCCTGGAATTCGATCTTGCCGGCTTTTTCGGCGAGGATCGGCACGCGGTGCGGGTCCCAGGTGGCGAGCTGCTGGTTGCCCTTGACGGGGTCGCCTTCACGCACCAGAAGCGTGGCGCCGTAGGGGACGGCCTGGCGTTCCAGCTCGCGGCCCTTGGCGTCGGTGACGGCGATGTTGCCGTTGCGCTTGAGCACGACGATGTGCTTATTGCCTTCGGAGTCGGCGATTTCGACGGCGTTGAGGTCGCGATAGACGACGATGCCGCCGGCGCCGGCGCGAATTTCGTTCTTGGAGATGTCGCGCGTGGCCGAGCCGCCGGTGTGGAACGTACGCATCGTGAGCTGCGTGCCGGGTTCACCGATGGACTGCGCGGCGATGATGCCCACGGCGAGGCCTTCCTCGACCAGCTTGCCGGTGGAGAGATCGACGCCGTAGCAGCGGGTGCACACGCCGACGGGCGCTTCGCACGTCAGCGGTGAACGCACGCGGACGGTCTCGATGTTGAGCGCTTCGACCTTGTTGGCGATCGCTTCGGTGATGATCTGGCCTTCGCGGACGATCACTTCATCGGTGATGGGGTTGATGATCGTGTCGCTGGAGCAGCGGCCGATGATGGCTTCGCGCAGCGGCACGTCGATCTGCTCGCCCTTGTAGATGGCGGTCTTGCGGATGCCGTTCTGGGTGCCGCAGTCGTGCCGGGAGACGATGACGTTCTGGGCCACATCCGCGAGTTTGCGGGTGAGGTAGCCCGAGTCGGCGGTTTTGAGGGCGGTGTCGGCCAGACCCTTGCGGGCGCCGTGGGTCGAGGTGAAGTACTCGAGCACGGAGAGGCCTTCGCGGAAGTTGGTCTTGATGGGCGTTTCCATGATCTCGCCGGAGGGGCGCGACATGAGGCCGCGCATACCGGAGAGCTGCCGGAAGTTGTCGACCGAGCCGCGGGCCTTGGAGTCAGCCATGAGGGCGACGGGGTTGAGGTAGGGCCTGCCGCTGGGATCGTTGGGGGGCAGCGGCCGGCCGCCGGCGTCGCGGGTGTCGAACTTGAGTTCGTCCATCATCTGCTTGGTGACTTCCTCGCGGGCATGGGCCCAGATGTCGAGGAGGGCGTTGTAGCGTTCGCGCTCGGTGATGGCGCCGATGGACATGTTCTTCTCGACGCGGTCGGCCTTTTTCTGGTTGGCGTCGATGATTTCCTGCTTCTTCGCGGGGATGCGCAGGTCGGTGATGGCGAACGACAGGCCGGCGAGCGTGGAGTTCTTGAAGCCCAGTTCCTTCATGTTGTCGAGCAGGTCGATGGTAGCCGGACGACCGAGGAACTTGTAGCAATCGGCGATGACGCGGGAGCCGCCCTTGGCCGAGACGCCGATGTTGTAGAAGGGCATGCCCTGGGGAATGATGTCGTTGAAGATGAGGCGGCCGACGGTGGTGGTGACGATCTTGTTGGCCGGCACCGGCTCTTCGGATTTGGCTTCATTCTGCACCACGTGATCGCGGTCGATGCGCACCTTGATGAGCGTGTGCATGCCGATCTGCTTGCGGTTGTAGGCGAGCAGCGCTTCGTGGATGTCGTGGAAAGCGAGTTCCTTGCCGGCATCGCGCTCGCCGGTTTCGCCTTTGTGCGCGACGGTGAGGTAGTAGATCCCGAGCACGATGTCCTGCGACGGGCCGATGATCGGCGAACCGGACGCGGGAGAGAAGATGTTGTGCGTCGAGAGCATGAGGATGTGAGCTTCGGCCTGCGCTTCGACAGACAGCGGCAGGTGGACGGCCATCTGGTCGCCGTCGAAGTCCGCGTTGAAGCCTTTGCACACCAGCGGGTGAATCTTGATGGCGTTGCCTTCGATGAGCACCGGCTCGAAAGCCTGGATGCCCATGCGGTGCAGCGTCGGGGCGCGGTTCAGAAGCACCGGATGGCCCTTGATGACTTCTTCAAGGATGTCCCAGATTTCCTGGTCGCGGCGTTCGATCATCTTCTTGGCGGACTTGATGGTGTCGGCCAGGCCGTGCTCCTTGAGCTTGCGGATGATGAACGGCTGGTAGAGTTCGAGCGCGATTTTCTTGGGCAGACCGCACTGGTGAATCTTGAGCTCCGGGCCGACGACGATGACCGAACGGGCGGAGTAATCGACGCGCTTGCCGAGAAGGTTTTCACGGAAGCGGCCCTGCTTGCCCTTGATCATGTCGGTGAGCGACTTGAGCGGGCGGTTGGAGGAGCCGAGGACCGGGCGGCGGCAACGGCCATTATCGAACAGGGCATCGACGGCCTGCTGCAGCATGCGCTTTTCGTTGCGGATGATGACTTCCGGCGCGTTGAGATCGACGAGCTTCTTGAGACGGTTGTTGCGGTTGATGATGCGGCGATAGAGGTCGTTGAGGTCGGAGGTGGCGAAGTTGCCGGACTCGAGCAGCACGAGCGGACGGAGATCGGGCGGGATCACGGGGATCACGTCGTAGATCATCCACTCGGCTTTATTTTCCGAGTTGCGGATGGCTTCGATGATCTTGAGCCGCTTGGTGAGGTCCTTGATCTTCTGCTTGGAGTTGGTCTTGGTGATGCCTTCGCGGATGTTGTTGGATTCGAGGGCGAGGTCCATGGCCTGGAGGAGGGTGCGGACGGCTTCCGCGCCCATGTCGGCCTTGAAGCCGTCGCCGAATTTTTCACGGGCGTCGCGGTATTCCTCTTCGGTGAGGAGCTGTTTGCGTTTGAGGGTCGAGGTGCCGGGATCGACGACCATGTAGTCCTGGTAGTAGACCACTTTTTCGAGGTCGCTGGTCTTCATGTCCAGCAGGTTGCCGAGGCGTGAGGGCATGGCCTTGAAGAACCAGATGTGGACGATGGGGGCGGCGAGGTTGATGTGGCCCATGCGCTTGCGGCGCACGCGCGAGTGGGTGACCTTCACGCCGCAGCGATCGCAGATGATGCCCTTGTACTTGGTGCCCTTGTACTTTCCGCAGGCGCATTCCCAGTCGCGTTCGGGGCCGAAGATGCGTTCGCAGAAGAGGCCGTCACGTTCGGGCCGGTAGGTGCGGTAGTTGATGGTCTCGGGCTTTTTGACTTCGCCGAAGGACCACGAACGGATGTCGTTCGGGCTGGCGAGGGCGATTTTGACGGCGCCGTAGTCGTTGATGCGGTCGTAGATCGTTTCAGCCATGAGATATTCGCCTTTCAGTTTCAGGCAAGGCGGCTTGGAAAGCCGCCGATATCGCGGATTGAACAGATGCGTGGGGCGCGTCGGCCGTCACGCCACGGATTTCTTGTGAAATTGCTCCAAAGCAACAATTTGGCTTTTGCGGATGTAAATCACCTTTTCGTCGCGGGGAACCACATAGATGATCTCCGTTGGCCCGACGACCATCATTTCCGGGTCGTCGATGAGGTACTTGTCTCCGCCGGCGGTGACGATCTTGAAGGGCGCGAAGGGTTCTTTGCGCTTGAGCTCCCAGATGCTGGCTTCAAAACCGCCGCCTTTTTTGCCGTTCTTCATCGCGCGTTCCTCAGATCGCGTTCTTCTTTTCGAGCGTGATGTTCAGGCCCAGGCCGCGGATTTCGTTGCACAGCACGTCGAATGACACCGGCGTGCCGGCCTCGAGCGTGTTGGTGCCCTTGACCATCGATTCGTAAATCTTGGTCCGGCCTTCCACATCATCCGACTTCACGGTCAGGAGTTCCTGCAGGATGTAAGCGGCGCCGTAGGCTTCCAGGCCCCACACTTCCATCTCGCCGAAACGCTGGCCGCCGGTGCGGGCCTTGCCGCCCAACGGCTGCTGCGTGATCAGCGAGTAGGGACCGGTGCTGCGGGCGTGAATCTTGTCATCCACCAGGTGGTGCAACTTCAACATATAGATGTAGCCCACCGTGGTGCGCTGCTCGAACGGATCGCCGGTGCGGCCGTCGAAAAGCTGGACCTTAAACGAGGGCGGCATCTCGACGAAAATCTCGTTCGTCGGCGGGGCCACCTTCTTGTCATCCAGCTCCTTCTTCCGAGCCCGCACATGCTTGTTGGCTTCCTCGACGGCGGCCTGGATTTCGGATTCCTCGGCGCCATCGAAGACCGGCGTGACCGCCTGGAAGCCCAGGATCGCGGCCGCCCAGCCCAGGTGCGTTTCGAGAATCTGCCCGACGTTCATACGCGACGGCACGCCCAGCGGGTTGAGCAGGATGTCGATCGGCGTCCCATCATCCATGAAAGGCATGTCTTCTTCCGGCACGATGCGGGCGATCACACCCTTGTTGCCGTGGCGGCCCGCCATCTTGTCGCCGACGGAAAGCTGGCGCTTGGTGGCGAGGTACACCTTCACCATTTCCAGCACGCCGGAAGGCAGCTCGTCGCCGCGCTTCATGTGCTCGAGCTTGCGTTCCTTTTCCTCGAAGATCGCTTTGATGCGGGCGTCGTAGCGGCGGAAGATCGTCTCGGCCTGCTTGCGCGATTCCTCGGAACCCTTGACCCAGGAAAGCTGGAAGTTCTGAATCTGCTCGAGGATGACCTCGTCGATGTCCGACTTGCCGACCTTCTGCCGGGTGCCGGGATCGACCATCGTCTGCCCGGTGACTTCGTTGAGCTCATCGGCCATCTGCTTGAAGAGCAGAACGGCGCGGCGGTTCATGTCCTCGCCATAGCGTTTCATGTCTTTCTGAAGCTGCTTTTTCTGGTCGTCGTTCATGTGCATGCGGCGGCTGAAGCGCTGGGCGCCGATGACGACGCCTTCGGTGCCGGCGGGCACTTCGAGCGAGTCGTTTTTCACATCTTCGCCGGCGCGGCCGAAGATCGCGTGCAGCAGTTTCTCTTCCGGCGACAGTTCCGTCTTGCTCTTGGGCGCGACCTTGCCGACGAGGATGTCGCCGGGGCCCACGCGGGTGCCGATGCGGACGATGCCGGCATCATCGAGATTCTTGAGGGCCTTCTCGGAAACGTTCGGAATGTCGCGGGTGAATTCCTCGCGGCCGAGCTTGGTCTCGCGGATTTCGATGTCGAATTCTTCGATGTGGATCGACGTGAAGGTGTCCTGCTTGACCAGCTTTTCGCTGATGACGATGGCGTCTTCAAAGTTGTAGCCGTCGTAGGTCATGAACGCGACCAGCACGTTCTTGCCCAGGGCGAGCTCGCCGTTCCGGCAGGCGGGGCCGTCGGCGATGATCTGGCCTTTCTTGACGCGCTGGCCCAGCGATACGAGCGGCTTTTGCGTGAGGCAGGTCTTGTCGTTAAGACCGGCGTTCTTCCGCAACGCGTATTCATCGGAATTGTCGATGACGATGCGCGAGGCGTCGCAGAAGGTGACCACGCCCGAGCGTTCCGCCTTGATCACCATGCCGGAGTTGCCCGGCACGTGCTTTTCCATGCCCGTGGCGACCACCGGGGGATCGGTCACCAGCAGCGGTACCGCCTGCCGTTGCATGTTCGATCCCATCAACGCACGGTTGGCGTCGTCATGCTCAAGGAAGGGGATGAGCGCCGCCGAGATGGCGACGGTCTGCTTGGGCGAGATGTCGACGTACTGCACGTCGGCGCCCTTGATCTGGTTGAGTTCGCCGTTGACGCGGGCGAGGACCATTTCCTGCCGAATCTTCGAGTTGTCGACATTCACCACTTCGGGCGGGGCGACAACCGACTTCATTTCCTCATCCGCGCGGAGGTACTTCACGCCCCCGTTGACCTTGGCGTGTTCGACCACGCGGTACGGGGTGATGAGGAAGCCGTATTCATCGATGCCCGCATAAATCGACAGCGACGCGATCAGGCCGATGTTGGTGCCTTCAGGCGTTTCGATCGGGCAGATGCGGCCATAGTGCGAAATGTGCACGTCGCGCACTTCGAAGCCCGCGCGCTTGCGGTTCAAACCGCCCGGTCCGAGGGCCGAGAGCCGGCGCTCGTGCGTGAGCTGCGAGAGCGGGTTGGTCTGGTCGACGACCTGCGAAAGTTCGCTGCGGCCGAAGAAGAATTCGATCGAACTGCTGATCGACTTGCTGTTGACCAGCTCGACGATCTTGGTGAGCTCGTTGGGATCTTTGAGCGACATGCGTTCCTGCACCGTGCGGCGCAGCTTCAGGAAGCCCTTGCGGAGTTCTTCCGAAGCCAGTTCGTCGATGGTCCGCAGGCGCCGGTTGCCCAGGTGGTCGATGTCATCGACGTATCCCTTGCCCGCACGCAGGTCCATGATGTACTTGAGCGAGCCGAGGATGTCTTCGGCGCGGAGGGTCATCACATCTTCCGGCACGTTCTGCTCGAACTTGCGGTTGATGCGGAAGCGCCCGACCTTGCCGAGCCGGTAACGATTCGCGTCGAAAAACTTCTCGGCGAAGAGGGCCTTGGCTTTCTCGAAGTGCGGCGGGTTGCCCGGACGCAGCCGGCCGTAAATCTTCAGCAGGGCCTGCTCGTAGTTGAACGTGCCATCTTCCTGAATCGTGTTGAGGATCACCGGGTCGTTCACACGCTCGATGATCTCGACCTTCTTGATGGAAGAGGCCTGAATCTTCGAGACGGCATCGCCGAGCATCGCCCCGGACTTGACGATTTCCTCGCCCGTCTCGGTGTCCACGATCGAGCCGACCGCATAAAAATCGCCCTTGAGCTGCCCGACGGGAACCGTCTTGGTTTCATAGAAGGCCCGCAGCAGCGCTTCGTTGGTCGAGTATTTCTCATCCATCGCGCGGAGGAAGGTGGTCGCGGGAATCTTGGCGGACTGGTCGATGCGGACCGCCATCACGTCCTTCTTGGTGACGTTCATCTCGATCCAGCTTCCGCGCTCGGGAATGACGCGGCAGGCGTGCAGGGGGCGGTCGCCTTCCTGCGAATCGATCACGAAGTCCACGCCGGGAGAGCGGTGAAGCTGGCTGACGATGACGCGTTCGGCGCCGTTGATGATGAATTCGCCCCCGCCGGTCATGATGGGGATTTCCCCGAGGTAAATCGCCTCGTCCAGAATGTCCGGCTTGTCCTTGCGGGAAAGGCGGACGCGCACGCGGAACGGCATCCCAAAAGTGAGGCGCAGGGCCCGGCACTCATCCTGGGTGTAGCGCGGCTTCCCGAGATCGTAGGAGAGATACTCGAGCTTCATGTTCCCGTCATACGACTCGATCGGAAACACTTCGCGGAGCAGGGCCTCGAGGCCTTCGTTCTTGCGTTTTTCGGCGGGCGCGTCGGCCTGGAGAAAACGTTTGAAGGCAGCGGTCTGAACGTCGATGAGGTTCGGGATCGGTAGGGCATCACCGCGCTTGGAATAATCACGCACCTGCGTAACACGCATAGAAACACCTCAGCCAGGGGTTCGCGGAAAGTCGCCAGCGCCGTCGTTTTCAGCGGCGGTCAGGTTGTCGGAAATGTCGAGGAGCAGCAGGAAAAAACAGGGGGGTGGGTAAAACTTCGGGCAAAATCATTCATAGTCCCGCAATATAGCCGGACCGCCCTTGCAAAGCAAGTGCCGCAACTGCAAAAATGACGCACTCCCCGGCCCGGCAACCGGGTCAGGGAATCCACCTTCAAATCGATCGTAACCCTTCCAACCTGCTACACCTCGTGCCATCCCGACAGCACGGTCATTATAGCACGCCCCATAAGAGAGGCCAGCCCAGTCCAAAGAATCGTCAAAACCACCCGCCCTGGCGCCCCCCGCGCGCCAAGCCGGTGGCTACGGGCCGAGGCAGCCGACACCGCCCGTCCGGCCTGGTTAGTGCGCCTCATCATTTTTTTCAACTGCCTGAAAATGCTCGATTTATCCGCCGAAGGAGAAGAATTTCATGGGTCGGCCTGCAATAATCATGCATGGCTCCCGTTATTCTTCGTCCATGCAACCATTAGATCAGCTAACCAATTGTTCCCACGCCCCCGACGCCGCCCTCCACGGCCGGCCCCACGGTCTTTCCACGCCCGCCGTGATGCCCCTGACGCCCCCACCCCCTCCAGCCGAACAATGCGCCGGCATCCTTCTCGAAGCGGTGCCCCTGATCATGCGAACGCTGCACGCGGTGATCCACGAAATTTCGCAACCGGAAATCACCGTCGCCCAGTTCCGCGCCTTGATGTTCATCCATCGGAGGGACGGGGCCAATCTCTCGGCGGCCGCGGAGTTCCTGGGCCTGCGGTTGGCGTCGACCTCCAAGCTGGTGGATCACCTGGTGAATCGCCGGCTGCTCACGCGGGCATCGGACCCCCAGGACCGCCGGCGCATGGTCCTGCGCCTGACCGCGAGGGGCGAGGCGCTCCTGCAGGAAGCCGACGACGTCGCCCGGCGCAGACTCGCCGGCATGCTCAACACCCTGGGCGGCGAGCAATTGCAGGTGCTGCGCGAAGGACTGGGCCTCCTGCATCATTCTTTTGTGCCCTCCGGTGAACGGACCACCGCGGCCACGGCAACGACAACACTCCTGACAACCCACACGAGGCAGGCATGAAATACGTCATGATCTTCATTTTGATCCTGGTCCTGGCCGGGATCGGCGGGGGCATCTGGTACAACCACGCGAAGGCCGCCAACGCCAATCCGCTGGCGGACCTGAGCACCGCGAAAGTTGACCGCGGCGACCTGCGCCTGAGCGTGGCGACCAACGGCGTCGTCGCCAGCAACAAGGACGTGGACATCAAGGTCCGCGCCAGCGGCGAAATCATCAAGCTGCCGGTGGACATCAGCCAGGAAGTCAAAGAAGGCGACCTGCTGATGGAGCTGGACACCAAAGACCAGAAGCCGGCCCTCGACCAGGCGCAGGCCCAGGTGGATTCCGATCAGGCCCGGGTGAAGAGCGCCGAGCTCAACGCGCAGTTGGCCGACATGCAGCTCAAAACCGACACCATCCGGGCGAACGCCAACCTGGCCTCGGCCAAAGCCCAGCTTGAGGATGCCAACCACAAGGCCGATCGCACCCAGGCGCTTTTTGCCAAGCAGCTCGCCAGCCAGGAAGACCTCGAGACCGCCCAGACCACCGCCGCCCAGGCCGCCGCCAACGAGCAGCTTTGCGAAGCCGCCGTCGCCGAGTTGCAGCAGCAGGGGGTCACCGTCGACATCCGCAAGCAGGACATCGCCACCGCGCAGGCGGCGCTGGTGCAGGACCAGGCGCGCCTCGACCTCCAGAAACAGGCCATGGATTACACCAAGGTCTACGCCCCCATCAGCGGCACGATATCCGCCCTCTCGGTGCAGATCGGAAACATCGTGCAGTCCTCGATTTCCAACGTCTCCGGCGGCACCGCCGTCATGACCATCTCCGACCTCAGCCAGATCTTCGTCCTCGCCAGCGTCGACGAAAGCGATGTCGGCCAGGTGCGGCTTGACCAGCCGGTGGTCATCACCAGCGACTCCTACCCCGGCGTCGAATTCACCGGCAAGGTGGTGCGCATCGCCACCAAGGGGGTCAACAGCTCGAACGTCGTCACCTTTGAAGTGAAGATCGAAGTCACCAGCCCCAACAAGCGCTTGCTCAAGCCGGTGATGACCACCAATGTCGAGATCATCGCCGCCGAGCGCGACAACGTGCTGACGATTCCCATGCTCGCCTTCAACAGGAAGAAGAACGATTCGTCGCAGCAGGACCCCCCGGCCCCGGCCACCAGTTCGGCCGCGGCCACCCAGGACGCGACAGCCGAAGCCGGCGGCGGCGCCGGGCGCCGGCGCGGCAACGGCCGGCCGCAGGAAGGCACCGTCACCGTCGTCAAAGACAACGGCACGCAGGAGGTGCGGAACGTCACGGTCGGCATGAACGACCGCGCTTCCTACGAAGTCCTCCAGGGCCTTTCCGAGGGCGAAACCGTCCTGCTCAACCAGACCACCGACTCGAAGTTCCGTAACAACAACAACGGCGGCCGCGGCGGTCGCGGCGGCGCCGGTCAACTCATGCGGCTTGGCCGGTAAGGATCCTTCATGACCGATTCTCCCAACACTGGCGCCCTGCTCCGGGCCACCGACCTCGTCAAAACCTACGTCCTGGGCGACAACATCGTCAATGCCCTCAACGGCGTCTCGATCGCCATCGAGCAGGGCGAAATGGTCGCCATCCGCGGTCCTTCCGGCTCCGGCAAAAGCACCCTCATGAACATCCTGGGATGCCTCGATCGGCCCACCTCCGGCACCTACGTGCTCGCCGGCGACGACGTCAGCCGCATGAGCGACAACGCCCTCGCCGAGGCCCGCAACAAAAAAATCGGCTTCGTGTTCCAGACCTTCAATCTCCTGCCCCGCATGAACGCCCTCGAAAACGTCGAGCTGCCGCTGCTTTACGGCGGGGCCCTCAACGCCAAGAAAAAATCGCTCGAAGCCCTCGAGCGCGTCGGCCTCGGCGAACGCTGCCATCACCTGCCCAACCAGCTCTCCGGCGGCCAGCGCCAGCGCGTGGCCATCGCCCGCGCCATCGTCACCGATCCCGCCATCGTCCTGGCGGATGAACCCACCGGGGCGCTCGACACCAAGACCGGCGAAGAAATCCTCAACCTCTTCAAAAAGCTCAACGACGAAAACAGCACCATCATCATCGTGACCCACGACCTCAAGGTCGCCGAGCACTGCCAGCGCGAGATCTACATCCGCGACGGCAAGGTCGTGCCCAGCGAAGTGCGCAATCTTTCCCAAGTAGCAGAAGGGGTCTAAATCATGCTCTTCTGGATCACTCTGCGAAGCGCCATCAAAAGCCTCTGGGCCAACAAGCTGCGGTCGTTCCTGGCGATGCTGGGCATCATCATCGGCGTCGGCGCGGTGATCGCCATGATCGCCATGGGGGCCGGCGCCCAGAAGCAGGTGGTCTCGCAGATCGAGGCGATGGGCACCAACCTGCTGATCGTCCAGCCGCAGTACAAGCGCGACGCCGGCGTCACCTCGGGCACCATGCAGAAGCTGACCCTCGACGACGCCATGGCCATCGCGCAGCTGCCGGGCGTCAAGGAAGTGGCGCCGGTGGTGAGCTCCAGCACGCAGGTGAAATACGAAGGGCAAAACTCCCCCGAAAGCATCCAGGGCACGTCGCCGGATTACCTCGAAATCCGGAATTTCGAGATCGACAAGGGACGCATGTTCACCGAGGAGGAAGCCGACGGTCTGGCCCGCGTCGCCGTGATGGGGCCGCTCGCGGTCGAAAACCTCTTCAACGGCCAGGACCCGCTGGGCAAAGAGATCAAGATCAAGGGCATCAATTTCACCGTCGTCGGCGTCACCAAAAGCAAGGGCGGCCAGGGATGGTTCAACCCCGATGATGAGATTTTCGTGCCCTATTCGACCGCGATGAAAATTCTCTTCGGCCTCGATTACGTCAAGGAAATCGACGTGCTGGCCAAGGAGGGCGTGAACCTCACGACGCTCTCGGGCCAGCCGCCGGGACAAGGTTACGGTCCGCCCCGGGATTTTAATCCCGACGAGCAGCAGCCGCCCCCGCCCCCCGATTCCGTGACGGCCCTGCTGCGCAAGCGTCACCGCATCCAGACCGACCAGATCGACGACTTCCGCATCCAGAACCAGGATGACATCATCGCCACCCGCACCGCCTTCATCTGGACCTTCCGCGTGCTCCTGTTCTCGATCGCCTCGATCTCGCTGCTCGTCGGCGGCATCGGCATCATGAACATCATGCTCGTGACCGTCACCGAGCGCACCCGTGAGATCGGCACGCGCAAGGCCATCGGCGCCAAGAACCGCGACATCCTCACCCAGTTCCTCATCGAAGCCATGGCCATGTCCGGCCTCGGCGGAGCCCTCGGCGCGGCCGCCGGCATCGGCCTGGCGAAAATCATCCCCATGATCCCCATGTTCTCCACCTTCATGACCATCGTGCAGCCCACGGTCGTCATCGTCTCGATCCTGTTTGCCGCCGTCGTCGGGATTTTCTTCGGCCTCTATCCCGCCTATCGCGCCAGCCAGCTCGATCCCATTGATGCACTCCGTTACGAATGACTCCTCCCGACCACCACCCACACCTGCACACACACTTACCTACCGGAGACTCCGAGTGAATTGGCGATTGGCGGCCCTTGGCCTTGCGGTGACACTGGCTGGTTGCTCCTACCTCGACCTGGGACCTGAGCCCTCCAATTCCATCGGTCCCCGGCCTGCCGGACCCGAATCCCTCACCGATCCCGGGCTTTCCGCCGTCACGCCCACCGCCACAGGCGCCACCGTCGCCCTCCCCGGATCGGGCGCCATTCCCGGAACCATGCCCTCGGCCACCCAGCCCACCACCACCGAACCCGCCTCCGGGCCCGCCGCCACCAATCCCGCCCTTACTCCCGGCCTCGGCGCCGGCGTCGGCGGCCTCGCCCCCTCCTCCGGCCACGTCACCATCCCCGCGCAACTCACCGTCCAGGAGGCCATTCTCGTGGGCCTCCAGAACAACGTCGGCCTGCGCGTCCAGAAATACAACGTGCCCATTTCCCGCGCACAGGTCGAAAGCCAACGCGCCGCCTTTGACCCCGCCCTCAGCGGGTCCATCCAGGGCGGACGCTCCGCAACTCCCACCGGCGGCGGCAACAATCCCCCGGCACGCTATACCGACCAGATCGACGCCACCCTGGGCATCCAGGAATTCCTGCCCACCGGCACCACCATCAGCGGCGAATACACCACCAGCAACTCGTTCTATTCCGACCACACCTCCAGCAGCCGCACCCAGCTCTCGGTGACCCAGGCGCTCCTCCGCGGCGCCGGCCTCGACGTCAACCTCGCCAGCCTGCGGTCCGCGGAAATCTCCACCAAAATCAGCCAGTACGAGCTCCGCGCTTTCGCCGAGCAGCTTGTCGACAACATCGAGGAAACCTACTGGGACCTCGCCTATGCCGAACGCCAGGTCCTCATCGTGCAGAACGCGCTCGATTTCGCCAAGCAGCAGCTCCAGCAGACCATGACCAACATCCAGGTCGGCAAGATCGCCCAGAGCGAAGAGGCCGCCGCGCAGGCACAGGTTGCCCTCGAAGAGGAAGGCCTCATCAACGCCAAGAGCACCCTGGAAACCACGCGCCTGCAGTTTCTCCGCCTCATCTCCCCGGCCGGCGAACCCTTCTGGGACCGCACCTTCACCGTCGAAACGCAGCCTTTCATTCCCACCGGCGCGATGGACCCCGTGGAGAAGCACGTCGATGTCGCCATGCGCCTCCGCCCCGATCTCAATGAAGCCAAGCTCGAAGTGCAGCGCGGCGACCTCACCGTCGTCCAGACCAAAAACGGTCTGCTGCCCCAGCTCGATTTCTTCGTCACCCTCGGCAAAACCGGCTACGCCAACAGCTTCGGCCAAACCATCCCCGCCCTCAACGGCGACGAATATGATGTGCTCGCCGGCGTCCGCGGTTCCTACGACCTGGGCAACCGGGCCGCCCACGCCAGCTATCAGCAAAGCCTCCTCTCCCGCGACCAGCTCATCGACACCCTCAACAATCTCCGCCAGACCGTCCAGATCGACGTCCGCACCCAGTACATCGAAGTCGAACGCACCCGCCAGCAGATCGACGCCACCCGCGCCACCCGCATCGCCCAGGAAGAAGCGCTCCGCGTCGAAAGCGCCAAGCTGCAATCCGGCCGCAGCACCTCCCTGCTCGTCGCCCAGGCGCAGAACAATCTGCTGAGCGCCCAGCTTTCGGAAGTGCAGGCTGTCACGCAGCACCTCAAGGCGCTCACGGCCCTTTATCGCCTCGAAGGCTCGCTGCTGATTCGCCGCGGCCTCGAAGCGCCCGGCGCCGCGCCGGTCCAGGGTCCCGGCTGGCTTCACTGATGGGTGCGCCGCGGGTTTTCCGCCCCAGCGGTCGTTAAGATACCCCCGTGGCCAGAGAACCTTTCAACCCCCTCAAGACCGCCGCCATGCGCGATGCCGTCGCCGAGCGTCCCGTCGCCGACGACCCCCACGCCGGCACGCCCGCCAAACCCCTCACCGTCCGCCAGGTCAACGCCCTCGTCAACGGCCTGCTCGCCGACGCACTGCCCCCCGCCTTCTTCATCCAGGGCGAAATCTCCAACTTCCGCACCTACGACCGCGGACATGCCTTCTTCACCCTCAAGGAACCCGGCGCCGAGCTCCCCTGCGTCCTCTGGAAGGACGCCCTCGCACGCCTCAAGTTCCGCCCGCGCGACGGCATGGCTGTCATCGCCCGCGGCGCCCTCAAACTCTACGAACCCCAGGGCAAACTCCAGCTCTACGTCGAAACGCTCATCCCCCAGGGCGCCGGCAGCCTCGAACTCGCCTTCCGCCAGCTCTGCGAAAAGCTCAAAGCCGAAGGCCTCTTCGAATCCTGCCGCAAACGCCCCATCCCCAAGCTCCCCCAGACCGTCGCCATCATCACCAGCCGCACCGGCGACGTCCTCCACGACGTGCTCACCACCGCCTACCGCCGTTTCCCCGGCCTCCACACGCTCCTCTTCCCCGTCCGCGTGCAGGGCGAACAGGCCGCGCAAGAAATCGCCAACGCCATCCACGCGCTCAATCAGCGCGATTTGAAAATCGAAAATCGAAAATTGAAAATCGACCTGATCCTCCTCGTCCGCGGCGGCGGCTCGCTGGAAGACCTCTGGGCCTTTAACGAGGAAATCGTCGCCCGCGCCATCTGCGACTCGCGCATCCCCATCGCCACCGGCATCGGCCATGAACCCGATACCACCATCGCCGATCTCGTCGGCGATCTCCGCGGCCCCACTCCCACCGGCGTCACAGAGCTGACCATCCCCGACGTGCGCACCCTCCTCGCCGCCATCGATAACCACCGCGCCATCCTCACGCGCGACCTCCGCCGCCTTGCCGAATGGTCCCGCGCCCATCTCGCCCGCGCCCAGACCGCCTTCGAAATCGCCTTCCGCGAAGCCCTCCGAAACCGCCTGCAGCGGCTCGACATGCTCGCCCGCTCCATCGAGCGCATCGAGCCCCGCCACGCCATCGCCCAGGGCTGGCGCCGCATCGACGACTGCGTTCGCCGCCTCGATCGCGCCATGCACGCCCGCATCGCCCTGCAGCGCGACGCCCTCGCACGCCTCCACCACCGCCTCGAACGCTCCAATCCCGCCCCGCGCCTCCACCGCCAGCGCGACCGCCTCGACGCCCTCGCCCCCGCCCTCCACGCCGCCCTCCGCCGCCGCAACGCCGCCGCCAACGACCGCCTCACCGCACTCGCCCGGCAGCTCCGCATCGTCTCCCCCCAATCCGTCCTCGACCGCGGCTTCTCCATCACCACCGACGCCCACGGCGCCATCGTCCGCAGCGCCGCCCAGGTCAAAAAAGGCGACCTCCTCACCACCCGCGTCGCCGACGGCGCCATCGTCTCCACCGTCGGCAAGCCCAAGCAGGCATCACTCTTCTGACGCGCCGGCCGCCCCCCCCTCATTTCACGTGGAAGCTCGTCACCTTCCATGTGCCTGACGCATCCTTCATCACCACCGCGTCGAACGGGTGCGCCCCGCTGGAAAACTGCGCAATTCCTCCCAGCGTGCAGGTCGTGCTTTTCGCCGTCCCCGCGCTCATGAACACGCTCGTGGAAGTGATCCCCATGTACGTGCCCATCGCCGCCATCGCCGTGTGCAGATCATCCAGATCCGTCGCGGTGATGCTCGGATCGCATTCCGCCTGCGCCGCCGGTATATCCCCGGCCGCGACATGCCCCGCGAAATCCACCAGCACCGCGCGCGGGGCGCTGCTTGCCGAGAAAATCGACCACGTGAACGCCCCAATCCCGCCGCCCACCGCAAGCGCCACAATCCACAGCAGCACGCTCACGATCCCCAATATCAGCCCCGTGATCGCCAGGCCGCGACCGCGCACCAGCGGCCGCCGCGTCGCACGCATCCCCATCGCCGAGAACACAATCGCCCCCAGCCCCGTCACCAGCGGCACGCACAAAAGCAGCCCCAGCACGAATCCCGTGATCGCCGCACCGCTCGTCCGCGGACGCACCATCCTCTCGCCGCCAACTGCCCCCGCGTCGTAACCGCTCATGCGACCTCCTTCCTCGCCAGAACCGCCTCGCCCCGGCTTCATGCCCGCGCCACTGGAAAAGCCCCGCAAAATGTGGACACTAACCCCATGGCCAAAGACACACAATCATCTCCCCCCGCGAATCCCACCTTCGAAGAATCCGTCGCCCAGCTCGAAGGCATCGTCGCCGCTATCGAGTCCGGACAGGTCGGCCTCGAAGAATCCCTCGCCAAATACGAGCAGGGAATGGAGCTCGTCAAAAAATGCCGCGGCATCCTCGACCGCGCCGAAAAACGCATCGAGCAGCTCACCCAGCAGGCCGATGGCCTCTCCGTCGAACCCCTCGATCCCGCCAGGCTGCTCTCGCAAAATCCCCCCGCCGCCTGACTCACGCCGCCTTCGCATGCAGCCGCAGCTCGATCGCCTGCCGCAGGTGATGCACCACGCGCTCGATTTCCATGCGCGTCAGCCGGTTATGGAACGGCAGCGCGATCGTGCGATCCGCCACGTATTCCGTCATCGGAAAATCCCCGCGCTTGAACCCATGCTCCGCCATGTAAAACGGCTGCAGATGGATCGGCGGAAAATAATTCGAGCAGCCGATGTGATGGTTCCGCAGGTACGCCAGGATCGCATCCCGGTCCGTCGCATCCAGGTCCCCCGTCAGCCGCACCACGAACACAAACCACGACATCGTCGTCTCATCGTCGATAGTCGGCAGAATCAAATGCGGCTCGTCCAGCAGCATCGAAATGTACTCATGCGCCACGCGCTGCCGCGCTTCCACGATCTCCTCCAGCCGCCGCATCTGCACCACCCCCACCGCCGCGTTGATGTCCGCCAGACGATAGTTGTACCCCAGCCGCGCATGGCTCAACCACGACCCGCCCGGATCCCGCCCCTGATTCCGCAGCGACCGGCACATGTCCGCCACCTTCCGGTCGTTCGTCACGATCATCCCCCCCTCGCCCGTCGTGATCTGCTTGTTCGGATAAAAACCAAACACCCCCGCCCGCCCGAAGGTCCCCACCTTCCGCCGCTTGTGGCTCGATCCCAGCCCCTCGCACGAATCCTCGATCAGCGGCATCTCATGCGACGCCGCCAGCATCGCCAGCTCATGCATCCCATTCGGATTCCCAAACGCCTCCACGCCCAGGATCGCCCTGGTCTTCGGCGTGATCGCCTTCGCCGCCTTCGTTACATCCATGTTCAGCGTGCTCGATTCGATATCCACGAACACCGGCGTCGCCCCCACCATCTTGATCACGTTCGACGACGCGATGAACGAAAACGGCGTCGTGATCACCTCATCCCCCGGCCCGATCCCCAGCGACGCCATCACGCAATGCAAGCCCGCCGTACCCGACGACACCGCCACCGCCTCATCCACCCCCAGGTACTGCCGAAACGCATTTTCGAATTCCGGAATCTTCGGCCCCAGCGACAGGTGCCGCGTCCGCATCACCTCCACCACCGCATCAATTTCCGCATCCGTGATGTCCGGGCTGGAAAGGGGAATCTGAATATCATCCATGGAAACTCCGCACGCTGAACAACGGCCGTGGCACGGGCGTCCCCCGTGTTTCCACACGAACACGCCCGCATCACCGGTCCTTGCTTACATTATCGGCCGCCACCACCCCGCCCCTCCACCTTACCGCCGCTGCATCCCCATCCCCTCCCCCTCCAGCCACGCCACATGCCGCCCCAACCCCTCCCGCAACCCTGTCCCCGGCAGCGGCAACCCCGCCCGCTCCGCCTTCCCCCGGTCGTACACCCGGTGGCAGCAAAACGCCCGATGCTCCGGATTCGCCGCCAGATACTCCCCCATCGACGCTTCCCCAATCCTCACCGGCATCCCCAGAATGTCCCCGATTACCTGGTAAAAACGCTTCGATTCCACAATCTCCGGCCCCGCCGCAAAAAACAGCTCCCCCCGCGCCCTCTCATTCCCCGCACACCCATACGCCATCGCGCACAAATCCTCCACCACCATGGGCTGCTGCAAAAAGCCCCCCCCCGCCAGCAGCTTCAACTCCTCCCCCCGCCGTATCCGCGACAGCAACTCCGCATCCCGCCCATGCAGCGGCAAACACCCCAGCAGCGACCCCGGACCATAAATATGACACGGCCGCAACACCGTCACCCCCATCCCTCCACTCGCACCCCGATACCCCAGCAACACCTCCTCCGCCGCCCGCTTCCCCGCCCCATACGGCGCCGTGTCAAACCGATCGAACGTCTCATCAATCCGCCACGGCCGATCCACCGGCGAACACGCAAAATCCGATGACAAAAACACCACCCACTTCGCCCGCCGCCCCTCCCCAAACACCGCCACATCCTGCCGCGCATGTTCCGCATTAAACCCAATGCAATCAATCACCAAATCCCACACCACCCCCGCCTCCGCAATCGCCGCCTCAAACCCGCCCACATCATTCCGATCCACCGTCAATACCCGCACCCCTTCCCCCCCTCCAGCCACCGCCCTCTTCCCCCGCGTCACCATCCACACCTCATCCCCCCGCGCACGCCCCGTGCGCACCATCCCCCCCGAAACAAACCCCGATCCGCCAAGCACCAGCACCTTCATCCCCGCAGTTTCCCCCCAACCCAACGCAGCGTCAAATCAGCGCCACTCCCCACGGCATCCCCCCCGCGCCCCGCCCCACCCCGCCAACTCGACCCCTTCAGCCTCACCTGATACAAACCCCGGTCCTCGAAATAAAAACCTGTCATAATTGATATCTATAGATATAAAAAACGTCCCCAGTCGCCACCCTCGATGGCCTCTGAGTTTTTACTCCCCACCGCGTGATTTTACCCTCCCCCACCGCCTATTTGGTTGTTTATCGCCCCCACCCTGTACTACGGGCGTTGCCCCCGATCCGGGTAAACTTCCCGAGACGCGACCGCGAGGGAGCGTCGGGCCGGGGAATGCTGCCATGAGCGCTCGTTACTCGAAATGTGAAGTACACCCCCGACATGCCATCAATGAGATTTCATTGGCATGCCGCGAAAGTTCCCGCTATCGTAAAATTGGTGTTGCAGGCGCTTTTGGGAGCAGCAAAATGGAACAATGTAGTGCATGTGGTGGTGCAATACCAGATTCCGCAGCAGCCTATGTTTTAAACGGAGGCGCGGCATGCGAACAGTGCTATCGCACCTCCGCTAAGACGGGCAACTCTCAAACGGAGGTTCGTCTTCGGCACCCGTATATTTTGATTACGATGGCGCTAGGGATTCCGGCCGTCGTGGGATCTATTCTTCTGGCGGCGGCCTTTATGATCTACTTCCACACGCCCGCATTCATGGCGATCCCATTTCAAAAACCGGATCTTGTGTTTTCTAGCTCAGTGCTTATCACCGAATACGGCCAAGACGCAACAGCGGTGGTAGTGACAAATCACGGTCAGTCACCCGTCGTTATTCAACGTGTCGTATATAATGGTGATCACGATGCCGTGCCATCGTGGAACAAGGGTTATTACGTTGACGATTCAGTGAAATTTCCGATCACGCTCACAATCGGGGGGCAACAGGAGTTCATGTGGTCCAACATCGCCGACATCCCGGCTGCATACCATAAGGTTATTATATATATCGATGTTTATACAGACAAAGGCATCTTCACTTATCGCAACCTTGGGTTGTAGGAATTTCCCCATCCATAGCGCCCGCTTGCCACTCGGCTCCGGCACTGGCCGCGGCTCACGCATCGATTCCTTCACCGTCATCTCTAAAACTGCCCCTCCGTCCCCCGCCAACGGCACACCCGACATGCACGCCGTTTTCGCCATAGCCATCACCCCCGAAAAATGGATCGTCCCTCTCCTCGCCACCGGCCACCGCCTCCATGCCATCTTCCATCTCCACGTCACCCCGCCTCGGTCGTTTCAGCGTTCAACTCGTGCAGGACCATCACCACTGGTACTTTCAGATTCTCGTCGATTTCGATCCCGAAACCAGCGACAAATTCGACGGCATGGATGTCTGGCCTGCTGAATCGCAAGCGGCCCTCCCCCGCCGGCCCGGCCGAACTCCTCCTCACTCCCACTAACCTCAATCCCGACCAGGTCCTTCTCGATCCCGTTACCCACCGCCCTATCACCGAACTTTTCGCCGAGCCCCTCCACCTCCCTATCACCCTCACGCCTTGACCCCGCTCACGCCGCCCTTCGTGCATTTCGCATTCCGACCCACAAAGACAAAACCTCTCCGCGCCCTCCGCGCCTCCGCGTCCTCCGCGCCAAATCATCGGCCCTCTCACCGAGCCACCGCATCTCCCGTCGTCCTGACCTTCCCTTGCCATTATTCGCGCACAAACGAGCTCCATCCGCCATCACCCTCCTTACCTCAAATAGAAATGTCACCCCGCCAGACTTGTAAATACCCTCGCGGCCCACGGCCACCCGCGCCCCCTTCGTGGTCCTTCACCCCTTCACCCCCCCCTTCACCCCCTTCGTGTTTAAGTCGCCGTCGCCCGTCGTCGCCCGTTTTGCCTTTCCCACCCCCAATCCGCTATACTGCCCCGCTCGACATTCGCCGAGAAGGCCCGACCGCACCACGCAGCCGGGTACGCCGGCATTATATGAGAGGCGATCTCTCCCGCGCAGGTTCGTCTGTGCGATCGGCCTCTATAAGGAGTCTCCATGTCCCGCTACATCGGACCCAAGGTCCGCCTCTCCCGTCGTCTCGGCGTCGCCATCGCCGACCTCCCCAAACACAACAAAACCGACTTCGTCGCCCCCGGCATGCACGGCGCCCGCCGCTCCCAGCGACTCTCCGAGTACGGCGTCCGCCTCCGCGAAAAACAGCGCGTCAAGGCACACTACTCCGTCCTCGAAAAACAGTTCCGCCGCTACATGACCGCCGCCAAGCACTCCAAGGGCAACACCGCCATCACCCTCCAGCAGCTCCTGGAAACCCGCCTCGACAACGTCGTCCGCCGCCTCGGCGTCGTACGCTCCGTCTGGGCCGCCCGTCAGCTCGTCGCCCACGGCCATGTCCGCGTCAACGGCAAAAAGGTCGACATCGCCTCCTTCTCGGTCGCCCCCAACTCCGTCATCACCTTCAAGGAAAAAACCCACAAGCTCCTCCGCGAAAACATGGAATCCCTCGCCGGCCACAACGTCCCCGCCTGGATCGAGTTCAACCCCGCCCAGCTCGAAGCACGCGTCGTCGCCCTCCCCGTCCCCGAGCAAATCCCCTTCGAAATCAACGCCAACCTCATCATCGAATTCTATCGCTGATCCCCGCCGTCACAGCCCTTCCACCCCAGCACCAAACCCCCAAGCCCGCGAAAGATTTCTCGCGGGCTTCTTTCGTTTTGCCCGCCTGCGAATCCGGTCTACACTTCGAATCATGCGCCGTCACGCGCCCCGCCCCCGCGCCCTCGCAGGACCTCTCATGGACGCCTTCCAGCTCGTCGCCATCTTCGTCGTCACCGCAGGGCTCTTCAGCTTCATCAATTACCTCTGGCTCAAGCTCCCCAGCTCCATCGGCGTCATGCTCTGCGCCCTCGCTCTCTCCCTCCTCCTCCTCGCCGCCGGCAATTGGGCCCCCGGCGTCCGTGACTGGGCCACTCACGTCATCGGACAGGTCCAACTCGGACAGGTCGTCCTCCACGGCATGCTCGCCTTCCTCCTCTTCGCCGGCGGCCTCCACATCCGCATCCGAGACCTCGGCAAACGCGCCCTGCCCATCGGCCTCCTCGCCCTCGTCGGCACCGTCGCCTCCGCCTTCATGGTCGGTTACGCTCTCTTCTACTTCCTCCACTGGATTCCCCTCGCCGGCGACGTCCCCCTCCTCTGGTGCCTCCTCTTCGGCGCACTGATCTCCCCCACCGACCCCATCGCCGTCCTCGCCATCATGCGAAAAGTCGGCGCCCCCAAAGAACTCGAAACCGTCATCACCGGCGAATCCCTCTTCAACGACGGCGTCGCCGTCGTCCTCTTCATGACCCTCCTGGGAATGCTCGCCCCCGACGCACACCCCACCGCCAGGGGCATCTCCCTCCTGCTCCTCCGCGAAGCCGGCGGCGGCGCCGCTTTCGGCCTCGCCACCGGCTTCTTCATCTACGAGCTCCTCCGCCGCGTCGACGATTACGAAGTCGAAATATTCCTCACCCTCGCCCTCGCCACCGGCTCCTACGCCGGCGCCGAAGCCCTCGGCCTCTCCGCCCCCATCGCCGTCGTCGCCGCCGCTCTCGTCATCGGAAACCGCGCCCGCGACCTCGCCATGTCCGACCGCACCCGCCAGAACCTCAACACCTTCTGGGGACTCATCGACAGCATGCTCAACGCCGTCCTCTTCCTCCTCATCGGCGTTCAGGGCCTCACCACCAGCTTCCTCGCCGCCTACTGGCTCGTCGCCGCCATCGCACTGCCCATCGTCCTCGTCGCCCGCGCCATCGCCGTCGTCGCCGTCGGCGGCCTCATGCGCCTCCGCCGCGGTCGATCACTCAACCTCTGGGCAGGCACCGCCACCCTCACCTGGGGCGGACTCCGTGGCGGCATCTCCGTCGCTCTCGCACTCTCCCTCCCCGATTCCCCACAACGCCCCCTCTTCGTCGCCGTCACCTACCTCATCGTCGTCTTCGCCATGTGCGTCCAGGGCCTCACCGTCGCACACCTCATCCGCGCCCTCTATGGCCGCCAATCCGCACCACGCGACGTCAACGAACCTCAGCCCCCGCCTCCCGATCCCCAGGCTTCCCACGAGCCGGCGTGACCTGCACCTGCACCAGCGGCGTCGGCACCTCATACCGCAACTCCGCCTGCTCGTCCGCCCTCCCCTCCGCCACCGCCGGCTTCTCCAGGATCGTCCGCACCATCGCGATCTCGTCGCACCCGTGACGCTTCGGACACTTGATGCACACCGACCACACCTTCGTCGGAAGCGCCGCCTTTTCCACCACCTGAAACCCCAGCCGCTCGAAAAAACGCTGCTCGTACGTCAGCGTGAACAGCCGCTGCACCTCCAACCGCCGCGCCTCCGCCGCCACCGCCTCCACCAGCCGCCCCCCGATCCCCCGCCCCTGCCACCCAGGATCCACCGCCAGCGACCGCACCTCCGCCAGGTCCGCCCACACGATCTCCAGCGCGCAAATCCCCACCACCTCCCCGCTCCCCGCTTCCGCCACCATGAACTCCCGCAGCGATTCATACAGCTCCGCATGCGAGCGAAACAGCATGATCCCCTGCTGCGCGTAATGCGTGATCAACCGATCGATCGCCGGCACATCCCGCACCGTCGCGGGCCGCAGAATCACTTCCTCTTTTTCCATCCCCCGATCATAGCCTCTCCCGTCCCGCTCCGTCCGCCTCCCCCCGTCCCGCTCCCGATAACGCATCCACATGCCCGCATATTTCGGACCTCCCACGCGCGATAAAAGCCCCCCGTCCAACCCTGCCCCACGCCCCATCCCCCTTCTCCCCCCGCCGAATGCGAATGTTCTAGGCCGCTCGTTCAGCGACCGCTTTTCCCCGTCGATACACACCCTGCGACCGGCGCAAAGCGTCCCGCGCCCCATCGCCTGAGCCCGTGATCAACCGAGTACGACCCATGATGTACCGTTCCCCCAGCCGTCGCCGCCCCCATCCGGTCACCGCCTTCGAACCCCTCGAGCCCCGAATCCTCGCCACCGCCGTCCTCTTCGACCGCCTCGATCACGCCCGCCCCATCATGCCCTCCACCATCTACGACACCGCCGGACGACGCGTCCGGCCCGTCGCCCCAGCCCTCCCCCAGGCCCCCGAAAACGACCAGAGCCTCATCCCCCCCGCCCTCCCCGGCGCCACGCAAACGGTGAACGTCACCCTCGGCGGCGCAACCGGCAACAACGCCGCCCCCCTCGGCGTCAACGTCGGCGAAATGACCGAATGGGCACAGGGCAACACCATCGACGACCTCATCACCTCCGGCGGTTCCTTCGAACGCGGCACAGGCCGCATCCTCGTCCACGTCTCCAACGTCCCCGCATCCCCTCTCAACCAGATCGTCGTCGACGCCGACTGGGTTTGGGCCCAGCTCGGCATGAATACCGCCATCGGACAGCAGCTCGTCGGCTCCACCGGCGCCAACATGAACGGCGCATGGACCATCTCGAACATGACTCCCCAATACGACTCCTCCGGCAACACCACCGGCCGCGTCGTCATCACCCTCGCCTCCAACCTCTGGACCGCGCCCGTCTACGGCGACACCTTCTACGTCCAGATCAAAAACGACAACAATCTCCCCCTCGCCGACCAAATCTCCGGCTGGGGAAACTACACCGTCGCCCGCGACAACTCCCTCGCCTACGCCGGCTCCTCCTCCGCCGCCATCGCCTTTGGCGCCGGCCCCGCGCAAAATAACTTCGCCGCCCTCCAGTTCTACCTCGGTGCCTCCGACCAGGCCGGCCGAAACGTCCTCCAGCAGGGACACACCTACCAGCTTTCCATCTTCGCCATCACCACCACCGCCGCCACCGGCAACCTCTCCCTCTACCAGGGCCAGAACGGCGGCGGTATCACCTTCGCCCTCATCCCCGACGGAAAATGGCATCAGTACACCCTCACCGTCACCGCCACCAATCCCGTCCTCTATCAGAATGGCGTGATCACCGTCGGCTTCAACGGCGCCAACGGCGCCGTTCACGTCGATGTCGTCCGCCTCACCGACCTCACCGACCAGATTTCCCCCGCCAGCCCCCTCTCCAAAACCATCGAATCCCTCATCACCACCTATGGCTTCTCTCAACTCCGCTTCTGGCATCCCAGTATCCGCTTCGCTGACCTCAACTCCGTCATCGGGCCCGCCGACGCTCGACCCATGCTCGTCGGACCCTTCAACACCTACGACCCCCAGTTCGGCCTCCCGGAAATGCTCCAACTCGCCAAAGACACCAGCACCGTCCCCTGGATCGTTCTGCCCACCACCTGGTCCGCACAGGAAATCCATGACCTCATGGAATATCTCGCCGGACCCGTCACCTCCACCTACGGCGCCATCCGCGCCGCCGATGGACACCCCGCAAGCTGGTTCGCGGACCTCCCCGCCATCCGCTTCGAGGCCGGCAACGAATCCTGGAACGCCACCTTCTATCCCAACGCCTACGTCCCCTTCCAGGGCTATTTCGACCGTGCGGAAAATATGTTCGAAGCCTTCAAGAGCGATCCTCTCTACGCCTCCGTCGGCTCCAAAATCACCCTCATCGTCAACGGCTGGCAGTGGGTCCCCTGGTATACCCAGCTCGCCGTCCAGCTCACGCCCGCTGCCGACGCCGTCGACGTCTCCGCCTACACCGGCGGCCCCAACACCGAGATGCCCCTCAACGATCTCCTCGGCGGCGCACTCACCGAGCCCATCTCCGAAGACGCTTCCGATTACCCCAAAACCATCTTCGGCAAACCCGTCTTCGTCTACGAAGAAGCCCCCGGTGAACTCAACAACACCCTCACCGCCCAGACCGAAAGCGACTACGCCACCTCCCTCGGCGCCGCCCTCACCGTCGCCCACAATTCCATGCTCCTCGCCCGTGACTACGGCATCTCCAACCAGAACCTCTTCACCCTCGTCCAGCGCGGCGACAATACCCCCGAAGGCTTCGCCCTCGGCCACTATGGACTCTTCGCCGATATGACCACCGCCGGCACCAACCCGCGCCCCACCGCCCTCGCCGCCGAACTCCTCAACCGCGCCTCGGGCAAAATCGTCAGCACTACCCTTTCCAACGGCTGGGTCGTCGATTCCTCCTCCACCCAGACCGCCGCCACCACCACCCAGGCCGCCGACGCCATGGTCACCGTCAGCAGCACCAAGCTCACCATCACCTTCTTCAACGACACCGTCCAGGACGGCCAGAACACCCTCTTCCACCTCCTCCTCCCCGCAGTCCTCGCAGGCCAGGCGCTCAACCTCAATTGGAACGCCGCCACCTTCCAAGTCCTCAGCGGACCCTCCGTCTCCTCCAACAACGAATCCACCCAAACCGTCAAAATCTCCAACGGCTCCTTCGCCCACGGCGCCTCAGAACTCTACGCCGCCCTCCCCGCCCACTCCATGGGCAGCCTCGTCATCCCCCTCACATAACGCCCGCATCCCGCCCGCGCCCCACCCCGAATCTCTCCATAAATCCCCATCGCCCCTCTGTGCCTCTGTGACTCTGTGCCTCTGTGGCAAAAAACCACCCGCCCACTCACCCCCCTCCGCGCGCATACGCCGTCACATGCACGTCCGAACCACTCCGCTCCACCCCCGCAATCTCCAGCCGCAACGCCTCCGCCAGCTTCCCCACATCCATCCCCCCCACCGCCCGCCGCGCCCGCGCACCCGGAATCAGCAGCGGCGAAATAAACACATGCGCCTCATCCACCACCCCGCGCGCAAAAAATTCCCCCATCACCGAAGGCCCGCCCTCCACCAGCACATTGCTGTATTCCATCTCCCCCAGATGCACCAGCAATTCCCCAACATCCAACCCCGCCCCCCCCCCGCCCGCCGCCCCCACCGCCCACACCATCACCCCGCGCCGCTCCAACTCCCGCCGCCGCCGCTCCCCCGCGCGCGACAGCCCCTTCCCATGCACCACCATCACCGGCGCCCCATGCACGCTCTGCACCAGCCTGCTCTCCACCGGCAATCGGCATTCGCTGTCCAGCACAATCCGCGTCGCCACGCGCCGCAGATCCCGCTTCGCCTCCGGCCGCGCCGTCAACAACGGATCATCCGCCAGCGCTGTCCCAATCCCCACCACAATCCCATCCATCCGCCCCCGCAACGCCTGCACCCACCCCCGCGATTCCTCCCCGCTGATCCACTTCGACTCCCCCCCCGCCGTCGCCACCGCCCCATCCAATGACTGCGCCCACTTCGCAATCACCCACGGCCGCCCCTCCGCAATCCGCCTCAAAAACGGCCCATTCACCCGCCGCGCCTCCGCCTCCATCAACCCCACCTCCACCCGTATCCCCGCCCGCCGCAGCCGCCCAATCCCCTTCCCCCGCACCCGCGCAAACGGATCCACCATCGCCACCACCACCCGCTTCACCCCCGACGCGATCACCGCATCCGTGCACGGCGGCGTCTTGCCCCAATGACAGCACGGCTCCAGCGTCACATACAACGTCCCCCCACGCGCCCGCTTCCCCGCGCTCCCAAGCGCATACACCTCCGCATGCGGCCCGCCATAAAACCGATGAAACCCTTCCCCCGCCACGCGCCCGTCTCGCCCCACCACCACCGCCCCCACCACCGGATTCGGCTCCACCCACCCCCGCCCACGCCGCGCCAACCCCAGCGCGCGCCGCATATGCCCCCGATCCTCTTCCGAAAACGTATCCTTACCCATGCACTGCGGCCGGCGCGACTCGAACGCGCGACCTGCGGTTTAGGAAACCGCCGCTCTATCCAACTGAGCTACGACCGCAACTGATCTCCCCGCCAATTCTACCCCATCGCCCAAACCCTTAAAACCACCCCAGCCCCGCAGCCGCGCCCCCGCAACCCGCAACCGCCCCCGCCTCGCCTCCCCCTTCCGCAAAAACCGCCGCCGTCCCCTGGGCACCCATTACCAAGGACCATCTACCACCCCCCCCCATCACTCGTCCGTCACACACCCCTCGCTCGCACTCTTCACCAGCTTCACATACTTGTGCAGCGTCCCCCGATTCACCTTGTACGCCGGCCGCTTCCACCCCGCGCGCCGCTGCGCCAGCTCTCCTTCGCTCACCCCCAAATCGATCGTGTTCTTCACCGCATCAATCACCACCCGATCCCCCGTCCGCGCCAACGCAATGTTCCCCCCCTCGATCGCCTCCGGCGTCACATGCCCGATGATGAACCCGTGGCTCCCCCCGCTGAACCGCCCATCCGTAATCAATGCCACATCATTGAGCAGCCCATACCCCGCCAGCGCGCTCGTCGGCGTCAGCATCTCCGGCATCCCCGGGCCGCCCTTGGGCCCCTCATACCGAATGATGATCACATCCCCCTTCCCGATCTTCCCCATCTCCAGCCCCGTCAGCATCTCCTCCTCCGAGTCAAACACCTTCGCCGTCCCCTCAAACCGCAGCCCCTCCTTCCCCGTGATCTTCGCCACCGCTCCTTCCGTCGCCAGGTTCCCCCGCAAAATCCGGATGTGTCCATCCTTCTTGATCGGCTCCGCAAACGAATGCACGATCCGCTGCCCCTCCTTCAGGCCCGGCAAGTCCCGCACGTTCTCCCCAATCGTCCGCCCCGTCACGCTCTTCTGGTTCCCATCGATCACCCCCTTCTCGATCAGCAGCTTCATCACCGCCGGCACGCCGCCCACCGCGTGCAAATCCTCCATCACATACTTCCCGCTCGGCTTGAAATCGCTCAGCAGCGGCGTCGCATCGCTCACCTTCTGCCAGTCGTCAATCGTCAAGTCAATCCCAAACGCCCGCGCCATCGCGATCGAATGCAGCACCGCGTTCGTCGAGCCCCCCAGCACGATCGTCAGCCGCAGCGCATTCAAAAAACTCTCTCCCGTCACGATATCCCGCGGCTTCAAATCCAGCTCCAGCAGCTTCCGCATCTGCTTGCCCGCGCGCACGCACTCCTCCAACTTCTCCTGCGAATCCGCCGGCGCGCAGCTCGAATACGGCAAACTCAACCCCATGCACTCGATGAACGACGCCATCGTGTTCGCCGTGTACATCCCCCCGCACGCCCCCTGTCCCGGACATGCCTTGCCCAGCATCAGCTTCCGCTCCTCCTCCGTGATCGTCCCCGCCAGCTTCTGCCCGTACGTCTGAAACGCGCTCACCACATCCAGCTTCTCCTCCGTCCCACGGATCGTCGCGCACCCCGCGCGGATCGTCCCCCCATACACCATGATCGACGGCCGATTCAACCGCCCCATCGCCATCACCGTCCCCGGCATGTTCTTGTCACACCCCGGCAACGCCACCAGCCCGTCATACCACTGCGCCCCCATGATCGTCTCGATCGAATCCGCAATCAGATCGCGCGATTGCAGCGAAAAACTCATCCCCTCCGTCCCCATCGATATCCCATCGCTCACCCCGATCGTGTTGAACCGCATCCCCACCAGCCCCGCCTCCTCCACCCCCACCTTCACCCGGTTGCCCAAATCCGCCAGGTGCATGTTGCACGGATTCCCCTCATACCACACGCTCCCGATCCCCACCTGCGCCTTGTCCATATCCTTCCACGTCAGGCCCGTCGCAATCAACATCGCCTGCGACGCCCCCTGGCTCGCCGGCTGCGTGATCCGCGAAGAATACCTGTTCAACTTCCCCGTCCCCTGCCCCGCCGTCCCCGTCCCCGTCGCATCCGCCGCCATCGTCATGACACACCACTCCAAAAGCAAATTCCCGATCCAGCAGTTTCCGCACGCAACCCCCCAAAGTCAACGCCCCTCCCCCCTCAAGCCGTGGCATGTGGCATGGCCGTCCCCGCCCATGTCAGCCCCCAGGCCACCCCTTTCTCCCACGACCACTTTTTCCACCTTCCAAATTGCTCCCCCGCTCCCCGCGCGCCTATCATCTCCCAGTACGCATCTCCCCTCTTCTTCCGGGTCGTTTCATGCCTCCCGACGCCTCATCTTCCCCCTCCCTCGACGTCGGCCTCTTCGCCCTCGCCGCTCCCGCCGGCTGGTCCCTCCAACGCCTCACCGCCGATACCTTCGTCCTCTCCGATCCCGCTCACGAAATCGCACTCACCTTCCTCATCGCCCCCCACGATCTGACCCCTAAATCTCCCGCCTCCGCCCAGCGCAACATCCACTCCGAATTCGCCGCCTGGCTCCAGCGCCACCCCCACGTCCGCGTCCGCCACGCGCCACGCGCCCTCCCCGCGCAACCCCACCCCGCTCTCACCGCCGATGGCTCCCAACGCCTCGCCTCCCAAACCCCCTGGTACCTCCGCCTCTTCCGCAGGCCCCTCACCCTCACCTGGCGCTTCTGGACCCTCCTTGGCCCTCGCAGCACCCTCCTCATCCGCACCGCCGCGCGAGCCGACCTCCTCGACCGCTTCTCCTTCATCCTCGACGCCGTCATCGCCTCCATCCGCCTCCCCAATACCGACATCCTCACCGGCTCCCGCTTCACCAACGCCCTCTTCGCCCTCGCGCGAAACCGCTTCCCCGACACCCTCGTCTCCATCGCCGATGAAGACACCCTCCGCGTCGGCGGCTCCCCAGTCTCCCTCCGCGCCCTCCGCCTCCGCTACCTCGAAGCCCCAACCCAGCTCGCCGCCCATGCCAAAAAATTCTTCGCCGCCGTCGCCGCCCAGCTCCCAGCTTCCCACCTCATCGACGAATGGGCCGCCGCACGCGACTGCCTCATGCCCATCCTCCTCAATCCCTCCGACCTCCACGCCTCCCCCGAACGCCTCGTCTCCGAACAATGGATCAACCGCCTCTCCGTCGGATACATCCTCGAAAACGCCGGCAACCCCGAACGCCCCATCACCGCCGCCGATTCCCACCACTGGGGCATCTCCCTCGACACCATCCACGACCACGCCCTCGCCAACCTCGTCCGCCGATCCCGCGATCAAACCATGCAGGGCCAGAAAACCGACGACTACACCATGCTCGTACTCGCCGCCCCCGACCGCCACAACGCCGCACGCATCCTCCTCCCGGAGTTCTACCAACGCCTCCGCCAGCATCTTGGCGGCACCTTCTACGCCGCCGTCCCCTCACGCGAACTCCTCGTCGCCTTCTCCGCCGCACGCGACGACCTCCGCGAACGCCTCCGTAAACAAATCGCACACGACTTCTCCGCCGCTCAAAACGCCCTCTCCGACAAGCTCTTCCTCATCACCCCTGACGGCATCGCCGGTGACCCCGACGAAGCCGAAGACTTCGCCTTCTAACCCCCTCCACCCCGTGGCAAGAACGTCCCGCCCGTGCCCGAATGACGCCCCCCGCGCACTCGTCCCCCTTTCGTCTTTTGTCTTTTGTCTTTCCCCTCCCCCCTCACCGCCTTCTCCGCCCCAACAGCGCCAACATTCCCACCCCCAGCACCCCCAGACTCGCCGGCTCCGGCGTCGGCACGTAGTTAGCGGGGACGTAGACCGTATTGACATAATTCTGCGCCGCGGCAATCTGGTCTTGGCTCGCGTTCTTCTCAAAGAGAAAATAAAACGGCAACGACGTCGCCGCTTCGTTGCTGCTGATTTCCAGCGTCGCCAGGTATATCCCGTCCGGCGCGCTCAGGTCCGCATCCTCCGTCCCGATCACATCCAGGCGCCATTCCACCTGATTGTGGCTGTCCGGAGTCAGGCTCGTTTGGCTCGTTGACCAGCTTCCCGCCTCGTACCCCTCAGGGTCGGTAAACAACGCATTATCCGGTTTCGCACTGGTCGCGCCCAGACTGCCCCTGATCCCTTCCAATCGCTCCGTCGTCGAATTTACAAAAGCCGATCCGTTCCACACCTGCAGCGGCCCCATTAATGATTCCGTAATCGTCAGCGGCGTTGCACTTGACGCGGTGAATCCGTTGCTGATCGGGTTTCCGGACGCGTCGTGATCGGCGCCGTACGCGATGCCCGGACCCGTGAAATCCGCGGAACCATCCGACAGCGGTTGACCATACCATCCCGCGTTGGACGTAACCGACCCGTTGGCCGTCGGGTTCGTCGCGCTCGGCCCGTTGAGCGCTGTCGTGCCGGTCGATGTATTCTCCGCCATCGGCACGTCCATGAGACGCACACTTTGACCGCCATAATACGGATTGTAGTTCTCCCCGTTGTCATCGCCGATCATGTCGTTATTCGGACCCGAAAAAAAATGCGTCGTGACCACCTGTCCGTTCGATACGCCCAGTTCCACGTTCGGACCATGCGCCCAACCGGCCCCCGCCGCCACGCTCATCGTCAAAACCGCCGCCGCCCCAATCTTTGTATCACGATTCATGTCTCATCCTTGGTAAATAAAAAAAGTAAAAAGTATCCGTTTCCGCGCGGTCTATATCACCTCCGCCTCCGTAGCAAAATCGGACACGCCGCCCCCAATAACGCCAGCGTTGCCGGCTCCGGAACCAGCGTCGCGTTCGCCACCCCGATCGCAGTCTGCATTTCCGTTTCCATCAGAGATTGCGAAATGCTCAGGTTCGGTCCGCGATCGCCAAACAGCAGATACACCGTGTCCGATGGCTGATTGCTCCCGGATGTGAATATCAGCGGAAGCGCATAAATCCCCGCGGGCGCGTCTTCCGCGTGCGGCGTGACGTTCGGATTCACCGGATAATCATCCGGCGTCAAAATCGTGAACGTCAGGTGCTGATGGTCCGTCGGATCACCGTTGTACGTAAATGCCAGAGTATCCGTGCTCTCGGGATACATGCTGCTGCTGAACGTCGAATCGCCTATGTCGTTCGTCACCGCCATGAACGGCGTATTGCTCGTCAACGCCTGCGAAATCGGGATGAATCGCTCATTCGCGGCGTCGTACCACTGCACCTCGCCGGCAATTTTGTACGAAAAACTCGTGCCCGGCGCGACCTGCCCCGGCGGATAGGCCTGCAATCCGGGAAACTCCGTCGAAAAATTCGACGGATCATCGTCCCAGTGCAGCGGCAATATCCCCGTGTCCGGTTCGCCGTTCGTTGTCGTCTCATCCGGCGGCGCGCCGGGAAACACCCGTGACGGCGCATAATCCCCATATGCCGAAAAATCCGTCGGCGCAGGATAGGGACCCTCATACGTCATCACCTTTCCGTTTTCAATGTCCAGGTAGATGCGCGGGCCCGCGTGCCCAAACGCCGCTGCGCAAGTCGCTCCCACCCACCCCGCCGCAAGCCAGTTCCATTTCATGAAAAACTCCTCTTTCTTTGCTCTCTCGGGCGGCGCGATTAATGCGCCACCGCCGGATTGAACAGGTTGTGATTTGGATCCGTGTACACGTCCTTGAGCGCCAAGGACTCCGCGTGCCCGTCCAGAAAGCCGTAGTTCAGCACGCCGCTCCACTGATTCAACCCGCCGCCGTGACGCCCCACCGGCATTTGCCCGCAAATGCGATTCAGCGTCGAGCTCGGAATCAGCGGAAAATAAAAGTCGTCCACGTGGATGTGGTCCGCCACCGCGTAGCTGCCCGTCTCCGCCAGTTCCACAAACTGGATCACGGCCGACCAGTTCGCTATCTGCGTGATCTTCGTCGGCGCAACCGTCCCCAGCGGCGCATGCGACGGCGTCACGTAGTTGTTGATCCCGTAGCTCGTCACGCGATACACCGCCGGCGACAAGTCCGTGTCCGCCGTCGTGAAATAGGGACTCTGGTCGCTCGGACAACGACGGATCAGCGGCGCCCCCGTGTAACCCTGCAACATCCCGATCCACGAGCCCTGCACGCCGTACGATCCGTCTCCCGGCGATATCAAGGCGCCGTCCTGGGCGCCCGCATACATTTGTTGCGCCAGTTCCAGCCCATGCAAGTTCGCCAGGCAGCGCGCACGCTGCGCCGACCTCTTCGCCGCTCCAAGGCTCGGCACCAGAATCGCCAGAAGGATCGCTATCACGCTCACCACCACCAGCAATTCAATCAATGTGAAGCCGACCGGCATCCGTCGCGCATCCATCGCCACGGCGCCCTGATGCGCGCCCCTCAAGGCACCTGCATCTTCGGCCACAGAGAATCCACGCTTCCGCATGGTTAATCTCCGTTCCAGCGGCCTTGCGCGTATCACCGCCGCAAAACCGCCCATGTTTTGTCCGCGAAATCACTTCACAGCGTGACGAAACTTCACACCGGCGGCGCACGACTCCCCACCGGCAGCCCCCTCCGCACCCCATACACCGCCGCCGCCCCATCACGCATCACCATCCACCCCAGCACCCCCGCCTTGGGCACCACCAGCACGAACCCCGTCCCCACCGACAAGAACGATGCCGCATTGCAAATCGCGCAATTCCCCGACTTATCCGCCGGCGCCTGCTTCCCATTCCCGGTCCCCTGCTGGCCGCCACCGACCCGCATCGCGCACATCGGACACGCGAACACCCGCTCCACCACCCCGCCCGCCCCCACACGCACCAGCGGTATTTCCCCGCGCGTATGCGCGGGAATCACCACCCCGGTCCACAAAAACCAGAGCCCCACCATGAAATATCTGAAAAACGCCCCACGCATCCCCACACTCTACCACTCCCCCCTCCCCCCGCCAACCTCCTCCCCCGCCCT
>DASZTO010000073.1:0-64834 GCA_035548175.1 Phycisphaerae bacterium | reverse complement strand
CATGCGGGGGCGCCGGAGGTTGGGGAGTTGCCGGCGCTGAAGGGCGGTGCCGCGGGGGGGGTGACGTTTGGGTGTTTGAATCATTTTGCGAAGATGACGCGGGAGACGGTGCGGGTGTGGGCGGAGGTGTTGAAGCGGGTGGGGGGATCGCGGTTGCTTTTGCACGTGCCGCCGGGGAATTCGCGAGAGCTGACTGTGCGGCGATTTGGGGAGCAGGGGGTGGAGGCGGGGCGGTTGGAGTTTGTGCCGACGATGAATCTGGAGGGGTACCTGGCGGTGCATGAGCGGATGGATGTGGCGTTGGATCCATTTCCGTATGTGGGGGGGACGACGACGTGCGATGGGTTGTGGATGGGGGTGCCGGTGGTGACGCTGGCGGGGGGTGCGGAGATGCCGGGGACGAGCCGGGGTGGATGGAGCATTTTGCGGGTGCTGGGCCGGGAGCGGTGGGTGGCGCGCAGGGCGGAAGAGTATGTGGAGATTGCGGCGGGGCTGGCGGGGGATCTGGCGGGGCTGGCGGAGGAGCGGCGGACGTTGCGGGAGCGGATGCGGGGGTCGGCGTTGACGGATGTGGAGGCGTTTGCGCGGGACATTGAGGGGGCGTATCGGGCACTGTGGCGGGAATGGTGCGAATAAATGGCCACGAAGAACACGAAGGACACGAAAGGACGACGGGAAGTATCCACAAATTTACACAAATGTTCACAAATGATGTGGGCTTTCATGCGGGCGGGCGGGGAATGCGGCGATGTTTTTTTTGAGAGGCGGGGTTGATCTTTACGGTGGGGAGGTGGATTGGGCGCAGCGCATTTGTGGGGATTTGTGTGGATTTGTGGATGGTTCCGTAGTCAGCCGTCGGTGAGCCAGGTGAGTTGGTCGGGGGTGAGGGTGATGTTGGCGGCGTCGAGGGATTCCTGGAGGTGCTGGGGGTTTTCGGTGCCGACGATGGGGATGGCGGGGAAAGGTTGACTGCGGACGTAGGCGAGGGCGATTTGGGCGGGGGTAGCGCGGAGTTTACCGGCGAGTTCCTTGGCGCGGGCGAGGCGGGCCTGGGACGTGGGGTTGTCGAAGGCTTTGGCGCCTTTCTGGCCGTTGGAGCCGAAGTAGCCCTGGGCGGCGGGGGTGTAGCAGAAGGCAGGCATGCCGGTTTGAGTATGCCAGGCGAGATCGGCGGGGCGAAGGAAGCGGTTGGCGGGTTCGGCGGTGGGCTCGGGGGCGTTGGGGTGGGCGAGGCTGAATTCGGGTTGGGAGGCGACGAAGCCCATTTTTTCGGCGCCGGCGTTGGAGAGGTTGGCGGCGTAGCGGTTGGCTTCTTCCATGCGAGCGGTGGACCAGTTGCTGGCGCCGAAGTAGCGGATTTGGCCGTCGGCGACGGCGTCGTTGAGGGCGTCGATGATTTCGCCGACGGGGACGCGCCGGTCGTCACGGTGGAGGAAGTAGAGATCGATGGTGTCGACGGCGAGGCGCTGGAGGCTTTCGCGGAGGTCCTGGCGGACAAGGGCGGGGTCCATGTAGCGGTCGGGGCGGGGATAGCCTTCGAAGGTGGGATGGCCGCCCTTGGAGACGAGGACGATCTGGCGGCGGTCGTTGCGCGTGGCGAGGAGCTGGGCGATGGAGCGTTCGCTGGCGCCGTTGCCATTGGGAAGCCAGGAGGCGTAGACGTGGGCGGTGTCGAGGACGTTGCCGCCGGCGGCGCGGTAGAGGTCATAGAGTTGGGTGACGGTGGCTTGCGGGGTTCGGCTGCCCCAGGGGGCGGTGCCGAGGGAGATTTCGGAGACGCGGAGGGAGGTGCCGGGGATGAGGAGTTTTTTGAGCATAGGTAAAGAAGCATACCGCGGGAATCGTGAGGCTCAAGGGAGATTTTCGCGTTGGCGGGATAATGGATGGGGAGGGCTTGGAGGGGGCGGAGGGTGGAAAACGCGGGGATTTCCGGGAAAATGGGAGAGGGAGCCCGAGAGTTCTGAAAGTTATTGGTCGTTTTCGCGGAGTGCCTTTGGTAAAATAGCGGACCTAACTTTGCATCTATTTTCCGGAACGCGAATGCGTATTGATCCCCGATTTTTGGTTGAGAGCGGCTCGGAAATTTACACGGGGGCGGAGCTGCTGCTCAAAGGGTGCCTGGAGACGCCGGGGGGAGTGGGGTTGTTGACGGGGTATCCGGGGAGTCCGGTGGCGGGGTTTTTTGATGCGTGCCACGACATTGCGGGGCTGCTGGCGGAGAAGGGGGTGGCGGCGAAGATGGCGAACAACGAGGCGCTGTCTGTCGCCATGCTGAATGGCGCGCAGATGGTGGGGGTGAAGGGGATCGCGGTGTTCAAGAGCGTGGGATTGCATGTGGCGTCGGATGCGTTGGCGCTGGGGAACCTGGCGGGGGTGCCGTTTGAGTCGGGCGGGGCGGTGATCGTGAGCGGTGACGATCCGTGGAGCGAATCGACGCAGGTGCCGGCGGATTCACGTTTTTTGTTCGAGCACATGCGTGTGCCGGTGCTGGAGCCGAGCAATTCGCAGGAATTGAAGGACTGGGTGGGGCACGCGTTCGATCTGAGCGTGCATGCGAAGCTGTATGTGGGGCTGGGGGTGACGGTGATGCTGGCGGATGGGGGGGGGACCGTGGAATGCCGGCCGAACCAGTGGCCGGCGATATCGACGAAGCAGCAGGTGGCGATCGACACGACGAAGATTCCGGTGGAGCAGACGGTGCTGCTGCCGCCGCGGACGTGGAAGCAGGAATTGACGTTTGAGGACCGGTTCAAGGTGCTGTTGAAGCGGTGCCGGGATTTGGGATTGAACCGGATTTTGTATCCGATCGAGCGGAGCTGGCGGGGCGGGCGGTGCCAGCGTGCGCCGATCGGGTTTGTGTCGAGCGGGCCATCGTTTGCGATGCTGTGCGATGCGCTGCGCGAGATGGGGCTGCTGGGGGAATTTCCGATGTTGAAGCTGGCGCTTTCGTATCCGGTGGATATGGGGCTGGTGGATGAGATCGGGGGGATGTGCGAGCGGCTGGTGGTGGTGGAGGAGCGGCGGAGTTTTATCGAGAAGCAGATCGCGGAGCACTTGAACAACCTGCGGCAGAGCGGGGGGGGCGGCGGGCAGGGGAACGGTGCGGCGGAGACGCAGTTGTGGGGCAAGAAATTTCCGGGGAATCGGGCGGGGATACCGAGCACGCGCGGGCTGCATCCGTCGCTGCTGATTCAGAAGCTGACGGAGCTTTTGCGGGACACGCCGGGGATGCCGCACGAGCTGGCGAACGGGCGGCTGTCGGAGGAGCTGGACACGATCGAGAAGGCGGGTCGGTTTGGGACGGTGGTGCCGGTGCGAACGCCGGCGTATTGCCCGGGGTGTCCGCACCGGGATTCGTCGAGCGCGTTGTTGGAGATTCGCAAGCGGATGCTGGATCCGCAGTACATGCAGACGGCGTATGGGAAGGGGCCGATGGATCTGGTGGCGCATGGGGACACGGGCTGCTACACGATGATGATGTTCGAGCCGAACAAGCCGTTGATGCACAATTACAGCGGGATGGGACTGGGCGGGGCGACGGGGGCGGGGGCGGATCCGTTCATCACGAACAAGCAGATCGTGTTCATGGGGGATGGAACGTTTTTCCATTCGGGGAGCGTGGCGATCGCGAATGCGATCACGCAGCAGCAGGACATCACGTTCATCATCCTGGAGAACCGGACGACGGCGATGACGGGGCACCAGCCGAACCCGACGCTGGAAGAAGACATCATGGGGAACAAGATTTTGTCGCACGATATCGAGCGGATCGTGCGGAGCCTGATTCCGGATGCGGCGGGGCCGCTGGGGACGAACGCGCGGGAGACGAAGGAAGTTCCGCGGGCGCGGGTGATCCGGATGAATCCGGCGAGCCGGGACAATTACAAGGAGATGCTGGAGAAGGTGATACTGGAGGATGGGGTGAAGATCGTGATCGCGGACAAGGAGTGCGGGATCACGTTCCACCGGCGGCGTCGGCGTGCGGAGCAGGCGGAGAAGAAGGAAGTGGGGTTTGTGCGGGAAAAGACGTACATGAACGTGTCGGAGGAGGTGTGCGAATACTGTTTGGAGTGCACGACGCAGACGGGGTGTCCGGGGCTGAAGCACGTGGACACGGATTACGGCAAGAAGATGCAGACGGACTTCACGGCGTGCGTGAACGATGGGGCGTGCGCGCGGATCGATGCGTGCCCGAGCTTTGAGCAGGTGATCGTGACGCGCAAGCGGCCGCCGCGGTTGCCGGATGAGGTGGTGGATTTGCAGGGGATGCCGGAGCCGCCGTCGGTGCTGGGCGATGTGTGGGCGAAGAACGACGTGTGGCGGTGCTACATGGCGGGCGTGGGAGGCATGGGGATCGGGGTGGCGGGAGACATCCTGGTGCGCGCGGCGCATAAGGATGGCTTGTATGTCGGGTTCATCGACAAGAAGGGGCTGGCGATCCGGAACGGGGGGGTGTTCTCGCAGATTCAGTTGAGCAAGCATCCGATCGGGGGCTCGCCGGTGATGCCGTGGGGCAAGGCGGATTTGCTGATCGGGGTGGATGCGCTGGAGGCGGCGCGGGCGTGTTCGCCGCAGGATGTGTTGCGTGTGGCGAGCCCGAAGTTCACGCACGCGGTGGTGAACACGGGCAAGACGCCGACGATTCTGACGCTGATGGGGCGGGACGATTTTGAGCCGGAGGAGCTGGCGGGGATCATCAAGAGCCAGTGCCGACCGGGGCAGTTCTTCTCGTTCAACGTGGGGGATTTGTGCGAGCGGCTGCTGGATTCGAAGCTGTATGCGAACATCATGATGCTGGGGGTGGCGTATCAGCTGGGGTTCATTCCGCTGTCGTACAAGAGTTTGACGCTGGCGATCCGGCATGCGGTGGGGCGCGAGTTCGAGCGGAACTATCGCGCGTTCAACATCGGGCGGAAGATCGTGCTGCGGCCGGATTTGTTCGGGGTGGGGGTGCGCAAGGAGCTGGAGTCGGCGGAGCAGGCGCTGGAGCGGAAGGCGAACATCCTGAAGGTGAGCAGCATATGGGGCAAGAAGAACGCGGAGGAATACAAGAAGATTTGCCGGGAGACGCTGACGCAGATGCCTGGGCTGGAGGAGGGGGCGCGGCGGGATTATGTGATCCGGCTGTTTGATGCGGTGCAGTGGGGGACGCTGAAATATGGGCGGCAGTATGCGTCGCGGATCGTGAAGACGTATGCGCAGGACACGCCGGAGCGGAATTTTTCGATCACGCGGGCGGTCATATGGAACCTGGCGAAGGTGATGATGATCAAGGATGAAGTGTACGTGTCGATGCTGTACACGAGTCCGGAGAAGTACAAGCGGGACCGGCGGCGGTTCAACGTGAACCCGGCGAACGGGGACAAGATCACGTATGTGCATTTGAACCGGCCGGAGTTCGTGCTGGGGGGGAAGCACGTGAAGTTTCACTGGAAGAGCCGGGACTGGCAGGTGCGGGTGCTGCGTCATTGCCGGTGGCTGCGTACGATTTTGCCGTCGTGGCATGCGAAGGAGAAGGCGTTCCGGGCGTGGTACACGGGGCTGGTGGATGCGTGCGACCTGCACGCGCCGCATGATGCGCAGAAGTATTCGCTGTGGCTGGAGATTTTCAAATCGCCGGAGCCGGTGACGGGATACCGGGATGTGCGTTATCCGAAGCAGGAAGCGGCGATGCAGCGGGTGGCGGAATTGCAGCATGCGCTGGAGAACGGCGGGAGCGATCCGCGGTCGCGCGTGAACCGGACGGTGAGTTTGACGGGGCAGGTGATGGGGACGTTCAGGGGGAATTGAGGAATTGCCGATTGCCGATTGCCGATTGCCAATTGAGAAGGGAGCGTCCCGTCAATTGGCAATGGGCAATTTGGCAATGGGCAATGGCTTTCAGTCTGCTTCGAGGATGATGGTGTCGTACATGAGGCCGTGCCAGCGGCCGCCGTTGGCGGTCATGTCGAGGCGGACGGTGTTAGCGCCTTGTTTGAGAAGGTTTCCGGGGAAGGTGATGGTCTGAAGGTGGTAGACGCCGGAGCGGTTGGAGGAGCGGTAGGTGGCGGAGTCGTTGGGCGGGGCGATGGGTTGGCCGACGTTCTGGCCATTGACCTGTGCCTGCATGCGTGGTCCGCCGCCGCCGCCGGCGATGGCGATGGTGAGGTAGGCGTTGGCCCCGACGGGTTTGTTGACGTCGAAGTTGATGTCCCAGTGACCGACCTTGCCCTGGGCGAAATACCAGTCGTCGGCGTCTTTGCTTTTGCCGATGGTGAAGGTGAGATCGGCGGGGACCTGTTCGATCCATTTGACGTTGCGGGGCTGGTCGCCGAATTTGAATTCCTCGGCGAGGCCGTCGGATTTTCCGATCTGCCAGAGGAACTGGTTGTGTCTGGTGGTTTTCCAGTCGACGGTTCCGAGGTCCATGGCGCCTTGGCCCTCCTTGACGGTGATGCCGTCTTGTTCGAGTTCGTCGGTGATGGCTCCTTCGCGCGGCCAGGCGTAGAGGGCGTAGGTGCCGGCGCGGACGTGGGGGAGGGAGAAATTCCCGTTTTGGTCGGCCTTGGTGTAGAAGATGAAGTCGCCGCTCTGGCGGTAGACATCGTCGCCGGGTTTGGCGAGGCAGACCCAGGCGTTGGCGGCGGTCTGGTGCGGACCGGGGTCGGCGAGGTGGAGTTTGCCGGTGACGGTGGTGCGCTGGGTGGGATAGAGGGGCTCATTGACCCACTGATAGGGCCACTTGGCTTGTTCGTCGGAGGCCTGACGTTTGGCGTCGGCGACGAGGGCGTCTTCGGTGGGGGCGTTGTTGAGGTAGACGAGCCAGGGTCCGAACATTTTGGGTTTGCCGGTCGTGGCCGCGCCGCCGCCGCCGAAGTGTCCGCCTCCGAGGTAGTTGAGGATGAGTGCGTCCTGGTGGACGATGAGTTCTTCGCGGTAGGGGCCGCCGGCGTAATACTCGGTGGAGACGGGGATGAACCATGCGCCGTAACCGTGGCCGAAGTGGCCCCACATGGGTGACTCGCTGAAGTAGGCGACGTAGTCGTATTTCTGATAGATGGCGCCATCGGGGAGCTGCCAGGTTTCATCCTGGAGCTTGGGCATTTGTTCGAGGGCGGCGTAAGTGGGCTGGACGCCGACGTGTTCGACGGTCCAGGCGTGATCGAGGATGGAGCGGTCGAAGCGGTACATGGTGCGCATCTCGCCGCCGGCGTTGGGGGTGTTGACGATGGCGTAGGAATAGATGCCGCTGACGCCGGGGAGCATGACGAAGTGCTCTTCGAGGGCGAGGCGACCGCGGCCGCGTCCCTGGAGGCCGGGGGCGTTGGCGGGTTTGTCGGAGTAGCCGGCGTCGGCGCTGGCGCCGTCGTCGATGACGGCGAAGTGAACGAAATCGGGGGCGGCCTTGATGATTTTGATTTGGGTGGCCCAGAGGCGTCCCTGGCTGGCGCCGTATTCGTAGTAGAAGGTGCGGAGGCGGTCGACATCGCGCGGGTTGACGCCGTTGAGATTATGGCCGAGTTCCTCATCGCCTTTTTTGACGGAGGTGGCGCTGAAATCGCCGAGGGAATCCTTGCCGAAGGTCAGCGAGACAAGGCCGTTGGAGATGACCAGGGACTTGATGTCGTCGCATTTGAAATCGCCGGTTTTGGCGGGCTGGCCGTTCATGAGAAGCTGGACGGGATCGGCGGCGCGGGCGCTGGGCAGGGCGGCGAGGCAGGCGGCGGCGGCGAGGAGGATTGAGGAGGAAGGCATTTTCATGAGGCGAAGCTCCTGAGCAAAGAGGTGTGAGGGATAAACGCCGTGGGATTGCGAAGCATGCATTCGCGTGGGGGCTGGCGGGCTTGTACACTCGTGGCCCGTTATGGGCGCACGAGCGAAAACGGCGGAGGTGGATGCGGGGCGGGTGCTGATGCGTTTGCCGGCGGCTTTTTCGCATATCGGGCTGTATGACGTGCGGCGTCGGAAGGCGTATGCGGCGCGGAACGATCTGTCGCGGCCGGCGATAGAGCTGCATCATGCGGAGCTTTTTGCGGGGGTGAAGATGTCGCGGGAGGCGGCGGAAGCGGGCGGGGCGGTGGTGAAGGATCGCTATTTGTGCTTCTGGTTTTATGCCCCTTACGCGCGCAGCGGGCCGGTGCTGGGGTATCCGATCGACTGGTCGGAGCACAACCTGCTGGTGCGTCTGGAGCCGCGGTGGAGTTACGCGCGGCAGGCGCTGCTGGCGGCGCATGCGTCGTCGGCGATCGATGCGAACATAGCGGCGCAGGTGGCGGCGGCGGCGCATCTGCTGTCGTTGTACCGGGCGCACGGGCTGGATCAGGCGCTGAGCGTGCACATGATCGGGCCGCGCGCCGCGGACTCGCTGTTTTATGCCCATCGGTGGGAGCCGAAGTATTGAGGGCGGCGCGGAGCGGGGGGACCTACGGCAGGATGAGCATGGCGTCGCCGTAGGAGTAGAAGCGGTAGTTTTCGCGGATGGCGAGGCGATAGAGCGTGTGGAGGCGGTCGAGGCCGATGAGGGCGGCGACGAGGGCCATGAGGGTGCTGCGCGGGAGGTGGAAATTGGTGATGAGTGCGTCGGTGAGGCGGAACTGGAAGCCGGGCATGATTTTGAGGTCCGTGGCGCCGCGGAGATCGGTGGGTGGCGGGTCGGGGGCGAGGATTTCCGGGGCGGTGGTTTCAAGGGTGCGCACGGCGGTGGTGCCCACGACGACGATGCGTCCACCCGCCGCCCGCTGCGCGCGCAGGGCGTGAACGGTTTCGCCGGGCACGGCATAGGTTTCGGTGTGCATGCGGTGAGCTTCCATGGTGTCGGCTTCCACGGGCAGGAAAGTTCCGAGGCCGACATCGAGTTCGACCGCCGCGCGGCGCACGCCGAGGGCGTCGAGGCGTTCGAGGAGCCCGGGCGTGAAGTGCAGTCCTGCGGTGGGGGCTGCGAGGCTGGCGCCCTGCCGGGCGTAGACGGTCTGATAACTCCGGCGGTCGAGCGCTTCATCATCTTCGGGCGCGTGGCGGCGCATCTTTTCGATGTAGGGCGGCAGTGGGACGCGGCCGATGTGCGCGAGAATCTCCCGGGCGGGATCAGGCGGCGAGACGGTCACAAGCCACATGCCTTTTTCGCGGGGCAGACGCTCATCCAGGAGAAAGCGGTAGGGGGATGGTCCCGCGCCGGCGGGGAGGAGCTGGTCGCCGGGATGGACTTTGCCGCGGCTGCGGAGGAGGACCTCCCATTGCCCGGCGGCGCGTTCTCGGACGAAGAGTCCCGGGATGGCGGCGCCGGTGGTTTTTCGCAGCTCGAGCTTTGCGGGCAGAACGCGCGTGTCGTTGACGACGAGCAAGTCGGTGGGAAGCAGGTAATCAGGAAGGTCGGCGAATCGGCGATGCTCGAGGCGGTCGGCGGCGCGGTGGAGCACCATCAGGCGGCTCTGATCGCGCGGTTCGACGGGGTGGGCGGCGATGAGGTTGGGCGGGAGGTGGTAATCGAGTTCGCTCATGCGCATGGGCGGCCTCGAGCCGGAGCGTGCGCGCGGGCCGCAGGATTAGTCGGGCGTGTGCGGAGCGAAGCGGTTGTAGCGGCTGTGGAAAACAAGCCACGGCCTGCGATGACGTTGGGTCTGGTTTTCTGGGACATCGCTACAACCGTTACAAACCGTGTGTTCATGGATCGACGGCAAATACCAGTGCTTCGGGAGGTTGCGCGCTATTTTTCGCGGCCGCCTCGCCTGCCATGGGCTTTGCAACAGGGCCTGGTGGAGGAATATCCGCCATGGCGATCGAAGGTGTCAACACAGCGATGACGGCGGTGCAGTTCGCGCGGGTGCTTTCGCGGTCGCGGAGCGTGGAAACGAGCGGCAGCGCGTCGTCGGATGCGCCCGGGTCGGGTCGCTATCGGCCGCCGCCTCAGGCGCCCGAACGGCCACAGGGTGGGGCGCGGCGGGATGTGCTGCTGGCCCCCGCGGCGTTTCACTGGTCATATCGCCCGATAAATCGCAACGGCAAAACCGCGGCCAAGCGCGTGCCGCAATTCGCCGATAGCTCCTTCTGGTCGGGCGCTTTGAATCACCTGGGATAGCGCGGGCATCGCGCGGGGTGAAGGGGCGGCCGGCCAGTTGCGAGGCGCGGCCGTGAGCACCGCCGAGGTCTACGAATCGCTGATCGTCGAATTGGCGCCGCTGGGGCGGGAGGCGTTGCTGCGTCGCCTGGGGGAACTGCATCCGGGATTTCCGCTCGATTTTTCCGAGGCGTTTCTGAAGGCGTGCGACACGGAGCGGCTGCGGCATCTGGTGCTGGCCGCCGCGTGGCAGTGCCGCTGCAAGGAGATGTCGGGGGAGCAGGCGCGGCGGAGGGCGGAAGTGGGGTCGGGGCTGGAGCACGCGACTCAGTAGTTGAGACGCTGAAGTCCCCAGGAAGCGAGCACCTTCTCCGCCTGCGGCAGGCTGATTTCCTCGTCCGTCGCGCTTTGGCAGAGGGCGCAGCTCCACGGCGATTGGCCCGCCGCCGCCCGTTCGTAGTTGAACTGAACGACGACATCGACGGTGCGGCGCTCGGGCGGTCGGCCGGGAGTGCGCACCTCGAAGGATTTGCCGTTGGAATAGAAATCGGATTCCTCGATGAGGTGGGTCCCGTCGTAGGTCACGATTTTGCTGAAGTGCATGGGGGGACCGTCGCGGACTTCTTCGGGCGCGCTCCAGAGGACGCTGTTGTTGAAGGTGGTGGCGATCCAATGGGAATCGACGGTGGGCAGGCCGAGGCGACGGCGGGTATCGTCTTGCTGGGGACCAAATCGGATGGTGGGAGAACGGGAGAGACTTCTTCCGCAACCGGAAAAAGCCGGCAGGGCGAAAAGCACCAGGCATGAAGCACACAGCGACAGTCGCGGCTGCATACGGCCTCCAAGTTGTATCGCTACCAGAGCAAGACATGGCCCCCCCTCTGGTATCGCCGCAACTTAACGCGCCGCTGCAGGGTAATACAAACAAAAAAGCACTATTCCATGTGTATTTTTACCACCGGAGGAATCTTGAGCGTGTTGGAAATGGTGCAGGCTTCCATGGCGGCGATGACGCGCGTGAGCGTTTCGTTGTCGACTTGCTCTTTGACGCCTTTGAAGCGGATATTGATTGTCGAAATGCGCCGCGGATTGTCGGCAGTTTCGTAAGAAACTTCCGCAATCACGCCACGAAGCGCGGCCTGCTTGCGCGCCGCGTAACGCATGGCCGCGACGGCCTTGCAACCGGCGAGCGCGCAGGCGAAAAGCTGCGTGGGCGTTGGGCCGCTGGCGGTGGTGGAATCGCCGGGGACATCGAGGCGCACCGTCCAGGGGTTTTGCGGGTGGCCGCCCTGCATTTCCAGAGCCGTCTGGCTGACTTGGCGCATGATGAACTGTCCCATGGGGGTACTCCTGAAAGGGGCGCGGCGGGGGATGTTCGGGCGGTCAGACGTGTCCGAGCAGGCGGGCGACGATTTCCTCTCCGGCCCGCGGGCGGCCGAAAGCCGCGGCGCGCCGGCGCATGTCGTGGAGGCGTTCGGTGTCCTCGGCAAGGCGTTCGAGCTTCCAGGCCAGAGTGGGCGGATTGTTGCACTTGATGGCGACGCCGGCCTCCAGCAGATGATCGCTGTTGCGCTCCTCCTGTCCGGGGATCGGATTGACGACGCACATGGGCAGGCCGCGGGCCATCGCCTCGCTGGTGGTCAGACCGCCGGGCTTGGAGATCAGGATATCGGAGGCCGCCATGTACTCGTCCATCTGTTTGGTAAAGCCGACCGGATGAATCGTGACGCGCGTCTGCGGATCGGATTTTTTGGCGAGTCGTTCGAGCTTGGCCTTGAGCTCGTCGCTGCGTCCGGCGATCGCGACGACCTGCGCCGGCAGCTTCATCGAGAGCAGCTCGTGGATGAGAATTTCGACAGGTCCGACGCCGAATCCGCCGGCCGAAACCAGGACGGTGAACACGCCGTCGCGCAGGCCGAGCGTCCGCCTCGCGGCCGCCTTGTCCTTGACTTCGCGGAAGACGGGATCGACGGGAATCCCGCTGACGGAGATTTTGTCGTGGTCGATGCCCATGCGTTCGAGGTACATCTGGGTTTCGGGGAGGGATACGAAGTAATGGGAGTAGGAGCGCGTGAGCCACATGGCGTGGCAGTCGAGATCGGTCACGACGATCGCCGGATCGAGCTTCAGTTTTTTGCGGGCGTTGAGCCAGGAAATGATATTGGGCGGCGTGAAGTGCGTGCAGACGACGAGGTCGGGCTGATAGTGAGTGAGCGCCTTGATGAAGGGCCGCGCGTTGAATTTTTCAAAGGCCTGGGCCGCGCCCTCCTTCCAGGGCTTGTCGGTGTGCTTGTAGACCATTCCCAGGAGCCAGGGCGCGCGATTGACGAGGTCGAGATACACGCGCGAATAGATGGTGCGAAACACGGCGTTGGTGTATTTGAGGATGTCCCAGTGTTGCACATCATCCACCGCCGGATGCCGCTGAAAATCTTTGAGCAGCGCTTCGGCGGCCCGCACGTGTCCGGCGCCGGCGGATGCGGACAGGATCAGCACGCGTTTGCCCATCGAGGGCCTCCCGGAAATGATGCGGTGGGGTGAACGGCTGAAATTGTAAGGGACGCACCCCGCTTGGCAATCGGCTCCGCATTTCCACCGATGGCGCTCCCCTGCAATCGCACCCCCGGCCTGCTATAGTGCCCCTTCCCAAAACGAGGGCAACTATGGCTGTTGAACATCTGCGCGATCTGGCGCTCTGGACGATCGATCACTTTGGATACAGCGGCGCCGCGGGGCTGATGGCCCTGGAAAGCATGATCCTGCCCGTGCCCTCCGAGCTGGTGATGCCGCCCGTGGGCATGCTCGTCCATCAGGGCCGTTTCGCCCTGGGACCGGCCATGGCCATCACCTCGCTGGGCAGCCTGGTGGGATCCCTGATTTCCTACTACGCCGGCTATTTCGGCGGCAAACCGCTCGTGCTCAAGGCCGGCCGGTGGGTCTTTTTGAACCAGCATCACCTCGAGCTGACCGAACGCTGGTTCCACCGGTGGGGGGGCGGCACGGTGTTCCTCAGCCGCTTCATCCCGGTGGTGCGGCACTTCATCTCGATTCCCGCGGGCACGGCGCGCATGAACATCGTGAAGTTCATGCTGTACACGGTCGTGGGCGCGACCCTGTGGAACAGCTTCCTGCTGTGGATCGGATGGAAGCTTGAAAGCCAGTGGGAGACGGTGCTGAAGTATCGCACGCCGATTGACGTGTCGGTGGCGGCGTCTCTGGTGGTGGTGGTGGTCGCGTGGTTCTGGCTGCACATGAGGCGCCCGCGTCCGGAGGCGACCGGGGGCTCCGCCGCGGATTCCCCCATCTCTCACTGAGGCCGGGCGGAGAAAATCCAGATGAGCACGCCGATGCCGAAGAGGATGCGATAGACGGCAAAGGGCACAAAGCCCCGGCGGCGCACCCACGCGACGAACCAGGCGTTGACAGCCCAGGCCACGAAAAACGACACGACGAAGCCGATGCCCAGGACCACCCACTGATGCGCCGGGGCGTGATAGGCGGCAATCTGCTCCGTCGTTTTGGGCCGATGCACGATCGCCTGAAGAAACTTGTAGCCGGTCGCCGCGAGCATGGTGGGAATCGCCAGGAAGAAGGAGTATTCGAGCGCCGCCGAGCGCGACAGGCCGAAGACCTGGCCGGCGGCGATGGTCGACATGCTGCGGGACGTGCCGGGAAACACCGCCGACAGGATCTGCACCGCGCCGATCCACACGGCATCAATCACGCTCATCTCCTCCACCCGCTGGACCGTCGGCCGCGTGAAGAGCGCATCGACGAGCCACATAATGACCCCGCCGACGATGAGGGAAGAGGCCATCACCGTGAGGTTGTTGAGGTTTTTCGCGATGAGCTTGTCGGCCAGATAGCAGGGCCCGGCGGTCACCAGAAAGCCGATGAGCACCAGCGACACAGGATGGTTCCACCAGGTCTTGTTGCCGGCCTCGCCGTTGGGAAACGTGCGAAGGAACTTGGCGATGCGGTCGCGGAAAAGCAGGGGCACCGAGAGGATCGCGCCAAGCTGGATAACGATCGAATACATCTGCCAGTAGCCGGATTCGAAATCAATGCGGGCGAATGCTTCGGCAATGCGCAGGTGCGCGGTGGATGACACCGGCAGGAATTCCGTGATGCCTTCAATAACGCCCAGGATCAGCGAGAGGAGATACGCATGCACGCGGGGAACTCCCGAAAACGAAACGCGGGAAGGTACTCGAAAGCGGAAAGAGGGTCTATCGGTCCGGCGGGCGGCGCTTCATGCTTTTTGCAGATGAAGCCTGAATGAATGCGGGCCCGCGGCGATTCCTAGCGCAACAGCAGCCGCACCACCGCCTGCGCAATCAGGTTCGCCTGGACCCCGGCTGCCAGATCGTCGCACAGGACGCCCCAACCCCAGGGAAGGCGTTCGAGCCAATTGGCCGGAGGCAGCTTGAGGGTGTCGGTCGCGCGAAAGAGGATGTACAGGCCGGCGACATACGCGAACGCTCCCGGGGCGCCATGCGCGGCGCACCAGGGGGGCACGGGAACGACCAGCGCGGTGACGGCAAAGCCCGCATATTCGTCCAGCACCACGGTGCCCGGATCGGGTTCACGGTAGTACGCCGCGGCCCATTTGCCGTAGATGACCAGCAGGAGGGAAGCCACCGCGCCGATCGCCAGCAGCACGGCGGTCCACGTCGCCTGGCGGGCGCCGTTGGCCATCAGGATCCACATCACCGCCGCGGGAGCCGCGGTGCCCCACGATCCGGGCGCCGGCCGCAGAAATCCCGGGCCTCCGCCGGAGACGATCCACCGCGGCCAGCGTTGCGGCGGAGTTTCCAGCGACGCCACCCGCTGGGCCAGTTCCTGGTTCGATTTGTGGCCCAACGAGCTACTCCATGAGCATCTTGCGCGCCCGCACAATGTAAGTCGTCGCGGAGAGCACCGTCACCACGATGGTCACCCAGATGAAAATGTCCCTGACCAGATGCACCCACGCGACTTTCTGAAGCAGCGCCAGGTCCACCATGACCGCTCCGACGGCGAAGCTTTGCGTGAACATTTTGATTTTACCGGCCCAGTCCGCGCGGAAGTCGATGCCGCGCGATTCGGCGAGGCCGCGGATCGAGGTGATGAGAAACTCACGGCCGATCAGCACGACGGCCATCCAGGGCAGGACCCCGGTGACGGTCCCCAGCGATTCGCCGGCCCGCCCATGGGCCTCGATGTCGGGAAAAAGGTCTTTGGCGGCGACGCTGATGAAGTGGTTGGACGAGAAGAAAATGAACGCCCCGCAAATAAGAATTTTGTCGACGAACGGATCGACGACGCGGCCGAAGGCGGATTCGACTTTCCACGCCCGCGCCAGATAGCCGTCCAGAAAATCGGTGCCCACGGCCACGAGAAACACCCCGAAGCCGGTCCACATCTGCCGCGTGAAGGTGTCGCGCTCGTTGACGTTGAGCACGGCGAAAAAGACGACCGTCAGCACCAGCCGGGCGATCGTGATGAGGTTGGGGATGTGGCGATACATGCTGCGGAAGGTGCCCGTAAACCGAAAACAGGAGCCGAAGCGCCCCGGAGAAATGATACTCGACGCCATGAGCGCGGCGAAGAGGGCACAACGAAGAGGGCGCGGCGCGGACGGGGAGCGGGAGCGAAGAAAAGGGAGCAACTCGCAGCGAGAAGGCGGCGTTGCGCGGCGTCGGGGCGGGGTTTCGCGGGTATCAGTCGAACATCTTCATCTGGTGCCGCTCCAGCCCGAACTTGCTGAGCTGGTGATCGACCGGGATCGGATACTGTCCGGACCAGCAGGCGGTGCAGTAATTTTCGGGCGGCTTGCCCATGCTGGCGAGCATGCCTTCGAGCGACAGGTAGGCCAGCGAATCCACTTCGATGAAATCGCGAATCTGCTCCACGGTTCGGCCGTTGGCGATCAGCTCGGTGGGGGTGGGGAAATCAATGCCGAAGAAACAGGGATGGCGGATGGGCGGGCAGCTCACGCGCATGTGGATTTCGCTGGCGCCGGCACGGCGCAGGGCGAGCATCTTCCCGCGCGTCGTGGTGCCTCGAACGATCGAATCCTCCACCACCACGATGCGCTTGCCGCGCACGATTTCCGGGATCACGATCAATTTCATCTGCACCGCCAGATCGCGCATGTGCTGGCTGGGCTGAATGAAACTGCGGCCCACGTAGCGGTTGGGCACGATGCCTTCCTCAAACGCAATGCCCGACTGCTTGGCGTATCCCAGCGCCGCGGATCGGCCCGAATCGGGGATCGGCATCACGATGTCCGCGTCCACCGGCGCTTCGATCGCCAGTTGCCGGCCCATGCGCTGTCGCACGTTCATCACCACATCCCCGAACAGCGTGCTCGAAGGGCTGGCGAAATAGACGTGCTCGAAGGCGCAGTGCGACGGCCGCTGCGGAAATGACTCGGTGAAATAGCGGCTGGTCATCTGCGTGCCGGTGTGATCCACCGTGACGATTTCCCCCGGCTCGACTTCCCGGATATAGGTCGCCTGGATGCTCGTGAGCGCGCAGGTTTCGGATGCGAAACAATAGAATCCGTCGCGCGTCTGCCCGATCACCAGCGGCCGAAATCCCCACGGATCCCGGCACGCCTCGATGCGGTCCTTGAAAAGGAACAAAAACGAAAAAGCCCCCTGCAGATGCCGCAGCACGTGGGCGAGCGGATCAGACTTCTCCTGGTGCGTCGGCTTGGCGAGCATGTGCAGGACGACTTCGGTATCGGAGGTGGAATAGAAGATGTGGCCGAACTTCTGGTACTCGGCCTTGATGCGCGCCGCGTTGACGAGGTTGCCGTTGTGCGCCACCGCCACCTGGCCGCCGATGTATTCCTCGAGGATCGGCTGGGCGTTGCACTTGCGGTTGGAGCCGGCGGTGGAATAGCGCACGTGACCGATGGCCAGCGATCCGTCGAGTTCGCGCAGCGCATCTTTCCGGAATACATCCGCGACGAGCCCCAGGCCGGAGTGCGCATTGATCACGGAGCCGTCCGACGCCGCGATGCCCGCCGATTCCTGGCCGCGATGCTGCAGCGCGTAAAGGCCGTAATAGCAGCGCTCCACGGCGTCCGTCGGGCCGGCGATGCCGAAGATGCCGCACTTTTCCTTCTTTTCGCCGGTCAGATCGGAGAGCACCTCGATGGGCATGCCGGAGAATGGCGAATCAGCGTGGGAGAGGGGGGAGGCGGGGGGGGGAATAGGACGTGGGGAGGCGGAAAACTGCGGAAGGGAGAACGACCCGGCAATGGAATCACCGGTACCGTCCGAAGCGGGGGGGGGCGACATGTGCGACTCCCGAAGGCTCGTGACCCGGTTGGGGCGAGCCGGTGTTGGTGGGGGGCTGATGACGGGACAAGTTTAGGGGAGGGCCAGTTCATTTTCCAGACGCGCCGCGCGCGAAGAAGCCCCCGGGCGACGGTCACCGGCGCGATCTTTCACGTCGCGCTGTCATGCATTGGTGTCTTGGCATCCTTCCCGCCCCACGCGCTGATCCCATCCGCCAGCCGCCGCTCCCGCGCTCAGGGCTGGTTATCGTCGGGGCTGTCCTGAAGCTGGTCGGCGGCGCCGCTGTCGCGCGATTGGCCGTCGGTCACCGATGCCGCGCGCGCCGCCTTTGGTCCGACGCCCGAGACCACCGCCCGCAGCGCAAAGCTGCTGGCCAAGGCCAGGAACACCGCCACGAGCATGAACAGAAAGACCGGGTCGTAAATCTTGCCGGATGTTGTGTGCTGCGCGCTCATGGCGGGCCTCCCGTTTCCACCGTTATCGGCTACGGCCGGGCACCCGCTTGATACGCAAATTCGAACTCGTCAGCCGACCCAAAGCGGGCAAACCGACCAGAGCGCCCCGTCCAGGGTTCCCCGATTGCCCGGTCGATCAGGCCGGCGGGCCGGGGGGATCGGGTTCGAGCCGGCGGACGCGTGAGGCGAGCAGTCCCTTGGGCCCGTTGGTGATTTCATATTCGACCTGCTCACCGTCGCGCAGGCGGCGAAATCCGTCGCCTTCGATGACCGAAAAATGGACGAACACATCGGCCCCGGCGGCGTCCATGATGAAGCCAAACCCTTTTTTGCAATCGAACCACTTGACGATGCCAACCGGCATACAGACACCTCGGCGAGGACCACACGCGCGGGCAATAGAGCTACCCGGAAGCCGTTGGTCGGACCGCCACACATGTCTGGCACACACACAGAACGATGGTCCGTGGGAGCAAAGCGAGAGAACAAAACCGCCGCACTGCAAACCCGGCGGCAAGCACAAAAGGGATCTCGCCTGCGATGAGGACCGCGCGAAGCGCGATCCTCCTTCTCCAAAAGAAAAAAACCGCCGCGAAAGCGGACTTTCACGGCGGGGTATCTTATCCAAGTATAAACCGAACGGTCAAGGGATTTCAGCGGCCCTTTTAGGGTGTTTCACGCCTGACCGGCCGGAGCGGGCTGCATCGGCTGCGGGGCCGGAGATTGGCCCTGGCCGCCCGCCGGAGGTCCGCCCTGGCCGCCCGGCTGCGCGGGCCGCGGCGGCTGCGGATTCTCTTCCCGCATGGCCTGCTTGCGCGACAACTTGATCCGGCCCTGATCGTCGATCGCAATCACCTTCACGCGCACCGTCTGGCCCAACTTCACCTCTTCGCCGACCGTCTTGAGGAAGCGGTCGGAAAGCTCCGAAATGTGGCACAGGCCGTCCTGGCCGGGAATCACCTCGATGAACGCGCCGAAGTCCTTGATGCTGGTGACTTTGCCGGTGTAAATCTTGCCGACCTTCACCTCTTCCGAAAGCCGCTCGATCTCCTCGCGGGCCTTCTCGGCGGCTTCCATGCCCATGGCGGCGATGAACACCGTGCCGTCGTCCTCGATGTCGATCTTCGCGCCCGTGCGCTCGACGATCGCCTTGATCGTCTTGCCGCCGGGCCCGATGATCTTGCCGATCTTTTCCGGATTGATGCGCATCGTGAGAAGTCGGGGAGCGTAGGGAGAAATCTGGTCCCGATGGGTGGAGATGGTCTTGGCCATCTCGCCAAGGATGAACAGACGCGCATCTTTTGCCCGTGCGAACGTGCGCTCGATGATGTCGAACGAAAGCCCGCGAATCTTCAGGTCGAGTTGGATGCCCGTGATGCCTTCGGTCGTGCCCGAGACCTTGAAGTCCATGTCGCCGTAGTGATCTTCCTCGCCGATGATGTCCGTCAGCAGTTCCTCGCGGTCGCCTTCCTTCACCAGGCCGATCGAAATGCCGGCGACGGGGCGAAGGATGGGAACGCCCGCATCGAGCAGCGCCAGGGTGCCCGAGCACACGGACGCCATCGACGAGCTGCCGTTCGATTCCATCACATCGCACACCAGCCGCACCACGTACGGGAAAACGTCCGGCGTCGGCAGCACCGCTTCCAGCGACCGCTCCGCCAGCGCCCCGTGCCCGATCTCGCGCCGCCCGGGTCCCATGATGCGCTTCACCTCGCCCGTCGAAAACGGCGGGAAGTTATAGTGGAGCATGAACTTCTTGGCGTACTCATCGCCCAGGCCATCGACGATCTGCTCGTCCTCGCCGGTGCCCAGCGTGCAGGTGGTCAGCACCTGGGTTTCGCCGCGCTGGAACAGCGCCGAGCCGTGGGTGCGGGGCAGCAGGCTGACCTGGCTCATGAGCGGGCGAATCGTCTTGGTGTCGCGGCCGTCGGGACGCTTGGCCGTCAGAATCATTTCACGGATCAGCTTTTCCTCAATAACGGAAACCGCCAGCGCGACATGGAACGGATCGTTGAGCGGTTTCTGGGTCGCCGGATCGATCGGCAGAAACTCCGCCTTGATCTTCTCCTTGACCGCCCGCACGGCGTCCTGGCGCTCGTGCTTCTTGACGGTGTTCTTGGCGGCCAACAGCTCCTGGCCATACTTGCTCTGAATCCGGTTCACCAAATCGTCGGACGGCTTGTTCAGCTTGCCGAACTTTTCCTTGCCGACCTTCTGCTGCAGCTCCCGGATCATCCCCGTGATCTCGCGGATCACGCCGTGGCCGGTCTTGATCGCTTCGAGCACCACGTCCTCGGGCAGCTCCCGCGCGCCCACTTCAATCATGTTCACCGCTTCATCGGTGCCCGACAGCAGCAGGTCCAGATCCGACATGTCCAGATCCGAAACCATCGGCATCACCTTGAACTGGCCATCGACGCGCGCCACCCGGACCGCGCCGATCGGGCCTTCGAACGGAACCGACGAAATCGACAGGGCGGCCGAGGCGCCGATCATCGAGAGGATGTCCGGGTCGTTCTGGCCGTCGGCGGAGAGCACGAGGACCTGGATGAGCACCTCGTCAAAATAGCCGAAGGGAAACAGCGGCCGGATCGGCCGGTCTATCATGCGGGCGGTGAGCGTTTCCTTGGTGGTGGGACGGCCTTCACGCTTGATGAAGCCGCCGGGAAACTTGCCGGCCGCGGAGGTTTTTTCGCGGTAATCCACGGTGAGCGGGAAAAAATCCGTGCCCGGGCGCGGGTCGGAAGAGACCACCGTCGCCAGGATGACGGTTTCGCCGTACGTGACGGTGACTGCGCCGTCGGCCTGCTTGGCCAGCAGACCGGTTTCAATCTTGAGTTCTTTGCCGCCGATGTTGCGGGAGATGGTGACGACTGCCATAGAGACCTTGCCTTTCTAAATATCTTTGCCTGCCGATACGTTATTTTGCCGCCTGAAAAAAGAATGAAAAATCGGAATTCAGAACCAGGAAGTTCCGGCGTCGCGCCCTTCCTGGTGCTCGCCCCCTGCTTCTCGCATCACTTGCGCAGTCCGAGCTTGGTGATGATCTTCTGGTAGCGCTCGCGATCGGTCTGCGTCAGGTATTTCAGCAGACTGTTGCGCTTGCCCACCATCTTCAGCAGGCCGCGCCGGCTGGAGAAATCCTTCTTATGCGTCTTGAGGTGGTCGGTGAGTTCGTTGATCCGTTCGGTGAGAATCGCGATCTGCACCTCCGGCGAACCGGTATCCTTCTCGTGCGTGCGATTCGATTCGATGACGGTCTTTTTCTTCTCAACAGCGATCATGGAGGGGGAACCTCGAAATTGGTACAGGCTTCCGCCAGCCGCAACAAGCAGCCGGCGCGGGGCCTACTGGCAATTTGAATCGGGAATTGTACGGGATGGGCGGCGCCCGAGCAAGGCGGGCGGAAACATGGGCGGCCTCAGGTTGCGGAGCCGCCGCGAAAAACGCCCCCTTTTATCCTTTGCGGTAAGTCCGCTCGATCCACCCGGTGTCGACGGTTGCGTTGCGGAAGTTCTGGTTCGCCATGATCTGCTTGTGCAGCGGGATCGTGGTTTTGATCGGCCCGACGCGGAATTCGTCCAGCGCCCTACGCATCGTCGTGATCGCTTCCTCGCGCGTCGCCCCGTGCACCAGCAGCTTGGCGATCATCGAATCGTAGTTCGGCGGCACGCGGTAGCCCTGGAACGCGTGCGTCTCCAGCCGCACGTGCGGCCCGCCCGGCGGAATGAATTCCTCCAGCGTTCCCGGCGAAGGCGCGAAATTGCGCTCCGGGTCCTCGGCGTTGATCCGGCACTCGATGGCGCAGCCGTTCTGCGGAATGTCCTTCTGCTGCAGCGTGAGCTTCTCGCCCGCCGCGATGCGGAGCTGCCACTTGATCAGGTCCACCCCGGTCACCAGTTCCGTCACCGGATGCTCCACCTGGATGCGCGTGTTCACTTCCAGGAAGTAGAACTTCCGATTCTTGTCCATGATGAATTCGCACGTGCAGGCGGAATAATAACCGGCCTCCCTGGCCAGGCGCACCGCCGCGCTGCATAGTTCTTCGCGCGTTTTCTGGTCGATCACCGGGCACGGGGATTCCTCGACGAGCTTCTGGTGCCGGCGTTGAAGCGTGCAGTCGCGCTCCCACAAATGTACGACGTGCCCATGCTTATCCCCCAGAATCTGCACTTCCACATGCCGGGGCTCTTCGTGATACTTTTCAATAAAGACGGTGCCGTCCTTGAAGGCCGCCTCCGCTTCGGACTGCGCGGCCTTGATGCTCGAGCGCAGCGAAATGTCGTTGTGCGCCACCCGCATCCCGCGTCCCCCGCCGCCGGCGCTGGCCTTGATGATCACCGGATAGCCGATGCGCTGCGCCACTTCAACCGCTTCTTCCTCCTCCGAAATCGCGCCATTGGAGCCCGGCGTCAAAGGCACATGGCACTTCTTGGCAAGCTCCTTCGACGCCAGCTTCGACCCCAGCATCTGCATCGATTCCACGCTCGGACCGATGAACTCGATCTTGCAGCTCCGGCACACCTCCGCGAAATGTGCGTTCTCAGAGAGAAACCCGAAGCCCGGATGGATGGCCTGCACGTCGGCGATTTCCGCCGCCGAAATAATCCGCGGAATGTTCAGATAAGACTCCGCCGCCGGACCCGGGCCAATGCAGATCGCCTGGTCGGCAAGCTGCAGATACGCGGCGTTCCTGTCGGCCTCCGAATAAACGATGACGGTCTCGACGCCCAGTTCTTTGCACGCGCGGATGATCCGCAGGGCGATTTCTCCGCGATTGGCGATCAAAATCCGTTGAAACATGTGAACCTCGGTGGGAAGGAGTGTCGGTGATCGGCGGTCGATCGTCGCCGCGGCGCCGCCGGAAAGCTCCACTGCGCGGCAGCCACCGGCTCAACTGCAAATCACCCATGACCAGTGCGCTTCATTCCGGCTTGACCATAAACAGCGGCTGCCCATACTCCACCGCCTGGCCGTTGGAAACCAGAACCTTGGTGATCGTCCCGCGGACTTCGGCGTGAATTTCGTTGAACACCTTCATCGCCTCGATGATGCAGACGACCGACTTTTCATCGACGTTGGACCCGATGGAAACGTACGCGTCGGAATCCGGGTTGGGGGCGGTGTAAAAGGTGCCCACCATGGGCGATTTGATCGGCGTCAGGCTCGCGTCTTCAGCGGGCGCGGCGGGTGCGCCGGCGGGCGGAGCGGTGTGGTGCGGCGGCGCCGAATGGTGCGCCGGCATGTGCGCCGGCGCCGCCTGCGCCGCCGCGCCGCCAACAGGTCCGCGGCGCAAAAGAATGCGCGACTTGTCTTCCACCAGCTCGATTTCCGTCAACCCGTTCTCCGCCATCAGCTGCACGAGCTCTTCGACGCGCCGCGTATCCGTAAAGGCGGCGCCCGCGGGGCTTGAGGTAGGTTTCTTTGCCATGATGCCAAATTCTCCGGATCGAGACGTCCGTTAATACTATCAAATGGAAAGACTCGCTGAGGCCAGGTCCTTGGGCAGCTTGCTCAGCACGCGGTGGCCCTCCGGCGTCACCAGGACATCGTCCTCGATACGCACGCCGCCTGACCCCGGCAGGTAAATTCCCGGCTCGACCGTCACGATCATCCCGGGCTTCAACCGCGTGGTCGAGAGCTTGGAAAGGGAGATGGCCTCGTGGATGTCCCGGCCGATGCCGTGGCCCGTGCCATGGCCGAACTGTTCGCCATATCCGGCCTTTTCAATGATATCGCGCGCCGCCCGGTCAACCTTCTTGCCGTGGGCGCCCGGCCGAATCGCGGCAATGGCGGCCAGCTGCGCCTCGAGCACGATCTGGTAAATCTCCCGGATCTTGCCGCTCACCTCGCCCGCGAACACCACCCGTGTCAGGTCCGAGCAATACCCGCGATAACGCGCCCCCCAGTCCACCAGCAGCGGGCTGTTCGCCTCCAGCCTCGCCTCGCCGGGCCGATAGTGCGGCAGCGATCCGTTTGCCCCCGCCGCCACGATGGAATCAAACGACGAATTGAGCGCCCCCCGCTTCCGCATTTCATAGCCAAGCCGGCCGGCGAGATCGTTCTCGGTCATCCCCCGGCGAATCTGCCGCTGGAGCGCTTCGAACGCCCCCTCGGCGATGCGAATGGCCTCCTCGATGATGCCGATTTCGTGCTCGTCCTTGATATGCCGAAGCTCCACGATCATGTCCGCCACCGCCGCCATGCGCAGCTTCGTTTTGGCCTTCTTGAGGAATTCGTGGAGGGTCGCCTGGCCGCGCAACGTCAAGGCTTCCGCCTGCACCGCGACCTTTTTCACCTTCAGCCGCTTGAGCTGGTTGGCAGTCTCCTGCCAGATGGTTTTCTTGCGCATCACCGTGGCGGCCCAGGGCGCTTCACGGGTGATCTGCTCTTCATAGCGATGGTCGGAAATCAGGATCAATTTTTCCGGCGTCACGATCGCGTGCGAATCGTCCCCCTCGAACCCCGTCAGCCACGAGACATCCGTGAAACTCGTCACCAGCAGCGCCGGCGCCTTCGCTTTTTCCAGCGCCTGGCGGACGCGCTCCAGGCGCCGGGCGATGAAGTCCGCCGGGAGAGGAGAGGGACCGCGTGGCGAGGGTGCGGGGCGTCCTTGGGTCATGATACTCCTGCGTTCGAGGGACCGGGAGTATACGCCAACGCGCGCGGCGTCGATAGTCGCCGCGCGCCCTCCAACGCCGCCGCCCGACACCCCGCGCGGCACGCACGCCGCCGGCGAACACGCTACAATCCCCGCAACTTATGGAGGTCATGATGGCGTTTACCGGTGCGCGGCTCTGGCTGGTGCGGCATGGACAAACCGATTGGAACGCCCAGGGGCGCGTCCAGGGGCACACGCCCACCAGCCTCAACGAGCGCGGCCGCGCGCAGGCCCGGGCCCTCGCCGCGGCGCTGGCCTCCAAACACTTCGCCGCCATTTACGCCAGCGACCTGCCGCGCGCCGCCGAAACCGCGGACATCCTCGCCGCCGGGCGAAAAATTCCCGTCCAGCAAACCCCCGACCTTCGCGAACGCTCTTTCGGCGTCTATGAAGGCAAGACCTCCGCCGACGTGCGCGATGCCCGCACCGCCCTGGGCCTGCCGCAAACCGGCGACCTGGCCGACTGGACCGGCATGCCGGGCATCGAAACCGAGGCGCAGTTATGGGCTCGCATCGATCCCTGCCTGCGCCGCATTTCCGAGCTCCATGCCGATCAGGACGTCCTGGTCGCCACCCACGGCGGCGTGGTCGCCCGCGCCCTCTATCACACGCTGGACATTCCCGAGGGCCGGCCGCGGCGCTTTTCGCTGTCCAACGGCATCGTCGCCGTGCTGCAGTGGCGCGTGGACTACTTTTACCTCCTGAGCCTCATCGATTTCGCGCTGCTCTCCGGAGACCGCCCGACGACCGACACCGCGACCGTCGCCGAACTGAGGCCCTCCGCCTGAACTAAATGAACCGCCCCGCACGTGACTTTCCCCGCCGGCCCCCCTATAATGTTTCAATGAGTTTTGAAACATTTGAATGACAGAGTTGAAACACTGCCATGGATCACGTGACGCACCCACACACCCCGGCCCGTGACCACGCCCCGCGTCCCGGCGCCCACGATTATGGGGGGGCCAAGCATCGTGTCGGCTGCGTCTCCTTCCTCAATTCCAAGCCCCTGATCGATCCCCTCCTCGCCCGGCCCGATGTCCGCATCGAATTCGCCGTGCCTTCCCGCCTGCTCGAATGGGTCGAAACCGACCGCGTCTCCACCGCGCTGCTTTCCGTGGTCGATTTTCAGCTCGCACGCCACGACCTCCTGCTCGTGCCTGCCGGCATGATCGGCTGCGATGGCCCGACGCTCACCGTCCGCGTCTTCTCGCGCGTCGCTCCGGAACGCATCCGCGAAATCCACGGCGACACCGACAGCCACACCAGCGTCGTGCTCGCTCGCCTGATCCTCCAAGAGCGCTACGGCAATCGCGCGCCACTGGTCCCCTTCGCAGACGCCGCCAGGCGCACGCAGCAGGATGCGCCCGAAACCATGCTGCTCATCGGCGACAAAGTCGTCAACGCCGCCCCCGATGCCGCCCTCTACCCGCACCAGCTCGACCTCGGCGAAGAATGGAAACACCTCACCGGCTTGCCCTTCGTGTTCGCCATGTGGATGATGCGGCGCGATCAGCAGAGCACGGAACTCGCCGCACTCCTCGCGGCGGCGCGGCGCCGCGGGGCCGACATGACCGATGACCTCGTCCGCCGTTATGCGCAGGAGAAACGCTGGCCCCCCGAACTCGCGCGCCGCTATTTCACCGAGTTCCTCCGGTATGAAGTCACCGACCGTGCGCGCGCCGGCCTGGCCAGATTCTTCGACATGGCCGATCGCGCCGGCCTGGTCCCGCGCCGCCGCGAATTGGCCTATCTGGATATCCCGGCATGACCCTCGTGATGCGCATGACCGCGCCGGGCATGGGGGCCATCGCCGTCCTGCGCATCTCCGGTTCCGCGTCCCGGCAAACCGTCGCCCGCTTCTCCGGCAAAGCGGCATCCCGCGCCCAATTACTCCGTCCCGGCGAGGCGGCCCGCGTCCAATTGGCGGAGGGCGAGGAATCCCTCGACGACGCCCTGCTGGTCTGCATTGCCGACGAATCCTTCGAACTGCACCTCCATGGCGGCACCGCAGTGGTCGACGCCGTCCTTGCGGCGCTAAGGCGCTCCGGGGCGAAGGAAATCCTGCCCTCCGAAGCGCCCGCCGTCGCCACAGATTCCCGCGGCATTCCCGCCGATATCCTGCTCGCCCTGCCCCGCGCCGCCACCATGACCGGCGCACGCCTCCTCGCCGTCCAGGCCCACGGCGGTCTCGCCGCCTGGACCGCCCACTGGCGCCAAAACGCCGCTCCGCACAATCTCTGGCAACTCCATTCCCAGTGCCAATGGCTGCTCGCACGCGCACGCGAACTCCAGCGCCTCCTCATCCCCGCACGCATCGCACTCATCGGACCGCCAAATGCCGGTAAATCCACCCTCGCCAACGCCCTCCTCGGACGCCCCATCGCCATCACTTCCGATCTCCCCGGCACCACCCGCGACTGGGTCGACGCCCCCACCACCTTTACCGCCGCAACCATCCACGCCCCCATCATCCTCGTCGATACCGCCGGCATCCGTGAAACCGCCGACCCGCTCGAACAGGAATCCATTCACCGCACCCACGGCCAGGCGCGCGACGCCGACCTCGTCGTCCTGGTTCTCGATGCCGCCGATCCCGCTGCGTGGACCGCAGCGCTCGCCTCCGGCCGCGACGCCCGCCCCCAGCTCATCGCCCTCAACAAGTGCGATCTGCTCCAGACCCCGCCGCAGGTCGCCGCCGGAATCGAAACCGTCGCCGTGTCCGCCAAAAAGCGCGCCCACCTCGAAGACCTGATGGCCGCCGTGTTGCGCCGCCTCGGCCTCGAGGCCATTCGTGAGGACGAACCCTTCGCCTTCGCCGAACGGCACCGCGACATCCTCGATGCGCTCGCTCTCGTCCCCGCGCTCTCCGAAGCTCGCGACCTGCTCGACCGCCTTCTCGACACCTGACCGCCGACGCCCGCCCCGCTATCATGCCCCCGATGTCCGGGACCCCATCCCCATCCCTCGCCCTGGTGGTCATCACGCACAACAGCTCACGCTGGCTGCCTGCATTCTTCGCCACCTGGCGCGATACCCTCGCCGCCTCCTCGCGCGCCAGGCACCTGCACTGCCGCACCATCATCGCCGACTCCGGCTCCTCCGACGACACCCACGATGCCGCCGCACGCGCCGCCCCCGCCGCGCGCCTCCTCCCGCTCGGCAACCTCGGCTATGGCCCCGCCGCCAACCACGCCATCGCCGCCGCACCTGACGCCACCCACATCCTCCTGTGCAATCCCGACCTCACCTTCCCCCATAATTTCGCCGCCGCCTTCCTCGATCCTCTCGCCGCCCAGGAGCCCCCCTTCGATCGCGCCGCCTGCATCATCCCGCGCCTCATGAACCCCGACGGCTCCACCCAGCCCTCCGTCGGCCGCTTCTTCACCATCCGCGATCTCATCGCCGATCAATTCCGCACACGCGAACACCGCAAGTACCTCCATCCCCAGCCCACCGTCGCGCAGCCCATCGATTGGGCCATGGCCGCCTGCCTCCTCCTACGCAAGGACGCCTTCGACGCGGTAGGGGGGTTCGACGATCATTTCTTCCTCTATGTGGAGGAAGTCGATCTGCTCCGCCGGCTCCGCAACGCCGGCCGCGAATCCTGGTTCTTCCCCGCCGCCGCCGTCACCCATCACTCCCCCAACGCCGCACGCTCCCCTCGACCAGAGGTCCAGCGATATGCCGCCCGCGGCACCCTCCGCTACTTCGCCAAGCACGGTTCCTTCCTCCAACTCCTCTCCTACCGCCTCCTCGCCCTGCTCTCCCGCCGCCTCCCGCCGCACGAAGCCCTCGCCCCGCGCACATCGCTGCTCAACCATCCGACCGGTCCCTGAACGCAATCCCGCCTCCTCCAATTGAACCTGCTTCACCAATCCCCTAATTTAACCGTATGCAGCCCACCGACATCCACCTCCGGAAAGCCGAATCCCTGGACATCACCTGGGACGACGGCGCCGCCACCTCCCTCCCCCTGCGCTTCCTCCGCAAAAACTGCCCCTGCGCCGGCTGCCAGGGCGAACGCGACATCCTCGGCCGCACCCACCTGCCGATCGTCAAAACCTCTTACGATGGCCCCATCACCGCCCTCTCCGCCGAACTCGTCGGCAACTACGCCCTCCGCATCGCCTGGTCCGACCGCCACGCCGCCGGCATTTACACCTTCGTCTACCTCCGCCAACTCGCCGACCGCCTCGCCCACGAACAGCCCCCTTCCTGACGCGCTGGCCGGTCGCATACTCGCCCGCTACACTACCGCCCATATGAATCATCGACTCGCCCCGCTGTGGCTCCTGCTCGCGCTTGTTCTCGCCCCCCTGCTCACGGGGTGTGCCGCCTATCGCCCGCTGCAAATCGAATCCGCCAAAACCCGCGGTTACGTCATCTCCCCGCGCTTCAGCCAGGCCTATTACTACGCCGACCGCGACAACACCCTCTACTACATCCTCCGCTCCCACACCGTCGACCGAACCACCCACCAGCCCGTCGACCAGATATTCACCCTCCGCGTCTTCTGGCGGCCCATCGGCGGCAAAACCTCCCTCGACAACACCGCCCTCAACGCCACCTACCGCTACGCCCTCATGACCCCCAACTCCGTCGGCCTCTATGAAGGCGCAGGCTTTGTCCGCCTCTTCGGCAAAAATGGCAAGCATCGCCTCCCCGCTCGCATCATGGATGGCGACCTCCGCCTCACTCAGGCCTCCTCCAATTTCCAGGACAACATCGGCCGGGCGCGCATTCGCGGCAACGTCAACGCCCTCTTCGACCAGGTCCGCGCTGCCGACGCACTCCATCAGGCACAACAGGATTTCTTCGCCAAATCCCGCGAAACCGCCCTCGCCCCCGTGCCCCCGGCGACCGGCCCCGCCCCCGCCTCACAGCCGACGACCTTTCCCAGCCCGTTCCTGCTGCCCACTGCGCCGCCGGACACCTCGCCGGCCCGTTGATCGCCAGGGTTCGAACACGTCACGAAGGGAGATGACCATGACCCAGCGCATGACCCGCCGCTGCCTGTTGGCGGCAACCGCCGCCACCCTCACGTTCGCTTCGCTCGGATCGCTCTCCTCCTGCGGCGGCGGCGACGGCGGAAGCACCACCCAGACCGGCGGCGGGGGCGGCTCCGGCGACACCATCAAAATCGGCAGCCTCCAATCCACCACCGGCGACACCAGCACCTTCGGGCAATCCTCCAACAAGGGCATCCTTCTCGCGGCTGAGGAGCAGAACGCCCAGGGCGGCATCCTCGGCAAAAAAATCGACATCGTCCAGGCCGACGACCAGTCCCAGGCCTCCCAGGTCCGCCAGGCCGTCCTTAAGCTCATCGAGCAGGACCACGTCTGCGCCATCCTCGGAGAGGTCGCCTCGGGGCGCACCGCCGCCGCCGCCCCCGACTGCCAGCGCAACAAAATCCCCCTGCTCTCGCCCGCCTCCACGCGCAACGACATCACCGATCTCGGCGACTACATCTTCCGCTCCTGCTTCACCGACGCCCAGCAGGGCAAATGGATCGCGGACTTCGCCGCCCAAAACCTCCACCTCACCAGGGCCGCCATCTTCACCGATTCCCAGAACCCCTACAGCGAAGGCCTTTCCAAGGTCATCGACAAGGAATTCACCGCCGCCGGCGGCGCCATCGTCATCCACGAAAATTACGCCGGCGGAAACCAGGACTTCCAAAGCCAGCTCACCAACATCCGCGCCGCCGACCCCCAGCTCGTTTTTCTCCCCGGCTACTACACCGACATCGTCAAAATCCTCCCCCAGGCCCGAAAGCTCGGCCTCAACGTCCCCTTCATCGGCGGCGACGGCTGGGACTCCGACGTCACCCTCAAGCAGGGAGGCGACGCCGTCAACGGCTGTTACTACACCAACCACTACGCTCCCGACGACCCCAACCCCCGCGTCCAGGCCTTCGTCAAGAAATTCCAGCAGAAATATGATGGCGAAACTCCCGACGCCATGGCGGTCCTCGGTTACGATGCCGCCAATATCCTTTTCGCCGCCATCCAGCGCGCCGATTCCACCGACGGCCGTGACATCCGCGAAGCTCTCGCGAAAACGACCAATTTCCCCGGCGTCACCGGCAACATCACCATCGACGCCAACCGCAACGCCAAAAAGCCCGGCGTCGTCCTGGAAATCGACAACGGTAAACTGAAAATGGTGGCGCGCGTCGGCGAATCCGCCGCCTCCGCACCCGCCCACTGACACGCCCGCGCCCTCTGATTCCCTGTGGCCCATGACCGATCTGCTGCAACAGTTGCTCAACGGCCTCGCCGTCGGTTCCACCTACGCGCTCATCGCCCTCGGCTACACCATGGTCTACGGCGTCCTCCGACTCATCAACTTCGCTCACGGCGACGTCTTCATGGTCGGCGCTTTCGTCGGCTGCTACACCACTCGCTTCATTCAGCAACGCCTCGGCCTTTCCGATGTCGCCGACCAGTCCGTCGCCACCGCCGCCCTCTCCATGCTCGCCGCCATGCTCGCCTGCGGCGCACTCGGTTACGCCATCGAACGCCTCTGCTACCGCCCCTTGCGAAAAGCCTCCCGCCTCGCCTCCCTCATCACCGCCATCGGCGTCTCCCTCTTCCTCGAATACCTCCTCCAGATCGAATGGCACTTCCACGGCAACCGCTTCTTCGGTCCCACCCCCACCGCCGTCCCCAAAATCGCCATCGGCCGTTACGAATTTGACCAGGCCATCCTCTCCATCAAAAACGCCACCGGCCTGAGCGTCTCCGGCAACGACCTGCTCACCTTCGGCGCCACGCTCTTCTGCCTCGCACTCCTCTTTTACATCGTCCGTTTCACCCGCACCGGCAAAGCCATGCGCGCCGTTTCCGTCAACTACGACGCCGCACGCCTCATGGGCATCCACATCGACCGCATCATCTCCTTCACCTTCATCCTCGGCAGCGCGCTCGCCGCGGTAGGGGGGGTGATCTACGGCTTCCGCTATCGCTCCATCACGCCGCTCCTGGGCGTCATCCCCGGCCTCAAGGCCTTCATCGCCGCCGTCATCGGAGGCATCGGCAACATCCCCGGCGCGGCCGTCGGCGGCATTATCCTCGGCCTCGTCGAAGCCTTCGTCGCCTACTTCGGCTGGAGCGAGTACCAGGACGCCGCCGCCTTCCTCATCCTCATCCTCGTCCTCCTCGTCCGTCCCGAGGGCATCTTCGGCAAAGCCGTCCCGGAGAAAGTCTGATGACCCCCGCGACGCGCTCCTGGTTTCACCTGGCGACAATCGCCGTCCTCATCGGCCTCATCGCCGCCGTCTCCCCAGCCCTCGACAATCCCCGCCTCCTCATGTCCTCCCTCACCCACAACACTTTCTACGACTGCTGCATCGCCGTCATCCTCGCCGTCAGCCTCAACCTCATCCTCGGCCTCACCGGACAATTCTCCCTCGGCCACGCCGGATTCATGGCCGTCGGCGCTTACACCGCCGCCGTCATCACCGGAAAACCCGGCTTCTTCCTCCCACAACTCACCTTCTGGCACGCCCACCTCGGCCTCTCCGTCACCGCCTCCTTCACCTGCATGGCCGTCGCCGGAATGCTCGCCGCCATGCTCCTCTGCGCTTTCCTCGGCCTGCTCGTCGGACTCCCCACCCTCCGCCTCCGCGGCGATTACCTCGCCATCGCCACCCTCGGCTTCGGCGAAATCGTCGCCACCGTCATCGGCAACAGCGAATACCTCGGCCGCACCTTCGGTCTCCGCATCGACAACATGCGACAACTCTGGTGGGCCGAGGGCGGCAAAAACACCCCCTTCGGCCCCGACGTCATCGCCTACAACAACAACACCCTCTACTTCATCTCCTCCTTCTGGATGCTCCTGGCCGTCCTGGTCACCATCCTCATCGTCCGCAACATCAAGTACTCCACCACCGGCCGGGCGCTCCTGGCCATCCGCGAAGACCCCATCGCCTCCGAAGCCGTCGGCATCCCCACCACCCGCTACAAAATCGCCGCCTTCGTCATCGGCGCCGCTCTCGCCGGACTCGCCGGAGCACTCTACAGCCAGTACGGCGACCTCAACCCAAACAGCTACCGCTTCATGTATTCCACCATGATCGTCCTCTACGTCATCCTCGGCGGACAAGGCTCCATCACCGGCTCCGCGCTCGCCGCCATCTTCCTCACCGTCATACCCCCCATCCTCGAACGCAACACCCTCGTCCCCACCGACATCACCGAACGATGGCGGCCCGTCGCCTACGCCCTCCTCATCATCCTCGCCATGCTCTTCATGCGCCACGGCATCTTCGGCCGCTACGAAATCACCGACCTCTTCGCCCCCTTCCTCAATAGCCGCCGACCCCCCACAACTCAGGATTCAGAACTCAGGACTCAGCCCTCTCCCCTCAGTCCTCAACACGCAACACCCAGCACTCCGCTTCTTTCCGCGCGCGATGTCACCATGCAATTCGGCGGCCTCAAAGCCGTCGACGACTTCTCCCTCGCACTCGCACCCGGCGAACTCGTCGGTCTCATCGGCCCCAACGGCGCGGGCAAAACCACCGTCTTCAACGTCCTCACCGGCGTCTACCGACCCACCGCCGGACGTGTCGCCATCGCCGACCACTCCGCCCGCCACCTCCGCCCCCACTCCATCTCCAAGCGCGGCGTCGCCCGCACCTTCCAGAACATCCGCCTCTTCGCCAATCTCTCCGTCCTCGACAACGTCCAGATCGCCCAGCACATGCACCACAAGCAAGGCATCCCCGCCGCCATCCTCCGCACCCCCGCCTTCTTCCGCGAAGAAGACAAGTCCCGCAAAAACGCCCTCGAATACCTCGCCCTCTTCCACCTCGAACACCTCGCCGACGCCTGCGCCAGCTCCCTCTCCTACGGCGACCAGCGACGCCTCGAAATCGCCCGCGCCCTCGCCACGCGACCCCGCATCCTCCTCCTCGACGAGCCCGCCGCAGGCATGAACCCCACCGAAAAACGCTCCCTCATGGACATGATCCGCTCCCTCCGCCAACGCTTCGGACTCGCCATCCTCCTCATCGAACACGACATGAAAGTCATCATGGGCGTCTGCGAACGCATCGTCGTCCTCGATTACGGCAAAACCATCGCCACCGGAACCCCCGACCAGATCCGCCGAAATCCCGCCGTCATCGCCGCCTATCTTGGCGCTGCCGCCAAAGAGGGGTAGGCTTCCCATGCGTGGTGCGGTGGGGGGGCAGGAATCACTTTTGAGGAGTTCGCGGATGAAACGAGCGGTTGCGTGCGTCCTGGTTCCCGCGGCAGTGCTGGTCGCCGGCATGATGGCAGGCTGCGGCCCCAGCGAATCCGATACCATTACTTACGATCCCCATCTCGACGGCGTCGCCCCGCCACCGGCCGCCACCCCCAACCTCGACATCCTGAAAAATCAGGTCGAGATTTACAATACGCAATCCGCCGGTCTCAAATCCGCCGCCCCCGCTCCCTCCCAGGCGCCGGCTTCCGCCCCCGCCGCCACGCCCGCCACCGCTCCCGCCGGCACCCCGCCCCCCGCTTCCCCCGCCCCGCCAAACCCCACCAAATAGCCCTCACGACAACAGCGCCTCGGTTTCCTTCAGCGCCTCGGGCAACTGCTTCGCCAGCTCGTTCACCGTTTCCATCGGCAGCTTCAACTCCTCCAGCACCGCCGGATCCAGCGCCTCCCCCTTGCACGTCAGCGAATACCCGATGTTCTCGCGCGTGCACACGTGGTCCGCCACGTGCACCACGCACGCCAGCCACCGGCACTCCATCGCCAGCGCCATCGGGTGGTGATGATGCCCCGTCACATACTGGAAGCTGCGCGGGAATTTCCACTTCGCCGTCAGCCCCGCGCCCAGCGCCTGGTGATCCACTCCGATCACCTGCGTCTCGATGTCGATATACCGCCGTTCTTCGCGCGTCGCCTTCTCCGCCACTTCCACCAGCGACTCCCGCATCGACTGCAATTCCACGAGGATGCCGATGTCGTGAATCAGTCCCGCCAGGAACGCTTCATCCGGAAGCTGCCCATTGAGCTTGCCGGTGATCAGTTTCGCCATCACGCCCACGCCCACCGAGTGCGACCACAATTCCTTCGCCGAGAACTGCGCCGACACCCGTCCGCCCCTGAACAGCTTCGCCAGCGACGCCGCGATCACGATGTTCTTCACCGCGTTCAAACCCAGTAGCACGATCGCACGGTTGATCGACCCGATCTGCCCCGGCAACCCGTAAAACGCCGAGTTGACCACCTTCAGAATCCGCGCCACCAGCGCCGGATCGTTCGAGATCAGCTTGTGCAGATCCTGCGCGGTGGATTTCGGATTCTCCACCAACTGGATGATCTTCACCGTGATCTCCGGCAGCGTCGCAATGTGCGACACCGCGTTGATCGCGTCGTTGATGATCGCCTGCGGGTCCTTGGCGGGTGCGACTGGCACGTCGGCCTGCGACATGGTGGGTCTCCTCTGGAGTTCGTTACCCACTCTATCGGTCCTTCACTCCAATCCCTTAACCCCCCGCACTCCCCGCTCTCCGCCCGCTCAAAACCCCGGCAGCTCGCCCCCCTGTTTAGGAATGCGAAAATCGCTGTTCACCGGCTGATCGTCCACCGCCTCCAACTCCGCCTCCTGTATCCGCCAATCCTCTCCCGGAACATCCGCCCACGTCAGCCGCCAGTTTGTCTTGACCGCTCCCCCCTGCGTCTCCGTCAAAAGCGTCAGCGACACCTGCGCCACGCCGTGGTTGATCGTACTGTGATAACTCGTGATCGTGCTTCCCTTTATGCCATTCGCCTTGAGCGCCGCCTCCAGCGCCTCCCGGGAATCGCGCGCGTCCTCAATGTCCAGTTGCGGGCAGGTGAAGTTGTTCGCCAGATACCCCACCAGCTTGTCGACATCCCCCGCCGCCGCTGCCGCCGCCATCCCCTTGTGCGCCGCGTACAACCGCTCCGCCGGCGTATCCACCAGCAGCGCCGCTCCCCCCCACAACACCGCCACCGCCGCGATCGCCACCCCCACCCGCAGCATCCCCTGGTTCGTCAGCGTCCGGCCCCGATACGCCAGCGTCAGACCCAGCGCCAGGCCGATCGCCCAATACAGCCAATGATTCTCAAACAGGAACGCTTCCATTGACTCCGGCAGCGCCGGCGCCCGGATTAACCCCAGCACCATCCCCCCCAGCCCCCCTCCCTGGCTGAAAAGGGTGAATGCGGCACCCGCCACCTGACCGATAATCTCCATCATGCTGCCCCTTGAAAGATGCCGCCGTCAACTTTCCGCCCCCCGCCTGCACCGGCAGGAGGTCCCATGACCGACGCCGCTGCCCTCGCCGCCGCGCCCGATACGCCTGCGCCCTTCCTTACGGACGCACACGCCACCTATGTTCGCAACCTTTCGGCGCTTTTTCAGACCGATGCCCGCCTCGCCATGGCGATCGACGCGGTGCATCCCGCAGATGTGCCGGTCCTCGAGACCGCTAAGGATGGATACCCGACCGTCCGCGTCATGACAACTCCCCCAGCGCAATCGGGACCCGGGCCCCTCGCCGCCCCGACCGGTGGGGGGGGGCCGGGGGGCCGCCAGGTCTACCTCCACTCCCGCTATCGCCCCCTTCACGAAGCCGAAAACTGGGCCGCCGCCGTCGCCTGCGAAGACCGCTACGTCGTCGCCGTCTCCGGCTTCGGCCTCGGCCACCACATCCGCGCCCTCCTCGACCGCATGCCCCACGACGCACTCCTCATCGTCGCCGAACCCAACCTCCCCCTCCTCAAAGCCGCTCTCTCCGTCGCCGATCTCGCCGAACCCCTCCGCACCGCACGCCTCCTGATCTTCACCTCCCTCGATCGCGGCCACCTCGTCGACCGCCTTGAACCCCGCTCCGTCCTCTTCACCGCCGGCGCGGGAACCCTCTTCGCCGCCCACCCCGCCAGCATCCAGGCCGATGCCGCCGGCTTCTTCTCCGCCTTCCAGAAACTCATCACCGAGTTCGTCTCCTTCACCCGCACCGGCTTCCTCACCCTCATGCTCAACAACGTCGCCACCTGCCGCAACGTCGCCAACAACATCGGCCGCTACGCCACGACTCCCACCCTCGACCTCCTGCAAAACGCCTACCCCAACGTTCCCGCCATCCTCGTCGCCGCCGGCCCCAGCCTCCAGAAAAACATGCACCTGCTCCACGAAATCAAAGGCGACCAAGACGGCCGTGGCCGGAAAGCCGTCATCATCGCCGTCCAGACGATGCTCAAACCCCTCCTCGCCGCCGGCATCGAGCCCGACTTCGTCACCTCCCTCGACTACAACACCGTCTCCACACGCTTCTTCGAAAACCTCGAAGAAAGCGCCGGCGGCCCGCTGCACCGCCTCCACCTCGTCGCTGAAGCCAAAGCCAACTGGAACGTCCTCGACACTTTTTCCGGCTCCGGCGGTGGGGGGGGGATCACGCTGCTGCACAACGATTTCGCCGCCAAACTCCTCCGCGACGCCTTCCCCACCCGCGCCGGTCTCAAAGCCGGCGCCACCGTCGCCCACCTCTCCTTCTACCTCGCCGAATTCCTCGGCTGCAACCCCATCATCCTCATCGGCCAGGACCTCGGCTTCGTCGACGGCCTCTACTACAAGCCCGGCACCGCCATCCACGAAACGTGGTCGCCCGAACTCTCCCGCTTCAACACCCTCGAAACCAAGGAGTGGGAACGCATCGCCCGCTCCAAAACCATCCTCCGCAAAATCCCCGACATCCACGGCCACCCCATGTACACCGAAGAACAATTCTTCGTCTACCTCCAGCAATTCGAACGCGACTTCGCCGCCAGCCGCCACACCGTCATCGACGCCACCGAAGGCGGCGCCAAAAAACAGCACGTCACCCGCATGACCCTGCGCGACGCCATCGACCAATACTGCCAATTACCAATTACCAGTTACCCATTACCGGCAAACGCTCCCTGGAAAGCCTGGACGACCGACCAACCCCGCGCCCTCGAAACCACCATCGCCGCCCTCGAATCCCGCCGCCTCTCAGCCGCTGACATGAAGGAAACCTGCGAGCGCACCATCCCCCTGCTCCACGAGATGATCGAAAAGCAGACCGACCCCGCCGCCATGCACCGCCTCTTCGCCGAAATTGATCGCCAGCGCGCCAAGGTCAACACCGATCCCCAGACCTTTGACATGGTCGTCTTCCTCAACACCATCGGCGAGCTCCGCCGCTTCAACGCCGACCTCTCCGTCAAAACCGCCAAGGCCGATTCCCTCGACCGCCAGAAACGCCAGCTCCTGCGCGACATCGATTACGTGCAGAACCTGCAAACCGGCGCCGAACGCCTCCTCGCCGTCCTCGACGAAGCCCTCGCCCGCCTCCACCGCCAGCGCGACGCCCTCCAACAAAACAAGCCCTGGCCGCGCGAAGTCGCCGGAGCCGCACGATGAACATCCTCGCCGTCATCTGCTGCGATTTCGACACAACCGCCATCGGCACGCGCTCCCGCCTCCGCGACCCCCTCGCCGGAAAACCCATCCTCACTCACGTCCTCGACCGCCTCCAGCAAGTCCATGGCCTCACCCACATCCTCCTCGCCGCCCCCGAACCCCAACTCCCCCTCGCCCAACAATTCACCTCGTCACCTTGTCACCTTGTCACCGTGTCCACCACACCGCTCATCGCCCGCCCCGAAGCCATCTCCGCCCGCATCCGCGCCGCCCGTCCCTGGAACCTCCTCTCCTGGCGCGGCGGCGCCGGCCAGTTCACCGTCTTCGACGAGGAGTACCATCCCGCCGCCATCGCCCACGCCGCGCGCACCTTCAACGCCGACCACATCCTCGCCATCCACTCCCACGCCGCCTTCCTCGACGTCCCCCTCACCGAAGCCCTCCTCCATCACCACCTCCACAAAAACCACGAAATGCGCATCACCTACACCCCCGCCGCCCCCGGCCTCACCGGCTTCATGCTCCGCGCCGACATCGCCCTCGAAATGGGCGACAAAAAAGTCATGCCCTGGCAGCTCCTCGCCTACGACCCCGCCAACCCCCAGTTCGACACCCTCATCCGCGACGCCTGCATGCAAGTCGACCCCGCCCTCTCCAAAATCCCCAACCGCTTCCTCCTCGACACCGACCGCGCCTGGCCAGAAAAGGGGTCAGGAGTCATTTCTACTTCCCCTTCACGAGAAAAGGGGTCAGGAGTCATTTCCATCTCCCCCGCCGCTCTCGCCCTCGAAGCCGCACGCTCCGTCGCCCCCGGCGTCACCGACTTCTCCCGCACCCACACCGCCCCGCGCGAACTCGAAATCGAACTCACCCCCAACCGCCTCACCAACCCCCCCGGCTCCGTCCCGCAAATCATCCGCCAGGCCCGCGGCCACCTCGACCCCGTCCACTGGACCCGCTGGCTCGCCTCACAACACTTCCCCGACGACCTCCTCCTCACCTTCGCCGGCGACGGCGACCCCCTCCTCTATCCCCACCTCCTCGCCGTCCTCCGCGCCGCCCGCAACGCCAAACCCCTCAGCATCTGCCTCCAAACCGACCTCCTCGCCGACAACCTCGACCCCCTCCTCACCGCCATCTCCGAAAACTTCCTCGACATCCTCACCATCACCACCTACGGCCACACGCCCCAAACCTACAACAAAGTCTCCAACACCTCCTTCCACGAAAAATTCTCCGCCAACCTCCTCCAACTCGCCGCCGCCACCCGCGCCAACCACGGCCTTCCCCTCGTCATCCCGCGCCTCCTCAAAGTCCGCGACACCATCCCCGAACTCGAACCCTTCTTCGATACCTGGATCTCCCAGGCCGGTTGGGCCGTCATCGATTCTCCCACCACCCGCGCCGGCACACTCCCGCCCACCGCCGTCATCGACATGGCCCCCCCCAAACGCCGCCCCTGCCGCCGCCTCTGGGACCGCCTCCTCCTGCGCTCCAACGGCACCGCCGTCCCCTGCGACCAGGACCCTCACGACACCCTGCCCCTGGGCAACATCGATTCCCACTCCCTCGCCCAGCTCTGGACCAGCCCCGCCCTCACCACCCTCCGCCAACAGCACGCCGACGCCTCCTACCCCACCCCCTGCACCACCTGCACGGAGTGGCACCGCGCATGACTTCTCAACCCTCACAACCCCTCGCCCCTGACCCCCTCCTCCCCTACGCAACCACGCGCTCCCGGCGACATCCCCGCGCCATCCCCTGTTTCATTTTCGCCTTCGTTCCTGAACTCGCTTACCTCTCGACGTATCTGCTTCCCGAGGGCGCCTCCACTGCCTTCACGATCATTGCGATAACGGGATTCATTGTCGCTCCCCTGGCGTGCCTGATCATCGCGGTCCTCACTATTTACCAAATTCGCAAACACCCCGATCAATGGCACGGCTTCGCCTTTCCCATCGCCGCTATCCTCATCAGCCTCTTTCATCTCCTCTGTGCTCTCGCCTTCGCTCTATTTCTGGTATTTGTCGAAAACTTCGTCGCATTTCCTGGACCTCGTTAACCATGGCCACCGCGCCTCACATCCTCGCCGTCATCATGGCCCGCGCCGGCTCCGTCGGCCTGCCCAACAAATCCCTCCGGCCCCTCCTGGGCAAACCCGTCCTCGCCTACACCCTCGACCACGCCCGCCAATCCACCCTTATCACCCGCACCATCGTCAGCAGCGATTCCCCCGACATCCTCGCCCTCGCCCACTCCGAAGGCTTTGAAACCCTCCTCCGCCCCCCCGAGCTCGCGACCGCCGCCAGCGCCACCGACCCCGTCCTCCGCCACGCCGTCCGCTCGCTCTATCCGCATTCCTTTGAAACCACGGAGAACACGGAGGCAGAGAAAATCAAAAATCCAATCTCCGTGCCCTCCGTGTCCTCCGTGGTTAATTCTGATCTTCCGCGCGCCATCGTCATGCTCTACGGCAACGTCCCCATCCGCACGGACAACATGATCGACCGCTGCATCCAAATGTTGCTCGACACCGGCGCCGACTCCGTCCAAACCATCGCATCTGTGGGCAAATTCCACCCCTACTGGATGTTCGACCTCAACCCCAACTCAAATCAAATCCAAAAGCACATCCCCAACACCATCTTCCGCCGCCAGGACCTCCCCCCGCTCTATTCCCCCACCGGCGCCGTCTACGTCATGAAAACCGGCGTCCTCATGCAAGCCGAAAACCACCCCGAAGACCCCCACGCCTTCCTCGGCGCCGATCGCCGCGGCCTTATCGTCTCCCCCGAAGACTCCGTCGACATCGACACCGAAAAAGACCTCTACCTCGCCGAAGCCATGCTTCGCGCCCAGCAAAACCCCACGCGTCCACAAATGCTCATAAATGAACACAAATAGACGCCAAATTAGATAAATTCGTGTCCGTTCGTGTGCTTTTGTGGACAATTTTTCCGTCTCCTTTGTGTTAAGCAGCCATGCAAATCAGAACAACCGACATCACCCGCGACGGCCCGCCCTTCATCCTCGCCGAGATCGGCGTCAACCACGACGGCTCACCCGACATCGCCGCCCAGCTCGTTGACGCCGCCCACCGCGCCGGCGCCCACGCCGTCAAATTCCAGCTCTTCGAAGCCGACCGCCTCCTCGCCCAAAGCGCCGCCCTCGTCGACTACCAGAAATCCAGCGTGGAATCCGGCGCCGGCGCAGACGACCTCCTCAAGCCCCTCGAACTCCCCCCCGAAAAAATGGCCCCCCTCGTCGCCCGCGCCCACGCCCTCAACCTCGCCGCCATCGTTACCCCCTTCTCCCCCGAGCTCGTCCCCGCCTGCGTCGACATGCACGTCGACGCCATCAAGCTCGCCAGCCCCGACCTCGTTAATCTCCCCCTCCTCGAAGCCGCCCTTGCCACCAACCTCCCCCTCATCCTCTCCACCGGCGCCGCCGACCTCGAAGAAATCGACCGCACCCGCGGCTGGCTCGCCGATGCGCTAGCCCTCGACCGCACCATCCTCCTCCACTGCGTCAGCAGCTACCCCACGCCCCCCAACCACGCCACCCTCGCCGCCATCACCGTCATGCGTAACCGCTACCCGCAAATTCCCATCGGCTATTCCGACCACACCATGGAAACCCTCACCGCCGCCCTCGCCGTCGCCGCCGGCGCGTCTGTCCTCGAAAAGCACCTCACCCTCGACCGCACCCGCAAAGGCCCAGACCACGCCGCCTCTCTCGACCCCCCCCAACTCGCCGACTACATCCGCCTCGCCGCCACCGCCCACGCCATGCGCGGCCCCTACGAAAAATCCCCCCAACCCCGCGAACGCCAAATCCGCCAACAAACCCGCCAATCCCTCACCACTACCAAACCCCTCCCCAAGGGCGCCCTCCTCACCAAAGACATGCTCACCGTCAAACGCCCCGGCACCGGCATCCCCGCCGCCCTCTACCAACAAACCCTCGGCAAAACACTCACCCGTCCCCTCCCCGCCAACACCACCCTCACCCCCAACGACATCGCCTGATCGGAATCATTTACATTCATTCGTGTCCATTTGTGAGCATTCGTGGCTAGTTCCCTTCGCAATATCGCTATCCTCACCGGTACCCGCGCCGAATTCGGCATCTGGACCCCCATCCTCCACGCCCTCCAAAAATCCAAAAATCTCCGCCCCCAATTGATCGTCACCGGCATGCACCTCCAACCGCAGTTCGGCTACACCATCCGCGACGTCGAAGCTTCCGGCATCCCCATCGAAGCCGTCGTCGACATGTACCGTCCCGACGATCCTCCCGCCGCATCACTCGGACACGCCGTCACCAGGCTCGGCGCAGAACTCGCCGTCCTCAAACCCGACCTCCTCCTCCTCCTCGGCGACCGCCTCGAAATGCTCGCCGCCGCAAACGCCGCACTCGTCTCCCACATCCCCATCGCCCACCTCCACGGCGGCGAAACCGCACCCGGCACCTGGGACGAACAAATCCGCCACGCCATCACCAAACTCGCCCACCGCCACTTCCCCGCCACCAATCGCGCCGCCCAACGCATCCAACAAATGGGCGAAGATCCCAAAACGATCCACGTCATCGGCGCCCCCGCCCTCGACACCCTCGCCGCCTTCCTCACCTCGTCACCTTGTCACCCTGTCACCTTGTCAAACCCTTCCGCCCTACTCCTTCTCCACCCCTCCTCCCCAGACGACGCCCTCGAACAAAAACGCACCTCCCTCCTCCTCCGCGCCCTCCGCGCCGCCAACATCCCCTTCACCGCCATCGGCCCCAACAACGACCCCGGCCACACCGGCATCCTCCGTGCCTACACCGCCGCCAAAATCCCCCTCACCATGTCCCTCTCCCAACCCGATTTCTGGCAGCTCCTCACCCAGGCCTCGCTCCTCATCGGCAACTCCTCCGCCGGCATCATCGAAGCCGCCTCCTTCGCCCTCCCCGTCATCAACCTCGGCGACCGCCAGAAAGGCCGCGAACGCAACCCCAACATCCTCGACGTCCCCTGGTCTCGTACCGCGGGCGTCTCGCCCGCCTCCCTCCGCCCCATCCAATCCGCCATCCGCTTCGCACTCACCAACAAACCCTTCCGCAAAAAAATCGCCCAACGCAAAAACCTCTACGGCGACGGCCACGCCGCCTCCCGCCTCCTCAAAATCCTCGAACGCCTCCCCTTGCCCCTCCCCACCACCAAATCCTTCCACGACCTCCCCCAAGGGAACCCGTAGCGTCAGCGCCGGCACAACAACCCCCCGACCGCCCGGCAAGTCCCTAATTAGATCACCGACGGGACCCCCACCCCAACCCAACTCCCTTCGTCCACTTGTCCCGTATCGTCAGGCGCCCCACCTCCCGCTCCTACAGACCGCCACCTTCAACCTCACCATGTCCACCCCGCTCCCCTCCCCCCTCTTCGCCGCCCCAATCCCCCTCGCCCTCCTCCTCATCCTGCGCCGCACGCCCGCCATCCACAAACCCTCTAATCCCAGCCTCGCACCTCAAAACGCATCCCGCATCCACCAACGAAAACTTCCGCGCTCACTCGCTCTTCATCATCCGCCACCGTGCCCGATCCACCGCCACCCACGCCCCCCGATTCTCTCCCACATACCACCACACCCCGCCATTCCCCGCCTCCCGCACCAGCACGTCCACCTCATCCTTCAAATCCGGCCGCGCTTTCTCCAGCCCATCCAGCACCCTCCGCGCCGCCTCCGCCTCCCCCGCATCCATCAATGCCTCCGCCAGCTTTGCCCCCGCCCCATTGACCTTCTCATACCGCTCCACCACAAACCGCTTGTGAAAATCCGGCGCCCCCGGCAGCTCTTCCTCCCACGCCCGCAAAGCCTTCTCCGCCCCCGTTAAATCCCCGGCGCCTGTCAGTGCCTCCACGCGCCCCTCCTCCAAACTATCCCGCAAGGCCACCGCATTATCCCCCGTCACCCCCGGCGGCGGACCCGCCCGATCCAGCGTTCTGATCAACTCCCCATACAACCCCGCCGCCTCCGCGTTCCGGCCCGCCCGCAACGCCTCCTCCGCCACTATCTGCGACGCATCAAACGGCGAGGGTACTGGCCGCTGGTCCGCCCACCACTTGCTCGGATCTGCCGGCACATTTTTCGCCCACCACGCCGCCGCGCTCTCCGTCGACGCCGCCGGTGTCGCCACCGCCAGCTTCCACGCATATTGCAAATCCCCCGCCGCCGAAGGATACGCATCCTGCAGCAGCGTGATCTGCTTCGTCAGCGTCAACTTTTTCCCGCTCCCGCGAAACCCCAGCGCCAGCGTGTGTGTCGCCGGATCGTACGCCGCCCCGGTTTGTCGCCACACCGCCCGTCCCTCCGCCGTCACATCCGCCGCCGTCATCCCGGCCCACAACGCATAATCCGCCGCCATCGAGCCACCGCGCACCGGCCCCATGACCGACGCCGGCAGATTCCCCGGCAACGCCACCTGCACCACCACCACCCCATCCTCTCCCACAATCATCTGCTTCACCACCGGCTTGTTGGATCCCACCACCCACGACTCCAATTCCGGCAGTTTCAGCACCTTCCCAAACAGATTCCACTCCTCCGGCCGCAATGCCTGCATCGCCGCCGCCTTCCGCCGCGCATCCTTCCCAAACGCCGCTTCCTCCACAACCTTCCGCCCCTTCTCCGTCAGCACTTTCGCCTCCGTCCCGCGCCCCTGGTTCTCCAGCCAGAGCACATACCCCGCAAACAACGTTACGTTCGCCTCATCATCCAGCAGCGTCTCCAGCGCCTCCGGCAGCATCTCCTGCTCATACAGCGCCCATCCCTCTTCCCGTTTCCCCAGCTCAAACAGCAACTCCATCTTCGCCCGCACCGCCCCCGCATCATGGGGATGCTCCGCCAGCGCCCGCTCCACAAACGCCCGCCGCTCTGCCACCGTCCCGTTCTGCCAATACGCACGCAACGCCGCAAACCGCCCCTCCGCCGTCGGACCACGCGCAGACGGCACGCTTCCTTCCGTCACCGCCGCTTCCAGTTCCCCCAGCTCCTGCGCCTCCGCCGCCCGCGTGAACACCCGCGCTTTCACCGACTTCACTTCCCCGACGGGCGCGCTCACCGGAATCAGCCACGTCGTCCGCGGCGATTCCTCATTCACATGCACCCCTTCGCTGAACCACTCCGCCGCATATCGCGTTCCCTGGTCGTCCACCACATCGTGTAACTCGAATTCATCCGCACTGCCCCCCGCATTCACGTTCCGTGGCGAAGTCGTCACCAGCACGATGTCCCCCGACGCCAGACGCGTCGCCGAAATTACCTTCGGCGCCACCGCCTCCGGCTGCACCGTGTGAATCTGTCGCGCCGTCTGCGGCCGCAGGTTGTCCACCGGCGCCGCCCCCATCTCGTACGCCCGCGCCGGTCGCGTTGCCGCCTCCGCATCCAACCGCCCCATCCCCGCCTCAAACGCCTCTGGATTGAAAAAATCCGCCGGCTCAGCCTCCCCGTAATCAAACTCCAGCAGCAAAAAGCCATCCGACGCCGGCGCGTACATCTTGATCCGCACCGGCAACCGCGAATCCCGCGTCACCCATATCCGCGCCCACGGCGACGCCGCGTCCGTTGCATAGTCAAACACATCGATCCCCGCCCCCGTCAGCGCGTCGTTCTTCACCGGTTGCGCCTCCGGTGCCGCCCCATGAAAAATCCACGTCAGCACCACCTCCAGCAAATCTCCCGATTCCACCTTTCCCGTCATCCCCTGCGGAATCAGCCGCACGTTGTCCCGGGTCGTCCATTGCTTCTCCGCCACCGACCACGTCCGCGATTCCGGCTTCTCCCCCGGTGTCAAAAACTGCACGTGCCCCAGCCCCTGTGCCCGCCACATTCCCGCCGCTCCCGCCCGCGCCTGGTAGTACAAATCCAACCGCGACAACGGCGGCATGTTTCCCCCCGACTGCGGCGACTCCTGATACGCCAGCACGTGCAACTGCTGCACATGATTCACCGCCCGCACCACATCCGCCCACGCCACCCCGCCCACCAACGGATTTCCTCCCCGTGAAAACAACGTCGCCCCCAGCCACGCGCCCACCAGCAGCATCGCCGCCAGACCCGCCACCTGCCGCCACCGGCGCTCACGCCCTGCCCGTCCCACCGGTGCCGTCAACCGCTCATGCAGCCGATCGTTGAATCCCCCCGCCAGTTCCACATCTGTCCGCGCCGCCCCCGCAGCGCGCTCCAACAGCTCCCGCTCCTCCGCCGTCTCCGCCAATTCCACTACGTCCGCAGGCAACGGTTTGCTCATCGCCGGTCCTCCTTCAGCGCTCCAGGCACGCTCCGCGCCAGCTTTTCCAATCCATATTTCAATCGCGATTTCACCGTCGCTTCCGGCGCCCCCGTCACCGCCGCAATCTCCGCTATCGACAAATCCCCCAGCAGCCGCAGCGTCAGGACATCCCGCTGTTCCTCCGGCAGCTTCCCCAGCAATGCTGCCAGCCGCACCCGCTCCTCCTCCGCGCTCGCCGCCGCCGCCGGATCCACGCTCCTTCCCGCAGGCCGCGCCGCCATCACCGCCTCCGCATGCTGCGCCCGACGCCGCCGCCACCGTTGATGATCCTGCAGACACCGCTGCGCCACCGTGAACAGCCACGTCGACACCCGCCCTGCCCCCGCATCCCCTGGCGGATTCCGGATCGCCTTCAAAAAAACGTCCTGCGTCAAATCCTCTGCCGTCTGCACCGACTCCACCCGCGCCAGCAAATACCGGAACAACCGCTGCTTGTACCGATCCACAAACCCGTCGAACCCCCCAAGATCCCCCGCCCGCAGCCGCTCCAACGCCGCTCGATCCGCCCGCGCCTCATCATCCGACTCCGGCACCCTCGCCTCCACGCAGCCAACTCCGTTTCCTGCATCCACCAACATCGCCAGCATCCCACACCTGCACCGCCGCGCCCACCGCCTGCACACCCATGACACGCTCACCCCCCAGAAAAAGATTTACAAATATCTGTAAAATCTCCATACCCCGCGCATCCCGCACCGCCTGTCCCCTTAAGAATCCCAACCCCTTTCATGCCGCCGCAATTCAATCGTCGGCGCCCATCGGTGGCCCCTTCCCGCTCCATCCAATCCCACCACGTCCATTCGTGTAAATTCGTGTGCATTCGTGGACAAGTCCCGTCCGCCGTCTTTCGTGCTTGTCGTGCCTTTCGTGGCCATTTACGTCGTCGTTGGGGGGGAGACCGTCGTCGTTCCTCCGTGCTCTCCGTGTGCTCCGTGTTTAATCTTTTGCGCTTCGCCGCGCCCGGTTTTTCGTGGCCATTTACCGTCCCCCCCCATCGCGAAATTTGCCCCTCCCACCACCACGGTTACCGCGAAATCCCCATCCGCTACATCCCCCTCCCCTCCGGCGACACCCTCCACTGCTCCCTCTTCATCGCCGACCCCAACGTCTACCCCCAACTCACCCCGCCCACCATCATCGCTTCCCTCCCCACCGGCCAAACCATCGGCTTCGCCGCCTCCCCCACCTTCCTCCCCGCCTCCACCCTCGACCGCGCCCTCCAATCCGCCGTCTCCACCCCCGCCGGCCCCGCCACCTTCATCACCTCCAACGAACTCCAATCCATCCGTCTCACCCACACCTCCCTCAGCATCTAACCCGCTTTCTGAAAGGACCGCCCATGCGCCGCCCCCTCACCGTCGCCGCCCTCCTCCCCCTCCTCCTCGCCGCCGCCCCCGCTCCCGTGCCCCCCGCCTCGCAACCCGCCCCTGCCCTCTACACCATCAACGCCACCGCCAAACAATCCGGCAACACCTATCTCGTGAAATTCGTCCTGATGCGCCTCCAGGCCGACGGCAAATACGATGTCCTCTCACGCCCCTTCCTCCAGATCGAAAACGGCCAAAGAGCCGAGGTGGCCATCGGTACCCAGACCCCCAAAACCACCCCCGCCGGCGCCCTCGCCACCCAGTTCTCCGGCATCCGCATCACCGTCATCAAACCCCTTTCCTCTCCGCAAATTTCCTACGTCGCCATGATCGTCGAAAACGACGTCGTCCAATGGGCCTCCGCCGCCACCATCGCCCCCCAACCCGCACAATCCCAACCCTAACCCCCCAATTACCAATGACTATTTACCAATTACCCCACCGCATCGCCCCCACCCGCCCCGCTCCCTATAATGCCCCTTTCGCTCCGGAGACCCCCATGCCCGCTCCCTCCGTCCTCATCCTCCGCACCGCCGGCACCAACTGCGACCGCGAACTCGCCCACGCCTTCCAACTCGTCGGCGCAACCGTCACCCCCCTCCACATCAACGCCCTTCTCGCCGATCCCACACAATTCGCAAACCACCAGATCCTCGCCCTCCCCGGCGGCTTCTCCTACGGCGACGACATCGCCTCCGGAAAAATCCTCGCCAACCAGCTCATCCACCACCTCCGCCAACCCCTCCGCCAGTTCGTCGACGATGGCAAACTCATCCTCGGCGTCTGCAACGGCTTCCAGGTCCTCGTCAAATCCGGCCTCCTCCCCGGCCCCATGCCCCAGCTCACTGGGGGGGGGCCCGACGACTGGCACCCCGCCACCCTCACCTACAACACCTCCGGCAAATTCGAAGACCGCTGGATCAAAGTCAAAGCCACCTCCTCCCTCTGCAAATGGCTCCCCCCCGCGGGAACCCTCCTTGACCTCCCCATCGCCCACGGCGAAGGCCGCTTCGTCACCCGAACCCCCGAAATCCTCGATGCCCTCAAAGCCAACGACCAGATCGCCTTCCAATACGTCGACGACCACGGCAATCCCGCCACCACCTACCCCGCCCTCCCCAACGGCTCCTCCAACGCCATCGCCGGCATCTGCGACACCACCGGCCGCGTCCTCGGACTCATGCCCCACCCCGAACGAATCGTCGACCCCGCCACCCACCCCCTCGCCTCCCGCAACGCCGCCCACCCCGACGGCCTCCCCATCTTCCAAGCCGCCATCACCTACCTCCACTCTCACCAAACCGTCACCATCGCCGCATAATGTACTCGACCACGCACGGTGGCGCTGCGATGTGTTGCTCGGTGGGGGGAAGTCTCGGCATCTCCCTGTCAGCCGTGATAAAACTCCCGGTCCGAAACGCCAAACTGCGGTGTAAGATGAAACTTCTTCCGAACCGCTCGAATGTACGCGGCATTGATATCGTCGCGCGACGTGGGCAACGGAAAGGAGACCGCTCGCCCGTCAATCGTGGCATGAAACAGCGTATGCGACCCTTTCCCGCGCGAAGGATCCTCGGCAATACCGAATCTCGTCAGAATTCGTCGAAGCTCTCGAAGCTTGAGAGGAACGTCAGACATCGCTTCAATTGGCCGCCGCCAGCAACGCGTCGCTTCCCGAGTATTCCCGCGCCTCCAGCCGATCAATCCGTAGATTCTGATCGCTGAACGCCTCCACACGGAATTGCGCATGCGGCAAATCCTGGCCCGCGGCGAACATCTGCAAATACCGCGCGTCCGCCGGCTGAAAAATGTTCGCTACATTGTTGTTTTCCACGCTGAATTCCACCTGCATGTGGATGCTTTCCGACAGCGAATCCAGCGCTTCCTCCCGCGTCACCCCCTCCCCAATCAAATCCATCTCCAGGCAATGCGCCAGCCACCGCCCCGCATCCTGGTACAACACCGCCCGCAGCGCCAGCCGAAAAATCTGCATCTCACGCACTCCGCACCCAGGAAATCCCCCCTTGCCCTGTTTATCCTACCCAATGGCCAGGGTACATTGAAGGGCCCGCAACAGCGGTGACCGGGAGCCATCAGAAAAGCGAGCTGGAAAATGTTGCCCATCTTAGACGCACGGAAAGACGCCCCCCAAGTCAACGCACTCCGCGCCAAGCTCTCCCTCAAACCGTTGCTTCTCGAAGGCCTTGACGAGGGCGACGAAACCGCCACCTCCAAATTCGCCACCGTCCGCCAAATCCTCCGCGACATCCAGCGCGAAGGCGACCCCGCACTCCTCCGCTACACCGAAAAATTCGACAAAGCCACCCTCACCCCCGACACCCTCCGCGTCCCCCAGGAAGTCATCACCACCGCCCTCGGCGCCGCCCCCCACTCCTTCCTCAACGCCCTCGATATCGCCATCGCCAACATCCGCCGCTACCAGCAAGCCATGCTCACCCCCGATCCCAAACCCATCCCCGCCCTCCCCCCCCCCCCAGCCAAAGACGGCAAACCCCAGAGCGGTGGGGGCGGCAAGCTCGGCATGAAATTCACCCCCCTCCGCCGCGTCGGCCTCTACGTCCCCGGCGGTGCCGCCGCCTACCCCTCCTCCGTCCTCCACACCGCCATCCCAGCACAGGTCGCCGGCGTCAAAGAACTCTGCCTCTGCACGCCCCTGCGCGACGGCCTCATCGCCCCCGCCGTCCTCATCGCCGCCGCCAAGCTCGGCATCACCGAAATCTTCGCCGTCGGCGGCGCGCAAGCCATCGCCGCCATGGCCTTCGGCACCGCCACCATCATGCCCGTCGACAAAATCGTCGGACCCGGAAACACCTATGTCCAACTCGCCAAAAAAGAACTCTACGGCCTCGTCGATATCGACTCCTTCGCCGGCCCCTCCGAAGTCATCGTCCTCGCCGACGACACCGCCGCCCCTCGCCACGTCGCCGCCGAGCTCCTCGCCCAGGCCGAGCACGCCCCCGGCTCCTGCCTCCTCATCACCCCCAGCCTCAAACTCGCCCAGGCCGTCCAGCAGGAACTCGAGCAACAACTCCCCCAGCTCTCCCGCGAAAACCTCACCCGCAGATCCCTCCAATTCGGCAGCGCTCTCATCGTCACCGATTCCCACCAGCACGCCCTCCAGCTCGTCGATTCCTTCGCCCCCGAGCACCTCCAGATCTCCACCGCCACCGCCCGCGAAGACGCCCGCGCCATCCAGAACGCCGGCGCCATCTTCATCGGACCCTTCACCCCCGTCGCCGCCGGCGACTACCTCGCCGGACCCTCCCACGTCCTGCCCACCTCCGGCACCGCACGCTTCTTCTCCGGCCTCTCCGCCGACTCCTTCCGCAAACGCACCTCACTCATCGAATTCGACCAGCCCACCCTCGCCACCCTCGCCCAACCCATCATCGATTTCGCCCACACCGAATCCTTCGACGCCCACGCCCAATCCGTCACCGCCCGCACCAGCGAATAACCCCTCGATCCGCCCAAGCGCGTCCGGAGTTCACGCTTCAGCGTGCCCCCGCTCACCTCCGACCGAGTCCGGCGCCTCGATCGCATGATGCTTCGCCTCCCACGCCTCCACCAGCGTCACCAGCACCCCCAGCCGATCCCCCTCCGCCGTGTCGGCCCGCGCATCCATCAGCGCGTCGATCCGCTTGAGCGTCGCCTCATAGTCCCGTTCGGTCTTGATGGGCTGCACATCCATCGTCGCATCCTCCATAAATCCATTCTCCCATACCGCCTGCGGACCCCGATACGGAACCCAATACTTTTTTTAACATTCCCAAAAGTGCCTCTCCCGCGCTACCATTCCAAAACCAATCCGTCTCCTGCCTTTCCTATGACTACTGCGCCAATTTCTTCGCGCCGCAACATTTTTCACATCGCAACTTTCGTGTTTTTCGTGCCTTTCGTGGCCATTTACGTCGTCGTAAGGGGGGCGTCGCCGTCGGACCTCCGTGCTCTCCGTCTCCTCCGTGGTTAATTCCTCGTCCTCGAACGCCCCTGCAAAGACCCCGCCCTCACCCAACCCGGAACCCCCACCCGCTACGAAATCCGCCGCCAAATCGAACTCCTCAGCTCCCCCTGACCCGCGCCGCCACCCCTCATCCACCGCCCCACGCCGCCATCCCACCCGCGGTTCCGCAGCCGCGCGCACAACCTGGCACGCAGCGCGCGCCTGCAACCCAAAAAATTTCCATCCCAACCCTCACCTCCACAAACCCTTACCGCAAATCACCCCGCTCTGTGTGCGCACAAAGTGGGCGCGACCCCCCTTGATGGACGAAAGGACCATTGCGCCATGACCAAAAACTCAAAAAACCCTTCCTGGCCCTTCGTGTCCTTCATCCCTTCGCGCCTTCGTACTGAGGTCCAGGAGGATCAGGCTGTGTCGAATTTTACCAAAACCCCGATACACAACGGCAAAAACCCCACGTTTGCAAAAACACAACGGCAAAAACTCAACGTTTTTTGCAAAATCTTCGAAATCTACGAGCAAAACCCCACATCTCCCCTCGCATCACACCCACTCCTCCCCCGGTCGCACTCTCCCGCCACGCCCTCAGCTCCGCTCGCCCTCAACTTGATAACCGCGCACCTGCACTCGTACAATTCACCACGAAACTCCACAGGAGACCCTAATGTTTGAACGCTTCACGGATCGGGCGCGCAAGGTCATGGCTCTGGCCAACCAGGAGGCGCAACGATTCAACCATGAGTACATCGGCACCGAGCACATCCTGCTCGGTCTCGTCAAGGAAGGCTCCGGCGTCGGAGCCACCGTCCTCAAAAACCTCGATATCGACCTCCGAAAAGTTCGCCTCGAAGTCGAAAAGCTCGTCAAGTCCGGCCCCGACATGGTCACCATGGGCAAACTGCCCCAGACCCCCCGGGCCAAAAAGGTCATCGAATACGCCATCGAAGAGGCCCGTAACCTCGGCCATAACTACGTCGGCACCGAACACCTCCTCCTCGGACTCCTCCGGGAGAAAGACGGCGTCGCCGCTCAAGTCCTTATGAACCTCGGCTTGAAATTGGAAGAAGTTCGCGAAGAAGTCCTCAACCTTTTAGGTGCAGGCGTGGAAAGCGAAGGCGGCGGCAGCAGCGAATCCAAATCCGAATCCAAAACCAAATCCAAGACCCCGGCCCTCGATTCCTTCGGCCGCGATCTCACCGAGCTCGCCCGTGAAGGCACCCTCGACCCCGTCATCGGCCGCGCCAACGAGATCGAACGTGTCGTCCAGATCCTCTGCCGCCGCACCAAGAACAATCCCGTCCTCCTCGGCGAAGCCGGCGTCGGCAAAACCGCCATCGTCGAAGGCCTCGCCCAGAAGATCGTCACCAACGACGTCCCCGAAATCCTCTCCGACAAACGCATCGTCGTCCTCGACCTCGCCATGATGGTCGCCGGCACCAAGTACCGCGGTCAGTTCGAAGAGCGCATCAAGGCCGTCATGAACGAAGTCCGCCGCGCCAAGAACGTCATCCTCTTCATTGATGAGCTCCACACCCTTGTCGGCGCCGGCGGTGCCGAAGGTGCCATCGACGCCTCCAACGTCCTCAAGCCCTCCCTCGCCCGGGGCGAAATCCAGTGCATCGGCGCCACCACCCTCGACGAGTACCGCAAGTACATCGAGAAAGATGGCGCCCTCGAACGCCGGTTCCAGACCATCATCGTCGAGCCGCCCAACAAGGAAGAAGCCGTCGAAATCCTCAAGGGCCTCCGCGACCGCTACGAAGCCCACCACCGCGTGCAGATCACCGAGGAAGCCCTCAAGGCCGCCGTCGAGCTCTCCACGCGCTACATCACCGCCCGCTGCCTCCCCGACAAGGCGATCGACGTGATCGACGAAGCCGGCGCCCGCGTCCGCCTCAAGAGCATGACCAAGCCCCCCAATCTCGCCGAGATCGAAGAGCAGATCGAGCGGCTCAGCATCGAAAAAGACGAAGCCGTTAAAAACGCCGACTACGAACGCGCCGCCGAGCTGCGCGACCAGGCCGAAGCCCTCCGCAAAAAGAAGGAGGAAATGCAGAAAGCGTGGCGCGAGCAGGCCAAGGAAGTCGACGGCGTCGTCGATGAGGAAATGGTCGCCGAAGTCGTCTCCAAAATGACCGGTGTGCCCCTCACCCGTCTCGAGAAGAAAGAAGCCCAGCGCCTGCTGGAGCTGGAAAACGAGCTGCACAAGCGCGTCATCTCGCAGGATGACGCCATCAAGGCCGTCGCCCGCTCCATCCGCCGTGCCCGCTCCGGTCTGAAGGACCCAAACCGCCCCATCGGCACCTTCCTCTTCCTCGGACCCTCCGGCGTCGGCAAAACCCTCCTCTCCAAGGCCATCGCCGAATTCATGTTCGGCTCCGAGGAAGCCCTCGTCCAGATTGACATGTCCGAGTACATGGAAAAGCACAACGTCTCCCGCCTCATCGGCGCTCCCCCGGGCTACGTCGGCTATGAAGAGGGCGGCCAGCTCACCGAACGCATCCGCCGCCGGCCCTACGCCGTCGTCCTGCTCGATGAGATCGAAAAGGCCCACCCCGATGTTTTCAACACGCTGCTCCAAGTGATGGAAGAAGGCCGCCTGACCGACAATGTCGGCCGCACCGTCGACTTCAAAAACACCATCCTCATCATGACCAGCAACATCGGCGCGGACCTCATCAAGTCTGGCGGCATCGGCGGCTTCGGCCTCCGGCCCAAGGGCGAAGAGTACTCCTTCGAAGCCATGAAAAAATCCCTCCTCCGCGAAGTCGAAAAGTTCTTCCGCCCCGAATTCATCAACCGCCTCGATGACACCATCATCTTCCGCCCCCTCACCAAGGAGAACCTCTACAACATCATCGATATCGAGGTCAAAAAGATGTCCAAACGCCTCAACGAGCAGGGCATCAAGCTCGAACTCACCACCGAGGCCCGCGACTTCCTCATCGAAAAAGGCTACAACCCCGACTTCGGCGCCCGGCCCCTCCGCCGCGCCATCGAACAGAACGTCGAGGACGCCCTCTCCGAGTCCATCCTCCGCGGCGACTTCAAAGGCATCGACCTGGTGAAAATCCACCGCGACGGCGAAAGGCTCCGCTTCGAATCGATCAGCACCAAAGGGGCCGGCGGCGAGCAACCCGCCGCCGCCACCACCGCCCCCGCCGACGCCACGTAAGACGTCCCCCGGCAGACCGCAACGAGGCGGTATCACCCCAACACCTACCAAAGCCCCGGCCCCGCGCCGGGGCTTTTTCATCCCCGCCACGCCCTCATGGCGCCTCCTCCCGACCCCGCAGCGCCGCCGCATCCGCCTCGATCTGCCGCTGCAAGGGATCGTTGGACAAATCCAGCGCCGCCGTCGCCGGCGCGTTCACCAGGTCCCGCTCGCTGGTAGTCCCGAGAAACTCCATCCCGCCGATCGCCATCGCCCCCGCCGCTCCCCGATAGGCGCGCTTTCGCCCGCTCATTACAATCAGCCGCGCCCCGGCCCTTCGACGGATTGGCATCGCCGCCTGACGCGAACCGCCCCGTCCACCACACAGGATTCCGCAATGGACATTGCCTTCTGGCTTGACGATGTGCAGCTCGCGCAAGAGACCGCGTTTGTGCGGCATCTGGTGATGGGCCTCAAGGCCGAAGGGCAGCAGGTCACGTTTCTGGCGCGCAGCGACATGGACCTGTCGCAGTTGCCGACGCTGGGATCGCGCTGCCTCACCTACCGCTGGAACGGATGGGAGCGGCTGCCGGTCCTCCAGAAGCTGCGGCTCAACGGGCTGTCGCGGACGCTCGCCGACAATCCGCCGGACGTGCTGGTCGTGTGGGGCTCGGCGGACGCGGCCATCGTCGGGGCGCTCGCGGATGCGGTGCCGGCGCTGCCGATGGTGTTGTGGGCCTGGGATGCTTCGGAGTTGTTTTCCCCGCTGGCGCGCTTGCCGGCGATCCGGCAGATCATTGCGTCGTCCGTGCCCATCGCATCGCGCTTGCCCGCCAATTATGCGACGCCCGTGACCGTCATTCACCCCGGCACATACACGGAAGAAACGGTCGCCTGCTACGACGTCGAGGGACAGCTGCCCTGTCTGGTGTCGCTGGACCCGCTGGAGGATAAGTCGGCCTACGAGGCGTTGATCAAGGCCTGCCGGATGCTCGTGGATACGAACCAGGATTTTCTCCTGTTCGCATATGACACGGGCCAGGCGGAGTATGCGATCTGGCGGGTGGCCGAGCAATTGAACATCCTCGATCGCTTTTCGTTCGTGCCCTACCAGCACGACACCGAGCCGCTGCTGCTGCATGGCGATCTGTACATTCACATATTGCCGGCGTCGCGGGTGCAGTATCGCACGCTCGAGGCGATGGGCCGCGGACTGGCGGTGATCACCACGCCCAATCATGCCGCGGACTACCTGCTGGATAACCAGACCTGCCGGGTGGTGGGACCGCAGACCGCCGATGCGTGGCACGAGGTGCTGCGGGAGATGACGCAGGACCGTCCGCGGGCGGCGGCGATCGCCCGAAAGGCCCAGCAGTTCATTCGCGATCGGCATTCGATGGCGCGCACGCTGGAGCAGTTCGGCTCCATCTGCCGGCAGGCCGCGGGCGTGGCGATTCCGCTGCCCGCCCGCTAACCAGCAGGGCGGCGGGGTTGTCCATTGTGCATCAGTCATGTTAAAGGGACAGCACGCCCAGGCGCTTTTTTGTTCGCGAATCGCCGCAACATGGAACCGCGCCGCGGCATCGGTCGTACTGTCTGTTTTCCCCCCGCTGCCGCTCTACGAAAGGATTTTGATGATGCGCATGCTCCCCGCGATGGTCTTATTGCTGGCGGCCAGTTCCGCGCTCGCCGATACCGTGACGTTGAAGAACGGGGACAAGATCACGGGCAACATCACGGAAGTGTCGCCGCGGGCGATCACGCTATCGACGCCCTACGCGGGCACGTTGAAGATCGAGCGCAGCGCCGTGCGCACGCTTCAATCGGATCATCCGGTGGCGGTGGTGCGGGCGGACGGAAACACGCAGGAGCGCTATCTCTCCCCCCTCGCGCCCACCCAGCCGGGCACGCAGCCGGCAAGCGGCGCGGCCACGCAGGCGGCGGCGGTCGGCTGGCTGGAAACCCAGACGCCCAACATCCCGCCGACGGGCACGCCCCCCGCGCCCGCGGTGGTGACTCCCGTCAAGACCCCGGAGACGCCCAGGCGCTTCACACACTACCTCGATTTCGGGCCCAACTGGAAAAACACGCTGGCCATCGGCGCCGTCAACTCGGCGGGCAATGACGAGACCACCTCCTTCAACGCCGACCTCACCCTGCATTATCAGAAAAACACCGAGGAATTGACGGAAAAGTTCGAAGCGCTCTACGGCACGTCCAACGGCTCGCAGACCGCGGGGCTCGTCGATCAGAACACGGTCTATCGCCACGACCTCACCCAAAAATGGTACGCCTATGCCTCGGACGACGTGCGCTACGATGAGATCAAGGGCATTTCGCTCCAGGCCCAGGGTTCCGGCGGGTTGGGCTATTACCTCTTTCGCGGCGATCGCTTCAAGCTGGACCTGCGCGGCGGACCGGGCGTGGAGTACCTCAAGACCTTCGACGGCAAGTCGGACGTGGCGCCCTCGGGCGAGGCCGGCATCCGCATGTCATACGCCATCAACTCCCACCTGAGCGCCACGCATGAAACCACCTACACCACCTCGCTGCTGGATCAGGATGTCTGGCGGATTCACTCCGAGACCGCCCTGAACTACAAGCTCGACGTGGAACGCGGCCTGGGGCTGAAGCTGGCCTATAACGACGATTATGAAAACCAGCCGTCGCAGGGCCGCAAGCGGAACGATTCCCGCGTGTCGCTGTCGCTGACGCTGGATTTCTGAGGGTCCGCGGGCGCCGGGGCGGGCGCGGGGGGGGGGCGGGGGCGGCGCGGAATTTCCGGAATTATGTTGACAGGCCGGCGGTCGCTGTGTCTACTGTATTAAGTGATTTGGTACAGTAGGAGAGCGGCATGGGGCTCGATATCGTACTTGCGACCGGGAGCACGGTCCCGATGTACCGGCAGATCTGCGACCAGATCTGCCGGGCCATCGCCACCGGACAGCTTTCCGCGGGCGAGCAGCTCCCCAGCGTGCGGGCGCTCGCCGAGGAGCTCGTGCTCAATCCCAATACCGTCGGCCGTGCCTACGCGGAGCTGATCCGCGAAGGAGCCCTCGACGGACAGCAGGGCAAGGGCGTGTTCGTCGCCCAGCGCCGAACCATTTACACCAAAGCCGAGCGGCTGCGGCGCCTGGACGGCCGGCTCGAAGCCTTCGTTTCCGACGGATTGCACCTGGGATTCACCCCCGACGAGTTGCGCGAAGTGCTCGATCGCAAGCTGCAGCGGCTCGAGGCGGCCAGCGGAAAGGGGGTCGGCCGTGACTGAGTGCGTCATCAGGACCGAGCATCTGACGCGGTATTTCGGAACCAAACGCATCGTCTTCGATGTGAACCTGAGCGTGCCGCGCGGATCGGTGTTCGGCTTGCTCGGGCGGAACGGTTCGGGGAAGACGACCAGCCTGCGGATGATCCTCGGGCTGCTGGCGCCCAGCTGGGGAAAGAGCTGGGTGCTCGGCCAGGAGAGCGGGCGGTTGTCGCCTGAAACGCGGGCGCGGATCGGATACCTCGCCGAGGGCCATCCGGTTTACGGATGGATGCGCGTGGCCGACGCCCACGCCTATCAGTCGCAATTCTATCCCCATTGGAATTCAGACCTGTTTTATTCAGTGCTGAAGTTCTTCCGTGTGGACCCCAGGACGCGGGCGCGGAACCTGTCGCGCGGAGAGCGGGCCGGGCTGTGCCTGGCGATGACCCTGGCGCCGGAGCCGGACCTCCTGATACTGGACGACCCCGCGATCGGGCTCGATCCGGTGGCGCGGCGGTCGCTCCTCGAGTCGATGGTGCATGCGTCGCGCAAGGCCGATCGAACCATCGTATTTTCCTCGCATCTGCTGGCGGATATCGAGCGGATGGCGGACCACATCGCCATCCTGGATTACAGCGTGCTCCGGGCCCAGTGTTCGCTCGATACGTTCCGCAGCTGCGTCCAGTGCTTCGTGCTGAGCTTCTCCTCGCCGCCTCCGGCGCCGCCGGCGATTCGCGGCTTGATCCAATGCGTCGTTCGGGGAAGGGAGCTGCGCCTCACGCTGGTGAACGTGACCCAAGAGACGCTGTCGGTACTGCGCCGGATGGGCCCCGTGGACATGCGCGAGGCCCCGATCAGCCTCGAGGATGCGTTCGTGAGTTATCTCGGGGGCAGCATGGAAACCGTGCGTGCCGAGGAATCGAGCAAGCGCGTGGAATTGCCGGGAGGCGTGCCATGATGGGCGTGTTTGTGCGCGAGCTGCGCGAAAACCTCAAGTGGGCGGCGGTCATTTTCGTGGTGCTGCTGGCGATCTGCGTGCATGGCATGCGCGATGCGTCGGCGATGCTGCTGTATGCGCTGGCCCAGGCGACGACCCCTTTTCTGGCGGCGATCGCGGGGCTCCTGATGGGCGCGGCGCAGGCCATGTTCGAGGTGCGGCCGGACAACTGGGCCTTCGTGGTGCATCGCCCGGTGCGCCGCGGCCGGATATTCGCCGCGAAGTGCGCCGCCGGGCTGGGGCTCCTGTACGGGGCGCTGGGGCTTCCCTGCGCGCTCACTGCGGCATGGGCGGCCTGGCCCGGACACGTGGCCCTGCCCTTCCAGTGGCGGATGGCCCTGCCCCTCACCGCCGACGTCCTCAGCGCCGGCTGTTACTACTTTGCCGGTATGGTGCTCCTGCTCCGGCGGGCACGCTGGCACGGCACGCGCCTCCTTCCCCTGGGCCTGGCCGTTTTTGGGACCGTCGCCGCCTACCTCCTCATCCCCGGATTCGCGGCGGCGGCGGCCGTCCTGCTCGCCATCCAGGCCATCGGGGCGACCGCCGCATGGGGAGTCTTCTCCAGCAACGGCGAAATGGACGGACCGGCCGTCACGCGCGGCGCACTCGGCGCCATGATGTATCCCGGCGCGCTCGCCCTCGGCATGTTCATCCTGGGACTGAGCACCAGCTTCAACGTCGGCGGCCATTGGCAGTATTACCAGGTCGACCGCGACGGAAACATCGTGCGCGTCACCGAAACAATCGCCGACGCCGACCGCACGTTCGCCTTCGACGATGTCGCCGGAAAGCCCTTGCCGCAATATGAGCACGTCGATCCGAATGACCCGGCCTATGCGGGAATTTTCGTCCGCTTCAACGCCTTCCTCGTCGATCCGCCCGCGCTCCCATGGGCCGCCCGTAAGTTCGAGTCCGACGACTATCGCAGCCCCACTCCGGGCGTCGCGAGGTTGTCCTCCGTGGCGCCGCCGGGAGTGCGGGTGCCCTTCCTGTCCCTCTACGATGTCCCCCAGCGGCTCATCGAGTTGATCGATCCGGTATCGCATCGCAAGCTCGGGAGCGTCGGTCCGGCCGGATTTTCCGCGGTCGGCACGGCGCCCACGGAGCGATTTTCCGGAACGCCCCTGAATCTGGCGTCCCTCGCCATGGGCCGGGCCATTGCCTTTCCTTCTGTGGTCTATTGGATCGAACTCGATCAGCGGCGGGTGCGCCGGGTGTTCACGGCGGCGCAGGATGACCCGGTCCTCTATGCGGCCCAACTCGCGCCGCCGCAGAATCCCGCCATCGTCGTCAGCACGCGCCGCAGGCTCTACGCGCTGCGGCCGACCGGCGAAACGCTGTTTGACGTCCCCATGTCCGTCGATCCCGCGGCCTATGAGATCGCCCCGGCGATCCTCGCGAATCACCACCTGCTGCTCGAGACCGAGCCGCTCCCGACGCATCCCGAACTGCAGGCCGCGCTCTGGGAGTATGACCAGGACGGGAAGCTGCTGCGGGAAACGGCGTTTCCGCGCCAGCCGGATTATCGCAGCCCAAAGGTCACCGAGACCGCGATGTTCGGCTTGATCTTTCCCCTCGCGGCGCGCCCGCTGTGCCCGACGTGGGTCCTCGATCGGGTGCTCGACATTCGCACGATGGAATTCGCCCAGGTGTTCGATGCAGGCATCGCGGCCGGCGCGGTTCTGGCGGCCGCCGTCACGTTCTGGGTCGCGCGGCGCTATCGCATGGGCGCCGGCACGACCAGCGGCTGGATCGTCGGGAATCTGCTGCTCGGGCCCGCCGGCGTGGTGGTGATGCTGGGCCTCTACACCGGCCGCGGAAGAGAGCGCTGTGCGCGTTGCGGCGGAACTCGGGAAATACTCCCGGCGGCCTGCGGCAGGTGCGGCGCGGGATGGTCGGTGGAGGTGGCCGACGGACGTGAAATCTTCGAGCCCGCGGATGCGTGCCAGGGCGCGCCGGCGGGCGTCGAGGCATGAAACGACGCCGCTGTTATTTGCCCGTCATCGCCATGGCCGGCGATGAGGCGGCGGCCGCGTTGCCGTTGGACTTCGCGGGGCCCACGTTCTCGATGAGCGTGCCCTGGTTGTAGGCGCGGGCAAGCGCGGCCTTCACCAGGCCCAGGAACATGCCGTCCGGCGTCAGCGGCCGGCTGGTCAGGCACGGGTGGGCCTGCGTGCCGACGAAATAAGGATGCGTGGCTTGCGGGAGTTCGAGCATTTGCATGATCGGCTGCGTCGGATGCTGGCCGCTGAAAATCAGCCCGTGGCTGGTGAGGGTTTCGATGTAGCGGGGATCGACTTCGTAGCGGTGCCGGAAACGCAGCGTGGTGCTGGTGGCATCGCCGTAAAGATGTGACAGCAGCGAGCCGGGCCTGATGTCGATTTCCTTCGCCCCCAGCCGCATGTTGCCGCCGAGGCCTTCGATCTTTTTCTGCTCGGGCAGAATATCGATCACGGGGTTCTTGCAGCGCGGGGCGAACTCGGTGGAGTTGGCGTCTTCCAGATGGCACACGTTGCGCGCGAACTCGATCACCGCCATCTGGAAGCCCAGGCAAATCCCCAGGAACGGCAGCTTGTTCTCCCGGGCGTACTGGACGCACGCGATTTTTCCCTCGACCCCGCGATTGCCAAACCCGCCCGGCACGATGATGCCGTGCAGATGCTTCAGGCGTTCGCCCGCGTTGCGCGGCGTGAGCTCCGTCGTGTCGATCCAGTCGATGGTGACCCGGCAATGGGCGTGCGCCGAACAATGTTCGAGGGCCTTGTCGATGGAGGCGTAGGCGTCGCGGATGGCCGTGTATTTGCCCGCAATCCCGATCACCACTTCCTTCTCCTTGGGCGCCAGCAGGTCGTCGACGAAGCGGACCCACCGCCGGCGGGCGACGTCTTCGGAACGCTGGTTCACCCGGTCGTGCAGGCCCAGGATGGTGAGCACTTCACGGTCCATCCCGGCTTCGCGGAGCATTTCCGGCACCAGGTAAATGCTGTCGACATCGTGCATCGAAAAAACCCGCCGCAGCGACACGTTGGAAAACATCGAGATTTTCTGCTTCACCTTCTCCGTCACCGGGCTGGGACACCGGCACGCCACGATATCCGGCACCAGCCCCGCCTCCATCACCTGGCGCAAGCCCAGTTGCGCCGCCTTGCTCTTTTGCTCCCCGAGCGTCTTGGGCTCCATCACATACGTGAGGGCGACGACGCACACGCTTTCCTCCCCTTCCTCATAGCGCAGCTCGCGCAGCGCTTCGATGAAGTAGCCGTTTTCGTAATCGCCCACCGTGCCGCCCACTTCGATGAACACCACGTCCGCCTGGCTGGTGGCGGCCAGATCGCGCAGCAGGCGCTTCACCTCGCCGGTCACGTGCGGAATCATCTGCACGTCGCGGCCGAGATAACCGCCGTGGCGTTCACGATCCAGGACGCGGGTAAAAATCTGCCCGCTGGTCGTGAAGTTGTGGCGGTTGAGATTTTCGTTGAGCATCCGCTCGTAGGTCCCCAGGTCCATGTCGGTTTCCATGCCGTCTTCAAGCACGAAAACTTCGCCATGGCGGAACGGGTTGAGCGTGCCCGAATCCAGGTTGAGGTAGCCTTCCATTTTGATCGGAGCGACGGTGAGGCCTTTGTCCTTGAGGATTTTGGCCAGCGACGACGCGAAAATGCCCTTGCCCAGCCCCGACATCACCGTGCCCACGACGACCACGTACTTGGTTTTGCCTTTGACGTAGCCGGGGGGCATCGGCGAGTAAAATTCGGTTTCGTCGCTGGTATGACCGATGGAGGCCAGCAGTTCGTTTGAGTCTTCAGCCATCGCGATCTCGCTCTGTTAGTACATCCCTGCGGAGCGTTCCGACCCGCCGCTTTATACACCACGCCCGCTTGTTTTCACACCGCCGCCGGCGCACCCGCCGTCGCATTATATCGCTTCACGAAAGCCGCATAATCCTCGGGCGTGTCGATGCCGTGAGGGGCGCGGACCGCATCGTGGACGTATAGGCGCATGCCCAGGTACAGCGCCCGAAGCTGCTCCAGCTTTTCCGCCCGCTCCAGGTCGCACACCGCAGACGACGCGAGCGTCAGCAGCGCTTCCCGCCGATAGCCGTAAATCCCCAGGTGCTTGTGGTAGCGCGGCAACGGCCCGGCCGCGCCCCCATCACGATTGAACGGAATCGCCGCACGGGAAAAATACAGCGCAAACCCCGCTCGGTCGGTCACCACCTTGACGATGTTCGGATTCTCCACCTCCCCGTGATGCTCGAACGGCGCGCTCACGGTCGCCATCTCCACCCCCGGACGCCCGCACGCGCCGATCAAATTCTCGATGATCGCCGGATCGATCTCCGGCTCGTCGCCCTGCACGTTGATCGCGATGTCCATCCCCGCGAACTCCCCGTGCCTCATCACCTCCGCGACCCGGTCGGTGCCCGATGGATGCGCCGCGGATGTCATCACCGCCCGCGCACCGAAACTGCTTGCCGCCGCCGCGATCCGGGCATCGTCCGTGGCCACCACCACCTCCGCCGCCCCGCGCGCCTTGCGCGCCTGCTCCACCACATGTTCGATCAGATACTTGCCCGTTTGACGCGCCAGCGGTTTGCCCGGAAAACGCGTCGATCCATACCGCGCGGGAATGACGATCACCGCCCTCACGAGCGCGCCCTCCCCTTGTCCGGCATGTACATCCGCCGCGCCAACACCCCCGCCCACGCCGCCATCGCCGACGCCGCCAGGAACCAGACGATCAGCGCCGGCTCCAGCCCGATCGCGTCCGACAGCGGATAGCCGCAACCCTGCATGACCCCGCCGAAAACGATCAGCGGCACCACCACCGCCCCCGCGATCCGATGCGCCACGCGCCGCGGAATCAGCAGCCGCCTCCCGCCCACCGCCGCCCCGATCGACACCATCGGGCTGATCAGGAATATCGTGATCGTCGCCCACAGCGTCTCGCCCACCAGCTTGCTGATGAAGCCCGCCGCCCAGAGCGTAAAGAGCAACACCCCGCGACGCTGCGCCACCAGCGCCTGGATCGCCGCCCCGTCGATCCGCTTCACCTGTCCCGCCGGCGGCACGAAATCCTTGATCAGCGGGGCCTTCGTCAGCGGCATCGTCGGCGTGCCCGGCATGCGCTCGATCATCTCATGCGAATTGATCAGAATCTGCGGCGCCGCGCTGCTGTCCATCGTGGTGTGCCCCGTCGGATCAACCACCACCGCCCCGTTGAACAGCGTTACCGGCCCCTTCCATGCGCCCACCGGCGAAAGTACCCCGGCCCCGCTCATGTCCATCGGGCTGTAACGGGCGTCATACACCTGCCCCACCTCAACCAGCGACTGAACAAAACTCCGGCTGATCCCCACCGCCGTGGCCGCCGCGCCGATGATCAACGCCGCGATCAGCGTCACCAGCGTCACCCAGAAAGGATACCGCGCCGCTTCCGCCCAGCTCTCGGGACGCAGGCAGAGATTCACCAGACGCACCGGCAGCACCGCCGGCTTGGGATAGCGCCGCCCCACCGGCCGCGCCGCCCCCGATGGGCCCGTGCGCTCCCCGGACCCCTCCCCTTCCCCCGTCCGTGTCGCCACTCCTGGCCGCCTATCATCCATCGCACACTTCCTGAAAACTGAAGCGTCCGGCTGTTCACCGGACGCGCGCGCCCTGCCTGATCTTCTGCAACCCCCGCGCCCCGCCAAACCCGCAGTGTACACGTTCGCCCATCTGTGCCGCAAACGCACCGCGGAATCGCACTTTCCTTTGGGTGCATGACACTTTAGGCGGCCTGAGCGAGTCCATAGGCCGAGCGGTTGAGCCAATAATGATCCCAGCGCTGGTCCTGGCACATCCACATCGCGCGCAGGGCCATGATCGCTTCAACACCCGGCTTGCTCCAGAACTG